>NZ_JBZDPT010000040.1:0-293785 GCF_058270035.1 Mycobacterium shunyiense | reverse complement strand
CAGGCGGTGCGGCAGTCATCGGGATGATCTCGTTCACCGCGGCATGCGGTACCGAAGAGCAGAAGGGCCCCGAGACCACCACGCCGACCACAACCACCACCACAACCACCACCCCGGCCACTCCTGCCCCGCCGCCAACGGTCGAGCCGACCGAGAAGTCGATCAACCCCACCGGCGGCAACCTCTTCACCCCCGGCGTGAAGGCACCGCCGGCACCGACCGCCATCCCCGGCGACAACTAAACGCGGAGCGCAGAGAGTCGGTCGTTCGCCGATGGCCGGGATGAACATCACCCCCGGGCGGGTGGTGCTGGCGCTGATCGTGTTCAGCACCCTGCTGGTCTCCGACCTGCGGGCTACACCCCCACCGGACGGATCGGCGTACGGACCCACCCACATCACGGGTCCGTACGCCCAACTACTTTCCGCCTCAACCGATCTCGGCCCAGCCGGGAGTGGTTCGGCGCAGCTCACCATGACGCTGCACAGCGCCCACCGACCGGCTGCGCTGCTCGGGTGGGCCGAGGAGCATTCACTGTCGATCCGGTGGCGGCCCGGTGATTCCTGGGCCATTGCCGAAGGCCGATCCGCCGACCTGGCAACCGCTTTCGGCGTGGACATCCATGACTATCGGGGCCGGCGCGGGCAGGAGTTCTATGCCTCACCACAACAGCCGTCCGTACCCGAACGGCTGTCCGGAGAGGTCACCGAAGTCGGTCGCATCCTGGGCTACACGCCCTACCGGATGTCGCTGCCGGACCTGCGGAACCTGCCGACCGATGTTCCGGATCAGGGGTTGACGCCGCAGGGGGTGCTCAACACCTACAACCTGGGCAACCTGACGAAACAGGGATTCACCGGCAAGGGCACCACCATCGTGTTCTTCGCGTTCGACGGTTTCGATCAGGCTGACCTGGACACCTTCGCCACCACCTTCGACCTGCCCGAGTTCACGCCGATCGTGGTCGGCGGGCAACCGAGTGCCCCGCACGGCGAGACCACCATGGATCTGCAGCTCGCCCACGCCATCGCCCCGGATGCGCAGAAGGTCGTCGTCAACGCCCGGCCGACAGTCCAGGGCGACGGCGCCTACGAGAAGATCGGGAAGATGCTGGAATCCGCCGACCAGCAGTTTCCCGGTGCTATCTGGAGCTTCTCGATCGGCTGGGGCTGTGACAAGCTGATCACCGCCGCCGATCTCGCCCCGGTCCGCTCCGCCCTGGCCACCGCACACACCCACGGCACCACGGCATTCGATGCCAGCGGAGACCTGGCCGGCCTGGAATGCAAAGGCGGACAAGACTGGTCATCCGCACCCAGTGAGGACGACATCGGCCTGGACTCGGTGGCCTCCCTGCCGGAGATGACCGATGTCGGAGGCACGACACTGTCCACCGACGCCCACGGCGGCTGGCTGGCCGAGCAGGCCTGGTTCGACGTCCCGCTGTCGCAAGGCACCGGCGGTGGCGTCTCGGCCATCTTCGACCGCCCCGAGTGGCAACGCAACGTATCCGCTCCCGGCGACAACAGCGCCGGGCGGCGGCTCACCCCGGATGTGGCCGCAGTGGCCGATCCCTTCACCGGCGTGAAAATCGTTCTGAACAACCAGGTTCTGGTCGGGGGCGGCACATCGCAGTCCGCACCGCTGTGGGCCGGGATGGCCGCGGTGATGAACCAGTACCTGATCGCCAACGGCGGGCGGGCACTCGGCGACCTCAACCCGCTGTTGTACAAGATCGCCTCGGGCGCCCCGCTGCCGGCCTTCCGCGACGTCGATCTCGGCGGCAACGCGGTGGCCACCGCCTCACCCGGCTACGACCTGGTGACCGGACTGGGGTCACCCGATGTGGAGAACCTCGCCAAGAACATCCTTGTCCTGCAGAAGGCGCACCGATGACCGATACACCCGACGACACCGACGTGCCGACCACCGAGTGCCGGGTCTGCAAAGTCGATGTACCCGACGGCAAGTACTGCGGGCTGTGCGGGGTTCCGATCGACAAGGAACAAGGTGACGGCCCCGAATGGTTGCGCCTCAGCGCATCCTGCGTGGCTCCTGATGAACACCTGTTGCGGCCGTCGATCGCCAGCTCACTGTTCCCTCACCTGTCTCACCAGTCCCGCACCCCCTTCCGCATCGCGATGCTGGTCCTGCTGGCAGGTCTGGTGACCTGCGCCGTGCTGAGGTTGCCCGCGGCCCTGATCGCGGTGGCCGCACTCGGACTCCCGCTGCTGTTCCTGATCTATCTCTACGAGTCCGACGCCTTCCGCGACCTGCACCGTGTCAACCTGGTGGTGACCATCGTGCTGGGAATCGCGTTGGGAATCGGCTGGGTGCTTCTCACCGGCCACATGATGGCCAAGTCCTACGGCGTCCCGCTCGGAAGCGGTGTGACCGCATTCCGGATCATGCGCAACGGCTTGGGAATTCCGCTGGGCGGAGCATTCCTGATGCTGGTACCCGCTGTCGTGGTCCGCCTGACCAACCGGTCGAGCCGGGAATCGTTGGACGGCTTCATGATCGGCGCCCTCGGCGCCACTGCCTTCACTGCAGCCACCACGCTCACCCGCCTGGCACCACAACTCACCACCGGCATGGTGGCGCGAAACCGCCCGATCTCCGGTCTGATCATCGAGGCCGGAATCCGCGGGGTAGCCATGCCTTTGACCGCAGCAGCCATCGGTGGCCTGATCGGCGCGGCCCTGTGGTTCACCCGCCCCGCTACCAAGGTCGACAAACACGTCGGCTATGTGCGGCTGGTGATGTTCTCCTGCGCGTTCGCGGTGCTGATCGTCTACTGCGCACTGGGTCTGATCGATGTGGCGCGGGTTCCGCAATGGGTCCAGTTGGCGGTGCACCTCACGGTTTCGGTGCTGGCGTTGTTGGCGTTGCGGGTCGGTCTGCATCTGGCGCTGCTGCACGAAGCCCAAGACGAGATCGCCTCCGATCAGCCCATCTTCTGCGCCCGCTGCGGCCATATCGTGCCCGACATGTCGTTCTGCCCGCACTGCGGTGCGGCCACCCACGCATCGTCGCGCACGTCCAGAGAACAGCGTCGTGAGCACCGGCCGGTGCGTGACCCGGGATCCGATGCCGGGTGAGCACATTCTTTCCCGGATATGCGGTGCCCATTTCCACGGGCAGAACCCGGGCCATTCGCCGCACCTCCGCCCTGAAAGTTGTGGCGACCCTGACCGCCGGAATCGCCCTCGTTGCCGGGGTACTGGCCTGGGTGTCACATGCGACGAGTGAGCCACCGGCTCGCTATATGTGCCCACCCGACTGCGGGTCGCCCCCGACCGGGCAGGCGGTGGCGATCAATCCGGTGTTCACCGCGCCCGACGGCAGCTTCTCGGTTTCCTACCCCGTGGCCTCCTCGGCATACACGGTCACCACCAACACGACCGGTGTCACCGCGGAGTTCAAAGCCGGTGACGGCGGCATGCTGCAGTTGTTCAGCGAGCCGGCAACCGGACGTAGCGCCGAGGAAATCGCCAACTCTCTGGTGAAGAAGACATATCCGGATACCAAGACCGCCTACAGCATCCCCAACGCCATGGTGGGTTATCACCCCGGATTCGGCCTGGTCGCCGACTGCTGGCCGCAGGGCGCGACGAGTAACTACATGCGGATGCGGGTGCTGGTGTTGGTCGCGGTGAAGGACGACCTCGCGCTCGTCGCGTCGGCCGTCGGACCGTATCGAGAATTCGGCCCCGGCTCCGGGGCCAGTAAACCGTCGGGCGCCAACCTGCAGTTGGCGCTGGACATGGGGAAATACGTCAACAGTTTCCGATGGCGCGGAGATCCCGACCGCTGATCGCCTGCCGTCCGGCCGGAAACACGGAATTGACGCCCACGCCGGAACGCACTGGGTTAGAGTTTGCTGGCAGGCCCGTTTCGCGGGCTGTATCTGTTTCGTCCGCGGGGGACAGTGAGGACTAATCATGAGGTCACGTCGATCAACTCGTCGCCTCGCAGCTGCCGCTGCCTCCGCCGCGATCATCGGAATGATCGGGCTCAGCGCTTGCGGTACCGGCGAGAAGGCACCAGAGACCACGACGCCGTCCACCACAACGACGACGACCACGACGCCGTCAGCGCCGCCGCCGACGGAGCCCACCGAGAAGAAGGTCACCCCCGGGGGCGCCAACAGCTTCACGCCCACCCACGTAGAACCCGTGGCGCCGCCCACCGGGCGTCACGGCATCGGCAGCCCTCATAGGCAATAGCGCCGGAACCGGCTCAGAGGAGCCGGAGCCCACCATCGAATGGCGGGTATGCCGGGTGTGCCGCACCGAAGTACCGGCCGGCACATTCTGCGGAGCGTGCAGCACCTACCTGAACCCGCGGCGCCAGGGGGCCGGGTGGTTACGGCCAGGGGCGTACTGCGCCGGCCGCGAGCACCTGCTGCGGCCGTCGGTGGTCAGCTCGCTGTTCCCGGCACTACCGCACCGTTCGCGGCTGCCCTACCGGCTTGGGATAGCAGCACTGGCGGTGGCGGTGCTCGCCTGCACACTGCTACGGATACCCGCCGCGATCACTGCCCTGGCCACTTTCGGTTTGCCACTGCTGTTCGTCACATATCTTCGTGAATCCACTGTCTTCCAAAAACTTCCGTTACGGACTCTGCTGCTGACCGGCGTCCTGGGTGCCGGACTGGGCGCAGCCTGGACACTGCTGACCGGAACCGCGGTGGCGCGCGAGTATGACATGCCGATGGGCGTCGACGTGCCGGAGTTCCGGATCATGCGCGACGGCCTCGGTGTCCCACTCGGCGCGCTGGTGCTCATGCTCATCCCGGTGGTGGTCATCCGCCTGCTTGGACCGCGCACCCGAGAATCGTTGGCCGGCTTTGCGATCGGAGCCATCGGAGCGCTCAGTTTCACTGCGGCAGCCACATTGGGCCGATTGGCTCCACAATTCGATGACGGGCTGGTGGACCGCGACCGACCCTTGAGCGGACTACTGGTCCACGCCGGCATACAGGCAGTCGCGGTCCCGTTGACCGCCGCGGCCGCCGGGGCTCTCATCGGTGTGGCCCTGTGGTTCACTCCGGACAAGGCCAACGCCTGGCGCCCCAAACACTTGCGCGCAGCCTGGGCGGTAACGGTCGCCGCCGTCCCGGTCTTGTACGCGATCCTCGGCCTCGTCGACGTCGCGCCGGCACCCGAGATCGCGGTCCTGGTAGTGCATTTGGTCGTGATGGCCTTGGCCATGCTCGCGTTGCGGATCGGTCTGCAGATCGCCCTGCTGTACGAAGCGCACGGGACCGTCCACACCAACGAATCGCTGCAGTGCCCGCAATGCGAGCACACCGTTCCCGACATGGCGTTCTGTCTCAATTGTGGAGCGGCGATCCGCGCATTACAGCGGGCCGCACCCCGTGCCGGCCGCCCGCTGCTGGGAGCATGGGCTACCGGCGTCGTGCTGCTGACGGCCGCGCTGGTCGTGGTGTCGGCGGTGGTCAGCCCTGCTCCCGCACGCTACCGGTGTCCACCGGACTGCGGACGTCCCCCGACCAGCGATCCGGTGGCGACGAATCCCCGCTTCACCGCACCGGACGGCGCTTTCTCGGTGTCCTACCCCGCATCCGGAGCCGCCTACCGCACCACCACCGCCGACGACGGGGTGACGGCAGACTTTCTCGCCGGCGACGGCGGCACGATGCAACTGATCGGCTGCCCCGCACATGGACGGACACCCAAGGAGGTCGCCGAGGAATTGGTCGAGGGCACCTACCCCGACACCGAGATCGACTACGAGATTCCGAATGCCATGGTCGGGTATCAACCGGGATACGGCATGGTGGTCGACAGTTGGCCGCAGAATGCCACCGGCGACTACATGCGGATGCGGGTCGTCATTATGGCTGCGGTCAAGAACGACCTGGCACTGATCGCCATCGCGACGGGCCCGTACCACGCCTACAGCCCCGATTTCGGACCCGGGGTTCCGTCCGGCGCCAATTTGGATCTCGCTCAGGACATGGGCAAGTACGTCAACAGTTTTCGTTGGCGTGGTGACCCGGCGCGCTGATCACTCCCACTCGATGGTGCCCGGTGGCTTGCTGGTGACATCCAGCACCACCCGGTTGACCTCGGGCACCTCGTTGGTGATCCGGGTCGAGATCCGTTCCAGCACTTCGTAAGGAACGCGGGTCCAGTCCGCCGTCATGGCGTCCTCGCTGGAGACCGGGCGCAGCACGATCGGGTGACCGTAGGTACGTCCGTCGCCCTGCACGCCGACCGAACGCACGTCCGCCAACAGCACCACCGGGCACTGCCAGATCTGTTGATCCAGGCCGGCGGCGGTGAGCTCCTCACGGGCGATCGCGTCGGCACGACGCAGGGTGTCCAACCGGTCGGCGGTCACCTCGCCGACGATGCGGATGCCCAGTCCCGGACCCGGGAAGGGTTGGCGGGCAACGATTTCCTCGGGCAGGCCGAGTTCACGCCCCACCGCGCGCACCTCGTCCTTGAACAGCAACCGCAGCGGCTCGACGAGCTTGAACTTCAGGTCGTCGGGCAGGCCACCGACGTTGTGGTGGCTCTTGATGTTGGCGGTGCCGGTACCGCCACCGGATTCCACGACATCGGGGTACAACGTGCCCTGCACCAGGTATTCGATGTCCGCCTCGCTGAGGGTGTCGCGCACCGCGCCCTCGAACGCCCGGATGAACTCGCGGCCGATGATCTTGCGCTTGCCCTCGGGGTTCGTCACCCCGGTCAGCGCCTCAAGGAAGCGGTCGGCGACGTCGACGGTCACCAGCTTGGCACCGGTCGCGGCGACGAAATCGCGCTGCACCTGGGCCCGCTCCCCCGCGCGCAGCAGACCATGGTCGACGAACACGCACGTCAACCGGTCGCCGATGGCGCGCTGCACCAGCGCGGCGGCCACCGCGGAGTCGACACCCCCGGACAATCCGCAGATGGCCTGGCCGTCACCGATCTGAGCGCGCACCGCCTCGATCAGCTGCTCGGCGATGTTGGCGGCGGTCCACGTCGCACCGATGCCGGCGAACTCGTGCAGGAACCGGCTCAACACCTGTTGTCCGTGGGGGGAATGGAGCACCTCGGGGTGGTACTGCACACCGGCCAGGCGGCGGGCCCGGTTCTCGAAGCCCGCGACGGGGGCGCCGGCGCTGGAGGCGATCACCTCGAACCCATCCGGCGCGGCGGTCACCGCGTCGCCGTGGCTCATCCACACCGGCTGGGTACCCGGCAGGTCGGCATGCAGATCGCCACCGGCGACGTTCAGCTCGGTACGCCCATATTCGCTGGTCCCGGTGTGTTCCACGGTGCCACCGAGGGCCTGGGCCATGGCCTGGAAGCCATAGCAGATGCCGAACACAGGTACGTCGAGATCGAACAGAGCAGGGTCCAGACGTGGAGCGCCCTCGGCGTACACACTGGCCGGGCCGCCCGACAGCACGATGGCCTGTGGGTCCTTGGCCTTGATCTCCTCGACCGTGGCGGTGTGCGGGATGACCTCGGAAAACACCCGCGCCTCACGGACTCGGCGAGCGATCAGCTGTGCGTACTGAGCGCCGAAGTCGACGACGAGGACAGGACGGGGAGATGCAGATGTCACCGCAACAGTCTAGTGGGCAGGTCAGCGCGTGCTTGAGGTGCCGGAATTCTTGGTAGAACGGACCCAGCGAACAAAGGTCCGCAGCGGCGGCCAATGTGCACGAGGAGGCGCCGATGCAGCTGCAGTGGGTTCTTGAAGGTTTCCATCCCGAAACCGAAGAATTGGTGCAGGAGTACCCGCTTCCGCGCGTGGATGCGGATGCCATACGCCGAATCCTGAACGTGCCCAACGGCATTCCGATCGAGCCATTCGACTTCGACGTACCGGACATCGATGCCGCTCGCGCGCTGGCCGAATTCACCGACGAACCCGTCATGATCGAACCGGCGATCAATTACCAATTGGGTTGCTACCGCGCGGAGCCATGACCATGTGGCAGGTGGAAGGGTATGACCGAAATACCGAGGAACTGGTTTGTGCACATTCTCTTCCGCACCTCGCTACCTCGGATGTCCGCCGAATATTGCGCGTGTGGGACGAGGAACCGCTGGAACCGTTCTTGTTCGATGTGAATCAGGCCCATATTTTCGACGCGCTTGCTGAATTCAGCGATGTTGCGGTCGCAATGGATCCCGCGCGCAGCTACTGCCTCGCCTTCTCTGAAGTTCAGAGCTAGCGGGTTCACACGGCAGGTGTCATAAGTCACCCCCAAGCCGTGTTTAAACCCGCCCCTCTCCCGGTGATTACGCATGATGGAGAAGACGTCGGCGAAAGCGAGGTGCCCAGTGCTGGGCCTGCCCGAGCAGATCACCGCCTGCCTGTTCGATCTCGATGGTGTCCTCACCGACACCGCGAGCGTGCACAAGAAGGCCTGGAAGGCCATGTTCGACGACTATCTGCGCACGCGTGCCGCACGTACCGGGGACGAGTTCGTCGCCTTCGACATCGACGCCGATTACCTGAACTACGTCGACGGCAAGCGCCGGGAAGACGGTGTCCGGTCGTTTCTGTCCAGTCGCGGAATCCAACTGCCCGAGGGCACCGCGAACGACCCGGAAGATGCCGACACCATCGAGGGCCTCGGCGATCGCAAGAACGCAATGTTCCACCAGACCCTGAAGAAGGACGGGGTCGAGGTATTCGACGGGTCACGCCGTTACCTGCAGGCGGTGGCGGATGCGGGCCTGCGCCGCGCGGTGGTGTCGTCGAGCGCCAACACCGAGGAGGTACTCAAGATCACCGGATTGGACACATTCATCGAGCAGCGGGTGGACGGGGTGACCATGCGCGACGAAAACCTGCCGGGCAAGCCGGCACCGGACAGCTTTCTGCGTGCCGCCGAGCTACTCGGTGTCTCCCCCGCGCAGGCCGCGGTATTCGAGGACGCGCTGGCCGGAGTGGCAGCGGGGCGGGCCGGAAAGTTCGGATTCGTCGTGGGCGTGGACCGGGTGGGTCAGGCCGCGCAGTTGCGTCGCGACGGCGCCGACACCGTCGTCACCGACCTGGCGGAGTTGATGTAGCCCGATGATGATCACCCATGACGCGTACCCGGTCGAACCGTGGCAGGTGCGCGAAACCCGTTTGGATCTCAATCTGTTGGCTCAATCCGAATCACTGTTCGCCCTGTCGAACGGTCATATCGGCCTGCGCGGCAATCTCGATGAAGGCGAGCCGTTCGGTTTGCCCGGCACCTACCTGGCCGGCTTCTTCGAGGTGCGTCCGCTGCCCTACGCCGAAGCCGGATTCGGCTACCCCGAGGCGGGGCAGACGGTCGTCGACGTCACCAACGGCAAGGTCATGCGGCTGCTGGTCGACGACGAACCCTTCGACGTGCGCTACGGCGATCTGCTGGACCACGAGCGCACGCTGGATCTGCGCGCAGGCACTCTGACCCGTCGCGCCCACTGGCGGTCACCGGCCGGAAAACAGGTCAAGGTGGTTTCCACCCGACTCGTGTCGTTCTCGCACCGCGGAGTTGCAGCCATCGAATACATCGTCGAGGCGGTCGACGAATTCGTCCGCGTGACACTCCAATCCGAACTCGTCACCAACGAAGACCAACCGGAGACATCCGACGATCCCCGGGTCTCGGCAGTACTCAAACATCCACTGCACGCCGTGCACCACGAGAACACCGACCACGGTGCGCTGCTGGTGCATCGTACGACCGGCAGCGGCTTGATGATGGCGGCCGCCATGGACCACGACGTCGATGTCCCCGGCCGCGTCGAGGTCAGCACCGAAACCTGGGACGATCTGGCTCGCACCACCGTCATCTGCGGGCTGCGGCCCGGCCAGAAGCTGCGCATCGTCAAATACCTCGCCTACGGATGGTCGAGCCTGCGGTCACGCCCCGCACTGCGCGATCAGGCCGCGGCCGCCATCACCGGTGCGCGCTACAGCGGCTGGCAGGGGCTGCTCGACTCGCAGCGCGCTTATCTCGACGAGTTCTGGGACTGCGCCGACGTCGAGGTCGAGGGAGATCCGGATTGCCAGCAGGCGGTGCGGTTCGGTTTGTTCCACGTGTTGCAGGCCAGTGCCCGCGCCGAGCGGCGCGCGATCGCGGGTAAGGGATTGACCGGCACGGGTTATGACGGCCATGCGTTCTGGGACACCGAAGGTTTCGTGCTGCCGGTGCTGACGTACACCAAACCTCAGGCCGCCGCCGACGCGCTGCGGTGGCGGGCCTCGACGCTGGATCTGGCCCGGGAACGCGCGGCGCTCCTCGATCTGGACGGCGCCAGTTTCCCGTGGCGAACGATCCGCGGCGAGGAATGCTCGGCCTATTGGCCGGCAGGCACTGCCGCATGGCACATCAACGCCGATATCGCCGCGGCGTTCGAACGCTATCGCGTTGTGACCGGCGATGATTCGCTGGAACAAGAGTGCGGTCTCGAGGTGCTGGTGGATACCGCCCGGCTGTGGATGTCGTTGGGACACCATGACCGGCACGGGGTCTGGCACCTGGACGGGGTGACCGGACCGGACGAATACACCGCGGTGGTGCGCGACAACGTGTTCACCAACCTGATGGCCGCACACAACTTGAGGGTGGCGGCCGCGGCGTGCATGCGTCATCCGGATCTGTCCAATTCGATGGGCGTGACCACCGAGGAGACCGCGGCCTGGCGGGACGCCGCCGACGCCGTCCACCTCCCCTACGACGAAGAGCTGGGTGTGCACCAGCAGTGCCAGGGCTTCACCACGCTGGCCGAATGGGATTTCACCGCCAACACCACCTACCCGCTGTTGATGAACGAGCCGTACGTCCGGCTATACCCCGCCCAGGTCCTCAAGCAGGCAGATCTGGTGCTGGCCATGCAATGGCAGAGCCACGCCTTCACCCCGGAACAGAAGGCCCGCAACGTCGACTACTACGAGCGGCGCACCACCAGGGACTCGTCACTGTCGGCATGCACCCAGGCAGTGATGTGCGCGGAGGTCGGCCACCTCGACCTGGCCCACGACTACACCTATGAGGCCGCCTTGATCGACCTGCGGGATCTACACCGGAACACCCGAGACGGCCTGCACATGGCGTCGCTCGCCGGTGCCTGGACGGCACTGGTGGCGGGATTCGGCGGACTGCGTGACGACGAGGGCGCCCTCTCGCTCGACCCACACCTGCCCGATGGCATCTCGTGCCTGCGGTTCCGATTGCGGTGGAAGGATTTTCGGGTAACGGTCGACGCGCATCACGACACCGTCACCTACACGTTGCGCGACGGTCCGGACGGGTCGCTGACCATCCGTCATGCCGGTGATGAGGTACACCTGAGCACCCGCGAGCCGACCACCGTCAAAGTCCGTCCCAGGCATCCGCTGCTGCCGCCCCCGCCGCAGCCGGCCGGGCGTGAACCGGTACGTCGCCGCACGGGTCAGTAGAAACCGACCCGACCGGTTTGAGATCTGTAGGTCGGGGTACTCGGCTGTCGTCAGTCTCGGCAGTCGTATCGCCGTGCGCGGCGGGCGGCGCCGAACAGCGAAAGGAGCGACGGGGTGACCGGTACCCAGCCCAAGCCGACAACCACCGACGCCGGAATCCCGGTGTACAGCGACGAACATTCGTTGACGATCGGCCCGGACGGGCCGATCCTGCTGCAGGATCACTACCTGATCGAGCAGATGGCGATGTTCAACCGGGAGCGCATCCCGGAGCGCCAGCCGCACGCGAAGGGCGGCGGCGCATTCGGTCACTTCGAGGTGACCAGCGACGTCAGCGCCTACACCAAGGCCGCGGTGTTCCAACCCGGCGTCAAAACCGAGACCCTGACCCGGTTTTCGACCGTGGCCGGTGAGCGTGGCAGCCCCGACACGTGGCGCGATCCTCGCGGCTTCGCCACCAAGTTCTACACGACCGACGGCAACTTCGACATGGTCGGCAACAACACCCCGGTGTTCTTCATGCGCGACCCGTTGAAGTTCCAGCACTTCATCCGATCCCAGAAGCGGCGCGCGGCCAACAACCTGCGCGACCACGACATGCAATGGGACTTCTGGACGTTGTCCCCGGAATCGGCGCATCAGGTGACGTGGTTGATGGGCGATCGCGGTATCCCCCGCGACTGGCGCCATATGAACGGATACTCCAGCCACACGTACAGCTGGGTCAATGCCGCCGGGGAGATCTTCTGGGTGAAGTACCACTTCAAGACCGACCAGGGCGTCGAGTTCCTCACCCAGGAAGAGGGTGACGAGATGGCCGGCATCGACGGGGATGCCCACCAGCGGGATCTCTACTCGGCGATCGAGCGCGGCGAGTTCCCGACGTGGTCGCTGAAGGTCCAGATCATGCCGTTCGAGGAGGCCAAGGACTATCGCTTCAACCCGTTCGACCTGACCAAGGTCTGGCCGCACGGCGACTATCCGCTCATCGACGTCGGCACCCTGCGACTGGACCGCAACGTCGAGGACTACCACACCGAGATCGAGCAGGCCGCCTTCGAACCCAACAACCGCGTGCCCGGTACCGGCCTGAGTCCGGACAAGATGCTGCTGGCCCGCGACTTCTCCTATGCCGATGCGCACCGTCACCGGCTCGGCAGCAATTACAAGCAGATCCCGGTCAATGCCCCGAAGGTCGAGGTGAACAGCTACTCGAAAGACGGGGCCATGCGGATGAAGAATGCAACCGACCCGGTCTACGCGCCGAACTCGTACGGCGGCCCGCAGGCCGACCCGGCCCGTACCGGTGAATCGCTGTGGCGTGCCGACGGCGAGATGATCCGCGCCGCCTACACGCTGCACGCCGAGGATGACGATTGGGGCCAGGCCGGGACGATGGTGCGCGACGTGCTCGACGACGCGGCGCGTGCCCGGCTGGTGTCCAATATCGCCGGGCACCTGTCGAAGGGGGTCTCCGAGCACGTGTTGGAGCGTGCCTTCGAGTACTGGAAGAACGTCGACAAGCAGCTCGGCGAGAAGGTCGAATCCTCGGTCCGCAACGGCGGCTGACTACTTCGCGGCGGCGCCGGGTTCGAGGATCCGTGCGACCTCGGCGCCGACCGCGTCCCGTACCTCGTCGTCGCCGATCGGATCCAGGCCGGCCGACGACCGCAGGAACGGTTCGAAGAACCGCCAACCCAGTTGCAGGGCAACGGCATTGGCGACCGCAAGCCGTCCACTGCGCTCGTCTTCGAACCGAGGCAGGACTTGCCCGAGCAGCCTCGTGACACCCGGAAACCGGGTCTGTAGCCGGCCGATCGGGTAACCGTCGAGCAGCGCCCGCGCCATCACGCGCATGTGCAGGTCCATGTTCTGCTCGATCTCGTCAGCCGGGCCGCCGTCGTCCAACAGAGTGGTGAGCCGCCCGCCGAGGTGATCGAGGACCGCGCCGACCAGCTGCTCCTTGGTGCCGAAATGCCGATAGATCAGCCCGTGATTGACCTTGGACCGCGACGCGACGTCCCGGATCGACGTGGCCGACACCCCGCGCTCGGCGAACAGTTCGGCCGCCGCCGACAGCGCGGCCGCCACCACCTCTTCCCGGCCCACCGGGTTCGCCGGATCTCTCGCCGGTGGCGTGGGTGTAGTCACGTGGCTACACTAGCCCACATGCAGGTGTAGTCACTTGACTACAGTTGTTCCACCAGCGAAAAGGACAAGCCGATGACCGCTTCCACCACCGCTCCCCTCACCATCAAGAAGCTCGGCAGCCGCATCGGTGCCCGTATCGACGGGGTGAAACTGGGCGGGAATCTCGATGCGAGCACGGTCGCCGAAATCCGGCGCGCCCTGCTGGAGCACAAGGTGATCTTCTTCGGCGGCCAGCACCACCTCACCGACGAGGAGCATCACGCCTTCGCGCGCTTGATGGGCACGCCCGTCGGCCACCACGCCCTCAAGCAGAACGATGCCCCGCTGATCACCCCGCTCGATTCCGAGTACGCCAAGGCCACCCGCTGGCACACCGACGTCACGTTCGTGCCGGACTACCCGGCCATCTCGATCCTGCGCGCAGTGACACTGCCCGAGTACGGCGGATCGACCCTGTGGGCCTCGACCGCGGCCGCCTACGATCGGCTGCCCGCACCGCTCAAGGCGCTCACCGAGAACCTGTGGGCCGTCCACAGCAACCGCTTCGACTACGCCGCGGCACAGGCCATCGCCCTCAGCGAGGAACAGCAGCAGATGCGGGCCGCGTTTGAGAAGCCCGACTTCCGCACCGAACACCCGGTGGTGCGGGTGCACCCCGAGACCGGCGAACGCACCCTGGTGGCCGGTGACTTCACCCGCGGCTTCCTCGGCCTGGACAGCCATGAATCCGCCACCCTGCTAGAGCTGCTGCAACGACGCATCACCATGCCGGAGAATACGATTCGCTGGAACTGGGCTCCCGGTGACGTCGCGATGTGGGACAACCGGGCCACGCAGCACCGTGCGGTCGACGACTACGACGATCAGCGCCGAGTGATGCACCGGGTGACGCTGTCCGGCGATGTCCCCGTCGACATCCACGGACAGCCCAGCCGTCCCCTCGCCGATGCCGCTCTGCTGCAGGCGGTCTGACTCACATCTTGATCGCGGGCATCAGCCTGGTCATGTTCCACAGGCGGTTGCGCCGGGCCGACAATGCCGAAATGGTCAGGGCACCCGCCCAGATCACCAGCAGTGTGATGATCGCCTGCCACAGCCGGTGATCGATACCGCCCAGGATGAGCTGGCGTAATCCGTTGACGCCGTATGTCATCGGATCGTAGGCATGGAATACCTGGAACGGCCGGGACGTCGTCTCCACCGGATACATCCCGCCGGCGCTGACCAACTGGAGCATCAGCAGCGCCATCAACAGCACGCGTCCGACCGCGGGGCCGACGAGGGCGTTGACCGCTTGCGTCGCGGCGACGAACGCGCATGACACGAGGATCATGAAGCCCAGCATCGCGACCGGATGCACCACCTGCATGCCGAGCGCGAACCGCACCACGCAGTACAGGATGATCGCCTGGAACACCCCGATGAACGCCGCGGGCAGGTAGCTGGCGAGCACCACCCGGATCGCCAGCACCTCCGCGGCCATCGGGCGGTTCTGCAACGGGCGCAACACCATCCACAGCACCAGCGCGCCGAAGAACAGGGCGAGTGTGATGAAGAACGGTGCCATCCCGGTGCCGAAGTTGGGCGCGGAGTTCTCCGCCGAGTTCTGCAGGTGAACCGGGCCACCGATGGTGTCGGCGATCGCGTCCTTCTGCGCAGGCGTCCAATCCGGTACCTGACCGGCACCGTCGGCGAGCTTGGTGGCCAACTCGGCCGATCCGCTTCGCAACTGGGTGGTACCGGCTTTTAGCTGCCCGGCACCGGTGTCGAGTTTCGCGATACCACTGGCCAATTCGGCATTGCCCGAGGCGAGCTGCTGGGCACCGCCGCGCAGCTGGTTCAGCTTGGCGTTGAGGTCGGAGTTCTTGCTGCCCACCTGATCGAGCGCGGAGTTCAACGGGCTGCCGGGGTTGCGCAGCGACGAGGTCATCGAGATCGCCGCGTTCTCGGCGTCGGTGAGCTGCTGGCGGATCTGCGGAGTGAACTGGTGGGCCCGAAGGTCGCCCTGGACGCCGCGCAGAGTTCCGGCGGCGTTGTTGGCGATCGGATCCGAGCTGGCCGACAGCTGGTCGATCACCGAGGTCAACGCCGTCGCGGCGGAGTCCTGTGCCCCGGTGATGGCACCGATCTGGTCATTGGCCTGCCGCAGGGCAATTGTGCCGTCTTCCAGTTTCTGCGTGTCACCACCGATCTTCGACAGCGCCGAGCTCACCGCCACCAGCGGATCGGTGGCCTTGTTGATCCCATCGGAGAGCTGCTTGGCGCCGGTGGCGAGCTGCGCCGAGCCGGACCGGGCGGTGTGCAGGCCGGTCGCCAACTGGCCGGCGCCGTCATCGACTTTCACTGCGCCGTCAGCGAGTTGGGCCGCACCGTCGGCAGCCTGCTTGATCCCGGCACCCGAGCTGACCACCACGGAGAGCACCTGGTTGACCGCCTGGCCGGAGATCCGCGTCGACACCGCATTGAGCACCTGGTCGATCGCGGTGCGGCCGATGTTCGATGAGATGTAGTTGTTGGCGTCGTTGTACACCGCGTTCAGGTTGGCCTGCTTGGGCCGTCCGGTCAGAGGCGAAGCGATCGCCTCGCTGAAATCCGATGGCAGCTCGAGCATGAAGTAGTACGTGCCGTGGTCGACACCCTTGCGTGCCTCTTCTTCGTCCACCACATGCCAATTCAGGCTGGCGTCGTCGGTCAGGCTCTTGGCGATCTCGGCGCCGACATTGATCTGCTGTCCTGACACCACCGCGCCCCGATCCGAATTGACCAGTGCCACCGGCATTTTGTCGACCCGACCGAAGGGGTCCCAGTAGGCCCAGAGATACAGGGCACCGTAGACGAGCGGTAGCAGCATCAGCACCACGATCGCAGCCCGCGTCATCCGGCTGCGGCCGAAGCGTTTGATTTCCGAGCCGAAGGCGAGGCCGGCTATCGGGGATGAGCCGCTTGCGCGAAGATCATTCAGCCGAGATGAGCCGCTTGCGCGAAGACTATTCAGTCGGGATGAGCCGCTTGCGCGAAGGCGATTCAGCATCACGAGTTCTTTCCGTTAAGGATGCGGTGATCGTGCAGGTCGTGGTCAGGAGCTTCATGGCCGAGCGGATTGGTCACTCCGACAACGACACTGCGCTGGGTGGCGATGGCGCCGAGCCGCTCGACCGCGATTGCGCGCCGGCAGTTGTCCCGGACCTGCTCGAGGTCACCGACCACGAGGATGGGGTGATTCGAGAACAGCGCCAGGGTGACCTTCAGCAGGAACAGGTCGAGGTCGGACAGTTCGCTGATGTAGGTTTCCGGCGCGGGCGGCGTCAGGTCTCCGAACACCTCCCGTAGTGCGGACTCACCGGCTTGCGCCGGCACCCGCCGGTACCACGGGGCCAGCCAGCGGCGCTGCTCGGCGAGCACCGTCTGGACGGTGACCGAGTCCTCGAGTTCGTCGATGTCGGCGAACGCCGCGATCGCGCAATGTCGGCGGATGTCGCGGGGCCGGGACTCGCCGCAGACGGTGACGGTGCCGTGGGTGGGTGCAAGGCGGCCGGCCAGCGTCAGCAGCAGCGCAGTCTGGCCCCATCCCCCGGGCATCTGGATGGCGTGGAATCCCGGGGTGAGCTCCAGGTCGATGTCGGAGAACAGCGGGCCGTGCTCGCCATCGACCCCGAGTCCCACCGTGGTGATCTGAGGCGCGCCTTGCGTGTCCTCAGCGTCTTCCTGGGCGTCGTCCACCTCGGACGCCGCTTCGGACGCTTCGCACGCCTCGGTCTCCGAGGTGTCCTCGGCGTCGTCCCTGTCTTCCATCTCCGACCTTTCGATACTCACTGGTATCCATTCGATACTAGCGAGTATTGTGTTGGTCATGACTGCTGTCAAACCGGCACGTACGCGCCCGACCCGCGACGAGGTGCGCGACCGGATTCTGGATGCCGCGCTGACGGTTTTCGCCGCAGAAGGCTTCGCCGGCGCCACCATCGACGCCATCGGTCAGGCCGCGGGCTTCACCAAGGGAGCGGTGTACTCCAACTTCGAATCCAAGGACGAGCTGTTCCTGGCGCTGTTGGACCGGCAGTTCGAGAGCCGCGGCGCACTCATCGCGACCGCCCTCGACAGCGGGCAGGGCGACACCGCCGCGATCGCCGCGGCGCTGAGTCGCGCAACGCTGGACTCGATCCACGACCAGACCGAATACCAGATCGTCCTGATCGAGTACTGGCTGCGCGCAGTGCGCGATCCCGAGCTGCGCGAACGCCTGGTGGCGCGCCGCCGGACAGCCGCCGATCAAGCCTTGCGCATCGTCGAACAGGCCGGAACGTCACTGCCCGGCAAGCAACTGTCGGCACTCGCGCAGCTGGTGGTCACCATCATCTCGGGGATCGCCACCGAGGAGGTGCTGCAGCCGGGAACGATCGACATCGACACCCTCACCCGCTTGTTCACCGCGCTGCTGGAATCCAGCCCGGACGGGCGGTAACCGGCTCACGCCAATTTCTTGTGCACGGGCCGTCCACCCGTGGCCTCGAAGATCACCCGCTTGCCGATCTCGACGGCGTGGTCGGCATACCGCTCGTAGTAGCGGCCCAGCAGTGCGACGTCGACAGCCGAGCACACCCCGTCCTCCCACTGACGGTCCAGCAGCAGGGTGAACAGGTGGCGATGCTCGGCGTCGACGCCGTCGTCCTCGTCGCGCAGCCGTGCGGCGGCGTCCGGATCCCGCGACACCAGCACCTCTTGCGCGGTCTGCGCCAACCGGACGGCTTGCGATCCCATGTCGGTAAAACTCGCGCGCACTTCGTCAGGCAGGGCGCAATCGGGGTGACGCAACCGGGAGATGTCGGCGACATGGACAGCGAGCGCGCCCATCCGGTCGATATCGGCGGCGATGTGCATCGACCCGACCACTGTGCGCAACTCGCCGGCGACAGGCTGCTGGAGGACCAGCAGCCGGAATGCGGACTCCTCGATGCGGCGGTTGTAGTCGGCGATGTGTTCGTGGTCGGCGATGACCTGCTCGGCCAAGGACAGATCGGAGTCGAGCAGGGCCTCGTTGGCCCGCTGCATCGCGCTGACCGCCAGTGCACACATCTCGGCCAGTTGGTCGGACAATGCCGCCAACTCGTCGTGAAATGCCTTTCGCATCGCCACACCCTTCCTTCCTCGCCGGACGGTGCCGCCCGGCGAGGGTTAGGTACCCGGAATGCGGCGGGGGCTAACCGCCCGTGTTGACGGGTTCGATCGGCAGCCGCCGCAACCCACCGGGAGCCTCGGCCGGCACCACGGGACGCTCGGGAGCGATCGGCGCCAGCTTCCGGTAGGACTCACCTTGAGCCGGACGCTCGTCGTTCTGCCCCTTGTTCGGCCAGAGCGACGCCGCGCGTTCGGCCTGCGCGGTGATCGAAAGCGACGGGTTCACGCCGAGGTTCGCCGATATCGCCGCGCCGTCCATGACGTAGAGCGTCGGGTAGTTGTACACCCGCTGGTACGGGTCGATGACACCGTGCTCGGCGCTGTCGCCGATCGCCGCCCCACCGAGGAAGTGCGCCGTGAGCGGGATGTTGAACAGCTCGCCCCAGGTGCCACCCGCGACGCCGTCGACCTTCTCCGCCATCCGCCTGGTGAACTCGTTGCCCACCGGGATCCACGTCGGATTCGGTTCACCGTGGCCCTGTTTGGACGTCATCACCCGCTTGCCCCCGGGCCCACGCTTGGTGAAGGTGGTGATCGAGTTGTCCAGGTGCTGCATCACCAGCGCGATCACCGTGCGCTCGCTCCACCGCTGCGGGTTGAGGAGCCGGACCAGCTTGCCCGGATCCTCGCGGGCCTGATCGAGGAACTGCCGCCAACGAGGAACGTCGGTGCCCTTCGGCCCGGTGCCGTCGGTCATCAGCGTCTGCAGCAGGCCCATCGCGTTGGAACCCTTGCCGTAGCGCACCGGTTCCACATGGGTGTCGGAGGTGGGATGCACCGATGAGGTGATCGCCACGCCATGGGTGAGATCCATGCCGGGTGTCACCGTGAGGGTCTGCGCCCCCACGATGGACTCGGAGTTGGTCCGGGTCAGCACGCCCAGCTTGTCCGAGAGCTTGTTCAGCTTGCCGGTGTCCCGCATCTTGAACAGCAGCTTCTGGGTGTTGTACGTCCCGGCCGCCAGGATCAGATGATTCGCGGTGAAAGTCTTGCGGTGACGACGCAGCTTGCTGCCGGTCCGCACGGTGGTGACCTCCCAGACACCGTCGGCACGCTGCTCGAAACTCGTCACGGTGGTCAACGGATGTACTTGCGCGCCGGCCGATTCCGCCAGGCCAAGGTAATTCTTGACGAGCGTGTTCTTGGCGCCGTGCCGGCAACCGGTCATGCACTCGCCACACTCGATACACCCGGTGCGGGCCGGGCCGACTCCGCCGAAGAAGGGATCAGGCACGGTCTTGCCGGGGGTCATCTCACCGTCGGGACCGAAGAACACGCCAACCGGTGTGGCGACGAACGTATCCCCGCAACCCATGTCGTCGGCGACCTCTTTGACGATACGGTCCGCGTCGGTGAAGGTCGGGTTCTTCACTACCCCGAGCATCCGCTGAGCCTGGTCGTAGTGCGGCATCAACTCGGCCCGCCAGTCGGTGATGTCCTTCCACTGCGGGTCGTTGAAGAACGGGTCCGGCGGCACGTACAGAGTGTTGGCGTAGTTGAGGGATCCACCGCCGACACCGGCGCCGGCCAGGATCATCACGTTGCGCAGCAGATGGATGCGCTGAATGCCATACATGCCCAGCTGCGGCGCCCAGAGGAACTTGCGCAGATCCCACGAGGTCTTGGCGAAGTCGGCGTCGGTGAACCGCCGGCCGGCTTCGAGTACTCCGACCCGATAGCCCTTCTCGGTGAGGCGCAGCGCGCTGACGCTGCCGCCGAATCCCGAACCGATCACCAAGACGTCATAGTCAGGCTGCATGTGACCAGTATGACGCTACCCGCAGGTAACTTCTAGACAGGAGGCCCTAACTTGTAAAGAAGAATTTCTCCATGCGGCGGCGACCTCTACCGATTTCTACCTCAGGGTCGCGATCAGCGCCCGAGCACAACCCTGGTGCAGAAAACGGCGCAGCGGGCCCGGTCTGGGGATCCCGCCGAGATCAGGAACCGACCGTCAGGCCGACCTTCTGGAATTCCTTGAGATCGCAGTACCCGGCCTTGGCCATCGATCGGCGCAGACCGCCGACCAGGTTCAACGAGCCGAACGGATCGTCGGACGGTCCGGTGAGCACCTGCTCCAGGCTGGGCCGCTCCCCGACCGCCACCTGCAGCAGCGCGCCCCGCGGCAACGACGGGTGAGCCGCCGCCGACGGCCAGAACCAACCGCTGCCCTGCGCCTCGTCGGCCACCGCCAGCGGGGTACCGAGCACGACGGCGTCGGCGCCGCAGGCGATCGCCTTGGCCAGGTCGCCAGAGGTGTGGATGTCGCCGTCGGCCAGCACGTGCACGTAGCGGCCGCCGGTCTCGTCGAGGTATTCACGACGGGCGGCCGCCGCGTCGGCGATCGCCGTGGCCATCGGCACGCTGATGCCGAGCACTTCGTCGCTCGTGGTGACACCGGCAGTGGAGCCGTAGCCGACGATCACGCCGGCCGCGCCGGTGCGCATCAGGTGCAGCGCGGTGCGATGGTCGAGCACGCCGCCGGCCACCACCGGCACGTCGAGCTCGGAGATGAAGGTCTTCAGGTTGAGCGGCTCGCCGTCGGACGCGACCCGCTCGGCGGAGATGATGGTGCCCTGGATGACCAGCAGGTCGATCCCGGCGGCCACCAGCGTCGGGGTCAGGGCCTGAGCGTTCTGCGGGCTGACGCGGACCGCCGTGGTCACGCCGGCTTCGCGGATGCGCGCGACCGCCGCGCCGAGCAGGTCGGGGTCCAGCGGGGCGGCGTGCAGCTGCTGCAGCATGCGGATCGCCGCCGAGTCGTCGTCGGCGTTCGCCGCGACATCGAGGACCTTCGCGATCTTCTCCTCGACATCGGCATGCCGGCCGATCAGCCCCTCGCCGTTGAGCACGCCGAGACCGCCGAGGCGCCCCATCTCGATCGCGAACTCCACCGACACCAGCGAGTCGGTCGGGTGTGCGATGACCGGAACCTCGAAGCGGTAGGCATCGAGCTGCCAGGCCGTCGAGACATCCTGGGACGAACGGGTGCGCCGCGAGGGCACGATCGTGACGTCGTCGAGCTCATAGGTACGGCGGGCGGTCCTGCCCATGCCGATTTCAACCATGTCGCGCATGACTGTTCTTAGTCTCCTGCCCCACCGATTCAGCGGGTGTAGTAGTTGGGGGCCTCGACAGTCATGGTGATGTCGTGCGGGTGGCTTTCCTTCAACCCGGCCGCCGTGATCTGGACGAACTGCGCCTGCTGCAACTGCTCGATGGTCGCCGAGCCGGTGTAGCCCATGGCTGCCCGCAGCCCGCCGGTGAGCTGGTGGATCACCGAGCCCAGCGGCCCCCGGAACGGCACCCGGCCCTCGATGCCCTCGGGCACCAGCTTGTCCTCGGAGAGCACGTCGTCCTGGAAGTAGCGGTCTTTGGAGTAGGACTTGCCACCGCCGCGTCCCTGCATGGCACCCAGCGAGCCCATGCCGCGGTAGCTCTTGAACTGCTTGCCGTTGACGAAGATCAGGTCGCCCGGCGACTCGGCGGTGCCGGCCAGCAGCGAGCCCAGCATGGCCGTCGATGCGCCGGCCGCCAGCGCCTTGGCGATGTCGCCCGAGTACTGCAGACCGCCATCGGCGATCACCGGCACGCCGTAGGGCTTGCAGGCGGCGACGGCTTCGAGGATCGCGGTGATCTGCGGGGCGCCGACACCGGCGACCACGCGGGTGGTGCAGATCGAGCCGGGGCCCACACCGACCTTGACCGCGTCGGCGCCGGCCTGCACCAGCGCAGCGGCCGCGGCGCGGGTCGCGACGTTGCCGCCGACGACCTCGACGCGGTCGCCCACGGTCTGCTTCACCCGCGCCACCATGTCGAGCACGCCGCGGTTGTGGGCGTGGGCGGTGTCGACGATCAGCACGTCGACTCCGGCGTCGACCAGTGTCATGGCCCTCGCCCAGGCGTCGTCGCCGACGCCCACCGCAGCGCCGACCAGGAGCCGGCCGTCGCTGTCCTTGGTGGCCAACGGGAACTGCTCGGTCTTGACGAAGTCCTTGACGGTGATCAGGCCGGTCAGCTTGCCGTGACCGTCGACGATCGGCAGCTTCTCGATCTTGTGGCGGCGCAGCAGGCCGAGGGCAGCCTCGGCGGACACGCCTTCCTGGGCGGTGATCAGCGGCGTCTTGGTCATCACCTCGGCGACGGGCTTGTTCTCGTCGACCTCGAAGCGCATGTCGCGGTTGGTGATGATCCCCACGAGTTGCCCGGCCTCGTCGACGACCGGGAGCCCCGAGATCCGGAACCGGGCGCACATCGCGTCGACCTCGGCCAGGGTGTTGGTGGGCGAGCAGGTGACCGGGTCGGTGACCATACCGGCCTCCGACCTCTTCACCGTCTCCACCTGGGCGGCCTGTTCGGCGGCCGGAAGGTTGCGGTGCAGCACGCCCATCCCACCGGCGCGGGCCATCGCGATGGCCATCCGCGATTCGGTGACGGTGTCCATCGCGGAGCTGACCATCGGCACCCGCAGGCGGATGTTCCGGGTCAGCTGGCTCGAGGTGTCAGCGGTGGCCGGGACCACATCCGAGGCAGCAGGCAGCAGCAGGACGTCATCAAAGGTGAGACCGAGCATCGCGATCTTGGTGGGATCGTCGCCGCCGGTCGACACCGGTACGGCAATGGGAACGCTGCTTTCAGCGATCGACATGGGTGGGGCCTCCAGTGGCAGGCGTGGGGCTTATAACCCGATTCTATCGGCTCGGTTATTGACAGTGATGTTGCCGTTCCTTGCACCTCAGGGTGCACATCCCCCCGCGCATCAGGACGGCTGGCGCGATACCTGTGCGGCTGCGTAGTGTGGGACTCGTGCGTGACCACCTCCCCCCTGGTTTGCCGCCCGATCCGTTTGCCGATGATCCTTGCGATCCTTCTGCTGCGCTGGACGCGATCGAGCCGGGCCAGCCGCTGGACCCCCAGGAACGGACGGCTGTCGAGGCTGATCTAGCTGATCTCGCGGTATACGAGGCGCTGTTGGCGCACAAGGGAATTCGCGGTCTCGTCGTCTGCTGTGACGAATGCCAGCAGGACCACTACCACGACTGGGACATGCTGCGGGCCAACCTGCTGCAGCTGCTCGTCGACGGCACGGTGCGCCCGCACGAGCCGGCCTACGACCCCGAGCCCGATGCCTACGTGACGTGGGACTACTGCCGCGGCTATGCCGACGCGTCCCTCAACGAGGCCACGTCGGACACCGACGGCTACCGCTGACCGCCGCCTAGCCCCGGCAACAGGGGCACTTCGATCCCCGGCGATGCCGGGCCCTCTCCGTTATGTCCGCCCGACGGGCTTTCGTGACCTCCGCCACTGCTGGGCTCCACAGGCGCGGCCTGCGTAGTACGCACCGACGGCGCGGACGGCACAGATGTCGGCTCGACGGTCGGCGCGACAGTCGTAGTGGTCACCGCGGGCGCTTCGGCCGCCGGTGCGGCCGTGGTGGTCGGCGCCGAGGACGTGCGAGGCGCCGCCGGCGTTGAGGCGGGCGAGGACTCTGTCGCAGTGGCCGGCGCGCTCGTCGTCGGCTCGGCACTGCTCGACGGCGTCGGGGCCGTGGTCGACGACGGCGGCGTCGACGGCTGGCTGGTCGTCGGTTGCGACGTCGGGTTCTCCGATGGCGACGTGGGTGACGTGGACGTCTCCGAACCCGGGCTGGGCTCTGTCGTCGGTGTCGAAGGCCCGGTCGTCGGTGTCGAAGGCGACGTCGGCGTCGTCTCCCCCGGCGTGGACGGGGACTGCGGCGTCGTCGTCACCGTCACCTCGGGTAACACCACCGGCGGTGCATCGGGCGGCACGGTCGCGTTCGGGTCGCGGTTCTCCACCTTGACCGACAGTTGCTGCCACTGGTCGACGAGTTCCTGCTTGCGCTGCTCGTCGCCGACGGTGGCGACCGTGGTCGTGATGGTCTGCAGCTTCTGCTGGGCCTGCTCCCACTGCCCGTCGTCGATCATCTGCTGGACCTGCTTGAGCTCGCTCGACGCCAGTTCGACCCCCACGTCGCGGGTTACCGGCGCGGACCCGAAGACCAATCCGCGCACCCCGTAGAGGGCATCGCCCGGGCCGGAGCCGTACACGGCCGCACCGAACCCGCCGAGGCACAGCACCGCGGCCGCCATGGAGCCCACCAGCGCCATCGGGATGCGCACCCGACCCTGCCCGGTCGCCTTGTCGAGCGCCTTGACGGCCTCACGCGGTGTCGCGATGCCCGCCATCGGGGTTTGTCGTGCGTCGTCGCGCCAACCGGCCAGCAGGACGGCCAGTTCGGCCTCCTCCCGGTCGGTCGCATAGACCTGCCGCTCGAGGGACAGCGCCTCGATGAATTTCTCGGACCGGTTGATCTCGTTGAGGGACGGATCACCACCGTTTGAGGTCCAGCGGCCGAAGTCAGGCATGGTCGCGCCCCGTCGCCATGATCTCGTTCTTCAGCCGGGCGAGCGCACGGTGCTGCGCGACGCGCACGGCGCCGGCGGTGCTTCCGACGGCCTCCGCGGTCTCCTCGGCGCTCATGCCGACGACGATGCGCAGGATCAGGATCTCGCGCTGCTTCTCGGGCAGCACGGACAGCAGCCTGGCCATCCGTTCAGAAGACTCGGTGTCGAGAGCGGTCTGCTCGGGCCCCGCGTCAAGGGAGAACCGCTCGGGCACCACCTCGGTGGGCTCGGCACGGTTCCTGGCTGCCGCGCGATGCGCGTCAGCAACCTTGTGCGCAGCGATGCCGTAGACAAAGGCCAGGAACGGGCGTCCCTGATCCTTGTAGCGCGGCAGCGCCGTAATGGCGGCCAAGCAAACCTCCTGCGCAACGTCATCAGCTGATAGACCACTGCGCTCGGTCGCCCCCACCCTCGCCCGGACATACCGAACGACGATCGGCCGAATGATCTCCAGCACTTCCGAGAGCGCGTTCCGATCACCTGCCACTGCGTCAGCAACGACAATGTCGAGACGGTCTCCCGAACTTGTCATCGTGGGCGATCTCTCCAGCGTTACGTTGCACCGACACTCGGGGCGGATTGGCTCAGCTAAACAATAACGATCGATGAGGCAGGGCCCTGCCGGTGCCAGATCTAGGCGCCGGCCCACACCCCGCCTCTGCGACGCACTGTATCGGCGCCGAGGTCCCGGATCCGGTTGATTTGGGCAGCGTCGTGTGACTCGCTGCCGATGTCGGCCAGCACGCACGCCAACGCCCAGCGCAGCGGGATCAGTCCGAATTTCTCGGTGGCCGGCAGTGCCGCGTCGGCGACCTCCCGCGCGGCGTCGAGCTCGCCGGCACTGCACAGCGCCGCGGCCAGCACGACGTCGGATTTGACGGCGTGGCGCGTCGAGCGGTGACCGGCCGCGGCCGCGACTCCGCATCGGGCATGTTCGACGGCCTCGGCGCCGCGGCCCTGGACCATGGCCAGTTCGGCGCTCACCCACGACAGCCGGATCCGCTGCCGCGAGTCGCCGGGGGTGTCTATGGCGCGAGCCCGGTCGAGCAGTCGGGCCGACACCCCGAACCGGCCCATCCCCAAGGCGTCGGCGGCGAGCCCGACGAGCGCGTCGCCGGCGGCCTCGTCATCGTCGCCGCGGTGCGCCCACGCCTGGCCGTCGGCGCCGCGAGCGCGCGCGTGCCCACCCAGCTGGCGAAGAAACGAGGCGCGGGTGCTGTGGACCAGCGAGACCAACGGACCCGAGTCCTGGCACCGCAGGATCTCGGCAAGCTCGGTGAGCGCACAGGCGTAGCGCCCCTGCCCGCCGGCGGCGACCGCCCGCAGCCAGCGCTCGCGCGGCGTGGTCGCGCCGGGCAGCGGCCAGCGGCCGGGGTCGGCCCCGAAGGCAGCGTCAGCCAGGGCCGCGGCGGCCCCTGCGATTGCAGTCATCGGTCAGCGACGCTATCAATACCGTCGGTACCGCCGGGTTCGTGGGCAACCCGGCACGGACGGATACGCCGGAATTCACGTTGCCGGCGACAATTAGTTAACAATTGATGGCTCGAATGTTAATGGCAGGTCAACTAACTATCGCCCGGCCGGAATAGCGCATGACGACACCTCTGGTCCGAGCAGGGAAAATCCGATGACCTCTAGCAGATCCTTAACACCGATGTCTCGGTCACCGCGTCACAATGATGAACGTGATGTAAATTCTCGACCTGCGGTTATGTCCTTTAGCACATCGGCAAGGTATTGACTCGCTTTATCGGGCCCCCCTAGTTTGTGTGCACGAGCGGTCATCGGCGACATGTGCTCAGTTCGGTTCCACCGACTCAAACCCGCCCACTTTTGGCGAAATGGGCGAGCAGAGAGGGGTTTTCCAAATGCCGCAGCCGCAGCAACTTCCCGGACCCAATGCGGATATCTGGGATTGGCAAATGCAGGGACTTTGCCGTGGAGTCGATTCGTCAGTGTTCTTCCATCCCGATGGCGAGCGCGGGCGGGCCCGGGCGCAACGCGAGGTTCGCGCCAAGGAGATGTGCCGCAGCTGCCCGGTGATCACCCAGTGCCGCACCCACGCGCTCGCCGTCGGCGAGCCCTATGGCATCTGGGGCGGCTTGAGCGAGTCCGAGCGCGAGCTCTTGCTCAAGCGGGGGATCCGCCGCAGCGCCTGAATCCCACAGCAAACTTCACACGCCGAACTGCAGAGGCTCCATTCCGCGAGGGATGGGGCCTTTGCAGTTCCTGGCATCCACAGCCAGGGTCAGCCCGCCAGGAAGGCCCCAAGCGCGAGGACCGCGAGCACGAGGAACACGGCGGGAAAGGCGATGTTGTAGAACACGCCCGCACGGATGTGGGTGATGACGGCGCCGACGAAGAACCCGATCAGCCCGATCGCGGCGGCGATACCCAGCGGCGGGAAGGCCAACAGGCCCACGAGCAGTCCGACCGCGCCCGCGCCCTTGAGCAGTCCGAGGGTCGGTACCCAACTCCGCGGGACACCGACCTCGGCGGAGTTCGCGAGGACGAAGCGGACCGCGGCGAGGTCCGCGACGGCCATCGCCCCATTGGCCACGATGGCGATCGCGACGATCACGGCCGCGATCATGCCGAGTTGTAGGGTCATGATGGTCGTCTCCCATGTTCGGATGCTGCGGTGGTGGTTCACCTTGATGACGTTTCCGACGCCCGGAAGGTGACGCTGTGACCGATCTGGAGACCCTGGCCGCCCGGTTCGAGGAGGATCGGCACCACTTACGCGAGGTCGCCCACCGACTGCTCGGCTCGGTGCATGACGCCGACGACGCGGTCCAGGCCGCGTGGCTGAAAGTGAGCCGGCGCGGCATCGCCGAGGTGACCAATCCGACTGGCTGGTTCACCACGGTGACCGCCCACGAATGCCTCGACCGACTCCGGGAGCGGAAACGCCGCGCGGAAGTGCTCGGCTCCGACGAGCACGTTCCTGCTGCCGTGGCTCCGGCCGCCGAGGAACAGGTGGCCATGGCCGAGTCGGTGGGCCGCGCCCTGCTGGTGGTGCTCGACCGGCTCTCTCCCGCCCAGCGCGTGGCGTTCGTTCTGCACGACGCCTTCGCCGTGCCCTTCGACGACATCGCCGCGCTGCTCGACCGCACGCCGGCAGCCACCAAGAAACTGGCCAGCCGGGCCCGGGAGCGGGTGCGGGGTGCAACCAGCGCGGCTCGCCCCACCGCCGAACACCTGTCCGTCGCGCGAGCTTTCCTGGCAGCCTCGCAGGAGGGCGACCTCGACGCTCTGCTGGAGATCCTCGACCCCGACGTGGTGCGCCGCGTGGACCGAGTGCTCGTCGGCGGGCACATTCCCGTCGAGCTGCGGGGCGCCCGGGAGTTCGTCGAGGAGTCCAAGCTGTTCGCCGCGACAGCGCGCGGCGGCGAGGTCGCCGTTCTCGACGGCGCCGCGGGCATCGTCGTCGCGCCCGCCGGTCAGCTCAAGTCCCTACTGCGCCTTGATATTCGGGACGGCCGGATCCATGTCATCGACATCATCGGCGATCCGGACCGCCTGGCGTCGGTCGACGTGACGTTGGCGGACTAGGCACCCGGAGGTGCCTGGAAGCCACCGATCTGCTGTTCGAGCAGTTCGGCCAGCCGCAGCGGGGTGCGGTCCTCGAACATCGGACCGATGAGCTGCACTCCCACCGGCAGTCCCTCGGCGGACCGCCCCGCCGGTACGGCGGTAGCGGGCAGGCCGGGCATGGTGGCCAGTCCGGCCCAGACGAGCTGGTCGAAGTACGCGTACTCGACACCGTCGACATCGATCCGACGTTCCAACAGATCTGGGTTGTGGTCATGCGGGAACGCCGGAGTCGGCGTGATCGGACACACGACGACATCGAACTCACCGAACAACTGTCGCCAGCCCTGGCGGTGGAGTTCGCGACGGTTGTTCACCTCGATCCAATCGCGGTGGCTCGACACCATTCCGCGCAACCGAGCCGCATCGAGGCTCTGATCGTCTGGGCTCAGGCCGGCGGCGAGGGTTTGCAGCTGCTCGTACGCGTCGACCGGGAATCGCGCCGAGGTGCTGGAAAACAGCAACTGCGTGTACAGCAACGCGGCTTCGGCCAGATCTGGCAGCAGTGGACTGTGTCGTTCGACGCGGGCACCGCTGGAAGCAAGGGCATCCGCCACCCGGCTGATGCCGGCGCGCACCGCGGCTGAGGTTGCGAGGAACGGATGCTCATCGAGGACCAGGACCCGGAAGTCGCCGAGGCCCTCATGACGCGGGGGCGGCAGCGTCACCCGGTGTGCCACACCGAGAGTCAGCGGGTCCGGTCCTGCCATCACGTCGAGCAGGAGTGCGAGATCGCGGGCAGTGCGCGCCATCGGACCGACGACGGCGAGGTCGGACTCGGTCGGCAATGCCGGGGTCGACGGCGGGGTCATACCGCGGATCGCGGCCAGGCCGAGGGTCGGCTTGTGCGCGTAGACGCCGCAGAAATGCGCGGGGGTCCGCAATGATCCGGCGAGGTCGGAGCCGATGGACAGGGCGCCGAATCCCGAGGCCAGGGCCGCCGCCGAGCCACCGGAAGATCCGCCCGAGGTGCGATCGGGATCCCACGGATTGTTGGTGGTGCCGTAGATCTCGTTGAAGGTCTGGATGTCCTGCAGCCCCAACGGGACGTTGGTCTTACCGAGCACCACCGCGCCGGCGGCCTTGAGCCGCGACACCTGTACCGCGTCCGCGGCCGGCCGGAAGTCCCGGAACTGCGGCATGCCCCAGGTCGTGGGCAGCCCCGCCATGTTGTAGGACTCCTTGACCGTCACGGGAATACCCAGCAGCGGCCGGTCTTCGCCCCGGGCACGTGCCCGGTCGGCGTCCCGTGCAGAATCCCGTGCCCGGTCGAAGTCGGGCACACAGATCGCGTTGATCACCGGGTCATCCCGCTCGATCCCAGTGATCGCCGCCTCGGTCAGCTCCACCGAGGACACTTCACCGGCGCGCAACGCGACCGCCAACTCACCGGCCGACTGAAAATTCCACTCCATGAATCCGACGCTAAACGCGCGCTGCGGGAGCCATAAAATCCCACTTCCTGCAACAGCTGGTCCCCCTCGGGTGCGCAGTTCCCCGTAAGCGCGCGGTACCCAGGTTGCGGACAGACAACTCATGCGACGATCCGGTCTGGAAAGCCATCGATCGACTTGTTGAGGAGAGCGGGATGACATCTGAGGAACCCGGGCGCGACACCGCATCGCCGGTCGGTGTGGTGACCGTGGCGGAGACGGGCGCCGGCACCTACACCCAGCAGATCACCGCCGGACGCCACCAACTCATCGCCGACGAGCCCCTCCCGGTGGGCGGCGACGCCGGCCCGAATCCCTATGACCTGGTGCTGGCCGGCCTGGGGGCGTGTACGTCCATGACGGTGCGGATGTATGCCAACCGCAAAGGCTGGCCGCTTCAACAGGTACGAGTGGCGTTGCGGCACTCACGTATTCATGCCAAGGACTGCGCCGACTGTGAGACCTCCAAGGGAATGATCGACCACATCGATCGCGAGATCGAGTTGGTCGGCGATCTCGACGACGCCCAACGGGAACGGTTGATGGGCATCGCCGAGCGCTGCCCGGTACACCAGACCCTCACCTCGTCGGTCCACATCACCACGACCGCGATTTCGTGATCCGCGGGCCTCATCGCGGTGTGCAGGCGTAGGAAGGAAGCCATGGCAGACAACTGGAATGACAACATCATCGCCGAGTTCCGGGCCAATGGAGGCAAGGTCGGCGGTCCGTTCGAGGGTGCGACCCTTCTCCTGCTGCACACCACCGGAGCCAAGTCCGGCAAGGAGCGCGTCAACCCGGTGATGGCGTTCGACCTCGACGGGAAACTCGCCATCGTCGGTTCCTATGCGGGCGCTGATGTCGACCCCGCGTGGTTGCACAATCTGCGCGCGCATCCCGATGCCCACATCGAGATCGGCACCGACGCCTACGACGTACATGCTCGGGAAATGCCGCGGGCCGAGCGCGATGCCGCCTATCCACGGATCGTCGAGAAGGCGCCGGGATTCGGCGAATACCAGACCAAGACCGACCGGGTCATCCCGGTCATCGAGTTGCAGCGGCGATAACCGAAATCAACGCCGGTGGCCTAGTCCGACGCTCGCACAGTAGGCCAGAAGAGCCGGAACAAGCGCTCATCCCAGCCCTCCTGGGCACCGCCGGTCCGGGCGCTTTCGGCGATGTAGGCACCGACCACCGCATCGATCAGCGTCACCGTGTCGACGTCCGCGCGCATCGAAGCATCGGCCTTTGCGGCATCGACCACGGCAGCCAGCGCCGCACGTTGGTCGACGAGGATCCGCCTGAAAACGGCGGTGAATTCGGGATCATCCTCCGTGAGCATCGCCGCCAGGCCACCGAGGCCGATGCCGTCCTCGACCATCCCGACCGCCTGCGCGATGAGCCACCGCAGCCGCTCGGGCGCTGTCGCATCTGGATCCACCGGACCCGGGGACGCGAGGCGCGACAGCGCGCTCGCGAGCATGTCCCGTCGATTTGGATGCCGCCGGTAGATCGTCGTTTTCGCGATTCCTGAGTGCGCGGCCACCGCCTCGACCGTCACGGCGCGAGGTCCGCCGCTCCGCAGCAGGTGCAGCGTCGATTCCGCGATGCCGTCCTCGACCCTTCCCTGCGCCACCGCCCGGCCTCCTTCGCTCGCCAATCGCCTGCCGGGAATATCGCATCCCGGTTATGCGCTACGCTATACGTATCGAACGATACGCTCCGCGTAGCGTTTCGTTCGTCCGCACATTCGATTCCTATGAGGTGATCCCATGCTGAAGGCTTTCCGTCGCATTCCGGTTTCCAACGTCGCGTACGTTCTCCTGCTCGTCGCGTTCGTCGCACTCGGACTGTTCGTCACCGCCATGGCGCTCGGCAGCAACCTGGCGGTCGTCGCAGCGGTTGCAATGATCGCCTGCCTCGGCAGCGCCGTGGCAGGCTTCCGGGCAAGTGCCCGGAGACTGAGTGCTGCCCGGTTACCGGGCGCCCCGACCAACAACGTGAGCATGTTCTCCACCCCGGTCGACCAGGGTCAGGTGGATCGCTATCGCGAGATGTACCGTGCCGAAGGCCAAGTCCGCACCGAAGACCGGACCATGGCCGTCCTTCCCGGTGGAGAATCGAAGAACCTGATTGCCCCCTCGGCGGATACCCGGCACCGCCACGCCGCCTGACGTCGCGACCAGTCGGTGGCGCCGCCGGCTACGTCGACGCCACCGACCAAGTGGGAGAGCGTTTTTCGATGAAGGCCTGCACACCTTCGAGCGCGCTCGGATCCATCATGTTGCAGGCCATCGTCGTGCCCGCGTCGGCGTAGGCAGACTCGATGTCGGCCTCGATCTGCCGGTAGAACAACGCTTTCCCCATCGCGACGGCAACCCGGGGCTTCGCCACGATGCTCGCGACCAGCGCCTCTACCTCGTCGTCCAGGGCGTCCGCTGCCGCCACCCGGTTGACCAGCCCCAGCGACCGGGCCTGCTCGGCAGAGACGAACTCACCGGTGACCAGCATCTCGAAGGCGGCCTTGCGAGGCACGTTGCGCGACAATGCCACTCCCGGAGTCGCACAGAACAGCCCGACATTGACGCCGCTCACCGCCAGCCGTGCGTCGTCGCTCGCCACCGCGAGGTCGCACATCGCGACAAGTTGGCAGCCCGCTGCGGTGGCAAGCCCCTGGACCCGCGCGATCACCGGCACGGGGAGGCGCTGAATCGACAGCATCACTTTGGTGCACTGTTCGAACAATCGCTCGTAGTACGCCAGCGACGGCTCGGCCCGCATTTCCTTGAGGTCATGCCCAGCACAGAAGGCCTTGCCGGACGCTGCCAGGATCACGGTCCGCACGGTCTGGTCTTCGGCCAGCCCGTCGAACGCGTCACCGAGGGCGGTCAGCATCGCCTCCGACAGCGCGTTGAAGGCCTGCGGGCGGTTCAGGGTGAGCGTGACGACCCCACGCTCATCACGGTCCTGAAGGAGCAGTGTCATGGCTCGATCAACACCTTGAGGGCCTCGCGGTCGGCCATCGCGCGGTAGCCGTCGGGGGTTTCGTCGAGACCGATGGTCCGGTCGAACACCCGACCGGGTTCGATGACGCCGTCGAGAACATCGGGCATGAGTTCCTCGATGTAGGCGCGAGCGGGCGCGACACCGCCGGTGAGGGTGACGTTGCGGAAGAACGTGCCGAAACCCATTGGCACTTCGGTGTATTGAGATACGCCCAGCCGGCTGACGCGACCACCGGCGCGGACCGCGTCGAGGGCGGTGGCCAGCGACGGCTCGGTCCCGACACATTCGATCACCGCGTGCGTACCGTCACCGCCGGTGAGTTCGCGGATCTTCTCGACGGCTTCGTCGCCGCGTTCGGCGACGACGTCGGTGGCGCCGAACTCGCGCCCGAGGTCGGTGCGGACCGTGTGCCGGCCGTTCAGGATGATCTGCTCGGCACCCAGCCGCTTGGCGGCCAGCACTGCGCACAGCCCCACCGCACCGTCACCGATGACGGTCACAGAAGATCCCGGCCCCACCCCGGCCGTGACCACGCCGTGGTGACCGGTGCAGAAGACGTCGGACAACGTCAGCAGGGACGGCATGAGCGCCGAGTCCTCCGCCACCGGAAGCTTCACCAGCGTGCCCTGCGCCTGTGGGACGCGCACGGCCTCACCCTGGCCGGCATCGACGCCGGGCGCGCCCCAACCACCACCGTGACGGCACGACGTCTGCAATCCCTCCCGGCAGAAGTCACACGTGTTGTCCGCCCACACAAAGGGGGCGACCACCAGATCGCCGCGCCCCAAACCGGACACGTCAGCGCCGACGTCTTCGACGATGCCGATGAATTCGTGGCCCATCCGCCTGCCACCGTCCTTGTGCGGCATCGACTGGTACGGCCACAGATCGCTACCGCAGATGCAGGCTCGGGTGACCCGCACGATCGCATCGGTGGGTTCCCTCACAACGGGGTCGGGTACGTCCTCGACACGCACGTCGCCGGCCCCATACATCACGGTTGCTCGCATGCTCGGTTCCTTCACTCGTCCGGGTGGCAGGTGAGTCCCAACGTTTCGAGGCTAAGCCCGCGGCAGCTGCTCTGTCCCGGGAGCACCTGATTGTCCGGTCCTGCCAGCTTCAGGCGTCCATCGGGTTGGCCCGGATGCGGTCGGCGCCATTGTTGGCCACCGATGCGGCAGCGGCGCCACCTGGTTTGCGGCCGGCCTGGTCCTCGAAGCACGCGATGAATTCGCGGCCGAACGAATGTCTGGGATATCGCGCGAGGATGTCGGTCCTCACGTCGGTGGGGAACTCCTCCGGCCTGCGTCCGACGACGTCCCAGCCGGTGGCCACCTGCAAGAGGTGCGACTCAGGGTCGGCCGCCGCCGAAATGTCGTCGCGCATGTGCAACACGATGATCTCCGTCGCCCTGCCGGCCCGGTCGGCAGACCACCCGGCCGCCACGCCGAACACCCAGGCCAGGTCCCCACCCGCCTCCTCGAACGACACCCGGTGACTGTCGAACGGGTCGGTGAGCCCGATGTCGTGCAGCAGTGCCGAGACGTAGTAGAGCTCGTCGTCGAAAGCTATGCCATGTGCCGCCGCATACGTCGCGCCCCACAGATATGAACGGATGCAGTGGTTGAGCAAGGCAGGTGAATAGAAGCGCGTTGCCACCGCGAGGGCCGCTGCGGCGGCCGGCGTCTGCGGAAACGTCTCGTCCATGAGTCTTCTCTCCCTCAGAAGTTCAAGCCCGAGAACATGATCCGTCCCGGGTCATACTTCTGTCGAGTAGCGGCCAACCGGGACAGATTGGCGCCGAAATACCGCGACGCCGGTTGGTTCGCCTCGAGATAGTTGACGTAGCCGCCGGCCGAATACGGCGCCACCGCCTGATGGGCGGTGGCCAGCCAGTTGGCTGCTGCCGCAGGCGAACCGGCGGTTTCCACATACCACTGCACCAGTGAGGACTGCCGCCGCCACGGAAAGGCGGTGTCACCCGGACCCACGGTGCCCAGCGCGCCGTCGAGCGCATGCATGATGACGATCGGGCGGCCGGCCCCCGCAGGGAAGGCGTTGAATGCCGCAGCGATTCCCTGAGCCGCGGCCGGGGTGATCGTCGGGAAGACGTCGGATCCGCCGACATAGCCGAGCGGTGACGGGTTGAGATTGTCGGCGGCCAGGAACTTCACCAGATCCAGGTAGTTGAACGTGCGGTTCTCGGTGTTGGCCGGCTGCAGCCCCACGGCCTTGATCACGGCGGCTCCCACGCTGCTGCCCGACCCGGCCGGACAGGTCGCCAGGATGCGACAGTGCGCGCCCTGCGGATCGGTGATGGTGTCGGCCAGTGCCCAGCTGCTGCGGTCGGCGGTACGCAGCCAGTTCTGCCAGCCCAGGAGGACCTGCGGGAAAGACTCCAGCGGGAAATGCAGCCCGACGACGTCCACGTCGCTGGTCGGGAACGTGGCGAAGGTCAGCGCCGTCGTTACCCCGAAATTGCCGCCACCACCGCCGCGCAATGCCCAGTACAGATCCGGGTTCTCGGTGGCCGAGGCCGTCACCCCGGCGCCGCCCGGCAGCACCACGGTCGCCGCCACCAATTGATCACTCAATAGGCCCGCGTGCCGCGATTGGGCACCCAGCCCACCACCCAGGGCGTGCCCCGCGACGCCGACCGACGGGCAGGTACCCGTCGGGATGCCCCGCCCGGCACCGGCCAGCGCCTGGTGAATCGCGTACAGCGAGGTCGCGGGCGTTACCGTCACACGCCCGGTCGCCGCGTCGTAGTTGATGTCACCGGGCAGTTGGCGCAGGTCCAGCACCACCGTGCCGTTGGCTGTCGACGCGCCCACATAGGAGTGCCCGCCGCCGCGCGGAGCGACCTTGAGGTTGTGCGTCGCAGCGAAGGCCAGCGCCCGTTGCACGTCCGCCGCCGATGCCGGGGTGACGACCGCCGCCGGCGTCAGGCCGTTGAAGTTGGTATTGAAAACACTTTTGGCCGAAGCGAATTGTCCACCGCTGTCCGGAAGTACCACTTTCCCGTTGACGGCAGCCGAGAGGTCACCCCAGCCGGCCGGATCCGCACTGGCCCGGCTCGACCCGAACACCGCGCCGACGGCCAACGCGCCCACGGCGCCGCGCAGGAACGTCTGACGCGAGACCCCACGCGGCGACTCCCGCGGTTCCGTCATATCCGCATTGTGAGCTGCCCGGGATCAAAAACCCCGCTCATGCTTGGCGTGTCGCGCCAATGGTCGTTGCCGTGCGGAGCTGATGGCGCGTGTCAAATCACCCGAATCACGATGTTGCGATCGGAGATATACGCTCCGCCCGACACCCAGACTTGGTCAGAGCCATCGTCAAACTTCTTCCGCCACAACTCCTTCCCACTGGCGTCGACACAGATCACATCCCGTTGGTCACGGTACAAGTACCGCGCACCATCGGATCCGAGGAAGAAGGTCATCTGCACATTCGCGGTTGGCGCAACGTTGACATCCTGGCAACTACCAGCCTTCAGCTTGGCATCCGAGGTCTCTTGCACACCGATCACGCACAATTCGCCACTGCCGAATCCCCCGATCATGTTGGCAAGCACCGCATCTGCGCCGGCGGGATACGTCCAGAGAATGCGTCCGGATTGCCCGTCGAACGCACGGAAGTCGCCGGTAGATCGGTTGTAGGCCAGCGGATAGTAGAAACCTGACGACCCGTACGGGTCGTTGTCGGGACGCCCCAAGGGAAATTGGTATATTCCGGAGCCCGCATTGCCCATCAGTGTGTATCCCTCGCTGGGCACAGTGGCGGTGTTTCTACCGCTGAAGTCAAAGAACTTGAACGAGTTTGCAAATGCCACCGCGAATCCCGATGCAAAAGCGGTATTCGAGGTGCTCGGTTCGCTCACGATGGGCTTCCCGGTGTTGGCGTCAAGCACCTCATGCTCGGTGATGACGACCCCTTGATCGCCGAACACCGAGACGCCGTCATGCCGAACACGCCATGCCTCGTTGCCGTCCGCGCCATACGAGACCAGTTCATTGCGAAAAACGACAGCGATGCCGTCACCGCTTCCTTGAAGATTGGTTATCCGGTCCGACGGCAACGAAGGCTGGCTCAATATGCGTCCGGTTGCCACGTCGAGGAACACCAGCACCTCGGGATCTCCACAGCAGAGATTCAGATTGAGTCCACATCCCATGGTCTTTGCCGAGCGGGTGATGACACACTTGGCACTCCCAAACCGGTTGATATTGACCGTGGGCGGCTTGACTCCTTGCGACCAGCGTGGTTCGCCGGTCTCCTTGTCCAAGGCCATCACGCCTTGATCCGACCCGACCACCACGGTGTAGGCATCGCCGCCGAGCACGTAGGCATCAATGCCGGTCTCGTAGGTCCAGCGTGGTGTGTCGATCGGCTGCTCAAGCGAGGGCAACGCTACGTCGGCCGGCGGACGTAAGTCGCCCAGCGGCGGCACGGACGCCGGCAGCGGTCCCCCGCCGGCCGCAGTCACCTCGCCGGCCCCGCCGCCGCGGTTCAACCACCACAGAAGAGTGCCGATACCCGCGGACGCGACGACGACGGCAGCCACCACGGTGAGCACCAACCACACCTTGCGCTTCTTGCGCGGAGGTTCGGGCGGTGGCACTGCCGGTTGATATCCGGCCTGAAAAACCGGAGGAAACTGACCGAACGACGGGTCCGCCGGTGGGAATTGAGGACCACCGCCCTGGAACGGACTCGCCGGCGGCTGGTTGCCGAAGGGGTTCGAGTGAGGGTTCGGCGCGCCCCCCGCCGACGAAAACGGGTCGTTCGGATAAGTCACCGTCATTCCGTACCACGCCGCCAGGCCGGTAGCAATGTTGTGCGGTTTGCCGACGTGGCTGCCATCCCCCGCTTTTCGTGCACGCGTCGACTCGTAACGGCGGTTACGATCGCCCCGCCGGGCGGATTCGCCCGTCCCCACAACATCTGGAGGCCAGCGCTGTGAGCGCACCGTCGAACCCGAACGTGATCCCCGCGTACGCCGCGCTTCCCGACCTCGCGTTGGACGACGAGGACCGCGCCACTTTGACCTCAGAGATCTGGGGCATGCTGGTCACCGGCAACGACGACGTCGAGGACTTCCTCGACACCTATGCCGAGGACTACGAGCTCACCGAGGAACAGCTCACAGTCGCCTTCACGTCGCTACGCGAAGCGAGACTGCGCCAGCAGACCGAGATCGGTGACTACCGGTCCCGGACACACGCGGCGTTCGAGGAACTCAACGCCAACGGCGTGATTGCGCGCGCCGACTTTTCCTGCTGCGGAACCTGCGCGTCAGCCGAGATCGGCGACGAGCGCGACGACAGCCGCCACTGGAGCGGCTACATCTACTTCCACAGCCAGGACACCGACCGCCTGGTCGAGGACGGCGCCACCTATGTCGGCTATGGAGCGTTCGAGCCGGAGAACTTCGACGAGGAGGCCTACAACCGGCTGAGCGATCAGGCGAAGGAAGACCTTTACACCAGCGACGTGACCCGGATGCTCGACCAGGTGGTGTTCCCCATCGTGCGGCGCCACGGCATCGAGCCGGAGTGGAACCGCGACCTCGGAACGCGGGTGCTGCTCACCAACGCCGACTGGTACGCGCCGATCGAGAGCTGACGATCTGTAACTCCTGTGGCGGGCGCGCCGACATACAGTTCAGCGCGTCCGAAGGAGGTTAGCCCGATGCCGAATCATCGTCGCCGCGCAATGACCGCCGTCGGTGCTGCGGCGGCTGCGCTTGCCGTTCCGGCCGTCCTCAATGTCCCTTCGGCCCACGCGGCCCCGCTGCCGGGTTTCTGTGTGCCGCCCAACGTCGTCGACAACGTGTGCACCGCGCGACTGACATCCGTGACGGCCGATGTGATCGACGGGACGATCACCGGGACGCCGGTCGGCGGCGGGTCGGCGATCACCCTTGCAGGACAAGCGGATGCGTACCTGACATCGACCGGATTCGGCGATACGCCGCCGGACCCGGTTCAAGAATGGGACACCCAGATCGACAAGGTCGGCAACCTCGACACCTCGCCCTCCAACCCCAATTGGTACGGCAACGCGAAGGCCAGGGTCTTCCTGCCCCGGACACTGAACGACCTGGCTTCCAAGTTTCCTCCCGACACCCTGATCGTGCGGTTCGTGTCCGACGACGCCCGGCCGGACGCGTTGCGGTTGGTGTCGATTCAGCCGACCGCTACACCCGAGCCTGCGCCAGGCCGGCCAGGTGCTTGAGCGAGTTGTCCAGGTGCTGCCGGTCGAACGGCGGGAACTCGATCTCATTGCGAAGCGCGGGCGGCACCGCCGACCAGTCGTACGTGAGGGTGACCTCGGTCCGGTCGTCGCCGCGCGGCTCAAGGTCATAGCGCCAGATCCAGCCGCCGAACTCGATATTGGCGTCGTCATCGCCCTGGCCCGGTAGCCACGCAATCGCACACGGAGGCTCGAAAACCTCGACCCGGTTGGCCATTTCGTAGTGCATGCCGCCGTAGTTGTCGTGGTACATCGCCATCCGGAAGATCTGGCCGGTGTCGGTCAGCGGCTTGCCGTCGAGTGACTCGCGCACCCAGCCGGTGCCGTCGATCGCCTGGTGGGTGGTCGGGTCGGCCAGCACCGCGAACACGGTTTCGGCCGGCGCGTTGATGATGCACGTGGCGCTCATGGTTTCGTCAGACATACCCGTACCGACCTGCGATGGCTCACAAACTCATCGACGGATCAAGCGCGAATACCTGTACCGCTGCTGACTTGCCTTTCAGCTCGTGAGGCCCGCGATCGGCGAGTCCGGCTGGACGCACGTACATGGCGTCGACGGCCGGCTGGGTCAGCAGGATGAGATCGCCGGTTGCCTTGTTCAGTTGCTCGACGCGGGCGGCCACATTGACGGCGTCACCGATCAGCGTGAACTCCAACTTGCCCCCGCCGCCGATGGTGCCGGCGATCACCAGGCCGGTATTGATACCGATCCCGATCCGTAGTGCGCCCTCGAATCGTTCGGCGACCAGTCGCTGCATCGACACCGCGGCACTTACCGCGGCGTCGGCATGATTGGCAAGTTCATTCGGCGCCCCGAACACCGCCAGCGCGCCGTCACCGAGGAACTTGTTGACGTGCCCTCCTGCGTCGACCACAGCGGGCACGACGATTTCGAACAGAGCGTTCAAGCGTGCCACGGTGTCTTCTGCGGTGTTTGCCTCGGCGAACGGAGTGAAATCTCGGACGTCGATGAACATCACCGTCACCTCACGACGCTCACCGGTGAACACATCGTCGCCTTGTTCAAGTAGCCGCGTGGCCAGGACCGGGTCGACATAGGTGCCGAATGCCGCGTGAAGCCGCTGCCGCTCGGCCAAGCCCGCCTGCATCCGGTTGAATGACGCTGCCAGAGCGCCCAAGTCATCGTCCTGAACCACCGGCAGCCGTTGGCTATAGTCGCCCACCGCAACACGTTCCGTCCCCTCGGCGAGATCGCGAAGGGGACGCAACGACGGCGCGAATGAAGCGCCGACGGTGATCGGTACGGCGAAGACGAGCGTCAGCCCCGACCCGATCACGACGACGAGCACCGGTATTTCACTGACCCGATTGACAGCCGCCGCCAACATGGCGCCGGCGAGCGCGAAAATGAACGCCGTGGCAAGCACCGACAGGTCCGACCACCGGGCGAAAGTTGGGTGCGCGCGGGGCAGTTCGTCACCCGCTGCAGTGTCGGCAGTGAGCGCAACCCTGGCTGGCCGCATGGCGGCTTCCGGATAACTGTGTACTGCGACCAGCACCGCCGAAGCCCCCGAAGCCGCGCCCAGAATCGCGTACTGGACCAACCGTGCTCCGGTCGCCCCGGCGATCGCACCCACAATGACGAATGCCAACGCGATGAAAACCCCATTGGCCCACAATGCTCGGCGCCCTGCCAACCGACTCCAGGTGTAGGTGGCGTCCAGCACCCGAACCCGATCGACGTCGTGCCCGGCTACCCACCGCTCCACGAGACGGCTTCCGCCGAACCCTGGCAGGGCCGTCACATATTCGGTCACCACTACCGCACCAAGGGTCACCGCGGCCGCCGCGACATAGCGGTCCGACCGCTCCAGAGCCACGATCATGAGCGCCAACACCAGGTAGACCGAGAGCAGTTCGGCGACGGTGACCGCGAAGATCACCCACGAGTACCGCGCTGCATAGCGATCCCACGCCCACTGCCAGATGCGATTCATGGCACGACAGCATTCAACCCACGTAGTGGTGGGTTTCGCCGCACCCGCGTCCCCAGGTAGGAGAACACATCATCAGGAACTTGGGCCAGATCGACGGTCTGCCGCTCGACTGCCATCCTGGCCTCCCTCGGTGGTTACCAGGAAACGCTATTTCGCTTTGCACAGTGGCGAATGAGTAGCCTCCTACTCGTTTCGGAGGACAATCTCATAAGCCATCGCGCAATGCAGTGACAACCTGCGAACGCTCCTCAAGAGTGGCCGGATGGGGTTGCTCCCAGGCGAAGTAAAACATCCACGCCCATCGGTCCGAGGGACTTTCCCCGCAGCCAAGGGGCGACAGACTGAGTACGTCCACGTTCGCAGCCTCACCGCGTCCCACCACGAAAACACCCCCGGCCCAAAAGGACCGGGGGTGTTCTACGTGACTACTTAGTGAGCGTGGCCGTGATGGCCGTGCCCGTGATCTTCTTCCTCGGCCGGCTTGTCCACGACGGCCGTCTCGGTCGTCAGGATCATCCGCGCCACGGATGCGGCGTTGAGCACCGCCGAGCGGGTCACCTTGGCCGGATCCACGATGCCCTCGGCGACCAGGTCACCGTAGGTCAGGGTGGCGGCGTTGAAGCCCTGCCCGTTGGACTGCTCGCTGACCTTGTTCACCACAACGGAGCCGTCCAGGCCGGCGTTGGTGGCGATCCAGTACAGCGGGGCCGACAGCGCGGAGGAGAAGACGTCGACACCGAGAGCCTCGTCGCCCTTGACCTCGCCGCGCAGCTTGTCGAGGGCCGCGCGGGCCTGCACGAGTGCCGCGCCACCACCGGTGACGATGCCCTCCTCGACGGCAGCCTTGGCCGCCGCGACGGCGTCCTCGACCGCTTCCTTGCGCTTCTTCAGGTCGGTCTCGGTGGCCGCGCCGACCTTGATCACCGCGACGCCACCGGACAGCTTGGCCAGCCGCTCCTGCAGCTTCTCCCGATCCCAGTCGGAATCGGTGGTCTCGATCTCGGCCTTGAGCTGCTTGACGCGGTCGGCGACCGCGTCCTTGGAGCCGCCACCGTCGACGATCACGGTGCTGTCCTTGGTGACCACGACGCGACGGGCCGAGCCCAGCACGTCGAGGCCGGCCTCGCGCAGCACCAGGCCCACGTCGGGGTTGACTACCTGGCCACCGGTGACGATGGCGAGATCGTCCAGGAACGCCTTGCGACGATCGCCGAAGAACGGCGCCTTGACGGCGACGGCCTTGAGCGTCTTGCGGATGGCGTTGACGACCAGCGTGGACAGGGCCTCGCCCTCGATGTCCTCGGCGATGATCAGCAGCGGCTTGCCCGATTCGGCGACCTTCTCCAGCAACGGCAGCAGGTCCGGCAGCGAGCTGATCTTGTCGCGGTGCAGCAGCACCACCGCGTCCTCGAGCACCGCTTCCTGCGAGTCGAAGTCGTTGACGAAGTAGGCCGAGATGAAGCCCTTGTCGAAGCCGACACCCTCGGTGACCTCGAGCTCGGTGTTGAGCGTCGAAGACTCTTCGATGGTGACGACACCGTCGTGACCGACCTTGGTCATGGCCTCGCCGACCAACTGGCCGATCTGCTCATCGCGTGAGGACACCGTGGCGACCTGGGCGATGGCCTTTTCGTCCGACACCGGGGTGGCCGCGGCCAGCAGGGCCTCGGACACGGCGTCGGCGGCCTTGCTGATGCCCTGCCCCAGGGCGATGGGGTTGGCACCGGCCGCGACGTTGCGCAGCCCCGCCTTGACCAGAGCCTGTGCCAGGACGGTGGCGGTGGTGGTGCCGTCGCCTGCGACGTCGTTGGTCTTGGTGGCCACCGACTTCACCAGCTGGGCACCGAGGTTCTCGAACGGGTCTTCCAGGTCGATCTCGCGTGCGATGGTCACACCGTCATTGGTGACCTGCGGGCCGCCGAAAGCCTTGGCGAGCACCACGTTCCGACCGCGCGGACCCAGCGTCACCTTGACCGCATCGGCGAGCTTGTCGACGCCGGCCTCCATGGCACGGCGCGCAGTCTCGTTGAACTCAATCTGCTTGCTCATAAGTCTCTTTCATGACTCCTAACGCATACCGCCCCGGAAACCGCCCGCACTGAAACGCGGGGATCTCCGGGGCGGACGCACGAGTACTTACTTAGCGACGACAGCCAGCACGTCGCGGGCGGACAGGATCAGGTACTCCTCGCCGTTGTACTTGATCTCGGTGCCGCCGTACTTGCTGTAGATGACGGTGTCGCCCTCGGCAACGTCCAGGGGGATCCGCTTCTCGCCATCCTCATCCCAGCGGCCGGGGCCAACTGCGACGACGGTGCCTTCCTGCGGCTTTTCCTTGGCGGTGTCGGGGATAACCAGACCGGAAGCGGTCGTGGTCTCGGCCGCGTTGGCCTGAACGAGGATCTTGTCCTCGAGTGGCTTGATGTTGACTGCCACGATGGAAGCCCTCCACTTTTTCGGGTATCGAGTCCCGGTGTGCTCCGGGGCCCTCGGGTTAACCAGGTGTTCGGCATGCGCCCGTACCCCTCGCTCCGTCGTCGCGGGTGCCGGCGCTGGGGGTTGGCCGCGTGCCACCTAGCACTCTATACATGCGAGTGCTAGCACTCAAGGGTGGGTTGTGCGCCGCCCGCGAACTCATCTACGGGCTGAAACCCTGTCAAAAAGATCGAGTCAGTGAACGGTGCTACACTCGAACACATGTTCGAAGTTGGTTGGAACATCGACCCCGACGCCACGGAAGCGGCGTTGGTCGACCAGCTAGCTGCGATGACCCGCGCGACCGCTGGCATTGCCGCGGCACAGGCCAGAGTGACGACGATGCTGGAAGCCAAGCGTCTCGCCCGTAAGGCCGCTGAGGGTGTGCCTGCCGCCAAACGCGCTCAAGGGCTGGCGTCCGAGGTGGGACTGGCCCGCAAATCCTCCCCTTGGCACGGGGCCAAGTATCTGAAGATGTCCAGGATCCTGGTCGACGACATGCCCTACACGCTCGCGGCTCTGCAGTCCGGCGTGCTTACCGAAGACCGGGCGATGATCATCGTGGACCAGGCCGCCTGTCTGTCACCAGCAGATCGACACGCGATGGACGCCGAACTGTGCGCGGATCCTGCCGTGCTGGATGGTCTGGGGGACAGAAAGGTTGAGGCTGAGGCCGGCCGGGTGGCTTTTCGGCTCGACCACGACGCGGTGATGTCGCGCATCAGCCGCCATCAGTGCGATCGCACTGTCACGCTGCGTCCGGCCCCGCACGGCATGGCGTACGTGACGGCGCTGCTGACCTCCGCAGAAGGCGTTACGGCCTATCAAGCGCTGCAGGCGGAGGCCGCCGCCGCCGGGGCCGCCTCGATCGCCGCCGGAGGTGGATGCCAGGGGCGAGGCCCGTTGATGGCCGATGCCTTCTACCGACGGGCCACCGGGCGTGAGGTCGAAGCCGCGGTCCCGGTCGCGCTCAATCTGGTGGTCTCCGACGAGAGCCTGTTGGCCCAGGGTTCCGAACCGGCGGTGCTGCAGGGATACGGCCCCATCCCGGCAGAGGTGGCCCGACAGATGGCCTTGGCGGCGCTGCTGGACCCCCAGGCCGAGGCCGCGGTGCGCAAGCTCTACGCCGATCCGGCCACCGGCAACCTGGTCGCCATGGAGTCCACCGCCCGGGCGTTCCCCAAGGGGCTGCGCTGGCTGATCGCCATGCGCGACCAAAAGTGCCGCACGCCGTATTGCGACGCCCCCATCCGGCACATCGACCACATCACCCGGCACGCCGACGGTGGCGCGACCACCTCCGTCAACGGGCAAGGGCTTTGCGAACGCTGCAATTACGCAAAGGAAAGCCCCGGGTGGCAGACCGCGACCACCTACGACGGTTACGGCCGGCACACCACAGAACTCACCACGCCGACCGGCCGGACCTATCGAAGTACCGCCCCGCCGCTACCCACCGGCGCGCGGGTGTTCACCAGCGACATCCACGTCGTGCGCATTCACGCTGCCGCCTGACCGGTCGACCCGGTCCAGCTCTTCATCCCTCGGCGCGCCGGCAGGCATCTGCGCCACCATGGCCACCAGTCCGTAGGCCACCGCGAACCGATGCCCCAGCTGACCGGCCACGTTTCCCCGGCCCACACTCACGTCGTGGCCGAGCTGCTCGCTGACGGCCCGGACCAGTTCGTCGTCACTGGCGCCACCTCCGACGAGCAGCACTCCGGTCACTCCGGGGGCCGCCTGCTCGATACCCCGCATCACGTTGCCACCGATCACCTGTCGTTTGGCGGCCAGGCGCCAACCGCGCCACTCGGCACCCGACAGCCGTGACGTGAAGGGCAGCCAACCGCTGGGGGCGGCCGTCAGCAACCACCCACTGCACCGGCCGCTGACCGGCGTGTCCAAGAACTGTCGCCGGCCGTGTTCGTCCTCGATGATCTGGACGGTGACGGCCGTGACCGCCTCCGCCCGTTTGGCGTATTCGGCGGCGCTTCGGGAGATGTCCAGGGCGGTGGCCGTCGCCGCCGTCAGCAGCTGTCCCGCACCCGGCAGCACGATGCGGGATCCGTCGGACACGACGTCGACGGTGCCCCCGCCGACATCCACCACTACGACCTCGGGGGTGATCCCGGGAGTGGTGAGAGCGCCGACGCGGGCCGCTGCGGCTTCCGAGTCGACGCGCGTCACCGGCACACCCAACGCCCGGGCCAACTCGTCGGCCCCGGCCGGCGGCTCCTGCTCGCCGGCCATGTTCGCCATCACCAGGCTGTCCACGGTGACCGATCCGCGCCGCGAATTGGCTTGCGCCGCGATGTCGGCGAGGTAGACGACGTGGGCGCTCTCCCCCATGGGCCGGACGACGGGTGCGGCAGCCACCGGTTCGGAATCGCCGAGGCTGACCACAGCGCAGGCACTGTCGAACAGTTGATCGGCGATCACACGGGCATCGGCCCGCTCGGCCTCACCCAGCCCGAACGCATCGACGAGCCAGAAGGGATCGGTGAGGTGTTGCAGAGGTGCGACGCCCTGGCGTACTTCGACGGCGACGCGGGCAGCCGGCAGCAGCGACTTGATATCGACGTCGTCGACGACGGGCAGAGCAGTGTTCAGCCGATTCGACACCAGCACGGCCTCATCGTTGGCCGTCAACACCGCGGTGACCTTGCATCCTTGGGCTACAGCGTCATTCACGCGCTGCGCGACCTCACGGTATCCCCACTGCGCCGTGGCGCAAGCGACGACCGGGCGGCCGGGATCCACGTCACCGAGGCACTCGACCGGAACCGGCTGCCCCACACCGACCGCATCCCCCGCGGTGGTGGCGGCCGACCGGGTGACGATCGTCAGCCTGCCTGTCCGTCGGGTCTCGAGCTGAACCTGTTCGACGGTGGACTTCACGGGCGGAGTCGGGGCGAAGGCCGCCCGGTCGATCACCAGCCCATGCGACTCGGCCAGGCGCCGCACCAACTGCGCAGCGCCCTGCACCGCCCGGGGCGATCCCTTGCCACCACGGGTCGGGGTGCGGGCGCTGGCCAGCACCGTCAGTTCGGCGTCCATCCGGCAGAGCACCACCTCGGTGGTGGAGTTGCCGATGTCGACACCGGCCCAGACGGTCACCGCAGCAGGCCGCGCCGCTGGTAGGCCGTCGCGGCCTCCCGGACGAGTGCGGCGCAGGTGGGTGCGTCCCGGTCGGCGAGACGTTGTGCCAGTTCCTGCAATTCGGCGAAGCTCGACCGGCGGGGCCTGAGCGCCTCGTAGGCGTCAAGCATCTCCTCGGAGCTGAGTGCGGTCATCTCAGCAGCCCGCCGCAGGTTCATCGCCAATTGCAGGGATCCGGAGCGCTCCGCGATATCGGCTTGGGACAGAAGGGTTTCGCGGCTGATCCGGATGTCGTCGAGAACCAGTTCGCCGTTGCGGGCGGCCTCGACCGTCACCTCGGTAAGGCTGCGGCCCGAGTGTGCGGTGATCGTCATCGCTTGAGCTCCAATTCCATGTTCAGGCCGTGGTCGTCGCACTCGGACCGTTCGATCGCCACCATCGACACGACTCTGGTGTGGTAGCGGGCGGTGATCGCCTCGTCGGTGTACGCGTTGCGCATCGGGGCAGGTGTCGCACCCTTGGCGTGCCGGCCGGCGTTGATGCCGATCAGCCGGTACATCTCCGGGGTGATCAGTGGTGCCACACTGAGCAATTCGAGGTTGGCCAACGGCGGGAGATCACGGCGGTGGATCAGTGTGGTCCCCTTGGCCTGAAGCCCGACACCGATCCCGGATCCGGACAGCCGGGCCGCGGACTTGCCGATCACCCCGAGATCCACGGAGTCGGCGATCCGAACCAGGCGCGGTACACACTGCTCCTCTTCCAGTCCGGCCAGGATCTGTTCCAGCGCGTCGTAGACGGTCATCCCCGACAGGGTGCGAAACAGCTTGACGCCGAACGCGGGAGACACCCCGATGACCACTTCGCGGGGATCTTCTCCCACATCCGCGACCCCGCTCACGATAAGCCGATCCGGATGGGCGAAGGTCGCCTGCTCCTTGACCAGGTCCGTCACCGACCGCGCCTGACGCACGGCATCGATCTGAGCCTGACGCTCCGCCGTCGGCCGGTACCCGGTGCCGGGACCGCGGTAGTCGTTCGGATCCTGCAGCGCTGACAGCACATTCATCTGTTCGTCGAAGATCGCCGCGGTCTGCAGGTAGTCGCCGGTGACGCGGGCCTTGGCCATGTTCAGGACCCGTTCGGCGATATCGGTGAATCCCGTCTCGGCGAGCGCGGCGACGATGTCGAGGACCGTCAGACCCGACTGCTCGATCATCCGGGCGGCGCTGAGCACCTTCACCCCGTCGGTGGGCGGCAGGTCCTTGGAACCCGCCGCCCCGACAACGGTTTCCACATGCTCGTCGTCGAAATCGGCCAGCCCCAGATATTCGAATACCGCACGGGTGGCCTCGGCGGCCTGCCGGCGCATGGCTTCCAGAGTCGTCGGGTCCACCGACCGCAGCCCGCCGTCGACACCCCAGTCGCGCTGCATCACCAGATAGTCATCGAGGTCGGCGGCATTGAAGTTGGACGGGCCGAACATGTTGTCGTAGGCCACCACCGAACCGAAGCCGGAGAAGATGAAATCCGATCCGGACAACAGAACCGGCAACGTCCGACTGGTTCGCCGCATCGTGGACTCGGAGACCAGCGAGTCGTTGCCGCTGCAGGATTCCAGCCCGCGCAACATGACCATCAGGTTCTCGGCGATGAGTTCGCGGACACCGCCCGGCACCGACGCGGTGATCGAGGCGCCGTCGATGCCACCGTTCTGAACCCCCTGTGCGCCAATCCCTTTGGCCAGGGCGACGCAGCGGGACTCCAGGTAGTTCATCGACTTGCGCTCGGCCTGGCCCATCAGCACCTCCGAGCCTGCCCCGCTGGACAGCCGCATCTTGATACCGCGGGAGGCGTAGGACGAAGTGAGAAACGCCTTTGACCACGGGGTGTCGTCACCGTCGGTGAACACCTGCTCGGTGCCGTACACCGAGACCGTCTCGGCGTAGGACACCAGGCCGCGGACCCCGAGTTCCAGCTCGCGCGCCTCCTCGACCGAGCACTGTGTCAGCGCCCCGGGCGCGGGTACCTGCGACCCGATGAGCAGGCCGACAGCGACGGCCGGGGCGTCGTCGAGCACCGGGACGGTGGCTTCCAGCTCCCGGAACCCGTAGACGACCGCGGTGGCGGCATCTGCCGCGATGAGCAAGGGGTCGTCGAGGCGGTTGGTGACATGGGCCTGGTTCGCAGGCGTGCGGCGGGCCCGCATCTTCATCATCGCCATCTGGATCTCGACGGGCTGCAGGAGCGCCACCACCCGGGCCATCTTGGCCGGGGTCAATCCGCCGCAGACTCGCAGCACCTCCTCGCGCGGCACATCCGAGTGGACGATCATCCGGGCCAGCTCGACGTCACTCATCGCCATCGATCGCGGTGCCTCCGCAGGATCGACGGCGTAGCGGACGATGAACTCGTCGATGGTGTCGAAGTCGGCGACGGGCTTCGAATCCATCTCCACCACGGTGCCGTCGTCGGCCACCTTCCAGGACGGTTCCGGATCGTGGGGCGACAGATGGGAGATCATGCCCAGCTCGGGGTCGGCCTGGGCGAATCCATCCAGGTTGACGCGCTGCTCATCCAGCAGTCGGATGCGTCCCAGCCGGTGATCCTGCTCGGTTTCGCTGCTGTCCGGGTTCATTGCAGTCGTCGTACCTCTCTGTCGGCGCGACGGATGCGTCGCGTAACCGGCCAAGCATCGACTGGATGCCGCGGTGGAAACAACATCCACTCGGCACCTTCCAACAAAGTGTGTGACTGCGCGGCGGCCGATGTGAACTGGCTTACAACAAGGTGTTGGAAAGTGACCTACTGCAGTGGCGAAGCGGCCTGTGATTCTCGCAAACTTGCCCCGGACTTCACCCGGCCGCCAACTGCGGTCGGCAGTTAGGAGGAATCAACCCAATGACCGAGGTTGTCAACGCGGGCCAGAAGACCCCACCTGATACGTCATCGGACGGCCGTCCGGCCAAATTGCGCGGCCACCTCGGCGTGCCCGCGATCGTGCTGATGGTCGTGGCTGCCTCGGCGCCGCTGTCGACCATCGGCGGCAATGTGCCGATCGCGATGGCGTTGGGCAACACCACCGGCATCCCGGTCGCCTTCATCGTCGCGGGCGTCATCTTCGGCCTGTTCGCGGCCAGCTTCGTCGCGATGTCCAAGTACGTCACCGACGCCGGGGCCTTCTACGCCTACATCCGTGAGTCGCTCGGCCGGGCGGCCGGAACCGGAGCGGCCGTGCTCGCGCTCCCGGCCTACATGGCGACTCTGATCGCCGTGGCCGCCTACGACGGCGTCATCCTCAACGAACTGATCACCCGGTTCGGTGGACCCGATCTCCCCTGGTGGCTGTTGACCGGCGTAGTGCTGGCGGCCGTCGGTTGGCTCGGCTACCGCGACATCGACCTCAGCGCCAAGGTGCTCGGTGTCTTCCTGGTGTCCGAGGTCGCGATCCTCATGGTGGTGGATCTGGTCATCGTGGTGCGCGGCGGCGAGCACGGGCTCACCGGTGACTCGTTCACCCCGCAGGGCATCGCCGGCGGATTCGGCATCGCCCTGCTCTACGCCCTGTGGGGTTTCGTCGGCGTCGAGGCGACCGCGGTTTTCCGGGACGAGGCCAAGGACCCCGACCGCACCGTGCCCCGGGCCACCTACTGGGCGGTGGGCATCGTCGCGGTCTTCTACGCCTTCACCAGCTGGGCCCTCGTCGAGGGCAACGGCGGGCACGACGCCATCCAGCTCGCCACCGACGACCCCGACAACTTCATGGTGAACACCGCGGGCAAGTACCTCGGCATGGTCGGACGTGACCTGAACACCATCCTGTGGTCGGTCAGTGTCTTCGCATGTGCCCTCGCGTTCCACAACATCGCGTCTCGGTACGCGTTCGTGCTCGGACAGAGCGGCGTGTTCTCGAAGAAGATCGGCAAGGTGCACGAGCGTCACGGCTCACCGTCGAACGCCTCGCTGGTCATCACCGTGGCCTCGTTCGTCGTGATGGGGATCTGCGCCGCGCTTCAGCTGGACCCGGTGTTGCAGATCTTCGGACCGGGCGGTGGCCTCGGCATCCTGGCCCTCGCGCTGCTGTGGCTGCTGACCACGATCTCGGTGGTGATCTTCTTCGTCCGGCGGGGCAATTCGACCGGCAAGGTGGTGCTGGCCTCGTTCGCGACGCTCGCCCTGGCGGCGGCCCTGGTGCTGGTGGTGTCCAACCTGACCCTGGTGGTCGGCGGCACTCCCGCCCTGGCGGCGATCTTCGGTGTGATGCCACTGATCTTCTTCGCAGTAGGCATGCTGCTGAGCCGACGGTCCACCGAGGAACTAGCCTCGATCTCGTCCGTCGGCTGAACCAACCCCGACGGCGGTGGCCACCTGCCGGGCAGGTGGCCACCGCCGTCGCTGGTCGCTGATACCGTCGGCTTCGACGCACCGCCGAGCAGTTGATCAGAAGGGAAGCGGCATGTCCGAGGACTCGTCGCTGAGCGTGGCGGCGGTCTTGACGATTCCACCCCTGGACCAGGGTTCAGTGGTCGCCGGCCACCGCGGACTGGACCGCGAGGTCCGCTGGGTGGACATCATCCACGCACCCGCCGAGGACTTCGTCCGGCCCGGCGACCTGGTGCTCACCACCGGCGCCGACCTCAAACAACCCGGTGTGCGCGAATTCCTGGTCTCCCTGGTGGCCTCACCGGCCGCCGGCATCATTCTCAGCCCGCCCCCCGACGTGGACGCCCACGACCTCCTCGAGCTGCTGATCCCGCTCGCCGACCAGCATGCGTGTCCATTTGTGCTGCTGCCCTGGGAGATTGCCTTCGCCGACGTCCAGAAGACCATCCTGCCGCTGGTCGGTCCGTCTCCGCCGGAGACCGGGGTGCAGATGGTCATCGGTCGCCGCGTGCGCGACGATCCTCAGTGGGGCGAAGCCGCCGACAAGTTCGCCAACGCCCTGCGCGAATTGGCGCTCGCCGCCGGCCTGACAGTCACGTCGTCGGTGACCGACGACCTGGTCATGGGTCATTTCTCTTCGGCCCCAACGGAATCCACGGTTTCCGGGTTGGTCGAGTCCGCACAGCGACTCAGCGGGCTCCCCGAGGATCTCGTGACCTGGGCCCTGTTGGCGCCCGCACACGGCCATGCGGTCACCGTCGCGGCTCCGGTTTCGTCGCCACTGCCCGAAGGCCCGGTCGGTCCCATGCAGTTCGCCGAGGTGCTGCGTCAGCACCCGCGCAGCATGGCCACTGTCCTGCAGACGTTGCAGCCACTCGTCGAGTACGACAAGACCCGACGTGGGCAACTCGTGCACACCCTGGAGATCCTGCTCGACGAGGCCACCAACACCAGTGCGGCGGCGCGGGCGCTGTTCCTGAACCGCCACTCGCTGCTGTACCGGATCAAACTCATCGAGGAACTCACCGGGCTGTCACTCAAGAACCCCGCCGACCGTTTCCAGCTGGAGGTCAGTGTGCGGGTTCACCACATCAACGAAGCGCGCTGACCTAGCGTCCGTACTGTCGCGGGTCGACGTTCAGATGCGCCGAGACATCCCCCACCATCTCCACGTCGACCTTGCGTTCGGTGAAGTGCCAGCCCTCGTCATCCCGCGCGAACGTGTCGATGTACCGCCCGACCACGATGGGCTGTAGGGGAACGGGACTCGGGACGTCCGGGACGTGCTGCACGACGCAGAACGTCGACCGGGCTTCGGCCCGATCGCCGTCGAGTTCGACGATCGGATTGAGCACCAGGTGACGGGTCCGGGTGCGGTTGCCGTGGTCGGGGAACCTGCGCGTCGTGTGGGCGAACAACTTCGCGATGGTCTGGGCTCCAGACACGCTGCCAGAGGCCGGGCCGCCGAACGTGGCCCGGCCCAGTAACTGCCCGACCCCGTCGAAGTCGCCGGCGTCGATCAGTTCGGCATAGCGGTACAGCAGCTCGGTGACTTCAAGCTTGTCCACAACCGAACTCATGCCACCTGTCCCTTCACCACCGGCAATCCCGGATCACTGGCCGCATCCAGCCGCGACGGTTCCGCGCCGGCTGCGATCAGGTGCGCCGCGAACGAGGCGATCATCGCGCCGTTGTCGGTGCACAGTCGGGGCCGCGGCACCCGCAGCGTCAGACCCGCTGCGGCGCAGCGTTCCTCAGCGAGTTCCCGCAGCCGTGAGTTGGCTGCCACCCCGCCCGCGATGAGCAGGGTGGACACCCCGAGATCGGTGGCGGCGCGCACAGCCTTGGCGGTCAGCACGTCGGCGACGGCCTCCTGGAAGCCGGCGGCGACATCGGCCTGCGAGGCCTCCGGGTGGGCCTCGACGTACCGGGCTACCGCGGTCTTGAGTCCCGAGAAGCTGAACACGTACGGGTCGTCGCGTGGCCCGGTCATACCGCGGGGGAAGACGATGGCGTCACGGTCCCCGGTGCGGGCCAGCTCGTCGAGCACCCGTCCACCCGGATAGCCCAGTCCGAGCAGCCGGGCCACCTTGTCGTAGGCCTCACCGGCGGCGTCGTCGACGGTGCTGCCGAGCTCGATGATGGGCTCCCCCAACGACCGGACATGCAACAGATGGGTGTGACCACCCGAGACCAGCAGACCGACACTTTCGGGCAGCGGCCCGTGGTCGTACACGTCGGCGGCCAGGTGCCCGCCGAGGTGATTGACCCCGTAGAAGGGAACGTTCCAGCCGGCCGCGTATGCCTTGGCGGCGGCGACCCCGACCAGCAGCGCCCCGGCCAGTCCGGGGCCGATGGTCGCGGCGACGACGTCGGGCCGCTCGATGCCTGCGGCGTCCAGCGCCCGGCGCATGGTCGGCCCCAGCGCTTCCAGATGCGCGCGTGAGGCGATCTCGGGAACGACACCGCCGAAGCGGGCGTGCTCGTCGACGCTGGAGGCGACCTCGTCGGCGAGAAGCGTTACGGTTCCGTCGGCGGCGAGATCGGCGATGCCGACTCCCGTTTCGTCACAAGAACTTTCGATGGCCAGAATAATCACGTCGGGCCCCCTTGGGGAAGGCGTTGCATGGTGTAGGCGTCGGCGCCGCTGGCGCGGTAGTACCGCTTGCGCAGGCCGATGTTGACGAATCCGACGCTCTCGTAGAGCGCGATGGCCGGTTCGTTGTCGGTGCGGACCTCCAGGAAAACCGTTCCGCCCGAGGCGTAGTCGAGCAGGTCGTCGAGCAGCCTGCGCCCGATCCCCTGCCCCTGGAACTCGGGATCGACACCGATGGTGTGGATCTCGTACTCGTACGGGCGCATCCGGCCCAGCCGGGAGATGCCGGCATAGCCGACCAGAACGCCGTCGTTGCGGGCCGCGATGTAGCGATTGTGCTTGGCGTCGAGTTCGGCCAAAAACGCCCGGGCCGGCCACGGGTCGTCGCCGACGAACAGCTTGGCTTCCAGCTCGGCGCACCGCGTGGCGTCGGCACGGGTCAGCGCGTCGAAAACGGTCACTTCCGCACCGCCGCAGAGGGTTTCGCATCGGGCCGGCGCAGATACAACGGCACCAGAGGCTGCGGGGCGCCCCAGTCGCCGACCGCGAGCACCAGTCCCGCCGGCGTCGGGTACACCACATCGAGCCGGGGCAGCGCGAACAGGGCCGCATGATCGGGTGAACCGGCCACCGCGGCCGAGGACTCCGGCGCCACATCGGCAGGTGCGTTGACGGCGGGCCCGTCGACCCGAACTCCGTCGCGGTAGCGCGCCCAGTACACCTCGCGCCGCCGCGCGTCGGTGACCACCAGCACGTCGCCGTCGGTGTGGACACCGATGGCGTCCAGGCTGCACACCCCGTGCACCGGAACGCCCAATGCGTGGCCGAAGGCTGCGGCACTGGCCATCCCCACCCGCAGTCCGGTGAACGGGCCCGGCCCGCAGCCGACGACGACCGCGTCGAGCTCCGCGACAGTGATCCCGGCATCGGACACGGCACCGAGCACGTTGGGTGTGAGCTGCTCGGCGTGGGCCCGGGCGTCCAACGTCACCCGTTCCGCGAGGGTGCGCACGGCGCCATCCTCGGCGCGGTGGACCACGCCGGCGCTGACCGCCGGGGTCGCGGTGTCGATGGTCAAGATGTTCATGGCGCGCTCCACTGCCAGATCACCGTGCGCGTCTCGGTGTCGGTGTCGCGCTCGATGCGGATGTCCAGGTGATGATCGGAGAGCCGTTCGGCCAGGCCCTCGCCCCACTCGACCACCACTACGGCGTCGTCGAGATCGGTGTCGAGGTCGAGTGCATCGAGCTCCCCCAACAGGTCGACGCCGGGATGGTCGAGCAGCCGGTACATGTCCACATGCACCATCGCCGGTCGGCCGGCCTGCCGGGCGGGATGCACCCGGGCCAACACGTACGTCGGCGAGACCACCGGCCCGTCCACATCCATCGCCGCCGCGATGCCCTTGGCCATCACCGTCTTGCCCGCCCCCAGCGGGCCCGACAACACCACCACGTCACCGGCTTTGAGCCCCGCACCCAGCGTCGCGCCCAGGGCGATGGTGTCCTCGGTGGTGGCGAGCTCGGCGGTGCCGGCGCTGCGCTCAGCCACGGAACCGGACCCGATCGCGGACCCGGCGGGACAGTGTGACCAGTTTGGAGGGCGTAGCCCGCTCCACCAGACGGACCAGTGCGTCGTCGATCACCACGGGCTCCTCAAGCTGGACCAGATGACCGGCTCCCCCGACGATCACCAGTTCGGAACGGGGTAGCTGTGCGGCCATGGCCTTTGAGTATTCCATCGGGGTGAGCAGGTCCCGGTCACCGCAGGCGATGAGTGTCGGCACCTTGGCCAGTACCCGTAGGGCGCCGGCCTCGTCGTGGACCTCGAGAGCGTGCAGGAATTCGACCAGCGTGGTGATCGACGTGCCGTGCATCATCCGTTGGGAGAACTCGACCACGCTGGGACTGACCGACTCGTCGCCGTAGGACGCGGCGCGCAGGATCGGCCCGATCACCGAGCGGGCCGCACCGCGGGTGCGGTGCACGGCACCGGGGGCATAACGGGCCAGGAACCGCACCGCCTCCAGCGCCGGGTTGCGCAGGATCTCGCCCAGCGGTGAGCGCGCCACACCCTCGACCGCCGAGGAGATCACCGCGGCACCGACAATCTGCTTCGGGTAGCGGTGCGGGAACTGCCGGGCATGCGAGAGGACCGTCATTCCGCCCATCGAATGGCCGACGAGCACCGCGGGCCCGCGCGGAACCGTCACCGCCAGAACGGCTTCCAGATCACGTCCGAGTTGTTCGACGGAATAGGTGTCCGGTGGCGCCGTCCCCGACTGGCCGTGGCCGCGCTGGTCGTAGAACACCATCCGCACCTGCGGGCCCCACTGTTCGGCCAGGCGGGTGCGCTGAAAGTAGAAGGCGCCCATGCGCAAACAGAATCCGTGGGCGAACACCACCGTCAGCGGTGCGTCGTTGGGGCCGACCTCACGCACGGCCAGCGGCACCCCGTCATCCGTCGTGACCACGGAACTGCGGTCTGCGTCCAGGCGTTCGAAATCTTCGCCCAGGTAGGGATCCTCGTCGGTGCTGCGCCGGGTCAATGAGCGCGCCACCGACCTGCCCGCCACCGTGCCCACGGCGGTGAGCCCGGCGGCACCGGCCAGCCACTGAGCATTGCGACTCAACGCTCGCGACCTGCCTGCAGATAGGTGCGGGCGATCCGGCCACGCGGGCTGGTGGCCACCTCGTAGTTGATGGTGCCGAGCAGTTCGGCCCAGTCCTGGGCGGTCTGTTCGCCCTGGGTCCCGGGACCGAACAGGATCGCGTCGTCGCCTTCGGCGACGTCGGTGGCATCCGGGCCCAGGTCGACGACGAACTGATCCATGCAGATCCGCCCGACGGCCTGGCGACGCCTGCCCTTGATCAGCACCTCGATTCTCCCGCTCAACGAGCGGAAGATGCCGTCGGCGTAGCCCACCGGCAGCAGCGCCAGCGTGGTGTCCCGGTCCGCGATCCACCGGTGGCCGTAGGACACCCCGTCGCCAGCATGTACCGAACGGACCAGTGCAACAGGGCATTTCACCGTCATGGCAGGGATCAGACCCATATCGCCCAGCTCGGGGATGGGGCTCAGCCCGTAGACCGCGATCCCGGGCCGCACCATGTCGAACGCCAGATCCGGCCGGGTCATGGCTGCCGGCGAGTTCGCGATATGGGCCACCTCGAACACCACACCCTGCTCGGCGGCCTGCTCGCGCATCGCGGTCAGGCGCTTGCCCTGCATCTCGTTGAACGGGTTGTCGGGGTCGTCGCCGTGCACCAGGTGACTCATGATGCCGCGCACCCGGATCGCGCCGTCGGTCTGGGCCCGGGCCAGCGCAGCGACCATCGCGGGGAAATCTGCCGGGCTGACACCGTTGCGGCTCAACCCGGTGTCCACCTTCACCGTGACCGTCGCGGCGCGGCCGGTCTGGCGCACGGCGGCCAGCACGTCGTCGAGCTGGCGCACCGCGGACACCGCGATCTGCACATCGTTTTCCAGCGCCGGCGTGAAGTCGGTGCCCGGCGGGTGCAGCCAGCACAGCACCGGCGCGGTGATCCCGCCTGCCCGCAGCGCGACTGCCTCGGCGATGGTCACCACCCCGAGTTCGGCGGCTCCGGCGGCCAACGCGGCCGTACCCACCTCTACGGCGCCGTGGCCGTAACCGTCGGCTTTGACCACAGCCATCACGCGGGCGCCGCCGGCATGTTCCCGCAGCAGGCGGACGTTGTGGTCGATCGCGCCGAGGTCCACCACCGCCTGCGGCGATGCGTGCGGGGTCAGCGAGGTCGCGAGTTCGGTCGTCTGCATGTCATATCACCGCCGACCATTGTCCCAGAGGTACCAATCCGGCCTGATCAGCGGACCGGGCCGGCCCATCTAATGCGCAAACGGCTGCAGGTCGTCGAACGCTCCGCGCGGCTTGAGCGCGTCGAGCCGGCCGAGCACCGTAATGGTGTCCTCCTTGAGCGCCCGGGCGAGATCGGCCGAGAACCCCTCGCGCACGACGACCCGCAGCACCACGACGTCGGTGGCGCCCTCGGGCATGGAGTAGGCCGGCACCTGCCAGCCGAAGGAACGCAGCCCCTCGGACACGTCGAACTCGGTGTAGCCCGGTTTTCCCTTGAGCCGGAAGCTGACCACGGGGATGGCGGAGCCGTCGGTGATCAGCTCGAAGTGCTCGCTGTCGCGCAGCTCATCACCGAGCCAGCGGGCCGTCTGCGACAGGCACTGCATCACCTGGGTGTATCCGGCCCGGCCCAACCGCAGGAAGTTGTAGTACTGGCCCACCACCTGGTTGCCGGGCCGGGAGAAGTTCAGGGTGAACGTCGGCATGTCCCCACCGAGGTAGTTGACCCGGAACACCAGGTCCTCGGGCAGGTATTCCTTGCTGCGCCACACCACGAAGCCGATACCCGGGTAGGTCAGCCCGTACTTGTGACCGCTGACGTTGATCGACACCACGCGCGGCAACCGGAAATCCCACTCCAGGTCGGGGTGCAGGAACGGGACGACGAATCCGCCGCTGGCGGCGTCGACGTGCACGGGGATGTCCAGGCCCTTGTCTTGCGAGAGCTGGTCCAGCGCCGCGCAGATCTCCGCGATCGGCTCCAGCTCGCCGGTATAGGTGGTGCCGAGGATCGCGACGACGCCGATGGTGTCCTCGTCGACCGCGTCGAGCACCTGCTCGGGGGTGATGACGTAGCGCCCCTCTTCCATCGGCAGGTAACGCGGCTCGACGTCGAAGTACCGGCAGAACTTCTCCCACACCACCTGGACGTTGGACCCCATCACCAGGTTGGGGGTGCGTCCCTTCCAATCCTTCCCGACCTTCTCGCGCCAGCGCCATTTCATGGCCAGCCCGCCCAGCATCACTGCCTCGCTGGAACCGATCGTCGAGACTCCACATGCGGCCGAAGCGTCGTCGTCGCTCAGGCCTTCGGCATGAAACAGGTCGGCGACCATGCTCACGCAGCGCGCCTCGATCGCCGCGGTGGCCGGGTACTCGTCCTTGTCGATCATGTTCTTGTCGAACGTCTCGGCCATGAGCTTCTCGGCCTCGGGGTCCATCCACGTGGTGACGAAGGTCGCGAGATTCAACCGTGAGCTGCCGTCGAGCATGAGCTCGTCGTGGATGAAGCGGTACGCCGCACCGGGTTCCATCGCATCGTCGGGTAGGCGGAGTGAGGGAACCGGCGCCATCGCCAATCTGCCGGTATAGGCGGGCGAGATGTGCGGGGCGCGATGGTGCTTGTGCGGCATGGAGTTCCTTTTCTTCTACAGCGCGGCGATTGCCGCGCGGACATGAGCGAGGATGCGTGACGCCGAGGTCGGCGCCGGGTTGGGACCGGGATCGGCCGCCGACAAGTTGGCGGCGCGGGCATGGACGAAGGCGGCAGCGGCCGCGGCTTCTCCGGGCGGCAATCCGGCGGCCAGCAGGGATCCGATGATCCCGGACAGCACATCTCCGGATCCGGCTGTGGCAGCCCATGATTGGCCTGCGGGGTTGAGATAGGTGGTCATTCCTGATCCCCCGGGTTCGGCGATGACGGTGACGTTGCCTTTGAGCAGCACGGTGGCACCTAGTCGCTCGGCCAGACCCCGCGCGGCGGCGATGCGGTCGGGGCCCGGCGGATCTCCTGCCAGCCGTTCGAATTCCCCGGCATGCGGGGTGAGCACGGTCGGCGCGGTGCGTCCGGCGAGCAGGCCGGGTTCGGCGGCGAGCAGGGTGAGACCGTCGGCATCGACGATCACCGGCAGGTCGGTTTCGAGCGCGAAGCGCAGCGCGGACTTGGCCGTGTCATCGGTACCGAGTCCCGGCCCGACCACCCAGGCCTGGACTCGCCCCGCTTCCCGCGGACTGGGTGCGGCGATCACCTCGGGCCAGTGTGAAAGCACCTGCGGGCCGGCGCTTCCCGCATACCGGACCATGCCGGAGGTGGCGGCCACGGCGGCGCCGGTGCTCAACACCGCCGCACCGGGGTAGGTCGCCGAGCCGGACACCACGCCCGTCACACCTTGGGTGTACTTGTCGTCGTGTGGTCCCGGAATCGGCCACAGCTCCCGGACATCGGCTGCCTCCAGGCCGGCCAGATCGGCGGGCGCCAAGTCCAGACCGATGTCGACGAGCTCGACGCGACCGCACTCACCCAGTGCGTGTACCGGTTTGAGGCCGCCGAACGTGACGGTCAGGACGGCATGCACATGTGGGCCGTCGGCGGCGCCGGTCTGCACGTCGAGCCCGCTGGGGCTGTCGACGGCGATCACGGGTGCGGTGTTGGCGTCGAAGACCGCTGCGGCGTTGGCACGCAGCGGACCGCGCCCGGAGATGCCGACGACGCCGTCGATCACCAGATCGGTTGCCGCAGAGATGCCGGACACCACCCGCCCTCCGGCCCGCCGGAACGCCGCCAACCCTTTGGCGTGAGTCTTCTCGGGATTGAGCAGGACCGCATCGGCAGCGGCGCCGCGACGGCGTAGGAACGTCGCCGCCCACAGCGCATCGCCACCGTTGTCGCCGGAACCGACCACCGCACAGATCCGTCGACCGGCGACACCACCGGTAAGCAGCTTCAACTCGGTCGCGATCGCCGTCGCCAGCCCATAGGCGGCGCGGCCCATCAGCACCCCGTCGGGCAGCGATGCCAGCAGCGGCCTTTCGGCGGCACGGATCGCATCGGCCGAGTAGTAGTACCGCATCCGCTCCGCTCCGCTCGATGTGTCGTCGACTTTGCCGCGCGCCAACAGGTTACGTGTGTTTGCTGTCGAGCGTCACCGAATGTGACGCCACGGCTGCTACCGAGCCTCGTCGGCGACCGCTCTGCCACTTTCGCGTGACCCGCGCGATCGTGGCTGCCGCTTCGCGCAACCGGTCGGGTGGATGCGACGCGTACCCGAGAACCAGACCGGGCGGACCGGGTAGCCGCCGGTGCCATGACACGGGATGCACGAGCACACCGGCATCACGCAGATCGTCGGCCAGCGCCGCATCATCGATGTCGTCGGGCAACGTGACGAGCAGGTGCAGGCCGGCGGCGACACCGCTCACCCTCGCGGCGGGCATCGCCGCGGTCAACGCGTCCAGCAGTGCGTCGCGCCGTGCCCGGTGCCGCGTGCGCACCAGCCGGACGTGCCGGTCGTATTCACCTGATTCGAGCAATCGCGCGAGCACCAGTTGCGGCACGGTCGGGCTGCCGAGGTCGGTGGCATGTTTGGCCGCCACCAGCTCGGGATGGCGGCGCGGCGGCGCGATCAGCCAACCCAGCCGCAGCGCGGGCGCCAGGCTCTTCGAGGTGCTCCCGGCGTAGGCGATGCGATCGGGCGCTGACGCGTGCATGGCCGGAACAGGGGCCCGGTCGTAACGGTATTCGGCGTCGTAGTCGTCCTCGATGATCAGCGCGCCGTCCCATTCCAGCAGCGCGCGGCGCCGATGCGGGCCCAGCACCACGCCCGTCGGGAACTGATGCGCCGGGGTCAGGAAGACAGTCGGTGCGCCGCTGGCGGCGAGTTCGGTGACGAGGATTCCGTCGTCGTCGACGGGGATGGGCACCGGGTGCAGACCCCAGTGCTCGAGTTCGTCGACGGCCCCGCGCGAACCAGGATCCTCGACGGCGATCGTGTCGAGGCCTTCGCCGCGCAACTGCTGGGCGAGCAGGGCGACGGCCTGGGCAACGCCGGCGACCACCAGGATGTCGTCGGGAGCGACGCGCAGTCCGCGGGTCCGGCCGAGCCACGGGCCGAGTGCGGCCCGTAACCGCGGATGGCCCCGGGGATCGCCGTAACCGAGGTCGTCGGGCGAGGCCTCGGCCAGCACCGCACGTTCGGCACGCAGCCAGGTGCTGCGCGGAAATGCCGACAGATCGGGCACGCCCGGCGACAGATCGATGCCCTCACCGACCGGCAGTCGGGGGCGCGGCAGGCGTGCCACCAGCGATCCCAGAGGTTCAGCCCGGGTCGGCCGGACCGGCTGCGTGAGCACGTGAGTGCCGCCACCCGCGTGCCCGCTGACCAGACCTTCGTCCGCCAGCCGCCGATAGGCCTCGACAACCACCCCGCGTGATATCGCCAGTTCGCCGGCCAAGACCCTGGTCGGCGGAAACCGGGTGCCCGGGGACAGCCGCCCGTCGGCGATCGCAGTGCGCAGGGCGTCCGCGAGCCAGTCGGTGAGCCCCCGTGCCGGTGCAGTCGACGGGTCGAGCTGCAGGAAGTCCGCCCCCGCAATTTGGTCCATGACAGGTGTCCAAACTTGGTTCTATTTGTTGGACCATATTGGCGTCAGCATGGGTAGATGTCCAGCCCCACCCGAGCCGGCTTTTCCGGCGCACTCGGCATGACCTTCGTCGGTGGCAGCGTGGCCGTTTCGAGCGTGATCGCCGACGCGCCACTACACACCGCGCAGGCGTTGCGCTACGCCGTGGCGTGCCTGCTGCTGCTCGCGTGGGCCCGGCTCACCGGCCAATCCTTGCGCCGCCCGAGGGGTTCCGAATGGCTGTGGCTGCTGAGTGTGACCGTGAGCGGCCTGGTGCTGTTCAACATGGCCCTGGTGTACGGATCACGCCACGCCGAGCCTGCGGTGCTGGCGGTCGCGGTGGCATGCGTGCCGGTCGCGCTGGCGACGATGGGGCCACTGCTGGAAGGCCACCGGCCGCGCAGTCGGGTGCTGGCCGCGGCAGTCGTGGTCAGCGTCGGGGCGGTGGTCGTCGAAGGACTGGGGCGGGCCGACGGGATCGGATTGTTCTGGGCCACGGTGGTATTCGCCTGCGAGGCCGGATTCACGTTGTTGGCGGTGCCAGTGCTCGGTTCACACGGTCCAGCGGGAGTGTCGGTGCACACCACCTGGATGGCCGCGGCGATGTTCGCCGTGCTCGCGTTGGTTACCGAAGGATGGAGAGCGGCAAGCAGTTTCGACGTCGGCGAGATCCTGGCGATCGGCTATCTGGCCGTATGCGTGACGGCGGTCGCGTTCGTGCTCTGGTACACCTGCGTGCGCACGCTGGGCGCCGGGGCCGCCGGGTTGTTGACCGGTGTGGCGCCCATTGCCGCCGCCGCCATCGGCATAGCCGTCATCGGGGCATTGCCCGCCGCGGCGGTATGGGCCGGCATCGGCCTGATCGGGGGCGGGTTGGCACTGGGACTGAGCGACAACGGTGCCGCCGGTCAGGCAAAAGGCTCACCGGAACGCATGCCCGACATCAGCAGGTTCAACCCGAACTCGAACCGCGCGTCGAAGTCGAGCAATTGCTCGACGGGGCTTGACGCGAGGTGCGGATAGTCGCCTGCCCGAACCACACCTTCGAGCGTCTCGGCCTCTCCCCCCGCCGCGCCCTGTTGTTCCAGCACCTCACCGAGGACGTAGCAGAACAGTGAGCTCGCCGCCCACAACGCGTATTCACGGGCCAGTCCGCCGGCCTGGATACTGCCGACGAGCGTGTCGATGTAGGTCAAGTTGGCTTGCTTGGCGGCATAGTTCCCGCCGACGATCCGGGCTCCGTCGCGCTGCGCCAGCAGGGACGAACGGAGTCCCGCAGCAAGGCCTTTGACGCGATGAGCCCATTCCGGGTCGCCAGTCTCGGCGTTTTCGAGTGCCTTCGCCAGGATCGTCTCGGCCATCTCGTCGATGAGGGCGTCCTTGCCGTCGACCAGTCGGTAGATCGTCGGGAGGTGCGCTTGCAGCCGGTCGGCGAGCCGGCGCATGGTCAGCGATTCCAGTCCACCGTCGTTGACCAGCGCCAGGGCCTCCCCGACCACGCGGTCGACCGACAGCTTGGCGAGCGCCACGCGATCGCGGCCAGTTGAGGCAGTTGACACGTTAACGATGTTAACACTACTCTCTGACCTGCAATTAACATTGTTAACATGGAAGGGAGGTGCGGTGTGGGCAGCGAACTGACGGCCGACGGGATCGGCGTCGCCGTCCGCCAACTCCGATGGGAGGCCGACGGCGTGGTGTCCGTGCAACTGCAGCCGCGTGCCGGCGAACTGCTGCCGGCGTGGGAACCCGGCGCACACATCGATCTGCTCCTGCCGACCGGCATCCAGCGCCAGTACTCGTTGTGCGGGCCCGTCGGTGAGCGGTCGTACTACCGCATCGGAGTGCGGCGGGAACGCACCAGCCGCGGCGGTTCCGAGTACGTGCATGCGTTTCTACGTCCGGGGCAACAACTCACGGTTGCCGGGCTACGCAACACATTCGAGCTGCGTCGCGCCACCTCATACGTCTTCGTGGCCGGCGGCATCGGAATCACCCCCATCCTTCCGATGATCCGTCAGGCCGAATCTTGGGGCCTGGACTGGAAACTGCTCTACGGTGGGCACACCGCGAGCTCGATGCCGTTCTCGGGCGAACTCCGCCGATACGGAACACGCGTGAGTTTCTATGCCTCCGACGCCGAGGGCCGCATCCCGCTCGGTGAGCAGTTCGCACAGGTCCGGTCCGGCGCGAAGATCTACGCGTGCGGCCCCTCGGCGCTGCTGTCGGCACTGCAGGACGCCACCGACCATTGGCCGGCGGACAGTCTGCATCTCGAGCGCTTCAAGCCACGTAAGCGGGCGGCATCCGCCGAAGACAAACCGGTCGAAGTGGTGTGTGCCGCGTCGGACAGGACCGTCAACGTCGAAGCGGGCCAGAGCGTTCTCGCCGCGCTCGACGGTGCCGGGATCAACGTGTCCTCGTCGTGCCGATCGGGGATCTGCGGTGCCTGCGAGACCGCTGTCATCGAGGGCGTACCCGACCATCGCGACGACATCCTCTCCGAGTCCGAGCGTGCGGCCAACGATCGCATGTTCGTCTGCGTTTCCCGGGCGCACACTCCCCGGCTGGTTCTCGACGTCTAGGGATTCGATGATGGAAACCACAGGCACGGCGGCAGACTCGTACTCCCCCGTCTCCATGGAGCGGGTCAGGGAGATTGTCGGATACCCAGAGCGGTTCATCGCCGAGAAGAAGGAGCCGAAACTCGGTGAATTCTCGGCTCGGTTCATCGCACACAGCCCGTTCTTCTGCATGGCGACCGTGGGTGCCGACGGTCAATTGGACACCAGCCCGCGAGGAGACCCACCCGGTTCGGTGTGGATCCTCGACCCATGGACGCTCGCCATCCCCGACCGGCCGGGCAACAAGCTCGCCGATACCCACAAGAACATCACCACGCATCCCGCGGTGGGGTTGGTCTTCTTCGTGCCGGGTATCCGCGAGGTGATCCGCGTGAACGGGGACGCGTTCGTCACCGACGACCCGGAACTACTCGAAATGCTCAGCGCCGACGGCAAACCCGCGGTGCTGGCCACCATCGTGCGCATCCGCGAGGTGTTCGGGCAATGCGGCAAGGCCGTGATCCGGGCCAAGCTCTGGGAGGGCGACAGCCGGGGACTGGCCGACGCCGTGACATTGGGCGGGGACTTCTACACCCTCTCGATCACCGAGAGCGCGGCGAAGATGGCCGAGAAACTCGGCGACCTGGCCGACTCGCTTCATGCCGTGATCGACGACCACTATGAAAACGAGCTGTACTGACCTCAGACCGAGGCGGTCGCCGCGGCAGGTTCGACCGTCACCTTGATGGCCTCACCGTTCTGGACGATCGAGAACGCGTCGAGTACGTCGTCGAGCGGGACGTGGCGCGTGATGAGGTCTTTCACCGGCACCTGGCCCGTCGAGATGTACTGCAGCGCACGCTTGTTGTGCTCCGGCGCGGAACCGTTGGCACCGTGGATGTGCAACTGGCGGTAGTGCACCACGTTCGAATCACAGGTGATGGTCGGGTTGGTCTTGGGCAGTCCGCCGAAGAACGAGATACGCCCGTTTCGGGCCGCCATCGCGATGGCCTGTTCCTGGGTGACGTTGGCCGCGGTGGCGGTGATGACGGCGTCGGCACCGCGGCCACCGGTCAGTTCCATCACCTTCTCGACGACGTCGACCTCCGCCGCATTGATCACCTCATCGGGATGGACGGCGTCGGCCGAGATCTTGAGTCGGCTTTCGTTCACGTCGACGAGATAGACGGGGCCGCAGTTGTGCACGCCGCGCGCGATGCGGGTGTGCATGCAGCCGATGGGTCCGGCACCGAACACCACGACTGTGTCGCCCTCTTCGATCCCGAGCAGATCCTGCGCGTTGATCGCACACGCGAACGGTTCGGCCGCCGACGCCTCGTCGTAGCTGACATTGTCCGGAATCCGGTTCAGCCCATCGACCTTCAGCACCTGGCGCGGAACGATCATGTACTCGGCGAACCCGCCGTCGTACTGGTAGCCCATCGATGTCTGGTTCTGGCAGACGGCCATCCAGCCCTTGCGGCACTCATGACATTCTCCGCACGGGACCGCCGCGATCACCTGAACCCGGTCTCCCTCGGCCCAATCGGTGCCATAGGTGGAATTGACGTCGGCACCGACTTCCACGATGTCACCGGCGATCTCGTGGCCGATGGTGCGCGGCGGGGTCAGGTTCTGATGTCCGTTGTGCAGGATCTTGACGTCGGTGCCGCAGGTGGAGCAGTTGCGCACCCGAATCTTCACCTCGTGGGGACCGCACTGGGGCTCCGGCACATCCTCGAGCCGGACATCCTCGGGGGCGTAGAAACGCAGGGCTTTCATGACGGTCCTCTCGACGGGCAGGGACTGGCGATAACCGTGTTGATATCAGCACCCTAACCCCAATCCGGTCATAAAACCACAATTTGAGATGCCCATTTAAGCCCAATTGCTTGCACTCATGCCCATTTGTGCGGTGTACTGGCAGTGCATGTGACCGGCGTCACCCAGCAGCCGGCAAGATCGGAGGTCGTCAGATGTCCACTGTCGAAGCGCCACGCACCGGAGTTCGGGTGTACGTGCAGAAGCTGGGCACCTCGCTGTCGAACATGGTGATGCCGAATATCGGCGCCTTCATCGCCTGGGGTCTGATCACAGCTCTATTCATCGAGCAGGGCTGGCTACAGGCCATCTTCTCCGGACTCAGGAACCCCGACGGCTGGGTGGCCGAGATCGGCGGCTGGGGCAGCTACGACGGCGCCGGAATCGTCGGCCCGATGATCACCTATCTGCTGCCCGTTCTGATCGGTTACACCGGTGGCCGGATGATCCACGGCAACCGGGGCGCCGTCGTCGGCGCAATCGCCACCATGGGGGTGGTCGCCGGCGCGGATGTCCCGATGTTCATGGGCGCGATGATCATGGGGCCGCTCGGCGGCTGGGCGATGAAGAAGGCCGACGCGCTCTGGGAAGGCAAGATCCGGCCCGGCTTCGAGATGCTCGTCGACAACTTCTCCGCGGGCATCCTGGGCATGCTGCTGGCCATCCTCGGCTTCTTCGGCGTCGGGCCGATCGTGTCGTCTTTCACCCGCGCCGCCGGCAATGCGGTGGATTTCCTGGTCAACAATGACCTGCTGCCCCTGACCTCGATGCTCATCGAGCCGGCGAAGGTGCTGTTCCTCAACAACGCCATCAACCACGGGGTGCTGACACCGCTGGGCACCACCCAGGCGCTGGAGACCGGCAAGTCGATTCTCTTCCTGCTCGAGACCAACCCCGGGCCCGGACTGGGAGTCCTGTTGGCGTTCATGGTGTTCGGCCGCGGTGTTGCCCGCGCGTCGGCACCGGGCGCCGCGATCATCCAGTTCTTCGGCGGTATCCACGAGATCTACTTCCCGTACGTGCTGATGAAGCCCAAGCTGATCGCCGCCACCATCCTCGGCGGTATGACCGGCGTCTTCATCAACGTGCTGTTCGGTTCCGGACTGCGCGCGCCGGCCGCGCCCGGTTCGATCATCGCCATCTACGCGCAGACCGCCGGCGGCAGCTTCCTCGGCGTGACGTTGTCGGTGCTCGGCGCCACCGCCGTCTCGTTTGCCGTCGCCTCACTGCTGCTCAAGACCGACCGTGCCGAAGACGAGCCGGATCTGGCCGCGGCCACCGCCGAGATGGAGGCACTGAAGGGCAAGAGGTCCAGCGTGGCCTCCGCCCTGGTCGGCGCGCACCGCGGACCGGTGAACAGCATCGTGTTCGCCTGTGACGCCGGCATGGGGTCCTCGGCGATGGGGGCGTCGGTGCTGCGCAAGAAGATCCGGTCCGCGGGATTCGGCGACATCACCGTGACCAACCAATCGATCGCGAACCTGACCGATACCTACGACCTGGTGGTCACCCACCGCGATCTGACCGACCGCGCCCGCCTGAAAACCGCCTCGGCCGTTCATGTCTCGGTCGAGGACTTCATGAGTTCCCCTCGCTACGACGAGATCGTCGAGATGTTGCAGAACACGAACGCGGCTTCGGATGAGCAGACAACCGAGGCTGCGCGCTCGCCCGAAGACCAGACAGCCGGCGCCGAGGTTCTGCCCCTCGAATCGATCGTGCTGGCCGGCTCGGCCACCTCGGCGGACGCCGCGATCGACGAGGCCGGTGCACTCTTGGTGGCAGCTGACTCCGTCGAGCCGGCCTACGTGGATGCCATGCACGAACGCGAGAAGTCGGTGTCGACGTACATGGGTAATGGTCTGGCCATCCCGCACGGCACCAACGAGGCCAAGACCGCGATCCGCCGTACCGGGATCTCCTTCGTGCGCTACCCCGAACCCATCGACTGGAACGGCAAACCCGCCGAGTTCGTCGTCGGCATCGCCGGGCTGGGCAACGACCATATGGCACTGCTGACCAAGATCGCCCATGTCTTCCTCGACAAGGACGAGGTCGCCCGACTGCGGGCTGCCACCAGCGCCGACGAGGTGCGTGCAGTGCTCTCCGACAGCAAATAAGCGACGCCGCACCCGGGTGCCCCAGAATGGCAAGCGTGGATTCAGATACCCGCCAGAGCCGCATCGTCGAGTTCGCGCGCAGCCGGGGCCGCGTCGATGTGCTGACGTTGGCCTCCGAACTCGACGTCGCAGCCGAGACCATCCGTCGCGACCTCAAGGCGCTGGCCGGGAGACGACTGCTCAAACGTGTGCACGGGGGCGCGATCCCGCTGGAGACCGCAGCGTTCGAATCCACCGTCGAATACCGCAGCCAGGTGGACCTGGCCCAGAAGCACCGCATCGCTGCCGCGGCGGCACATCAGTTGCATGGCGCCGAAACCGTCTACCTGGACGAGGGTTTCACGCCACGCCTGATCGCCGAACAGCTCGCCGATCAGGAACTGACCGTGGTGACGTCATCGCTGCTGGCCGCCGAGGCGCTGGCACACAGCGAGACCGTCACCGTCCTGATGATCGGTGGGCGAATGCGTGGACGCACCCTGGCCACCGTCGACCACTGGGCGGTGGAGCGCCTGAACAGCCTCGTCATCGACATCGCATTTCTGGGCACCAACGGGATCACTACCGAGCATGGCCTCACCACACCGGATCCCGCCGTGGCGGCGGTGAAGCAGACTGCGGTGAACGTCGCGCAACGGCGCGTACTGGTGGCCGCACATTCCAAGTTCGGGGAGACGAGTTTCTGCCGGTTCGCGAACGTCTCCGACTTCGAGTCGATCGTCACCGGCACCGAGTTACCCGCAGAGGAAGCACAGCACTATGAAGCGCTGGGGCCGTCGGTGATTCGCGCCTGAAGATCCTCGTCGGCCTACGCCGCGTTCCAGAACCGCCCCGCACGTCGCGCGATCTCTTCGGGGTACTCACCGTTGATGGCGTGAGAAGCATCGGCCCAGAGTTCGACTTCCCCGCGCGCCAGCACCTCCCGCGCCCGCGCGACGGCACGCTCGGGGTCGAGCATGACGCTGCGGCCCGCGATCAACGCAAGCACCGGCACGTCGAGCCCCCGCAACTGCTCCTCGGTGAACATTTTCGGTGCCGGTACGCGCAGCGTGAAATCCTTTGCCCCGGCATCGATCAGCGCGGATTCGCTCGCGGCGGCCTGCAGGTCCGCACCACCGGCAATCCAGCTGTGCACCCTCCGGCGGCAGCGCTCCGGCACGCCCGGGGCGAACAGCGCCACCGAGGCGAGAATGGCCTTCGCCGGGATTCCGGTGAAGGTGAAAACCGGGTCGAGCAGCGTAAGCGAGGCTATCCGGCCGGGCCGGTGCACCGCGCAATTCGCCGCCGTCCACCCGCCCATCGACACTCCCAGCAGGTGCGCCGCTTCCAGGCCCAGGCCGGCCAGCGTCTCGTCGAGCCATTGTGCCTGATCCGGTGCACCGCGAATCGCCTTGTCCTGCACCGACAGACCGGCCTCACCGAGCAGGTCGATCGCATACACCGTGCGCTGTTGCAGCAACGGCCCGAGGTTGGTCCGGTACATCGGCGTCGACGCGTTGCGGCCCGGCAGCAGCACCACCGGCGCACCTGAGTCCGGTCCGGCGAACCGGTAGGCCCGGACCGTTCCGAACGAGGTCGGCACGTCGAACAGTTCGAACGGCGGCAACGTCGCCATGCCGGCCCGGTAGGCGCCCAGGAAGTGCTCGAACGCCGACTCCGAGACGAAGGCCCCCAACCCGTTCCGGTCCCGCCGTCGGGCAATGTTGACCTTGGGAACCTGCAGATCCATCAGACCTCGGCGCCGAACGTGAAGACCGGACTACTCGACGGTGACGGACTTGGCCAGGTTGCGCGGCTTGTCGACGTCGTAACCCCGCGCCCGCGCCACCCCGGCCGCGAACACCTGCAGCGGGATGGTCGACAGCAACGGCTGGAAAAGCGTTGACACCGCCGGGATCTCGATCAGGTGATCGGCGTACGGCCGCACCGTGTCGTCACCCTCTTCAGCGATCACGATGGTCACCGCGCCGCGGGCCTGGATCTCGCGGATGTTGGACAGCAGCTTGGCGTGCAGCATCTGGGCGTTCTTGGGTGACGGCATCACCACGATCACAGGCAGGTCGTCGTCGATCAATGCGATCGGACCGTGCTTGAGCTCACCGGCGGCGAAGCCCTCGGCATGCATGTAGGCCAGCTCCTTGAGCTTGAGCGCACCCTCCAACGCCACCGGGTAGCCGACGTGCCGGCCCAGGAACAGCACCGTGGGCGACTTCGCGAACCGCTGCGCCAACTGCCCGACCGGCTCGATGCCGGCCAGCACCCGGGCAATCAGGTCCGGCATGGCCTCCAGGTCGTGGTACTCGCGCTCGACCTCGTCGGAGTACTTGGTCCCGCGGGCCTGCGCCAGGGCCAGCCCCACCAGGTAATTCGCGGCGATCTGGGCCAGGAACGTCTTGGTGGCGGCCACACCGATCTCGGGCCCGGCCCTGGTGTAGAGCACTGCGTCGGCCTCGCGCGGGATCTGGCTGCCGTTGGTGTTGCAGATGGCCAGCACCTTGGCCTTCTGAGTCTTGGCGTGCCGCACCGCTTCCAGGGTGTCGGCGGTCTCGCCGGACTGCGAGATGGCGATCACCAGGGTGCTGCGGTCCAGCACCGGGTCCCGGTACCGAAACTCGCTGGCGAGTTCGACCTCGACGGGCAGCCGGGTCCAGTGCTCGATGGCGTACTTGGCCAGCAGACCCGAGTGGTAGGCGGTGCCGCAGGCGACGATGAAGACCTTGTCGATCTCGCGGAGTTCCTGATCGCTCAGGCGCTGCTCGTCGAGCACGATGCTGCCGTCGACGAAATGCCCCAGCAGGGTGTCGGCGACCGCGGCGGGCTGCTCGGCGATCTCCTTGAGCATGAAGTAGTCGTAGCCACCCTTTTCGGCGGCATCGAGATCCCAGTCGATGTGGAACTCGCGGTAGTCCCGGCCGGCCTGCAGGTCATCGCGGCCGAAGAAGTCGGTGATCCGGTAGCCGTCGGCGGTCAGCACCACGGCCTGGTCCTGGCCCAGCTCCACGGCGTGCCGGGTGTGCTCGATGAACGCCGCCACATCGGAGCCGACGAACATCTCGCCGTCACCGATACCGACCACCAGTGGGGTGGACCGGCGCGCGGCCACGATCGTTCCCGGATCGTCGGCGTTGGCGAATACCAGGGTGAAGTGGCCTTCGAGGCGCTGCAGCACGGCCAGCACGGAGGCCGGGAAATCGCCGGCGGTGGCGCCCTGTGCGTACTGACGGGCCACGAGGTGCACCGCCACCTCGGAGTCGGTGTCGCTGGAGAATTCGACCCCGTCGGCTTCGAGCTCGGCGCGCAGAACCGCGAAGTTCTCGATGATGCCGTTGTGGACGACGGCGATCTTGGCCGCTGCGTCACGGTGTGGGTGGGCGTTGCGGTCGGTGGGACGGCCGTGGGTGGCCCAGCGGGTGTGGCCGAGGCCGGTACTGCCGGTCAGGATGCCATCGTCGGTCTCGGCGAGGGCGGTCTCCAGGTTGGCCAGCCGGCCGGCGCGGCGACGCACCGTCAACCCGCCGTTGCCGTCGATCAACGCGATTCCCGCGGAGTCGTAGCCCCGGTATTCCATCCGCCGCAGCGCGTCGACCACGATGCCGCGGGCCGGGCGCGCCCCGACGTAGCCGACGATTCCACACATAGGGTCCCAGGGTAGTGCAGTCGGCCGCCTGACCCGATTCTGCGGCGGCGGGGTTTGACACAAATCACCGTGTTGGCACATGGGCGCGACTCAGGTTCAATCGGCGGTCACGCGCCAGTCGCCCTGCGCTACGGTCAACGCGTGGCCAGCACAAAGAAGCTCTTCGCAGGGTTGACCCGCCGCGGACCGCATCGAGTCCTGCGCGGTGACCTGGCGTTCGCCGGCATGCCGGGAGTGGTCTACACGCCCGAGGCCGGCCTGAATCTGCCCGGTGTGGTGTTCGGCCACGAGTGGATGACACGGGCGGAGAACTACACGGGCACGCTCGAGCACCTGGCGTCCTGGGGCATCGTGGCGGCGGCACCCGATACCGAGACCAGCGTGGCTCCGTCGGTGCTCAATTTCGCGTTTGACCTGGGCGCGGCCCTGGAAATCATCACCGGCGTGCGGCTGGGCACCGGCAAGATCAGCGTGCACCCGGGCAAGCGGGGTGTGGTGGGGCACGGTTTCGGTGGGTCGGCCGCGGTGTTCGCTGCCGCAGGTATGGGAGGTGATCCGCACCGCCCGAAGGCCGTGGTCTCGCTGTTCCCGACGGTGACCAAGCCGCCCGCCGAACAACCGGCGTCGACGCTGCAGGTCCCCGGCCTGGTCCTGACCGCGCCCGGGGATCCGATGACGCTGCGGTCCAATGCCGTGGAACTGGCTCGCACCTGGGAGGGTGCGACGTTGCGGACCGTCAGCAAGGCGCAGGCCGGCGGCCTGGTCGAGGGACGCCGCCTGGCTCGGTTCATCGGCCTGCCCGGCGCCGACAAGGACACCCAGAAGATCATCCGCGGCCTGCTCACCGGGTACCTGCTGGCCACGCTGGCCGGCGACAAGACCTACCGTGACTTCGCCGATCCCGACGCCACACTGCCCCATACCGAACCGGCCGACCCGAACGCCGATCCGGTCGCCCTTGAAGACAAGGTCGTCGCGCTACTCAAGCCGTGATCGGGAGTCACACCAAGGTCGTACCGCCGTCCACTGTCAGCACGACCCCGGTGCCGAACTCCTGCTCCATCAGGTACGCGTACGCCAGCGCGGTGTCGGATGGTTCGCCAATCCGGCCGACGGGGAGATTGCTCGCGAACTGCTCGTAGATGGCCTCCCGATCCTCCTCACCGAGTGCCGACCACAGCGGCGTCCGGATCGGACCGGGGGCGACGGCGTTTACGCGCAACGGCGCCAGTTCGACGGCCAGCGCCCTGGTCATCGCGTCGATTGCGCCGCATACCGCGGTGGGCAGCACGCCGAGTCCCGGTTTTTCGGCGGCAGTGCCGCTGGTGAGGGTGATCGACCCGCCCGGCGTGATCCGGGGCGCGAACTCCCGCACCGTCTGCAGCTGGCCGATGAGTCGAGTGCTGATGAACTCGGTGATGGTCGCAGCGGTCAGATCGGTCAGGCCGACCATCGTGAGCGACTCCCCCGCGCTGAATACCAGGTGCTCGATCTGCCCGACCTCATCGACGAGACGACCGAGCGAGGCGGGGTCGGCGAGGTCGACGGTCATCCCCCGGGCGTTCTCACCCAGTTCGGCGACAGCTCGATCGACGTTGGACTGGTTGCGCGACACCACGATCGGGATGCCACCTCGGTCCGCCACCACAGCCGCCACCCCCAGGCCGATGCCGGAGGTGCCGCCGATGATCAGGACACGTGCGTTCTTGAGGTTCATGAGTCCACTGTGAATTCGCGGCGACTTCGTCGTCCAAGACTCTTTTCGTCGTTCGGCGATACCCTCGGGGTATGAGCACCGCGGACCTCGACCTGCGCAAGCTGCGGTACTTCGTCGCGGTCGCCGAGGAGCTGAATTTCGGTCGGGCGGCCCAGCGTCTCCATATCGCACAACCCGTGCTGTCGCGGCAGATTCGGGCGTTCGAGAGCGAGCTCGGTGCTCAGTTGTTCATCCGCGGCTCGACCGGTACCCAGCTGACCGCCGTCGGCGCGCAGCTGCTGCGGGACGCCAAGGTTCTGCTCGACGACGCGCACGCGCTGCGACAGCGCCTGTCCCGCGCCGCCGGACACCCGGTGATTGTGACGGTCGGAGTGATCGCCGGGTTGCGGGCAACAGCGGCGGCCGCGGCGTTCGAGGCGGGCGGCCCGCGGCGTCGGGCAGTCGTGCGGCAGGTCCCGTGGCCCGAGCAGGCGGAGTTGGTCCGGTCGGGCGAGGTCGACGTGGTCTATGCCCGGGAGCCGGTCGACCACCGCGGACTGGGCAGCGCAGCCCTGCTGGAAGAACCCATGGACGCGGTGCTGCCGGCAGACGACGCCTTGGTGACGCGCGCCGCGGTGCGCCTCGCCGATCTCGCATCCAGGCTGTTGCTACTGCCGGACCCTGCAATGGTGCCGGACTGGGTGTGCGCGGCCGCACCCGATCAGCGGTGGGCACCGCCGCGCGACGAGTTCCGCAGCGTGGAGGACAAACTCGAACACGTTGCCGCGCACGAGGGTTTCGTCATCCTGCCCCGATCCACCACCGCCTACTACCGCCGACCCGATGTGAAAGCCGTGCCGATCGAAGACCTGGGGCCCTCCCGCGTGACACTGATCTGGAACGCCAACACGGACAACCCGGCGCGGGACGAATTCGTGGCAGCTGCGCTGGCGTGCCGAGCGGAGACGATCTGATGTCCGACCAGCCCACCTGGGTACGAGCAGCAGAGCCCATCATCCCTCCGGCGCTGGCAGTCCAGAAGACGGTCGGGGTACCGGATTTCGAGATCTATCAGTTGCTGACGATGAAGTGGGGAATGCTTCCCAGGCGGGCCATGATCGATTGGACCCTGACGGAATACGGGATCTCCACCGAGGACGCGCAACGTATCCACCAGCGTGTCGCCGGGCTACTGGAAGACGAATCCTCCCGCTTCGAGAACCTGAAACAGGTTGTCGGCGTGGCGAAACAGGACTCGACGTCGTTGTCGTTCAGCAGCGTGTTGTGGCCGGGTTTCGAGTTCACCGCACACACCGGGCCGGCCGGAACAATTGAGGCAGCGCAGTACTGCCGCGCCGGGGGCTATCCGCTGCCCGCCGATTCGCCCGGCGAGCAGCCCACGTGGAGCATGGACACCGCCGAATTCATCGAGTATTTCGGCCCCGCCACCCTCACAAACCGGCATCCCCTCACCGACGATGTTCTTCCCGCGCACGAGGTGTACGACTTCGAGTGGAACGGCAGGCGGTACGGCGCCGGCTTCAGCTGGGGCCTGTTCCTGCTCGCGGGTCAGTACTGGGAATGAAGCCGCGGCTCGGCGGCTACGTTTCCAGGATCCCCAAACTCGCTCCGACCGGGTACGTTTCGTCCTCCTCGGCCGAACCGTGGCGCAGCACCCCGGCGCTGGGCGCCGGAATATCGGCCGACACCTTGTCGGTACCGACGGTGTAGAGGTCCTCACCCTCCTCCACGACCGTCCCGTCGGGTACCAGCCAGCCGAGAAAGGTGCCCTCGGTCATCGTCACGTCGAGTTTCGGCATCTTGATTTCCATCGTGGGTCAGCCTTTCAGTTTGGTCGGCGGGCGATGCTCAGGGCCAGCGCGGGGCACGACTCCACCGCCTTCTGCGCCAATTGCCCTTTTTCCGGCGGGATTTCGTCGACCACCAGCTCAACCTGACCGCTGGCGCCGACCTCGAACAGATCGGGAGCCACGGCCTCACAGATCCCGTTCCCGACACACCGATCCGGATCGACAGTCACCTTCATCGCTGCACCCCTATCTGGTGAGGATCGTGCAGCCGCTGAGGCCAGGGGCACCGTAGACGTGCGACAGTGCGACTCTGGGTTCTCCCGGGACCTGGCGTTCGCCCGCGGTACCGCGCAGTTGCAGAACGTTCTCGTGGATCTGCCGCAGCCCTGAGGCCCCGATCGGTTCGCCGTTGGCCAGGCATCCGCCATCGGTGTTGATCGGCAGTCGTCCGGAGAGTTCGGTTGCGCCGGAATCGATCAGCTCGGCCTGTTCACCGTCGGCGCACAGTCCGGTCTCGGCCAGGTGGATGATCTCCGCGCCGGCATCGGTGTCCTGCAGCTGGGCCAGGTCCACGTCGGCGGGACCGATGCCCGCCAGCTCGAACGCCGCAGCCGCGGCCCCGACGGTCGGGCTGGCCCCACGACGCACCGACAGCGACGGACTGAGTACCTCGAACGAGCCGGGCCGGCGCGTCCGTACCGCCGAGGAGGCGACGTACACCGGATGCGGACTGTACTGCTTGGCCTTGTCCGCATTGCACAGCACCACCGCGGTGGCTCCGTCACCCGGCGAGCACAGCATGTACTGGCGCAACGGATCCGACAGCATCATCGAGGCTTCGATGTCAGCTTCCGACAAGGGTTTACGGCGCCAGGCGTTGGGATTGAGCGAGCCGTTGCGGAACGCCTTGGCCGCCACCTTGGTCAGCAGCCGCTCCGGCAGGCCGAACTCGTGCAGGTACCGCTTGATCTTCAGTGCGAAGAACTGGGACGTGAGGGCGAGGCCGGATGGGCCGTACCACTCGCCGAGACCCATCGCGGCGGGGTCGATCGCGAATGCTCCGCGCGGATGCGAGTCGAAACCCACTACCAGTGCCAGGTCAGCCGCCCCGGCCTCGATGGTGTGCACCGCCGAGATCAGCGAACTGCTGCCGGTGGCACAGCCGTTGAACACGTTGACGAAAGGAACACCGGTCAAACCGAGATCGGACACCAGCGTGTCGGCCGACCCCGCTGACATGCTGCCGCCCACGGCGTACTCGATCTGCGGCCAGGTCACCGACGCATCGGCCAGTGCCTGTCGCACGGCCGCCACGGCCTCGTGCCGAACCGAGGTGTCTTGATAGCGCCCGAACGGTCGGCATCCGACCCCGATGATCGCCACCGAATTCATGACGGATTCCCTCCTTGCGCAACCGGCGCGAAAGCGAAAGTCTGTCGGGTTTCCCCGGTTTCGGTGACGACTTCGACGCTCACCAGGGTCATCGGCATACCGATCCGCAGCCGCTCCGGGTCCGACTCGGTCAGGCGCGCCTCCACGATGACCTCGCCGGGCAGTTCCACGTAGCCCACGCCGAACGGCGCGAAGTCGTCGGCGCCGCCGAAGTACGGCGGGCTCGGTGGCGGGAACCGCTGCACGGTCCAACTCCAGAGGACACCCGAAGCTGCCAGCGGCACCGTCGTGATGTCGGCAGCGCCGCAGTCCCGACACGACTGCTTGTGCGGGAACTCGATCTCACCGCAGGCGTCGCAGCGGCCGCCGACCAGGTTGAGCCGTCCGTCGTTGACCTTCATGATGCCCGGATCGATGACCTCAGCCACCCGACTCCCCCTGTCCTGCTTGTTGTTCTGGTCGGGCACGCAGTTTGCGCACTCCGCGTTTCTCCACCGTCACGTCTCCCAGCACGCCTGCCTGGCAGGCCAACCGCACATGCTCGCCGCGCCCACCCTGATCGCCGCTGAGGTTGCGAACTGCCTGGGCTTCAGACGCCGACGGCTCCGACAGGTTCTCCGATCCCTCGAGCACGCCGATGTGGCAGACCAGGCAGTCCCCGTTTCCCCCGCACACCGTCGGCCACCGAACATCCGCCGCCCGCGCGGCGGCCATCACCGTCTGCCCGTGTGCCGCCTCGAAAGTGATCCCGGAGGGCCGGACGGTGACGGTCGGCATGTCAGCTGCGCCGCAGTTCACGCCACGGCTTGCCACGGCCGGGGTCGATCTCGCGTTCCAGGCCCAGCACCCGCTCACCCACGATGTTGCGCTGCACCTCGGACGTGCCGCCGGCGATGGTGAAGCGGCGGCTGTCCAGCAGGTTGTGCGTCTCGGGAGGCATCGTGTCGTCCCAGTAGGCGGCTTCGGCACCGCCCACCTCGAAGCCGAGTTCGCTGATCTCCTGGGACAATTCGGACAGCACCAGCTTGGTGATCGAACCCGTGGGAGATCCGCCGGGCGTACGGGACTCGGCGATCGAACGCAGATTGGTCAGCGCCAGGGCATGCTCGACGGCGAACAGGTCTACCAGCCGATCCCGGATCACAGGGTCATTCCAGCGGCCGTTCCGACGCGCGAGCTCGAGCACGGGCGCGAGCGGCACACCGCTGGCACCGGAGGTTTCCGAGAGCCCGGACCGTTCGGCGTTCAACGTCGTCATGGCCACGCGCCAACCGTCGTTGACCTCACCGAGCACCGTCTCCGGCCCCAACACCAGGTCCTCGAGGAACACCTCGCAGAAGTGTTCGTCGCCGGTGAGTTGGCGCAGCGGCCGCACGGTCACCCCCGGTGAGGCCATATCGACCAGGAAGCAGGTGATCCCGGCGTTCTTCGGCCGGTCCGGATCGGTCCGAGCCAGCAACATCCCGTAGCGGGAACCCGCGGCGAACGAACTCCACACCTTCTGCCCGTTGATCCGCCACGACGCACCTTCGGGCACGGCTCGGGTGGCCAGGCTCGCCAGGTCGGATCCGGCGCCCGGCTCGCTGAACAGCTGACACCACATGTCGGCACCGGCCACGATCCCGGGCAGATACCGGTGTTTCTGTTCCGGTGTGCCCCAGTCCATGATGGCCGGGCCGATCAGCATCAGCGGCACGAAGTAGTGGTCCGGCAGGCCGGCTCCGCGTTCGATCAGCACCGATCGCACCACGGCGGCCTGCTGTTCGGTGTAGCCCAGGCCCCCATGCTCGCGTGGCCAGTGCGGCACGGTGTAGCCGCGTTCGCCGAGTGCCGCGTACCACGCTTCGGCCGCGTCGCGGTCTATGTCGGAAAGCAGCACGCGTCTACCGGATGTCACTGCACCACGGAACTTCTCGGGAAAGTGCTCGGCGACCCAGCGGTCGACTTCTCTGCGGAGTTCATCGTCGTGTTCAGCCACTTCACGCCTCCCGTCGATCGATGAGGCCGGCCAGGCGGCTTCGACACTTGCTCGGCGAACCGGTCAGCGCGACAACAGAGTTGGCCCTTCGCAGGTAACGGTGCGCCCAATGCTCCCAGGTGATCGCGATACCCCCGTGCAACTGGACGGCAGCCTTGGTGACCGCGAGCGCGGTTTGCCGCGACAGCAGTGCCGCCACCTCCAGGTCGATGTCGGTGCCCAATGCCTGAGGTTCGCTGCCGACCCGCCAGGCCGCCCCGTAGACGGCCGAGCGGGTGAGTTCGACGGCGGCCAGCAGATTCACCAGGCGGTGCTTGACCGATTGGAAGGAACCGATTGTCCGACCGAATTGGACTCGCTTGTCGACGTACTGCACCGTCGCGTCCAGCACGTGCTGTGCCACACCGAGCAGTTCAGCCGAGATGACCAGGTCGGCCCGGCGGGCCAGGGCGGTACGTACTGCTTCGGCCTCCGCGCCGTGCAGCAGGACGGCCGGTTGCACCGCACGGGCGGTCCACCGCCCCAGAGAGCGGGACAGATCGAGCCCGGACAGTTCTTCGGCAAGCCCCGCCGCACTGTCGAGGAGAGCCACCGCAGGCCTGCCGTCGAGTGTTCCGGTGACCACCACGACGTCGGCTCCGGTGGCATTCCACACCGGAACCGCGGTCACGTCGATGCCACCGGACAGATTCGTGCTCAGTTGTGCGCCCCTGGCGGCCGCGACGGTTCGCGTCCCGTCGCGGAGCGGTGCCAGCAGCGCGGCGTTCCCGACCCCCGCTGCCAGCACGCCCGCCGAGACGCTGGGCAGCAGCGGGCCGCCGAACAGGGCTGCGCCGGCACACTCGGCGAGGATCGCCAAGTCCACGGCTGTCGCCGAGGAGTCCGGCAGTCCGCTGTCGAAGACGATCTCGTCGGCACCGACGTCGGACAACAGTTTGCGCCAACCGTCATCGCCGGGGTCCTCGAAGAACTCCCCGAGCACGTCGCGCAGGGCGGTGTGCTCCGCGGTGAATGCGAACTCCGCAGAAGCGGCTTCGCGCGCAAGTTCGGCGGTCTCCATCAGGGCCTCCCGGCCGGCGTCGGAGCAGCGCCCGTTCGGGCCAGGTACCGGGCCCGCAGCTGCCGCTTGTTCAGTTTCCCCATCACCGAACGCAGATCGAAGTCCACGATCTCGATCAGATTCGGACATTTGTAGTGCGCCAGTCGTTCTCGCGTCCAATCGACCAATTCCCCCGGTGTCACCTCGGTTTCGGTGCTCACCACGAGGGCACACAGCTGTTCCCCGAGATCGTCGTGGGGAACGCCGATCACGGCCACGTCGGCGACGGCGGGGTGCCGGCGCAGCACGGCCTCGGACTCGGCCGGGTACACGTTGACCCCGCCGCTGACCACCATGTCGGAGGCACGATCGGTGAGGTACAGATAGCCGTCAGCATCGAGGTAACCGATCTCTCCGAGCGCGAACACCCCGTCGGCCACGTAGCTGCGCCGTGTCTTCTCCGGATCGCCGTGATAGGCCGGATGATGTCCGACCGTGGACTGCACACACACCAAACCCGTTGTGCCGGTGGGCACAATCTCGCCGTCCTCGGTGCGGACGGTCAGGTTGTAGCCGGGCATGGCGCGCCCCACCGATCCCGGGTGCTCAAGCCACTCGGGCGAGGTGATCAGGGTGACCGTGCCGGCTTCGGTGGAGCCGTAGGCCTCGATCAGGATCGGGCCGAACCACTCGATCATGGCGCGTTTGACCTCGACCGGGCAGGCCGCGCCGGTGTGCACGATGCTGCGCAGGCTGGAGACGTCGTAGCGGTCGCGCGCCTCGTCGGGCACTCGCAGCAGTCGGGAGAAGTGCGTGGGCACCATCATGGTGGCCTCGACGCGCTCCCGAGCGATGGTGGCCAGCACCTGCTCGGCGTCGAAGCGCGGGAGGATCACCAACGGCTGGGCGGCCAGGATCCCGCGCACCCCGGCCATCGGACCGGTGTGGTGCATAGGGGCGACGACAAGTTGCCTGCCCGGGGTTCGAATCGGTGAATCGATTACTCGCGCAACATATTCGACCATCGAGGCGCCACCGGGAAACATCTGGTCCGGCAGCTCCACCCCTTTGGGATATCCGGTGGTCCCGGAGGTGTAGTAGAGCGGCTTGGCCGGTGCGATGTCTGCGGACGGTTCGGAAGCCGGATACTGCGCCAGCGCGGAGTCCAGGTCATCCCAGGAGACCACTTGAACATCGGCGTCCGCGGCGCGCACGGTGGCGGCGGTTTCGGTGCTGCACAGCACCGTGTGCACCGCCCCGTCACGCAGGATGTAGCCGATCTCGTCGGCGGTCAGGTGATAGTTCACCGGCACCGCCGACAATCCCGCGTACGTGACGGCCAGGTGCGCCAGCACCACGTGCACACTGTTGACACCAAGCACCGCCACCCGCCGGCCCGACGGAATCTCCTGGGAAAGCAGCCAATTGACGGTGCGGTTCAGCCGCTCGTTGAGCTGCGTCCAGGTCAACGAGGTGGCGCCATCGGAGAGGGCGAGGGCTTGCGCGTCCCGACGAGCGTAGTGCTCGATCGCATGGACCACGAAGATTAGCCGTTCGATCCGGCGGCGGCCCGCGACCGCAAGACTGCCTGCTTGGCGGCTGCCACGATGGCGTCCTCGCCCGGGACGAATGCGTCCTCGAGCACTTTGGCGAACGGGACCGGGGTGTCCGGACCGGCCACCCGAGCCACCGGAGCGCCGAGTTCGTCGAACAGGTTCTCGGTGATCAGCGCGGCGAGCTCGGCTCCGTATCCGCCGCGGCGCACGGCCTCGTGGATCACCACTGCGTGCCTCGTGCGGGCCACGGATTCCAGCACCGTGCGCTCGTCCAGCGGCACGAGCGATCGCAGGTCGATCACCTCGGCGTCGATCGATTCCTGTGCCAACTGCTCGGCAGCGGCCAAGGCGGTGTGCACCTGCCTGCCATAGCTGATCAGGGTGACGTCGCGGCCCGGGCGCACCGTTGCCGCCGAACCCAGCGGCACCACGTGGTGGCCGACGGGAACCGGCTGTGGCGGGGCGAAGTACAGCAGGCTCTGCTCGACGATCACCACCGGGTCGGGGTCGAAGATCGCCGCGGTGAGCAGCCCTTTGGCGTCGGCGGGATTGCTGGGCACGACGACCTTGAGACCTGGAACGTGGGTGAGCCAGGCCTCGAGCATCTCCGAATGTTGTGCCCCGAACTGCATCCCGGCGCCGGCCGCGCAACGGATGGTCAGCGGCACGGTGGTCTGCCCGCCCGACATGTAGCGCAGCTTGGCGGCGTGATTGGACACCTGGTCCAGGCACACGGCCAGGAAATCCATCAGCATGATCTCGGCAACCGGCTTCATGCCGGCGATCGCGGCGCCCACCGCCGCGCCGACGATGGCCTGCTCGCTGATCGGGGTCGCGCGCACCCGGTCGGCGCCGTACTTGGTCGACAGCCCGGCAGACACCTTGAACACCCCGCCACTGGGGTCGGCGATGTCCTCGCCCAGCAGGATCACCGACGGGTCCCGGGACAGTGCGTCGTCGAGCGCGCTGCCGAGAGCCTGGAAGCCGAGCATCGGGACGGTCTCTACGGTTTCAGTGGTCGCTGTCGCGGCGGTCATACCTCACACCCCTTCGTAGACATCGGTCAACAGCTCGGAAAGGTCGGGAACCGGGCTGGATTCGGCGAATTCGAAGGCGTCGTTCACCTCGGCCTTGGCCTGCGCCTCGATGGCCGCGGCGCCGTCTTCGGTGAGCACCTGCTCCTCGATCAGCTTGGCTCGCAACCGAAGCACCGGGTCGGCAGCACGCTCGGCGTCGAGTTCGCCTGGTTTCATGTATTCGTTCTGATCTGACATCTGATGGCCGTAGAACCGGAAGGTCATGGCTTCCAAAAGGGTTGGCCCGTCACCCGTACGAGCCCGATCGATCGCGGTGCGTGCCGCGCTGTACATCGCCACCGCGTCGTTGCCGTCGACCCGTACGCCGGGCATCTTGTAGGACACCGCACGGTCGGCCACCCGGTCCACGCTGGTGCCGTCCTCGAAGGACGTGTGTTCGGCGTAGCGGTTGTTGTGGCAACAGAACACCACCGGCAGTTTCCACAGCGATGCCAGGTTGCAGGCCTCGTGGAACGCGCCGATGTTGGTCGCGCCGTCACCGAAGTTGACGATGGTGACCCGGTCACCGCCTTGCAGCTGGGACGCCAGGGCCAGGCCGTTGGCGATGGGCAGCCCGCTGCCCACGATCCCGGTGGTGACCATCAGCCCGGATTCGGGGTGGGTGATGTGCATCGGGCCGCCCTTGCCCTTGCAGGTGCCGGTGGCCTTGCCGAAGAACTCGGCCCACAGTTCCCGCATCGGCACACCTTTGGCGAGCTGATCATGCAGACCGCGATAGGTGGTGACCAGATAGTCGTCCGGTCGCAGCAGCGCGCCGATCGATGCGGACACGATCTCCTGCCCACGCGGCGAGTAGTACTGGGCGCTGACCTGGCCGGTGAGGATCAGCGACCGGAACTTCTCATCGCAGATCTTGATGCGCGTGGCGGTGGTGAAGATCTGCGTCAGCTCTGCGGTTCCAGGCGTCATCAGCTTCCCATCTATTGGTCGGTCAGATAATTAATTAGTAACAGAGATCACTTCTCAGTGTCAACGACGGTTTCTTGGGCATCCGGCCCGGTTCACCCTGCGGGTAGGGCGCAAAAGTACGAGAGGCCCGCACCCTCAGCGCGGAGTCAGCGCGGAACGAAAGCCTGCCGGTACAGCGGGCTGTCCACGCTGTAGTAGCTGCAGTGGAAGCCGCTCGGGATCCGGAACGGGATGACCGCGCTGGCGATCGGCCCGGCGGCGATATCGGCGGCATCGAAGACCACCAGCTCACTTTCTGCGGCGCCGGCGCGATGCACCAATGTCACGGCATAGCCGTCGAGTTCGTGCGTGCTGCCGACCCGCGGCGCGAAGATCAGCTCCCCTACCGCGGTGCCCGCGCCGAAGTGGTAGAGATCCTCGACCCCGGTCACGGTGTCCACCCGCAGGGCCGAATCCATGCCCTCCACCCGCCCGTCGCACGACTGCAGATTGCTGTTCGCAAACGCGTGCCGGCTGCGCTGCGCCATCAAGCGGTCGTCGGGCCGTGGGAACTGGATGTCGCGGTCGTTGACGATCTCCTCGTTGAGGGTGTCCGACGGCGCCAGCGGATCAATCGTCCAGCGCCGCAGGCTCTGTCGGGTTTCGGCATGGTCGGCCCGATTTCCGTGGATGTCGGGGAACAGTGCGGTGCCCTCCGCGGCGGCGACATCGGCGACGATCTTGCCGTCCTGCTCCCACACGTTGGCCTCGTGCAGCATGTGCCGGGCCTCCACCTCGATCCAGCGCACGTCGGCGGCGGTCCCCCGGCGTGGCATCAGGCCCAGCTTGGAGGGCCGGTCGGGCACCCAGGCCGTCATCGGCCCGCCACTCATGGCTCGCTGCAAGCTCAGCTCCAACGGCATCACCGGGAACACCACCCAGTTCTCGGTGACGAAGAAGGTGTGCAGCATCGTCATATGCGGTACCGGGATCAGCTCCGTCACCACGGGTACGCCGTCGAAATCGATGACGTCATAACGAATCACCGCATCCCCGCCCAGCCCGTGCACCGCGTTGCCGATGTTGATCAGCTCGCCGGTGGCGTAGTCCACCTTGGGATGAGCCGAGAAGGTGGTGGAGATGAGGCCGTCGTAAGTCTCCTCGCCGAGGGTGTCCAGAGTTCGCGGGTCCAACGCCACCGGCGGTGCGCCCTCCATCAGGGCGAGCAGCTTGCCGCCGTGGATGATGACGTTGGTGTTGGCGGTGTTGTAGCGGGTGCCCACCGCCCCCGGGTCAGTTGTCATCGGGTTTCCGAGCACACCGAACATCCGGCGGCCCTGCCCCCGTTCGAGCAGGAACTTGTCGGTGCGCACCCAACGGTTGCGCATCGACACCCTGCCGTTCTCGATGAAGAACGCATAGACCATGCCGTCGCCGTCGAACCAGTGGTAGTCCTCGTCGGACGGCGGGTACAGCGGCTCGGCGCCATTGCGGTAGAACACCCCGGCCAAATCGTCCGGCAGTCGCCCTCGGACCACCAGGTCGGGTGCATCGACCTCCATCCGGTTGGGCTGGTGATGACCGGTCAGGAAGGGGCTGTCCCGAACAAGGCTGGCATCCATGGGTTTCTCCGAAGTTCGTGTGTACTGGCAGGCGTCACGCCAACCGGCGCAGCAGCCGTAATCTCTTGTCGGTGTACGGCGGATAGAACATGGCCGTCAGATCCGGGCGAGTCCGCTTGGTGAGCACCGATTTACGGTGACTGAACTCCTCGAATCCGAACCTGCCGTGATAGGCACCCATCCCCGATGGCCCGACACCGCCGAATGGCATCTTCGCCGTCGCCACCTGAAGCAGCAGCTGGTTGATCACCATGCCGCCTGCCGGCACCCGACGAACCACCTGTTCTCGGGTCTGCTTGGAAGCGGTGAACAGATACACGGCAAGGGGTTTGGGCCGCCGTCGGACGAATTCGATCGCGCTCTCGACCGATTCGACAGTCAGTACCGGCAGGACCGGGCCGAAGATCTCGTCGGTCATCAGCGGTTCGTCTGCACTGGGGTCGACGACGACCGTGGGCTGGAGCTCCAAACGCCCGGCATCGCTGCCGCCGCCGACCACGACGTCACCGGCGGTGGCGGTCAGCGCGGCGGTCAGGCGGGCGAAGTGACGGTCGTTGACGATCGGCAACCCGGTCGGCATTCCGGCCCGGAACTCCTCGATGGCCGCGCGGATCTCCTCCAGGAACCGATCCCGCACGGCCGCGTGCACCAGGACGTAATCGGGAGCGATGCAGATCTGGCCGGAATTCATCACCTTGATCCAGGCGATCCGCCGCGCAGCAGTCTTCACGTCGGCGTCGGCGGCGATGATCACCGGGCTCTTACCACCCAACTCCAACGTGACCGGGGTCAGATGATCGGCTGCGGTCGCCATGATCTTGTGACCGATCGCGGTGCCGCCGGTGAACAGCACCCGGTCCAGCCCCTGCGCGATCAATTGTTGGGTAGTGACTCCGTCGCCCTCGACAACGGTGACCGCCTCGGGGTCGAGGTAGCGCGGTATCAGCTCGGACATCAACTTCGACGATGCCGGTGCGAGTTCGGATGGCTTGAGCACCACGGTGTTTCCGGCGGCGATCGCCCCGATCGCGGGGGTCAGGGTGAGTTGGAACGGGACGTTCCACGGACCGATGATCAACACGGTGCCGTACGGCTCGTACTGGATCCAGGCCCGCCCCGGCAATTGCGTCCACTCCAGTAACCGGTGCCTGCGCCGCGTCCAGCGGCCGACATTGCGCGCTGCGTAGCGAGCCTCGTTCACCGTCGCGACGATCTCGGCCAGCCAGGTCTCGAACGGTGGGCGGCGAAGGTCCGCCGACACCGCCTCCACGATGGCATCGCCGTTGTCGGTCAGCATCGCGATGAGTGCCCGCAGTTGGGCGCGGCGCCAGTCGAGATCGAGAGTCCGCCCGGTGTCGAAGGTCTCGCGTAGCCGAGCGACAGTCGCCGGGAGGTCGGGGGCGGGCATCGATTACGAAGCGCTGTCCGATTCGAGGAGCAGCCTCCCGAACAACTGGTTCATCGAATCCATGACCGCGACGTCGGTATTGGCCGCGGCGTGCGCGAAGCCGTCGACGATCGCACTGATCATGCCTGCGACGGCGACCGGGTCCAGCTCATCCGGGATCAGGGCAGCCTGTTGGCCTGCGGTCACCGCCTGCGCCAGCGTCGTTGTCATGGCCTCCGCCTGCTTGCGGAACGCCTCGGACAGCTCGGGATGGCGCCGGGCATCGATGGGTGCGGTGGCCACGAATCCGGCCAGCTCCGGCGATTCGTGGTTGATCCGCATCGATTCGGCGAGCACCGCCCGTAACAGGCCGCGCACCGAGTGCGGGCCGGCCAGCGCCTCGACCGAGCGCGCGACGATCTTGCCGTACACGTAATCGCAGACTGCCTCGAAGAGATTGCTCTTGGACCCGAAGTGGTAGTGCAACGAGCCCGCGGTGACCCCGGCCATCTCCGCGATCAGGTTGTTGGTGGCCGGTCCGTAGCCGTACTGCGCGAAACATTGGCAGGCCGCGTCGAGCACTCGCTGACGGGTGTCCACACTGTCGGTGCCCGCCGGCCGGCCCGGACCCGATCGGTTGCTGGTGACCTCGCTCATGCCGACATCATTGCGCAGCGCGATGCCCGACGGGGCGTTCACTGACAGTTCAGTTGTCACTTGCGAGGCACCGATCCAGGTCCTGGTGGAACTGACGTATCCGGACTTCCTGGTAATTCGCCAGCGTCACACCGGGTTTGGTCATCGATTGCAGACCGCGCTGCACCCGTGGCAGATTCGCCAGGTCCTGGTTGAACACCGCGCACAATCCACCGAGCTCGGGCGCGGCACTGTAGTCCTCATCGGCTTCGAGCCAATGCGGCGGCGCAGTCTTGGGTTTGGGCACTCCTGTCGGTAGCGGGATCAGCATCATGATGTCAAAGATGCACCGATCGGGGTCGTTGCCGTACGGCCGGAACCGGTACGTCAACGGTGCACCAACGCCCGCCCAGGGCACCATGTTCGGAAACACGAAGTACTGGATCGCATCGACGATCTCCGAATCACTGGTGCCGGAGAGGTCGGCGCCGGTGGTCTGCGCGAGATTGTCACGCATGGCCGCCGCCACGATCGGGCGGGCCGACTGACCGTCGGGAACCTCGAATGTGCCGACCCCCTCGGGGAAGAAGTCACGGAACATGGCATCGAGTACGTCCTGGGGTTCCAACGGCTCCAGGTGCGGGCTGCTTGTCGCTTGCGGAGTGATCATCCGGTTGAAGCCGGGCTGGTCGTCGGTCCGGGTGTAGATGTCGTACTGGGTGTTGGCGTCCCCGAGATACTCCAGCAGTTGGGGGTGCGTGGCGATGACGTGGTAGGACTCCAGGAACGCCTCCATTCCCACCTTCCAATTGCAGTCGACAACCTTGGCGACGTGGATCGCCTTGAAACGGTCCTGCAGATGGAACGGCGCGAAGTGTTTCTCCAGATCACCCAGGTAGTCCGACAGCGGGGCCGCTTCCAGGTCGGCGTTGACGAAGACGAATCCGGCCCAGGTCCCGGTCTGGGCTTCCGGCAGGGCAAACGCCATGTCGTCGACATGCGGGAAATCCCACCGTCCGGGCACATCGGTGAGCTTGCCCTCCAGACTCCAGGTGAAGCCGTGGAACGGACAGCGCAACTGGTTGACCCGGCCGGCGTCATCGCACAACCGCGTGCCGCGGTGCAGGCAGGAATTGTGGAACGCCCTGATCGCACCGGCAGCGGTGCGAAGCACGATCAACGACATGTCCGCGACGTCGTAGACGTGGTAATCGCCGGGTTCGGGGATGTCCTCCTCGCGGCAGGCGAACTGCCAGACCTTCTTCCACATTCGATCCACCTCCAGCCGGTGGAACTCGGTGGTGAAGTAACGCTCCTTGTCGATGTCGGCCGACCCGAGGAACTCGTAGGACTCCTCCAGGAGTGGCGACGGGACTTCCCGGGTGTCCTCGGCGAGCAGACTCTGCACCGTCGGCCCCGAGGACCGCGCCTCACCCGGCCTGGTCACCTCGTTGTCCGTTCTGTCGGTTGCCCGCGTCACACCGCCTCCTCTGTCAAAGCCGCCTTCTGGGGCGTTGCGGGCAGTCCCGCGATGTACTGCTGCACGGCGGTCCCGATGAATGCGGATCCGTTGATTCCCCATCCGCCGTCGACGTAGAGCACCTGGCCGGTGATGTAGCCGGCCTGGGCCGAGGCCAGGAAGGCCACTGCCGCGGCGACGTCGTCGGGTTCACCGATGCGCCCCAACGGCATCGACTCACCGATGGCCGACCGCAACCCCGGATCGGCGAACTCACCCGCGGTGCCGTCGGTGAGGACCAGGCCCGGGCCGACGGCGTTGACGCGGATACCGCGCGGCGCGTACTCGGTTGCCATCTGCTTGGTCAGCGCGACGAGCGCGGCTTTCGATGCCGGATAGATCCCGCGGCCCGCGCCACCGAGTTCGGCCAGTACCGATGTCAGGTTCACGATCGCGCCGCCGGCCCCGAACGTGTCGAGTAGCGCGCGGGTGACCAGCCAGCTGCCGAGCACGTTGACCCGCAGCACGGTGTCGACCTCATCGACAGTGCTCTCGGCCAGAGTGCTCGAGCGCCAGATACCGGCGTTGTTGACCAGCACGTCGATCGGGCCGATCTGGCTGACGTAGTCGGCCAACGCCGCCACCGACCCCTCCACGGCGACATCGCAGTGGACGGCTCGACCGCCGATCGACCGAGCCACTTCGTCGGCGGCGGCCGCATCGATATCCACCACGACCACGTCCGCGCCGTCGGCCGAGAGGCGTTCCGAGATCGCTCGACCGATCCCTCTGCCGGCTCCTGTCACGACTGCTGTTGGCACCGATTCGCCTCGCTCTCCCGGCTGATTTCCGAGCCTTGATTATGATCCACCTCACTATTATATTGGTCCACCAATTAGTCAAGTGGACATTCAAAAGCCCCGAGCAGCCCTTGCCCACCAACTCTGGAGACGGCCTTGACCGATATCAGCAGCCCGCCCACCATCTGCCCGATCGCATCGTTCGATCCGCTGGATCCGCAGACGATGCAGGAGCCGCACCCGTGGTACCAGGCGCTGCGGAGCCAGGCGCCGGTTCAATTCGTCGCCGACCGGGGAATGTGGTTCGTGACCTCACGGGAACTGGTTTCCGCGGCGTTGACCAACCACGAGGTGTTCTCCTCGGCTTTTGGCCTGCCGCAGATGCCGCCACCGGAGTCGGTGGCCAACGAGGTCGAAGCGCTCAAGGCACAGGGATGGGACATGATCCCCACGCTGTTGACCGCCGACCCGCCCGACCACCACTACTACCGACGCATGGTCGCCCGAGCATTCACCCCGCGCTTCGTCGCTCAGCGCGAACCCGGGATCCGCGCGATCGTCGATGAACTGCTCGACACGCTGCCGACCGACAAGCCGGTGGAGATCGTCGAGCAATTCGCCGCGCCGTTGCCGTTGCGGATCATCGCTGCCGCGCTCAATGTCCCCGACGATCGCATCGATGACTTCCGGCGCTGGTCCGATCAATTCGCGTTGACCATCGGCGCCGAGATCGACGATGCCGGTGCCCTCGAGCAGGCGCGCAGCCTACTGGAGTACCAGCGGTACTTCGCCGCCGAACTCGATGACCGCCGCACCAACCCGCAGGACGACCTGATCACCGGTTTGGTCCAGGCGTCCAACGCCAACGACGACGAACCACTCACCACCGGGGCGGCGTTGAGCATCATCCAGCAGATCCTGATCGCGGGTAACGAAACCTCGCGCAAGCTGATGACGGGCACGTTGCACCAACTCGGCCTGAACCCGAAGTGGTGGTGCTGGTTGCAGGAGGATCCCGCCGCCCATGCGGAGCTGCTGGTGGAGGAAGCACTACGCTTCCTCACTCCGGTCCAGTCGATGTTCCGGATCACCAAGGCCGAGGCACAGCTCGGCGAGTACACCATCCCGGCCGGCTCGCTGGTGGTGCTGGTGTTCGGATCGGCCAACCGCGACGAAGCCCAGTTCGACGACGGCGAGGAGTTCAACCCGCAACGCCCGAATGCCAAGACGCACTTGGCCTTCAGCCAGGGCATCCATGCCTGTCTGGGTGCCTCGCTGGCGCGTCTGCAGGCGCGGATCGCGCTGGAGGCCATCGCCCGTCGGTATGGTTCCGTCGAGCTGGCACCCGACAACGACTACGAGTACGAGCCCAGCTTCATGCTCCGCGGCCTCAAGCGTCTCAACCTGACATTCCGGGCCCGCTGACCGTGCCGCACACGCCGTCGGGCGCAGACGCCGCTGACACCGCAGCGACCGATCGGGTCCTGCGGTGGGGGCGGGGCTACCTGGATCGGCACCCCCTCGCTTCGCTGCGCACTGTGGGTGGACAGTGCGTCCTGGCGGTGCGCGCAGTCCAGTACCTGTTCAGCGATGTGCTGCGGGGCCGCTTCCCGTTCTGGGAGTTCGTCGAACAGGCGGTCTTTATGGCCCGCACCGCCGTGGTGCCGACGCTGTTCATCGCGATACCCATCAGCGTCACCCTGGCGGTCCAATTCAGCCTGCTGGCAGGGCAACTCGGTGCCACGGCATTGGCCGGTGCGGCCAACGGGCTTGCCGTGATCAAGCAGGGAGCACCACTGGTCGCCGCGATCCTGATGGCTGCCGCCGTCGGTTCCGCCATGAGCGCCGATCTCGGCGCCCGGACCATCCGCGACGAGACGGACGCGATGGAGGTCATGGGCATTTCGGTGATCCAGCGGTTGGTGGTCCCCCGCCTGGCCGCGGCCGTGATCGTGTCGGTGGCACTCACCGGATTCACCTGCTTCATCGGGTTTTTGGCCGGCTACGCCTTCACGGTCATGCTGCAGGGCGGCACCCCGGGCAGCTACACCACGACGTTCTCGTCGTTCGCCACGGTCGACGACCTCGTCCTCACCATGATCAAGGCCGTGGTGTTCGGTGTCATCGTCGCTGTCATCGCCTGTTACAAGGGACTGGACACCCGAGGTGGGCCGGCCGGCGTCGCGAACTCGGTGAACGCCGCTGTCGTGCAATCGATCCTGTTGTTGTTATTGGCGAACACCCTGATCAGTCAGATGTACCTCGTACTCTTCCCGAAGACGAGTTTCTGACATGGCCGCCACGTACCTGCCAACCGGCGCCCGACCCGTCATCGCCGTCGTCCGCGCCACCGAATTCCAGATGGCCCGCAATGGGCACATCGTGGCGTTCTTCTTCCGCACGCTGGCCGGCATCCCCATCGTCATCAAGAAATACCCCCGCGAATTCCTGCGGTTGTCTTCCGATGTCACGTGGGGCAACGGCTCGATCGTGGTCGGCGGAGGTACCGCGGGTGTGGTGTTGGTGGTCGGTGCGGCCGCCGGCGCCGTGGTGGCGATCGAGGGCTACAACGCACTGAACCTGCTCGGTCTGGGCCCCGCGACCGGGCTGTTGACCGCACTGGCGACCGTGCGCGAGCTGGCGCCCATGATGGCCGCGCTGGCCTTCGCGATCCAGGCCGGGTGCCGATTCACCGCGCAGCTGGGCTCGATGCGCATCTCCGAAGAGATCGACGCGTTGGAATCCGTTGCCATCCGACCGATCCCGTATCTGGTGACCACCCGGGTCCTGGCCTCGGCAATGGCTGTCATCCCGCTGTTCGTCGTGTGCCTGGCGCTGAATTTCGTGGTGTGCCAGCTCGTGGTGTACCTGGCCAGCGGCCAGGCCTCGGGGACATATCTGCACTACTTCGCGCTGATGCTCTCGGGCCGCGACATGTTCTTCGCGGTGATCAAGGTCGCGGTGTTCGTGGCGATCATGTCGACGGTGCAGTGCTACTACGGGTTCTACGCAGCCGGCGGCCCCCAGGGTGTCGGCATCGCCGCCGGACGCGCCATGCGGTTGTCGATCACGCTGATGGTCGTCACCAACATGATGCTCACCATGGCGTTCTGGGGCGTCGACGCCGGCGGAAGGTTGGGTGGCTGATGCCCAACCAGTTCGAGATGGACGGCCGCGGCCCCTCCGAGCGGGCCCTGCTCGTCACCTGCCTGGTGTTCCTGGTGGTCTGCGCCATCGCCGGCACCCTGATGTTCGCCAAATCCACCGGATCACTGGATCGCCATGTCGAGATCATTGCGCGCCTGCCCAGCGTCGGTGACGGGCTGCCGCCCAAGTCCGACGTCAAGTACCGCGGTGTTCTCGTCGGCGCGGTGCGGTCTGTCACGCCCGCGCTGGGCGGCGGCGACAACATCGTCAACATCGACCTGCGCCCCGATCACGTTGCCAACATCGCCAATACCGTGACCGCCCGTATCGTTCCCGGCAATGCCTTCGCGGTGTCCACAGTCCAACTCGTGGACCAGGGCACCGGTGGCCGGCCGATCCGGGCCGGGGACATCATCGGGCAAGACACCACCCTCCCGACCCAGCTGTTCCAGACGACGCTGGCCAAGGTACGTGAGTTGGTCGACGCCGTGGGCCGCCCCGGCACCGACCACACGCTGGGCGTGATGCGTGCGATCGCAGATGCCACCGCGGGTAAGGGCCCTGAATTAACCTCGGCTGCACAGGGTCTCAACCGGATCGTGACCGAGATGAACGAGCTGCGCGCCGACGATACCGGGCCGCCGACCTTACAGACCTGGAACTCCGCACTGAGCGCCCTCGGGGACACCGCACCCGATCTGCTGGACTCACTGCAGCACGCGGTCAAGCCGATGCGGACCGTCGCCGAACAACGCGCAGCCCTGACCGATCTGCTCACCGGCGCCGGCCACACCGTCGGAACCGTACGCACCGCCATGGACAACCACGCCGACGAACTGGCGGGAATCACCACCAACCTCACCCCGGTGATCGGGGTGCTCGCCGACCGCTCGGGGAAGTTCCCCGCCGTCGCCGTCGGCCTGCACAACGTGGTCAACGGCTTCTTCGACGAAATGTGGACGCGCACCAATCAGAAGGTGACGTTCACGTTCAAACTCGTCGTCGCGCTCGCACCGCTGCGGCTCTACAGCCGTGCGGACTGTCCCGTGTACGGAGAGCTGCGGGGCCCGAGCTGCCAAACCGCACCCGAGGGCATCCCGATCGTCGACACCCACGGCCTGCCCGATCCGCGCGCCTATGTCCCGCCGCCCGGGATCATCTTGCCCGACCCGGCCAACTCCGCCGCCGAGGTGCTTCAGAGCCCACTGCAAATGCCTCCTGCCCCAGAGGAATTCGTACCAGCTCCGGCGGACCCCGCTGCCCAGGACCCCGCTGCCCAGGACCCCGCTCCCAAGAGCACAGCCACGCCTCCGCTTCCTGCCGAGCAGCCCACGGGAACACCATGAACGCACGCGCCCGCATGTTGATCTGGCTCGCCCTCTTCATGACGGTCTGCCTGGCGCTCACCTGGACCATCCTGGTGACGCTGCGTCGGGGTGTCCAAGGCGAAACATTCACCTATACCGCGCAATTCACTGATGTCACCGGGCTCCGGGCAGGGTCGGACGTGCGGGTGGCAGGCGTGCGGGTCGGCCGCGTCGACTCGATCGCGCTCGAGGATCCCGGCTCGGGCGAGGGCACACTGGCCACCGTCCGGTTCCGGGTGCAGCGCGACCAGCCGCTGTACGGAAACACCAAGGCCTCGGTGGTCTACCAGAACATCATCGGCCAGCGCTATATCGGCCTGACCCTGGCCGACTTCGGTCGGCCCGAGCAGCTGACCGACGGCGCCACGATCCCCGTCGAGCACACCGAGCCGTCGTTCGACGTCACCAATCTCCTCAACGGATTCGAGCCCATGTTCACCCTCCTCGATCCGACGAACCGCGGAAATCTCTCCAACGCGTTGATCAACGCGCTCCAGGGTGATTCCGACTCGGTCGTGGTACTGGTGGCGCAGACCTCGCAGTTGGCGCAATCGATGGCCGGTCCGGACCAGGTCCTCGGCCGGGTAATCGACAGCCTCAACGCCGTCACCGAGAACCTTGCCTCCCGTGGCACCCAACTGCAGACCACTCTTATCCAGATGCGCTCGGTGATCGCCGGACTCAACGCGCACCGCGACGAACTGGTCAACTCGACCGGCTCGATCGCGACGGTGGTATCGCGGCTCTCGGCGATCACGACCGCGGCGCAACCCGACCTACACGATCTGCTGAGCCGCGAACCCGGGATGCTGTCGACGATGTTGGCCAACCGTGACGGCTGGGCCACACTGGGCTCGAATCTTCCTGCGGTGTTGAAGGGATTGTCGCGGATCACCGGCGACTCCACCGCGATGAGCGCGATGCCGTGCGACTTCAACTTCACCCTGTTCAACTTCCTCAAGCCGATCGTGCCGAGCATCGTCAACGCGGCCACGCCAGGTGGGCAACGCAAGTACACAGCGAAGTGCAGGTGATGAGTCAGATGAGCGGACCCACCCAGAACCGGTCCTGGTGGCGACGAAACGTCAAGTGGCCCAGTACCTCTCTCGACAGTCCGGCCGAGCAGACCGCCCGTCGGCGGCCCCGCACACTGGAAGACCGCAACACGGCGGTGATCGGCACTTTCGCGCTGTTGGCCCTGACCGTGGTGATCGTGGCAAGCACGGCCCTGAGCTCGATGCACCTGGGCAAACGTACCTACACCGCGGATTTCCTGCAGGCGGCCAGCCTGCGCGCCGGCGACCAGGTCAACATCGCCGGTGTCCCCGTGGGCGTGGTCGCGACCACCAAGCTGGCCGTCAACCGTGTCGTCGTAACCATGAAGCTGGACAAGAACATCCGCCTGGGCTCCGACAGCAAGGCCTCGATCAAGCTCACCACGGTGCTGGGTTCGCGCTACGTCGAGTTGCAGCCCAAGGGCGGCGGCACATTGGTCGACGATCGAATTCCCTTGAAGAACACCACGGTCCCCTACGACCTGCAAAAGTTGCTGTCTGATTCGACCACGACATTCGAGGACGTCGACGCCGTCAAGTTCGCCACGTCGATGCAGACGCTGTCGCAACAGCTCACCGGGGTGCCCGCGGTACTCCCGGAAGCGTTGGCCAACGTCGAGAACCTCTCAGCGATCATCTCCGAGCGACGCGGCCAGATCGCCGATCTGCTGCGGAACACCGCCACCGTCGCCGACGTCCTCGGTGGACAACAGGACGATCTGGCCGCACTGGTCGTCCAGGGCCGCGAGCTCACCGGCGAGATCATCCGTCGCCGAGCGAGCGTCGAGCGACTGCTGCAAGCCGCCACCACCCTGATCACCACCGCCGACGACATCGTCGGAACCGACAGCGCGCACATCGACAAGATGCTGGCCGATCTGCGGCAGTTCACGTCGATGCTGGGTGACCATGACGCCTTGCTGCGCAACCTGTTCCAGATCATGCCGGTGGCCATGCGCAACGCCGCCAACGCCACCGGATCGGGGCCGTTCCTGGATTTCATGTTGCCCGGCGGGCTGATGGTGGATTCCTGGATGTGTGCCATCAGTGGCCGCGCCGAGCAGTGGAAATGGCCGGAGCGTTACCAATACTTCAAAGACTGCGAGTGAGGCCCGGATTGCCATGACACGCAAGACCGCAATCGTGACGGTACTGATCACCGTGGTGGCGCTCGCCGTCACCGGCGCCTACCTGCTACGTCCGGGCCCCACCGCACCGCTGCGCTTCACCGCCCAGTTCGACAACGCCATCGGCCTCTACGTCGGGAACGACGTGTCGGTGCTGGGCATGCCCGTCGGGCGGGTGACCTCGATCGACAACCGGGGAAACCACGTCGACATCGGCATCGAGGTCGATCCCGGCACCAGCATCCCGGTGGACGTGTCGGCCGTCACCGTCGGAACCTCGATCCTCACCGACCGGCACATCGAACTCACACCCGCCTACTCCGGCGGCCAGCTCCTGGCCGAAGAAGCTGTTCTGGGACCGCAATCGACCAGAACTCCAGTCGAATTCGACCGGGTCCTGAAGATGGTGGACAAGCTCGGTGGTGCGATGGGTGGCGACGGCAAGGGCGGCGGGCCGTTGACCGACCTGATGTCGGCCACCTCCGCGATCACCTCCACCAGCGGACCCGAGATCAAGAACGCCCTCGCCGGGATGTCGGATGCACTGCGCACCGGCGCCGACGGCGGCGCCGCGACCAAGCAGAACCTCGAAGCCATCGTCACCAACCTCAGCAAGCTCACCGACTCCGCGGCACGCAACGAGGGACAGGTCCGTGAATTCGGCACGTACGTCCGCCAACTCACCGACCTGCTGGCGGCCGAGAACGTCGGTCGCGGCGACACCGGCCGACGACTCAACGGTCTGCTCAACGAGCTGAACGAACTCCTGGGCAACAACGGCGACAACCTGAGGAACAGCATCGCCAGCAGCGCCAGGCTCAGTCGGGCCCTCGTGGACTACCGCCGAGAACTCGCCGAGGTGTTCGACGTGGCACCGTTGGCGATCGACAACGCGGCCGCTGCCATCGACATGCAGAACGGAATGCTGCGCGTCGGTGCCCATTTCGACAACGTGTTCTTCGACAGCTCGATGACCAAGGAAGTCTGCAACATCCTGGGTCTCCGCCAACTGGGCTGCCGCACCGGATCCATCACGGATCTGGGCCCCGACTTCGGGATGACCACCATGCTCGAAGCGATGACCAAGCTGGAGGATCGATGAAGCCTGCCCTCCAGATCGGCCTCGCCACCACCCTGGTGGCCGCTGCGACGGTCGGATGTTCCGCCGGAGTGGAGCAACTGCCTCTCCCCGCCCCCGGCCTCAGCGGCCCGACCTATCAGATCGACGCGGAATTCTCCAACGCGCTCAATCTCCCCGATCGCGCGAAGGTACGTGTCGGTGGCGCCGACGTCGGCGAGGTGGTCGGCATGAGCGCCAAGGACTACACCGCCGTGGTCCAGATGCGCATTCTGGACGGAATACATCTTCCCAAGGGAACCACGGCCGAATTGCGTTCGGCCACACCACTGGGCGACGTGTTCGTCGCTCTCACGCCGCCCGCACCAGAGTCAACCGTCACGGCGCTCCTGACGGACGGGGACCGGATCGGCCAGCAGTCCACCACCGCCGCCGCGACCGTCGAACAGGTGCTGGCCACCACGTCGCTGATAGTGAACGGCGGCGTGATCCGGAACCTGACGCGAGTGCTCAACGGTGTCGGCGGGGCGCTCGGTAAGGACGGCGAGGGGCTCACCAGCCTGATCCACGAGTCCCGTGCACTGGTCTCAACGATGGCAGACCGCTCCGAGGAGATCCGGAGCATGCTGGATCAGACCGCCAAGCTGGCCGACGAACTCAACGCCCGTCGCGACACCATCAACGAGGTCCTGGACACTGCCACGCCGGCACTGTTGACCCTGGCGGACAACACCTCCGCGATCGTGGACCTGGCCAACGAGATCGGTGCGGTGACCGCGCAGTTGCAGAAGTTCCCGGCCATCCAGGGCACCGACGCCCGCAGCTGGATCCACGACCTGAACACCCTGTCGGCCGCCTTCAACGATGCCTCCACCGACCCCCGGGTGACGATGGCCAACTTCCTACGGTTTCTTCCTGCCGCGCTGAAGTTGTTCGGCAGCAACGCGGCCGCCGCCGATGTCGACCTTCAGCAGATCGCGATCGGCCACATGCCGGACATGAACCACTACGCCGACCCGGGATTCACCGGCCCCAAGATGGCCAACTGGGACAACATGGTCGGCTCGATCCGCTTCGTCTTGACCCAGCTCGGCGACCGGGTGTGGGGCCCCGGCCGCGGACAGATCTGGGGGCCGCCGAAATGAGCCTGCGCACCGCACTGAACCCCCTGTCGGCCTTGGCCATTCGCTGCGTTCAGTTCATCTCCGCGCGAAAGCTGGTGCTGTCGGTCGTCGGTCAGCTGCTCCTCGTGGTGGTAGGGGTCGCGTACCTGACATTCGGCGCCCTGCGGGTGAACCCGTTCGATCGCCAGATCACCGTCAAGGTGGACCTGGCCGAATCCGGCGGACTGCTCGCCGGCCAGGATGTCACCGTCCGGGGGATCCCGATCGGCCGGGTCAAGTCGGTGGACGTGACGGGCAACGGGGTGGTCGCCACAGCGACGATCGACCACAGTGCCCGTATTCCTGTGCTCGACACCGGTGTCCGGGTTTCGGGGCTATCCCCCGCCGGAGAGCAGTATCTGGACTTCGCCCCGCAACGCACCGATGGCCCGTTCCTGTCCGACGGAACGGTGATCGACCGCAGCCAGACCGAGACCCCGGTCCCGCTGTGGCGTCTGCTGACCAATGTCGACGGCGTCCTCGCCCAGGCCGACGCCGATCAGATCCGATCGGTCATCGACGAACTCGGCGTCAGCGAACAGGGGCCGGAGAAACTGCGTGAACTGTTCAACGGTGCCCAGGTGTTGCTCAACACCCTCGACGGTGTGCTTCCGCAGACCATGACGTTGCTACGCAGCAGCCGCACGGTGTTCACGATCATCGACGATTCCTCGGGCGGCCTGGATGCCATCTCGCACAACCTGGCCGGAACCTTCGACGGCATCGGCGAAAAAGACGCAGGCATAAGGACGTTGCTCGACAGGACCCCGGACCTGCTGAAGACCGTGGATTCCGTGATCGAGAACAACTCCCCCACCATGGTGCAGTTACTCGGCGACCTGACAACGGTGGCGCAGTTGTCCCAGGTTCGGGTTCCCGCGCTGGACCGGATGTTCAACGACGAGCGACCACCGCTGCTCGACGGCATCCGCTCACTGATGCACGACGGGGCGATCTGGGCGATCGCCGATATCTATCCCCGGCCGGTATGCGACTACCCGCACCCGCGGGACGTGCCGTTCATCCCGAACTATCCCGAACCGTACCTGTACACCTACTGCCAGAACCAGGACCCCAATCTCCTGGTCCGTGGCGCCCGCAACGCCCCACGCCCGCCCGGCGACGACACCGCCACCCCTCCGCCCGGCCTGGACCCACTGCGCCGCGCCGACCCGACACCGATAACCGAACACAGCATCCAATTGCCCTATGGCGGACCGGCTCTCCCCCCGGAGTCTCAGCCACATCGCCAGGGTGGGCAGTGGTAGGAGAGAGGAGCATCATGAGCACGGAACTGGCTGAACGCGTCGACAGCGAGGACACCGACGAGCCCGATGACACCGAGACGCCGGGCTCTGCCGCGGAGGAGCCGGAGCCCGTCGTCAACCACAGCACGTGGCGACGACGTCTGATTGCCGCCGCGATCGCTGTGCTGGTGCTGGCGCTCGGCGGTGTCGGCGGATTCTTCGGCTGGCAATACGTCGGCGAGCGACAGATCGCGAATGCCGGTGCCGCAGCGTTGAATACCGCGAACTCCTACGCGGTGACGCTGACTTCGGTGGATACCGGCAATCTGGATGCGAACTTCGCGGCGGTACTCGACGGGTCCACCGGCGAATTCCACGACATGTACGCCAAATCCAGCAGCGAACTGCGCACGTTGCTGATTGACCACAAAGCGACCGGCCATGGTGTGGTCGTGAACTCTGCGGTCAAGTCGGCCACCGCCGACGAGGTGGTGGTGCTGCTGTTCGTCGACCAGACGGTGACCAACACCGAGGTTCCGGACCCGCGGGTTGATCGCAGCCGCATGGTCATGACCATGCAGAACATCGACGGCCGCTGGAAGGCCGCCAAGGTGGAACTCCCATGACCGCGCCCCAGGAGGCAACCGTGACCACTGCCGGCATCAAACCCGGTCCGATCGCCGCACTGCGCGACGAGTGGCTGATCCATTCCATGATCAAGCGCGTCGGCGACCTGCCCGAGACGGTGTTCCTGCCGATGTTGCGGATCGTCGCCGACAACCGACCGGCGGTCGAAAGAAGTTGGGCCACAATGGTGGAGCGGCGTAAACGTCGACGTGGACTGTTCGCGAGCCCTCAGCACTCCTGGCGGCGCCAGTACGGCCAGTTCGTCGCTGAGCTCGAGTGGGTGACCGCCGAGCTGCTACGAGACCTGCCGTTCGAAGCAGTGGAGGAGCTGGTCTCCGACGCCGTCGCGCGCAGGCTGCGGCATTGGCTTCGGTTCCTGCTGCCGATGTTCCACGCAGTCAAGGTCGTACCGAAAGCCTGGTACGCACCGGTGATGGACATGGGCGTCGGCCTGTCCACCTTCCTGGTGGGGCCGATCCACCGCACCGGCGAGGAACCGGACGGGACGCTGGTCTACGAGATCCCGGAATGCGCAATGCATGTCGTTGTCGGGACCAACACCGCTCAGCAGAACTCCTGCCAGATGGGCTGTAAGGCCGCCTGCGAAAAGGTCTTTCATCCCGGTGGGCCCATGCCGCTCGAATTCGATCCCCATCTCCCGGGCCTGGGCTGCACCCTGCGCGTCCGCACTGCCCACTGACCCGACACGAAGGAATCCCGACATGACCAGCGTCGACAACGACCCCATCCAGACCTATGCCCCGCTGTACGAGGAGTACGACTACACGATCGACGACGTCACAGGCGAGTTGCCCGCCGCCCTCCGAGGGACGTTGTATCGCAACGGTCCCGGCAAGATGGAGGCCGGCGGAGCGCCGCTCGGCCACATCTTCGACGGCGACGGAATGCTGACCATGTATTCGATGTCCGACGGTGTGGTCCACTTCCGCAACCGGTTCATCCAGACCAAGCACTATCAACGTTCGATCATTTCCGACGGAGCGCCGTTTCGCGCCTTGGGCACCATGCGCGACGGTGGCCTGCTTGCCAACGCTCTGCGGTTTCCCGCCAATGTCGCCAACACCGCCGTCGTCATGAACGCCGGAAAACTCCTCGCCCTGTGGGAAGGTGGCCGGCCCACCGAACTCGATCCCGACACCCTGCGGACCAAAGGTGAGTACGACTACGACGGTGAGCTCAAGTGGCTGGGCGCGTTCTCGGCACATCCCAAGTGGGACTGGGATACCGGCGAGATGTACAACTTCGGGATGGCCATGGCGCCGGTCCCGAAGCTGATCTGCTACCGGGTCGACCGCAGCGGCAAGATGCGCAAACTCGGTCACGTCCGCCTGCCCGGACCCATGTTCAATCACGACATGGGCCTGACCAAGCGGTACCTGGTCTTCGTGATCCCGCCGCTCGTATTCCCGCTCAAGAAGTTCTTCGGCGCGGCTTTCGGTTTGCTCAACTACATCGACGCCATCGAATACGACGCCTCACTGGGCACCACGATCGCCTTGGTGCCCCGCGACGGCGGCAAGCCGCGGATCTTCCACACCGACCCGATGCTGCATCTGCATTTCGCCAACGCCTACGACGACGACAACGGCGACGTCGTGGTGGACGTGCTGAATTACCACGCCACGTGGGAACAACTCAATGGCCAGCTCGCCGGCGTCGAGACCCTGATGGAAACCTCCACGATGCCCTTCGGTGGCCTACCCACCCGGGTCCGAATCCCCCGATCGGGACACGTCACGATCGACGAGTTCTCCGGAGTCCACGGTGAATTCCCGATGATCAACGTGCTCAACATGGCCAAGCCGAATCGCTACTTTTATATGTCGGCGGCCACCGACGGCAACTTGTTCCCGAACGCACTGTCCAAGATCGACAACAAAACCGGCAAGGAGACCATCTTCAAGTTCCCCGACGGCCACCTGCCGCACGAGGCGATCTTCGCCGCCAGGCCCGACGCGATCGAGGAGGACGACGGCTGGCTGATCGAACCGGTGCTGGACGGAATCAACAACACTGCCAACCTGTCGGTGTTCGACGCCAAGGACATCGAAGCGGGACCCGTATACGTCGGCCGGTTGCGACACCATCTGCCGCTGAGCTTCCACGGCTGCTACACCCCACGAATCGCCCAGCCGCATTCACCGTCGGTTACTCGGTGATCACCTGGAACTCCGGGGCGATCAGGTCCCGGAGTTCCGCCCACCCGACGGTGATCACCGGCAACCCGCGGCCGAACTGCCAGTCCGGGAAATGCAGTTCGATGCCCGCGTCGGTGGGGATCCAATACCGGAAGTTGTCGTCGACCGGGGCCACCTCGCTGCCGAACTGCCACACACCCGGGCGACTGGGCGGCGCGTAGACCGTCGGGAGGATCCGCTTCGTCTGGTCGGACAGCCGCGAAAGGCCCGCCTTTTTATCCGTGAAAAGATTGTCCCAATCGATCATAATTCCGCTACGACAGTCGAAAACTCGAGTCGCCACGGCATGGAACGGCATATTAGGCTGATCGGTATTGTATTCGCCCGTGAAGAGCGCAGAAATTGTCACCGGCCGTTTGACGACATGCCCATCGATATTCAGTGTCCACGAATTCGTCTTCGTCGCGCTCGGCTCGTAAGTCGCCACCTGACCACGCGCCTCGGCATCGATCACCCGATTGATCTCGTCGGCGATCGCACCATCGCCACCACCGATCCGCTCGTAACGAACACTCCAGCCGCCCAACCGATCTGGACTCTCTCCGGCAATGGTGTCGACGACAGGTACGTACGGAGCGCATGGAGATTCCGACGCGGCCCTACCGACACCCGCTCCGGTTGCCACCATGCCCACGCCGACTGTGACGACGCAAAGAATTCTCGCCAGCATTTCAACCCCCGCGCGCGCATCGGTTTTTCCATTTCCGGTTGCCGCCGATTATGCCACGCCATAATTGACCTGCCGGAGCGAATTGTTGGCGTTCCACATAATTCCCGAGATCCCGGATTTTACCCAACCAACTGGTTGGTGTAGTCTCTCGCCATGCGGACAGGAATCTTTCTGAGTTACGCCGGCGGCTTCAAGGAAGCCGCCGACCAGGTCGTCGAACTGGAGAAGGTGGGCGTCGACATCGCCCTGGTCGCCGAGGCGTACTCCTACGACGCGATCAGCCAGCTCGGGTACCTGGCCGCCAAGACCTCCACCATGGAGCTCGGCACCGGCGTGGTGCCGATCTACACCCGCACGCCGGCTCTGATGGCCATGACCGCGGCCGGTGTCGACTATGTATCCGACGGCCGGTTCCGCCTGGGTATCGGCACCTCCGGGCCGCAGGTGATGGAAGGTTTCCACGGCGTACCGTTCGACGCGCCGCTCGGCCGAACCCGCGAGGTGGTCGAGATCTGCCGCAAGGTGTGGCGGCGCGAAAACCTCGACTACGACGGCAAGTACTACCAGCTGCCGCTGCCCGCCGACCGTGGCACCGGGCTGGGTAAGTCGCTGCACCTGATCAATCACCCTGTGCGTGAGCGCATTCCGATCACCATCGCGGCGCTGGGACCCAAGAACGTCGAGCTGACCGCCGAGATCGCCGAGGGCTGGCAGCCGGTGTTCTACCTGCCCGAGAAGGCCGACGACGTGTGGGGCGACGCGCTGCGGGCCGGGACCGCCAAGCGCGATCCAGAGCTGGGACCGCTGGACGTCATGGTCAGCGCCAGCCTGGCCATCGGCGATGATGTCGACGACCGGCTGGCCTGGGCGAAACCCCAACTGGCGCTGTACATCGGCGGCATGGGCGCACGCGGACAGAACTTCTACCACAAGCTGGCCACCCGGTACGGCTACGGCGAGGTCGCCGACACCATCCAGGACCTGTTCCTGGCCGGCAAGAAAGCCGAGGCCATCGCTGCCGTCCCCGACGACCTGGTGCGCAACGTGTCACTGGTCGGGCCGAAGGGATTCGTCAAAGAGCGCCTCGCCGCCTACGCCGAAGCCGGGGTGACCACGATGCTGGTGCATCCGATGGCCACCGACACCGCAGAGACCATGAAGTTCTGCGAGGAGCTCGTCTCCCTCACCGGCTAGGCCAATACAGCCGCTCCGCGACTTCGGCACGACATGGGCATCATCGGCCATTGCTCGAGACGAGGTCGAGGCAGCTGCCGGTCATGGGGCTGACTGCGCGGTGGCGCGGGCAGCGATGTTGTCCTCGATCTCCTGTGCCCACGCATGCTGGGCGCTCGTGGTGTCGATCTCGCACTCGAACCGGTCGACCATGTCGGCCGCGACATCGTCGGCGTCGACGTAGAACTGTTCGTACCAACGGCGCAGCTGATACACCGGCCCGTCCTCCTCGCACAACAACGGGTTGTCGATGCGGGCCTTGGTTTTCCAGATCGCCACATCCTGCTCGAAGCCGATCTTCACCCAGTCACCCAGTGCGATGGCGTTCTGCATCGCCAGCTCCCCGGACAGGCCCGCGACCTTCTTGACGATGATGCCGTATTGCAGGACAAACGAATTCGCGTCGATCGGATAGTGGCAGTTGATCAGCACGCTGTAATGGTCGGTGTCGGGATAGTGGTAGGTCAGGTCATCGATCATGAAGGCCGGCCCGTAGTACGACGCCACCGAGGTGGTGCCGAGCATCGTCGAGCCGCCGACATCGTCGCGGTCGGCGCGGGTGTCGGCGTTCATGTATTGGGTCGCGATGTGGCCGTCGAAGATGTTCTTGAAGTACGTGGGCATCGATCCGTGCACGTAAAAGAAGTGCGCCATGTCCACCACGTTGTCCACCAACTCTCGGCAGTTGGCGTTGACGACCGTTGTGTACCAATGCCAGTCGGTCCACTCGCCGCTGGTGGCACCTTCGATGCGGGGAATCGTCACATCGGTGGGCGGGGGCTTGCCCTCGGGATCGTTCCAGACGAACAGCATCCCGTCCTGCTCAAGGGTCGGCCAGGTGGCGGTCCGGGCCAGGCGTGGGGCGCGCTTGCCGTACGGCACGGTCTTGCAGCGTCCGTCGCCACCCCAGCGCCAGTCATGGAAGGGGCAGGCGATCTCATTTCCCTTGACCTGGCCTTGGGACAGATCACCGCCCATATGTCGGCAGTACCCGTCCAGGACGTTGATCTTGCCGTCCCCGCTGCGGAATACGACAAGCTTCTGGCCGAAGACGTTGATCGCGTGCGGTTCCCCGTCACCGAGGTCGCGAGTCAACCCAAGGCAGTGCCAGCCACGAGCAAAACGCGGCGGTGGCGGGTCGGCTGCGATCTCCCGTACCTCGCACTCGGATTCCATTTCCATCAAAGACCCCTCCGAAAGCTCGCGACGACTGTGGTTCACATCACATCCAGGTCTAACACTCAGGCGCTGCTCCTGTGCCCGAAGTCCCACTGGCAGGGATCGAAATCCGGTTCAGCGCGAAGCTAGCCGCCGACCTGCGGAAGCTCATCCGCGGCGATCTCACACGGCGTACCACCCATGGGTGCAGCAAGCGGTGCGGCAGCGGGCACCGCCGGCGGCGGGGTGAGGGCCTCGGGCACCTCCGTCGCCTCGGGCGGTGGATCCGGCTGCGATTCGGTCACTTCCACAGGCGGATCCTCCAGCCCGACAGGTTCGCCGTCGGCGGCCGCGTCGATCTCGTCCTCGTCGGTGCCGTCCTCGTCGGTGCCGTTCTCGGCCTCATCGTGTTCGTCATCGTCTGGCACCGGATCGACGTCCTCGTCCGACAGGTCACCGATATCCCCGGGCAGATCATCGGCCGACGACCCGATCAGCCCGCCCAGCAGATCGGCCAGTTGCGGCCCGGTACCGGCCAAGCCGGAACCGATGTCAGGTAAGCCACCCAGACCGGGCAGGCCACCGCCACCGAGGCCCTGGCCCGGTCCTGCCGGTGCGGCCAAGGCGGGCGCCGCCGGCTCAACGGGTGCTGCCGCCGGGAGGATTGGCTCAGGACCCGCCGCCGCTCCGGACGCAGTCCCGGCGGGCAGCACAGTCGCGGGAACCGGGAACGATGGCACGCTCGCCGGAGCCGCGGTGGATCCCCCGATCGCACCGGCTGCCGAGGACCGGTCAGCTGCACCAGCGGCGAAGGCCGGGGCGGGGCCCGGGGATGCGCCGGTGGGAAGCCAGACCGGCCCCAGCTCCCCGGGGATGCCGAATGCCGGGTGGGCCTCGGCTCGCAGCGCAGCGACGGCCTGTGAGTACGCGTCGGCCACCGCTCGCGTCGTGCTGCGCATCGCCGTCAACCAGTCCCCGCCGATATCGTTGGCCACAAAGGGTTTTACTTGGGTGTCGATGAGCTCGCTGGCCGCCGAGCGGTCCCCCACACCGCTGCTCACGGTTCGCGCAGCCGCGAGCCAGATGCCCCGCTGACCGGCCCGACGCTGCTCGATCTGCAGCGCGGCGGAGACCTTGGCGTCGACCGCCTCCCGCAGATTGTCACGCAACCGGGCCAATGTGGCTGCAGCTCCGCGGATCCCGGCGGCGACTTGCGCCGCGGACGTCGCATGCCGGCCCAGGAAATCCGTCGACGCCCGACCCCCGGTGCCGTGCCAGGCCTGCGTCAGATTCTGAAACTGATTGTCCTGCAGCTGTAATACCTGCTCGGCCGCGGTCGCAGCGGCCGCCAGCGCGGTGCATTCGGTATCCAGCGCCCGCAGGTCCAGGCCGTCCTCGGCGGCATACCAGTCGCGTACCTGATAGCGATATCGCGTCAGATCGGGGTGATCGAAGCCCAGCAGGTGGCAGGCCCAGACGTACTCGGCGACGGTGTCGACAGCGGCCTGCCCCTCATCCAGCCGGGACGCGACGTCCAGGCTTGCCACCACGGCTCAACCCACCCTGGCCGCGGCACGCGCGTCGGCAACCGCGTACCGATCGATCGAGCCGCGCAGCACGGCCGCGATCTCGGCACTGGCCCGTGACCATTGCCGCAACCCATCCGTCACCTCGTCCACGGCGGTCCGCACGGCGTCGCCGTCGGCCGCGTGGGCGTGCCCGGCGGCGGCCCCGTCGAAAACCGGGCCACGCAACCGGTCGCGCACCAGCGAATCGAGATCGGCGGCAACGGCGTCGTATCCGGCCGCTACCGCGGACAGGCCCGCCCTGTCGAGACGGACGGCTGTTACATCTCCCATTCCCGGTTAGACGCAGCCGGGCACCATCCGGTTCCGTCAGGGCTGAATGTTCCTCGCGCGAGCGCTCGTCAGGCCGACTGGCCGCTGACCGAATCGGCCACCCGAACCGCGACCATCCGGGCCGTGTTCTCGTCGGCGGCCTCGACCATCACCCGAACCACCTGTTCGGTACCCGAGGGCCGCAACAGGATTCGGCCGGTGTCACCCAGCTCGGCCTCGGCCTGGGCCACGGCGGACTGCACCGACGGCGCCTTGGCCACCGCGGCCTTGTCGTCAACCGCCACGTTGATCAGAACCTGCGGCAAGGTCCGCATCGGCGCGGCCAACGCGGCCAACGTGGCGCGGGTCTGGGCCATCCGAGACATCAGCCGCAGCCCGGTGACGATGCCGTCTCCGGTCGTGCCGAAGCCGGGCAACACGATGTGACCGGACTGCTCGCCACCGAGCGAGAACTCACCGGCCCGCAGTTCCTCCAGGACGTAGCGGTCTCCGACGCCGGTGGTACGGACCTCGATACCGGCGGCCCGCATGGCCAGATGCAAGCCCAGATTGCTCATCACCGTGGCCACCAGCGTGTCCGAGGACAGCTCGCCGGCCTCCTGCATGGCCAGCGCCAGCACCACCATGATCGCGTCACCGTCGATGACGGCGCCCGTGGCGTCCACCGCCAGGCACCGGTCGGCATCCCCGTCGTGGGCCAGACCCAGATCGGCGCCGTGCTCGAGGACTGCGGCCTGCAGCACCTCCATGTGGGTGGATCCGCAGCCGTCGTTGATGTTGAGACCGTTGGGTTCGGCGTTGATCGCGATGACGTTGGCCCCCGCGGCCCGGTAGGCCCGGGGAGCGGCCGCCCACGCCGCGCCGTGCGCGCAATCGACTACGACGGTCAGCCCGTCAAGCCGCGTCGTCATGGCCTTGCCCGCATGCCGCAGATAGCGGTCCAGCGCGTCCTCGGCTTCGAGGACGCGGCCGATACCGGCACCCGTCGGGCGCAGCCCCGGGCCCGCCTGCACGAGGTCCTCGATGCGGTCCTCGGCGGCGTCGTCAAGCTTGTGCCCGCCGGGACCGAAGATCTTGATGCCGTTGTCCGGCATCGGATTGTGCGATGCGGAGATCATCACGCCGAAATCCGCGTCGTAGGCACTGGTCAGGTACGCCACCGCAGGCGTCGGCAAGACGCCGACCCGCAAGGCGTCGACACCCTCGCTGGTGATGCCGGCGATCACAGCGGCTTCAAGCATCTCGCCGCTGGCCCGCGGATCTCGGCCCACGACGGCCACCCGACGACCGGGACCTGTGGAATTGCCGAGACGCCGCGCAGCCGCCGAACCGAGCGCAACTGCCAGTTCGGCAGTCAGATCGCGATTGGCGACCCCGCGCACCCCATCGGTGCCGAACAGTCGACCCATGCCCTTAAACTTCTCATAATTGGCTGCCGTAAACACAACCGACGAGGTCAGCGACCATGTCGGAGCCGAATTGAAACCCCGTCGTGATGGCCGGTGACGCTCACCGGATCACCGCCCGCGGGTCGGGTGCGGGCGGTGATCGTCGGCGGCAAGCAGTTAGCTGGAGCCGGTGTCAGACGACGAATGGCTGCCACCCGGCGCCATCGGAGGTGCCGTCGTCGGCGCAACGCTGTGCGGCGCCGTGCCCTCGGCCATCCCACCCGGGCGCTCAGTGGTCCCGTTCTGGCTGAACGAGATGGTGCCGAGGTTGTTGGTGCAGACCACGTGGTCGGTGCTGTTCGCGTCAACCCCCTGAACGGCAGTGGTCAACGATGCCGTGTCGGTGTTCTCGCACACGCCTGCCGCGATCTGGGCGGCCGCGGCGTCGTCGACGTTCTCCAGGACCGAGATGTTGCCGAGGGTCAGGTTGACCTTGCCGTCTCCGGCAGTCTCGGGCGCCGCCTGCGCGATACCCAGACCCACGGTGAACAGCAACGACCCGCCGAGCATCGCGCCCGCAGTAGCTGTCTTCACGAAGTTCCCCACAATTACTCCTTCCGATGGGACAGCGGCACCCGGTCCCCCGACGTCAGAACGACGTCCACCGGCGGCAGGAAGGTCCTGCGGGCACAACCCTGCTGACACAAAGCAGCCCCCTGCTCTCCACACCGTGGGCTTCCACGCAGGATCCACCTTCAAACCCGAATCCCGGAAAAAGTTGAGAGGCGGGGCCGCGCAGATTTCGACGCCAGGGTCGTAACCGGGCGGCCAACCACAGCCCTGAGGTAGAACCCGGCGAGGTTCGGGCCCAGCTCAGCAGGCAAAAACAAACCCGCCGGGTGTGTACAGGACACACCCGGCGGGTTCGTTCGGCCGCAATGGCGACAGATCAGCGCTTGCTGTACTGAGGCGCCTTGCGGGCCTTCTTGAGGCCGTACTTCTTGCGCTCGATGGCACGCGGGTCACGGGTCAGGAAGCCCGCCTTCTTCAGTGCGGGCCGGTCCTCCGGCTGCACCAGAATCAGCGCACGGGCGATCGCCAGACGCAGAGCGCCGGCCTGACCCGAGGGGCCACCACCATCGAGGTGGGCGAAGATGTCGAACTGCTCGAGGCGGTCGACGGTCACCAGCGGGGCCTTGATCAGCTGCTGGTGCACCTTGTTCGGGAAGTAGTTCTCCAGGGTGCGGCCGTCCAGGTTGAACTGACCGGTGCCGGGCACCAGGCGCACCCGCACCACGGCCTCCTTGCGGCGGCCGACGGTCTGGATCGGACGGTCGATGATGACCGGCTCGCGGTGCTCCTGCTCCACCTCGACGGCCTCGGTCACGACCTCGGTCTCAGTCACTTCAGTCGCTTCGGTCACTGGGCCACCTGCTTGATCTCGTACGGAACCGGCTGCTGCGCGGCGTGCGGATGATCCGGGCCGGCATAGACCTTGAGCTTCTTCTGGATCTGCCGACCGAGCTTGGTGTGCGGCAGCATGCCGATGATCGCGTTCTCGACGACGCGGGTCGGGTGCTTCTGCAGCAGGTCACCGATGGTGCGCTTGCGCAGACCGCCCGGGTAACCCGAGTGGCTGTAAGCGAACTTGTTGGTGAGCTTGTTGCCGCTGACGGCAATCTTCTCGGCGTTGATGACGATGACGAAGTCGCCACCATCGACATTCGGCGTGAATGTCGGCTTGTGCTTGCCGCGGAGCAGCTTGGCTGCTTCGACGGCGAGCCGGCCGAGCACCACGTCTTGGGCGTCGATGACATACCACTGACGCGTGGTGTCACCCGCCTTCGGCGTGTACGTAGGCACAGCGCTTACCTCTTCTTCTCGGGTTGGACCCCGGATAATCCGGGTGCCGGTCGCGGCGTGTGTACTCGGCTTTCCCGGCGACCGACAGTGACCCGGGACCCGCTTGCCCATCAGGGCAGCACACACCAACGGAGCAGCTTACCGGTGGGTGTCCGCGCAGGTCAAAACGCAGCTTCCCAGCTCGAGCGTGGGCTCGTGTGCGAGTTCTCTGCAAAATCTCGCACCCAAGCCAACGCTCGGGCCTAGGAGACCGAGTCCTGCTGGTCGGGCACCACGCTGCCATCCGGGCGGTGCAGCGGGGCGTCCTTGCCGCAGGGCTCGATGTAGCCCTCCGTCGTGCACTCGTACGGGTCGGCCTGCTTCTTCTTCGGATCGATGAACATCGGATTGACCACCCACCGACCGTCGGAGTTGTCGTAGGCGGTGCACATCAACTCGGTCTTGTTGCGGTTGAGCACCAGGCGCAGCGCCGTGGCGTCGGTGAGGAACGTGACGTCGGTGTCGGAGTCCCCGGCGCCGAAGGCCGCGCGTTTGTCCTCTGGCTGCTGCTCGAACGCGGCGGGCCCCTTGATGCCGAAGACGTCCTCGTTGACCCGGCACCGCTTGCCCTCGATGTACGGGATGGCCGTCTCGCCGCCACACGGCACCAGCCTCGACGTCAGGACATCACCGTCGCGCTCGGTCCGCACCCCCATCACCTTGTCCGGGGTGAAACCGAGATCGGCCGCCCACACCCGCACCACCGGCTCCGCCGACGCGGAGATGATGCGGACGTCGAAACCGTTGGCGCGCAAGGTTTCCACCAGATCGCGCATCTGCGGGTAGTAGCGAACCCAACCGGTCTCGTCACCGCTGCCGACCTTCTGCTCCGTGCCCTCGGGCGCGTCGAGGTTCTCCTTGCGTGCCGCCTCGGCGAAACCGGTCAGCTCGGATTCGGGCCAGCCGGCCAGCATCTGCGCGGCCCAGGCATACGAGGGCTCGAACCGGCGGGCGTTGAACCCGGCGAACGCCGGCTCGTCGGCACGTGTCTCACCGTCGGTGTAGACCGACAGCAGTTCGTCGGCGCAGCCCAGATCGGTGTTCGTCGGCATCGGTTGGCCCGGAGTTGTTGCGGCGCAGGCCTTGCCGAGCGCAGCCGTGGCCTGCGGGGTGAGGTACGGGCTCGTCGTCGACCAGTCGCCGCCTGCGGGTGCCCGCAGCTTGCCGTTGCGCACCATCCAGAAGAACGTCGCATCCCCGATGTCGTTCTTGACCACAGTGTTGTCCCAGTCGAACAACGCCAGCGGAGCGCCGTCGGCCACCGAGCCGTCCGCCCCGCACCTGCCGCGTTCGGCGAGCATCGCGTCAATCCGGTCCCGGTTGTCGCCGTACCAACCCGGGTTGTCCGCCAGGGTGCGGCAGTTGGCGGCCGGTGTCTCGGTGCCAGTTTGCGTACCGGCCGACGGCTCCGCCGAATCGTTGCTTGCACCGCAGCCCGCGACAGCAACGGTCGTCGCGGCGAGCAGGGACAGGACGGCACGCACGGTCATTGAGACTCCTGATTCAGTTGAGCTGGGTCATGCTGGACGGGTCGAGCGTGGAGGTTCGCGAGGTGTCCTTCAGGTCGACGCCGGAGCGGCCCAGCGCCAACGCGCCGTCGACCAGGCCTGCCGCCACCCGCGCGGCCTCGGTGTATCCCAGGCCATCGGGCGGGTGGATGTTGGAGATGCAGTTGCGGTCGGCGTCGGTGCGGCCGGGCATCGGCAGGTGGGTCAGGTAGATGCCGAGGCTGTCGGCGACACTCAAGCCCGGCCGTTCTCCGACGATGACGAGCACGGTCCGCATGCGGGCCTGAGCTGCGATGTGGTCGCCGAGTGCGACGCGGGCCTGCGTCGCGATCACCGGCGGGGCCAGGGTGTAGCGGTCCTTCAATTGAGCCACCAGAGCTGCCAGTAGCTCAGCGCCATGACGATCCAGTGCCGTCGGCGACAAACCGTCGGCCAGCACGAAGCCGATGTCGGCCGGGGTTTCGGGCACCGGCATGCCGGTTGCGGGGGCCCGGCCCAGATCGGGACGGCGAAGGTACTCGTCGCGCGAGGTGGCTTGACTGGTCACCACGGTCGGCTCACCGATACCCACCTCGAGGACAGCTTGCCTGAGCCGATCCAAGTCCAGCGGCACGTGCACGGCGTCGCGCGCCGCGGCGTGGGCAGCGGCCAGTTCGAGCACCCGGCGCGTCGGCAACGCGTTGCCGGCCCGGCCCAGCCCGATCCTGGCCTGCGTGGTTTTGCGCAGCTCATCCCAGAACTCTTGAACTGCAACCTCGTTCGGGCTCATCGCACCTCCCCCGAAGTCAACGACCGCAGCGCCGAGCGCTCCAGGTCGAACGGGGTCAGCTTCCCGGAGTCGTCGACCATGCCGACGCTGCGCAGCCACGCCTCGAACTCCGGAGCCGGTCTCAGTCCCAGGGTGCGCCGAGTGGTCAGCACGTCGTGGAACGACAAGCTCTGATACCCCAGCATGACGTCGTCGGCGCCCGGCACGGTGATGACGAACGCCACTCCCGCGGCAGCCAGCAACGTCAGCAGGGTGTCCATGTCGTTCTGGTCGGCCTCGGCGTGGTTGGTGTAGCAGACGTCCACCCCCATCGGCAGGCCGAGCAGCTTGCCGCAGAAGTGGTCTTCCAGGCCGGCCCGGATGATCTGCTTGCCGTCGTACAGGTACTCCGGCCCGATGAAGCCGACGACCGTGTTGACCAGCAGCGGCTGCAGGTCGCGAGCCACCGCGTAGGCGCGGGCCTCCAGGGTCTGCTGGTCGACGGGCTTGCCGCCGACGCCCAGGTGCGTGCCCGAGCTCAGTACCGAGCCCTGCCCGGTCTCCAGGTACATGACGTTGTCGCCGACGGTGCCCCGGTGCAGGCTGCGCGCCGCTTCGTTGCCTTCCCGCAACAGCTGCAGGTTCACCCCGAACGCGGAGTTGGCGCCCTCGGTGCCGGCGATCGACTGGAACATCAGGTCCACCGGCGCACCGGCCTCGATCAGGCCGATCGTGGTGGTGACATGCGAGAGCACACAGGACTGGGCCGGAATGTCGTAGCGCGTGCGGATCGAGTCGAGCAGATACAGAAGATCCGCGGTGGCCTGTGGCGAGTCGGTCGCCGGATTGATCCCGATCACCGCGTCGCCGCAGCCCAGCAGCAGCCCGTCGAGCACCGCCGCGGCGATGCCACGGGGGTCGTCGGTCGGATGGTTGGGCTGCAGCCGGGTGGCCAGGGTGCCGCGGCCGCCGACGGTGGTGCGGAACGCGGCGGTCACCTCGGCGGCGGCCGACACCGCGATCAGATCCTGGTTGCGCATGATCTTGCTGACCGCGGCCACCATCTCCGGGGTGAGCCCCGGGGCGACGGCAGCCAGCCGCTCGGCGCTGCGGTCATGGGCCGTGACGTCCATCAGCCAGTCCCGCAGCCCGCCCACGGTCAGGTGTGAGATCTCCGAAAAGGCCTGGCGGTCATGGCTGTCCATGATCAGCCGGGTCACCTCGTCGGTGTCGTACGGCACCAGCTCCTCGTTGAGGAAGATGTCCAGCGGCAGGTCCGCGAGCACCCAGGCGGCCGCGGCGCGTTCACCGTCGTGCTCGGCCGCGCAACCGGCGAGTTGATCGCCGGAGCGCAGCGGGGTGGCCTTGGCCATCACCTCGACCAGACCGTCGAAGCTGTAGGTCACCCCCGAAACCTGCTGGTGGTACTTCATTTCAGGGCACTCTCCGCTTCCGCGAGCATCGCGAACTCCTCGTCAGGCGAGTTGGCGACCAGACGGTGGCGGCTGTAGAGCGCGAAGTAGAGCATGAACGCGCAGAACACAGCCAGGCACAGACCCGCGGCCACGGGGCTGACCACGAAGGTCGCGATGAGCGCCACGACCGCGATGACCAGGGCGAAGCCCGTGGTGACGATGCCGCCCGGGGTGCGGTACGGCCGCTTCATCTCCGGCTCACGCACCCGCAGCACGATGTGGCTGATCATCATCAGCACGTAGCTCAGCGCCGCGCCGAACACCGCCATGTTCAGGATCAGATCACCGTGACCGGTCAGCGACAACAGGAAGCCGACGATGCCGGGGACGATCAGCGCGAGGGTCGGGGCCTTGCGCTTGTTGGTCACCGACAGCCTCGTGGGGAGGTAGCCGGCCCGCGACAGCGCGAAGGTCTGCCGCGAGTAGGCGTAGATGATCGAGAAGAAGCTCGCGATCAGCCCGAACAGGCCGATGTAGTTGACCGCCTTGGCGGCGAACCCGGTGCCACCGAGGGCCTGCACCAGCGGATCGTCCACCGTCGACATCGCGTCGGCACCGCCGGCGCCGGCCGTCAGGAACAGCACGGTGACGCAGGTGATGATGAGCACCGTCATCGCGGCGATGATGCCGCGCGGCACGTTGCGCTCGGGGTTGGCGGTCTCCTCGGCGGCCAGCGGGACGCCCTCGACGGCGAGGAAGAACCAGATGGCGAACGGGATGGCCGCCCAGATGCCGAGGTAACCGTGCGGCAGGAAGCTCGACGCACCTGCCGCCGCGGCGTCGGGGGCGATGTCGGTCAGGTTGGCGACGTCGAAGTGGCCGATGGCGCTCACGGCGAAGATGACCAGACCCAGCAGCGCGATCGCGGTGATGACGAACATCAGCCGCAGTGCCTCACCGACACCCGCGAGGTGGATGCCGATGAAGATGACGAAGGCCGCCAGGTACACCCACCAGCCCTTGTGAATACCGAACAGGCCGAGCGATTCGACGTAGCCGCCGATGAAGGTGGCGATCGCCGCCGGCGCGATCGAGTACTCGATCAGGATCGCGGTGCCGGTGGCGAAGCCGCCCCACGGCCCGAGCGCACGACGGGCGAAGGTGTAGCCGCCGCCGGCCGCGGGCAGTGCCGAGGACAGCTCGGCCAGGCCGAGCACCATGCAGAAGTACATCGCGGCGATGACCACCACGGCGATCAGCAGACCACCGAAGCCCCCCTGCTCGAGGCCGAAGTTCCAGCCCGAGAAGTCGCCGGACACCACATAACTGACGCCCAGGCCGGCCAACAGCAGCCAGCCCGCGCTTCCGGATTTGAGCTGACGTTTCTGTAGATAGTCAGCGCTCTCCAGGTGTTCTTCCACACCCGCCATGTCAAACTCCTTCATTTACAACGTTTTCGTATGTCTCGTATGTGATGCCGTCAGCTGATGACGGTCTTCGCAGGCGGTGGCCCACCTCTACCCCGGCAACACCGCCGGTCCGACGCCGGATCTCCGGCGAGTTCACCTTCCAAAGGTATGAAAATCAACCTTTAATTGAAGATTATTACCCCACCCAGCGGCGGTGTCTACCCCAACGGCCAGTTTCGTTGTCAATCGTCGGGTTTGAGCGGAACACCAACCACGATCCGGGCCGCGTTGTGCCCTAGTACCCGGACAACGGAAGTGCTCGGGACTGCACCAGACATCAACTCGGGCAACGGATCTGACAGCTTGGCATGTTGCACGCACACTTCACCTCCGGGGCCGACACCCACCCCGACATGCAGCGGCGACCTGAGCGCCGCGCGGCGCGCAAGTTCCGTCGCAGGCACCCCGGCGTCGCCCGGAACCAACAGGTACGGAACACCTTCTTCCTCGATGCCCGCGAGCACGTCGCGTTCGACATCCCCGCTGCCCGAACTCAACACCACGATCGCCGGACGATCAGGTTGACCACCGCTATGCACTGAGACCCGCTCCGACCAACCGAGCGTGCGACGCCACCAGACCGGTGGCCACGGCGTTCCGCGGGCCTTCCGACCCACGCACGTTTCCTGTGCCGCAGACGATTCCGAACGGAGCAAGGGCATCCGCGATGAGTTCGGGGATCTCGAAGTCGAGGGCGCATCCACCGAGCAGCACCACAAACCCGATCTGACGCAGGTCACCGCCGGGCGCGACAGCCCGCAGTGCGCGCAACGCATTGACCACGAAGACCCGTTCCTTGGCCGCGCGGCGCACCAGCCTGACCCGGTCCATGGAATGCCTGGTGGGGATCGCATTCATGCCGTATTCAGCCAGCGTGACCACTCGCGCGAACGATGCAGCGGGCAGCGGCTTCTCGAAGAACATCACGGTGCCGTTCTCCAGCCGGACATGAAAGAAGCTCTCCGCCTTGCCCAACGGTGATCGTTTGATGTCCTCGGCCAGTTCCAGGTTGTCGAGACCGAGCTCGGCGTCGATCAGCTTGGTGACCAGATCGCCTGCACCGGCCAGGTGCACGGTACCGATCCCGCCGTCCACCGCCAGCGATGCGGCATCGGTCGAGCCGCCACCTAGATCGAGCACCACGAGCGGCTTGTCGGTGCCCGGCGTGGTCAGCGCACCCAGCGCCGCCATCTCGGCCTCGACACCACCGACCATCACCTCGACACGGTCAGCCCCGGCGGCCCGCAACCGGGCCCGAACCTCGTCGGCGACCGCTCGCATTCCGCTTTCACGCGTCCGGACCATGGCCGCCAGCGCAACCGCGTTCTCCAGGGCGACCTCACCGGCCACCCCGCCACGAACCTCCTGCGGCACAAAGGTATCCACCGCGAGCAGATCCTGGATGCATACGTCGGCCAGCACATGTCCGGACAGCTCGGCCATGCTGTGCCGCACATTGGCGATCATGCCGCCGGTGTTGGTGCCGGCCTCCCCCGCCACATCCGCCAGCGGAGCGACCCGCTCGACCGCGCTCATAATCTCCGGTGCACCGCGGGACACATCGACGGTGACCCGCTTGTGTACACCGGACAGCTCCAGCGATCCAGCCGGGATACTGCGATCGGCGACATCGCCTGCGGGAGTGCGCACCACCACCGCCGAGCGGTTGCCGGTCAACGCCCGGGCCACCGGCGAGATCACCTTGGTGGCAGCCGCGTCCAGGTCGAAGATCGTCGCCAGCCCGTAGGCGTTGGACAGGGTACGGATCGAGTTACCGGGTGCGGCCACCTCGACTGCGGCCAGCATGCCCAGCGGCACCGCATCGATGCGCGATACCTCGTCGATCACCGGGACCACGGAGTCGAGCCGGTTGGCCACCAGCACCGCATCGTCGTTGCCCAGGATCACCCCGCACACCGTCAGCCCTTGTGCCGCTGCCGCATTGATCCCACGTGCCGCGTCCTCGAAGTCCACGTCCCTGGGCACCACCACGATCACTTCGGTGCCGGACGGCGTTTGGGCGAGGGCGTCGAACGCCACGGTGACACCGACACCGAGGCCGCGTCCGCCCGGGGTGCGCGGGTCATGGCCGATCATGGTCGACTCGGTGATGATGGTTTCGGTGATGGTTTCCATCGCCATGCCACTGATCACCGGCGTGGCCTCGTTCAGCAGGACGAGGTCCAGGTCGGCCAGCCGCACCGCGCTCGCCTCCAGCGCTCGAACCACCGCCTGGGCCACGCCGTCCACATTTCGAGGCGTGCCCTTGACGCCCGTCGTCGCGGTCAGGGCCGCGCCACGGAACCTGGTCGAGCCGTCAGTCGCGACGACCGCGGCACTGGCCTCGGTCGTCGAGTTGCCGATGTCGACACCGACAACAGTCAACGCCATCAGGTACCCAGTGCCTCGGGGGTCAGCTCGCCGAACTCCGGCGTCACTTCTACCGGGCGATCCTGCTTGCGGATCTGCTCGGTCTCCTTCAGGTGCAGCAGCGCCGCCTTCGCCTGCCAACGCGGCCGCGCCATCTGATCATTGAGCGTCGGAACCGGTTCGGGTGACTCACCTTTGGCGTACTGGGCGGCGTTCGACCCGATGCGGCGGTAGGTCTCCAACGTCATCAGCGGACTCTGGGGGAACAGTTCGAGGCTGGACAACCTGGGCAGGTCACGCTGATGGATCATCGATGTGCCGCGAGACAGGATGCCGATACCGATGCCCGACCCGCTGAGCCTGGCCGCCGCGTGTGCGACCACGGCGAGGTCACTGCTGTGCCGGATCCGGATACACCGGGCGGTCACCTCCTGCTCCTCGATACCGGCCAGGATCTGGCGGATCACGTCGGCATGGGACAGCCCGACGATGGTCTGGCTGAAGAAGTCGGCGAACGCCGGCGAAATCGCCAACACCACTTCATCAGAGCGCTTCCCGGATTCTGCCGGCCGCTCGCCGGTGAAGCTCAGTGTCCGCTGCCCGGTCACTGCCGACATGTCACTCGACCTCCAGTTCAGGGTTCTCGGCGCTGGTCACGTGACGTAGCCGCTTCATCTCCTCCCAGCGTGCGCCCGTGGGGCGGTAGCCGGTGCCCGGGCCTGCATAGTCGTTGCGGTCGTTGACCGCAGACAACGGCTGGAGCTCACGCGTCATGATCGCCGACGTCTGCAGCAGATCACCCGAGACCCGTTGTCGCAGAACGGCCAACAGGTTCTCGGCGACATCGGAGAAACCGGTCGATTCCAGCGCCTTCACCAGGTCCAGCCCCGTGATGTTGCGGTCCATCACCTGCTGAGCGCCCTTGAGGTCTTCCAGGACATCACGCGGGATCAACTCGCGGCTGCCGTGGGCATACACGGCCGTCTCGACCTCGGCGTCGGAGATGGCGGGCAGATCGAGGTATGCGAACACCGCCTGCAGAGCCTTGGCCGCACGATGCCGGACAGCGAGAATCTCGGCCTCGTTGACGTGGCGCAACCCGCCGTCGATCTGCAGGTCCCGCTGGATGGTGTTGAAGTCGTCGTAATCCTCGGCGTCGAGGTTGGATCCGGCGAACATGTCGTCGTAGTTGGGTGGCGCCGAGTAACCCGAGCAGATGAAATCGGTGCCCGGCATCAGCTGCGGCAACAACCGCGCCACCCGGCGCATCGGCGAGTGGGAGAACGACTGGTCGTTGCCCGAAGCGCATTCCAGGTCCACCGCCGAGGCAATCAGATTCTCCGCCGCCACCGCCCGGATCCCCGCCGGTACCGCACCCGGCACGCCGATGCAGGAAATCGAACCGTTCTGCAAGCCCTGCACGCCTGCGCCTTTCGCGACCAGGATGCACCGGATCTCCAGGTACAGCATGGAGCGGCCCTCGGCGTTGCCCATCTGCACCTCGGAACCGGTGCCCGAGGTGAATCGCATCTTGATGCCCCGCGAGGCATAAGCCGCGGCCAGGAAGGCCTTCGACCACGGGGTGTCATCGCCGTCGACGAACACCGACTCGGTGCCGTAGACCGAGATGGTCTCGGCATAGGCAGTGATGCCGCGCATGCCGAGTTCGAGCTCGGTGGCCTCCTCGAGGGCGCACTGGGTCAGGCGTCCACCACAGCCGACCTGGCTGCCGATCTGCTGCGCCATCGCCACCAGCGGCGCGTAGCGCACCACACCCAAAGTGGTTTCCACTTCCGAGAATCCGCGCAGCGAAGCCTCGGCGGCTTCACACGCGACCTGGAGCGGGTTGTCCCGAGCGCTGGTGCAGTGCGCCTGGTTCGCCGGGGTGCGACGGGCCCGCATCTTCTGCATCCCCATCATGATCTCGACGATGTTCAGCGTCTTTGCCACTTCGAGCAGCTTGGCCGGGGTCAGTGCCGTGGTCACCGCGATCACCTCGTCGCGGGACACATGTGGGTCGACAAGCATCCGAGCGATGTCGGCCGCCGGGATCGCCATCGCCTGCTCGGTGGTCGCGGTGTCGATGGCGTGATCGGCGATGAACTGGTCGATGAAATCGAAATCGGCGCGGTCCCGGCCGTCCATCTCGACGATCACCCCGTCGACGACGCGCACGCTCGGCGCAGGATCGAATGCGCTGTCCAGCGCGACCATGCCCACCTCGGGCCATTCCTCGACGAAGCCGTCGAGGTTGACCGGCCGGTCCTCAAGGACCTTGGTGCGCTCGGACTGCCTGCGCCGGCCGGCCGTGGAATGTTGTGGCGATACTGCCGTCACCGGTGTTCTCCTATTCGCTGGTGGCCAGGATGTCGCGGCGCTCGTACACGTCGGCGGCCTCACGGACGAGCCCCGCCAGCAACGCCGCCCCGTATTTGGTGTCCAGCTCGTCGGCGATGGCGTCGAGTTCGGCCTTGGTGGAGGCGTTGGGCCGCAGCGCGTTGTAGATCTGCAATACCCGCTCGTCGCTGATCGCGGTCATCTCCGCGGCGCGGCGCAGGTTCGAGCCGAGCTGGCGGCGTCCCACCTTTTCCGCGATCTGGGCCTGCAGCCTCAGGGTCTGCGGGGTGATGCGCAGATCGGAGGCGGCGATCTCACCTGACATCACCGCGTCCATGGTGATACCGCCGATCGGCGTGCCGTTGGGGGTGAACAGCAGATCCTCGCGGTGGATGCTCAGCGGGTAATCGGCCGAAGGGTCGAGAATCGGTTCCGTCATTCACTACTCCAACTGACTCGGGGCGGATCTCCCACCGACGTGCGACACAACGCGAGCCAATTGTGCGCTGCATCACGTTGCATCAGGGTTGCGCCGCAGGTCAGTGCGGCTAACCTGACCCGACGATGGACGCCGGAGAATCTGACCCGATCGCCGCGCTGGGCGAGTTCTTTGCCCTCCCGGCGGCCGATCCCGCCGGCTGGAGGTCGATCGCGTCCCTGTGTGGCGATCCGGCCGTCCTGCACAAGTACACGATGCGCACCCGGGCGGCGACGGCCGCCGGCTTCGGGATCGACGAAGCCGACGTGCCGGTGAAGGCCGCGGCCTCCTCGGTGCACCTGTCGATCGCCGCACGCCTGTTGTCCCCCGCGATCGGCGCCGCGGTGTGCTTTGGCAGCGTCCCACTACTCACGATGGATTCGCTGTTCTGGCAACAGGATTCATCCCACCGACCAGCCCTCGGAAAAGCCGGTGTCGAATGGGTGACCGAAACCGACCTGCGGCGGGTCGCCGTCACCATCACCGAATCGCTGATCGAAACCGTGTTGCGCCTGCTGAACGACACCATGGGGCCGGCGGAATCTCTTTCGCCACAGGTGATGTGGGGCAACATCGCATCGGCGGCCAACGGCGCGGTCACCGTACTGGCCATGTCCCGCCCCGACGCGGAGCGCCGCGGCCGTGAGCTGGTCGCCGAACTGATCGCGATCGAACCGCTTCGCGGTACCGCAGACGTTGTGGGAGAACAATTCCGGCGGCGTAACTGCTGCCTGTTCTACCAGGTGCCCGGGGGCGGCTACTGCGGTGACTGTGTTCTGACCGGCGGGCCGGGCTAGATTCCTAGGGCGCTGCCCCTGCTCCGGCAACATTGCCGCTGCCGCGGCGGTGGCTACATTGCCGCTGCCGCAGCGGTCGCCACCGCCACATCCTGCTCGACACTGCCCGCACTGACACCGACCGCGCCGGTCACCAGTCCGTCGGCTTCCAGCAGAACCCCGCCGCCGAACACGACCAGCCCGCCGGCGGTCTGCTCCAGGCCGTACAACTCACCGCCGGGCTGACAGATGTCCATCAGCGCGCTGGTGGGCAGGTTCATCATGACCGCGGTGCGGGCCTTGCGGATCGAGATGTCGATGCTGGCCTTGATCGCACCGTCCATCCGCACGAAAGCCACCAGATGACCTCCGTCGTCGACCACGGCGATGTTCATCGGCTGGCCGATCTCTTCCGCCTTCACGACGGCGGCGTCGATCACCTTCTGTGCGGTCGGCAGCGGCAGCGATGTCATGTGTGTCCCATCAGGTAGACCGCGAACGTGAGCTTGTGTGCGAGATTTGCGGGTTTCTTCGCACACAAGCTCACGTTCGGCGGTGGATCAGAAGAAGCCCTGGGCCTTGGTGCCGTAACTCACCAACAGGTTCTTGGTCTGCTGGTAGTGGTCGAGCATCATCTTGTGGTTCTCCCTGCCGATGCCGGACTGCTTGTAGCCGCCGAACGCCGCGTGGGCGGGATAGGCGTGGTAGCAGTTGGTCCACACCCGGCCGGCCTTGATGTCCCGGCCGGCGCGGTAGGCGGTGTTGCCGTTACGGCTCCACACGCCCGCGCCCAGACCGTAGAGGGTGTCGTTGGCGATCGAGATCGCGTCGTCGTAATCGGTGAACGACGTGACCGCCACGACCGGACCGAAGATCTCCTCCTGGAACAGCCGCATCTTGTTGTTGCCGGTGAAGATCGTGGGCGCCACGTAGAACCCGCCGTTGAGGTCGCCACCCAGATCGGCCCGCTCACCACCGGTGATCAGTTGGGCCCCTTCGGATTTCCCGATCTCGATGTAGGACAGGATCTTCTCCAGCTGATCGTTGGAGGCCTGCGCACCGATCATGGTCTCGGTGTCCAGCGGGTCGCCCTGGCGTACCGCCTTGGTGCGGATGGCAGCCAATTCGAGGAACTCGTCGTAGATGTCGGTCTGGATCAGCGACCGCGACGGGCAGGTGCACACCTCGCCCTGGTTCAGCGCGAACATGGTGAACCCTTCCAGGGCCTTGTCCTGGAAGTCGTCGGCGGCGGCCAGTACATCGGAGAAGAAGATGTTCGGGCTCTTGCCACCCAGCTCGAGCGTCACGGGGATCAGGTTCTGGCTGGCGTACTGCATGATCAGCCGGCCGGTGGTGGTCTCGCCGGTGAACGCGATCTTGGCGATCCGGTTGCTCGAGGCCAGCGGCTTGCCGGCCTCCACACCGAACCCGTTGACCACGTTGATCACACCGGCAGGCAGCAGGTCACCGATCAGCGACATCAGGAACAGCACCGAAACCGGGGTCTGCTCAGCAGGTTTGAGCACCACAGCGTTGCCCGCGGCCAGTGCCGGGGCCAGCTTCCACACCGCCATCAGGATCGGGAAGTTCCACGGGATGATCTGGCCGACCACGCCGAGCGGCTCGTGGAAGTGGTAGGCGACGGTGTCCTCGTCGATCTGGGAGAGCGAGCCCTCCTGGGCGCGAAGCGCACCGGCGAAGTACCGGAAATGGTCGATCGCCAGCGGGATGTCGGCATTCAGCGTCTCGCGGATGGGCTTGCCGTTGTCCCACGACTCGGCCAGCGCGACGGCCTCGAGGTTCTCCTCGATGCGGTCGGCGATCTTGTTGAGGATCACGGCGCGCTCGGCGGGCGAGGTCTTGCCCCACGCCGGCGCGGCCGCGTGCGCGGCATCGAGGGCCTTCTCGACGTCGGCCTCGGTGGAGCGGGCCACCTCGCAGAACACCTGGCCCGTGACCGGTGTCGGATTCTCGAAGTAGCGGCCCTCGGCCGGCGCGACCCACTGTCCGCCGATGAAGTTGTCGTAGCGGGATTCGAACGACATCACGGCGCCGTCGGCACCCGGACGTGCATAAACAGTCATGGCAATCTCCTGCATTCGGACACCGAAATGTGTCGGTAGTCACTAAAGGTAGTCAGCAGTAGGTTGCAGCACAGTTGCACACGTTGCAGGGCGTTCGAGGGCCGGGGGTTAGCACGTCGGCGAGCCGACCAAACTAGCCCAGGTCGGAGTCGATACCGGCCAGGTGACCGCGGGCCTGCGCCCTGGCCAAGGGGTCGGCGTCGGCATGGTCGTGCAACACCCGCCAGCCCTGTCGATCGTCACGGCCGTCGGGCAGTGCCAACCACCGCCGCAGCAGGCCCAGATCGCTCCCGGTCAGCACCGCTTCGCGCAGGCCGGCGCTCAGCTCGGTGCGCAGCCGCGCGATCGCCGGTGAGACCGACTGCGGCAGCAACGCGCCCGAGTACGCATCCAGGGCGGCCGAGACGTTCCCGGCCTGCAACGCGTCATACACGTCACCCATGTCGCTGGCCACCGGCGCCAACAGCCGGTACGGCCGCGACTCGATGTAACTGCTGCCGATGACCCGCCGCAGCCGCGACACCTCGGCGCGGACCGTGACCACGTCGAGGTCCTTGTCGTCGAGCAGCATGGCCAGATGATCGGCACTCAACCCCTCGGGGTGCCGGATCAGCAGGACCAGGATGTCGGCATGGCGGCCGGTGAGAACGCTGGACTGGGGCCGGCCCTCGACGTCTGCCATCCGCCAGCGCGGGCGGTCGGCGCCCAGCACCGTCAGCCGCGCCGTCTCGGTTTCGGCCGGCTCGGCCGGTCCGGTGAGCCGCAGCAGGGCCAGCTGGTTCTCGACCGCCACAGCAGTGGCCCTGACCAGGGCCAATGTCTGAGGTGTGGCGACCGCGGACCCGCCGGTCAGGTCGATGGCGCCCAGCAGCACCCCGGTGGCCGGGTCGTGCACGGGCACGGCGGTGCAACTCCACGAGTGCACGGTTCGGGAGAAGTGCTCGGAGCCCAGGATCTGCAGTTCCCGGTCCAGCGCCAGAGCGGTGCCGGGCGCGTTGGTGCCCGCCGCCCGCTCACTCCAGTCCGACCCCGGGACGAAGTTCATCCCTTCGGCCTTGCGGCGTGCGCCGTGGTCTCCCTCGACCCACAGCAGCGTGCCGTCGGCCGCAGTGATCGCCACCAACACTCCGGCGCCGACGGCGTCGTCGACCAGCAATCGACGGATCAGCGGCAGGGTGGGCGCGAGCGGGTGCGTGTTGCGCAACTCGGTCAGCGAAGCGGCCGCGGCAGCCGCCCGGGCGCCCATGTCGGGGTCCACCCCGGTGGCCAGACTGCGTTGCCAGCTCTCCACGATGACGCGACGAACCGGGGTGGTGTCCAGAGAATCGGCGTCCACCCGGCCCGCGATGAAAAGGTCATGGATCGCACGCACCTTCGCGGGAAGTGCCCGGGGCGACATCCGGCCTCCCACGCTTCTCGATGCGGCCACCGCTATCACGCTCCCGGCGTCGGGCCATTGACATGGCATTCACGCGTGTCCGCCAGGATAGTTGACCTGCCCGGCCTGTGATGGATCCCACCCGCTGGTCAGGCGCCCGGAAATCGGGAAATCCGTCGATGACCGGTATAGTTGGGCCACGGCGGCTTGTCTGTTCTGCCTTTGCCGCCTTCTCGATCGTCAACCGAGCGCCGCGAGATCTCACTCGCGCCGGGCAGGACGACCGCCCTCTATTTTCGGAGCTTTCATTTTGTCTGTCCAAGAAACCCCTGGCACCGCCGTGCCTACTTTCGCCGAGCTCGGCCTGCCCGCCGAGATCGTCGCCACCCTCGCCGGTAACGGCGTGGAGTCTCCCTTCCCGATCCAGGCCGCGACGCTGCCTGATTCGCTCAAGGGCCGCGATGTCCTCGGCCGTGGCCGGACCGGGTCCGGCAAGACCTACGCGTTCCTGTTGCCCCTGGTGGCGCGCTTGGCGACCAGCGGCACCCGCCGCGCGCCGAACCGGCCCCGCGCACTGATCCTGGCGCCGACCCGTGAACTCGTCACCCAGATCGAGGCCTCGCTGGCGCCGCTGGCCAAGACGACCGGCCTGCGGTCGGTCAACATTTTCGGTGGCGTGGGCCCCAACCCGCAGATCTCCGCCCTCAGAGGGGGGGTGGACATCGTGATCGCCTGCCCGGGCCGGCTCGAAGACCACATGCGGTCGGGTCACGCCGACCTGTCCGCGGTCGAGGTCACCGTGCTCGACGAAGCCGACCACATGGCCGACCTCGGCTTCCTGCCCGGCGTGAAGCGCCTGCTGGACCGCACGCCGAAAGACTGCCAGCGCCTGCTGTTCTCGGCCACGCTCGATGCCGGGGTCGACGTGCTGGTCAAGCGCTACCTGCACGACCCGGTGGTGCACAGTGTCGATTCGGCGCAGTCCCCGGTGACCGCGATGGTGCACCACGTGCTGCACGTGGACAACGCCTCCCGGGTCAACGTGGTTGCCGATCTGGCCGCCGCCCCCGGGCGCACCATCGTGTTCGCCCGCACCAAGCACGGTGCGAAAAACCTGACCCGTCAGCTCAATTCGCGTGGCGTCTCGGCAGTTGAGCTGCACGGCAACCTGTCCCAGAATGCCCGCACCCGCAACCTGACGGCGTTCTCCGACGGATCGGCCGGAGTGCTGGTGGCCACCGACATCGCCGCCCGCGGTATCCACGTCGACGACGTCAGCCTCGTCGTGCACGCCGACCCGCCCGTCGAGCACAAGGCCTACCTGCACCGGTCCGGCCGTACGGCACGCGCAGGCAACGAGGGCACCGTCGTGACGCTCATGCATGACGCACAGGTCTCCGATGTGCGCACCCTGACCAAGAAGGCCGGGGTCAAGCCCACGATCACCCGGGTGAACGGCATCGACCATCCGGTGCTTCGTGAGATCGCCCCCGGCGACCGGGTTTTCGGTGACCCGATTCGTCCCGAGCCGGCCACCCAGGCCGCTCCGGCACCGCGGCGCCAGGGCAACCGGTCCGGGCAGCCGGGCAAGTCGGGCCAGCAGCAGGGCCGCAACCGCCCGAACGGCTCCTCCCGCAACGGCGGCGGACCGTCGGCCCGCTCCGGGGCCGGTACAGGCGGACAACAGCGCGGTGGCGGACACCGCCGTCCCCGCCGCGACTCCGGCTCTGCTCGCTAGCCCGAACCAGACGAAAGTGTGCGGTCCCGCCCGGTCCTCTCCACCGGACGGGACCGCACATGTCTTTCTGGGCTGAGCGGCCTCAGGCTCCCCACGCGTTGGCCGCACTGCGGTCGGTTGCGGCCACCTCGTCGGCGCCGTCGCGCACCGCATTGCCCAGGGAGAACAGGATCTCGTTGAGGGCCGCCGCGGCCTGGTTCCAGCGGGCCTGTTCGACGGCATAGGCCTGCGCGGCCTCACGGGTCCAGACCTGCTGCAAAGGCGCGATCTGCGAACGCAATTCATCGAGAGCAGCGTTGAACCGGCTCGACGTCGTGTGGATCTCCTGGCGAACCGAGTACTCGATCTCGCCGAAGTCGTAGGACAGCACATGATCCATGGCCGGCGCCGATCAGATGCCGTCGCCGACGGCGCCGAGCCGCTGCGCGTGAGTGTCGGTAGCAGCGCGCAGCGTGCGCTCGTTGGTCCGGATGGTCTCCGCGATACGGCCCAACGTGGTGTGCAGTGTCAGCGATTCAGTGTTCCAGCGGTCCACCACGTCACGGAACCGCGCTGCCGCCACGCCGCCCCAAACTGACGGTGGCACGCTGCTCATCTTTCCGATGAAGCTCTGCAGCATGGCCCGGACGTCGTCGTTCAGCACGTCGATCCGGCCCGCCACACTCGTCATTACCTCGAAGTCGGTGCCCAACGGCCCCGTCGGCGCTCGTGACATGTCCTCTGGTCCTCCGGTCTTGTGTTGCGGGATATAACAATTCGACGCAGCGCGGCGCTGTTTGGTTCCACCCGATTTCAGAACACCGCGTGTGCGGACCGGGTGGCCGCCTCACACGCCCAGCGCACGGCCTCACCGTGTCCCGGTGCGCTCTGGCATCCGACCGCGATCCGCACCACACCGTCGACGAACACCGCCCAACGGATCTCCCGCCCGGCCCGGACTTCCCGGTAGCTGACCACCTGTCGGGCTGCCACGACCGCAGACGGATCGAAGTCGACGAACACCCCCGCGGGTTGCTCCCGCAGGGCGGCCTGCAGAGTGTCAGCCACTGAGCCGTCACCGACACCGGACTGGGTCAGATGAATCATCAGCTCTGGGTCGCTCGGCGAAACCACCTCGACCCGAGCCGATCCCGGCCCCTCGGTGATTCTTCGTACCGTCCAACCCGCCGGAATCTGCACACCCACCCGGCCCTCGACCAGGACCGTCATCGACGGGTGGTCGGTGGGCGGACCGTGAGCGGCGAAGGCGATCCCACCGAGTACCGCAGCCAAAGCCGCTGCAGCGCACATCGCGAACTTCCCGGTCCGACTCCGCCTGCCAAGTTGCTCATCGACCTCGGTATCCGGTGCCACGAGCGTGTTCCGCCAGGTCCGGGCGTCGGCCACGCTTGCCACCAGGTCACGACGGCGCAGTCCTTCCACCACCTCGTTACCCAATGTCACAGCTCCGGACACCTCGACCGGAGCGTCGACAACCACCTCTGCCGATCTGCCGGCGATCGCCAGCACTGCGCGCACGACCGCTTCGGCATCCGGATCGTCCAGAGCATGGCGCGCCAGTGCGATGCCACTCGCATGGACGCCGGACACCATGACGACCTCGTCGGCGATCTCGACCACCACCGAGGACCCCGCGGACAGCGACGCACTCAGGGCCTGAACCCGCTGCATCACAACCACTTCAGAGCCCATCGCGCCATCCCGCACACGGTCGCACCGGTCGGCTGTCCACCACGTGGGACACACCAGGGTGAGCATCCCCGCCCCGGCACCGGCCGCACCGAGTACCTCGACCCACAGATCTGACACTGCGACCGGCTCGTCCTCGATCAGCGCGATCTCGTCGTCGATGCCGGCCACCGCGACTGCGGCGAGGTCCGCCGCAACGGGGCCTGGTCCGCGCACGGTCACCGGACCCACCTCGATGACGGCTGACGTCACCGCGCCTCGCCTCCTCCAGACAGGGCGATCTGAACCAGCTGATCGGGTGCCGCGCGGGTGATCAGCGTGCCGCGCCCCGGTGGAAGGCGAACCGGCCGTACCGTTCCCAGTAGTACGCCGTCGTCGGGGCCGGCGCTCATCATCAGGCCCATGCAGCCGAGGTCCCTGACCGCAGACAGCACCGGATCGAACATCGCACGCGCCGCACCGCCGGAACGGCGGGCCAGCAGCAGGTGCAGTCCGAGGTCACGGGCATGCGGCAGGTAACTCAACAGCGGTGACAACGGATTCGGTCCGCCTCCGGCCACCAGATCGTAATCGTCGACCACGACGTAGAGTTCGGGTCCGGTCCACCACGTGCGGTCGCGAAGCTCCCGCTGGGTGACCTCGGGACCCGGCAACCGGTCCTTCAGTGTCTCAAGCAATCTCGGAAGTGCCGCGTCCAACGCCGCGACCGAAGTGGCGTATCCGGCCAGATGTCCCGATTCCACCGCGCCCAGCAAGGCGCGGCGGAAATCCACGATGAGCAGTTGCACGCTCGCCGGGTCGTTGCCCGCCGCCAGGTCGCAGCACAGGGCGCGCAGTGCGGTGGACTTGCCGCATCCGGTGTCACCGAAGATCACCAGATCGGGCTGAGCGTTGAAATCGACCAGCACCGGCATGAGTTCGCGTTCACCGAGCCCCAGCAGCACCTCGGTGGCGGGCCGGATCCGAGACACCGGGTGCAGCTCGTGTGCGTGCACACACGGCGGCAGGAGCCGGATCTCCGGCGCGCGAGCCTCGCCGCACTGCACCTGCAGAATCTCCCCGATCCGCTCCAGCGCCGCGCCGATGCCGGCGTCAGACGGTGTGCCATCCAGCCGGGGCAAGGCGATCAACAACTCACGGCCGTCCTGGGTGAGTCCCCGCCCCGGCGCGCACTGGGTCAACTGCCTGGCGCGTTTGCGGTCCATCTCGGACTCGGCCGGATCACCGAGCCGCAACTCGATGCGGGTACCCAGTTGGTCCTTGAACGCGGGACGGAACTCTGCCCACCGCGACGCGGTCGCGACCACATGGATGCCGAGCGAAAGCCCCTGCACGGCAAGCGCGGTGACCGTCGGCTCAAGCGCGTCGAATTCGGCTCGGAACGTCGACCAGCCGTCGATGACAAGGAACACGTCACCTGAGGGATCAGCGATCTCCCCGGCATCACGACGGGTCCGGTATTCGGCCATGGAGCCGATGCCGAGCGCGGTGAACCGCGCCTCACGGGCGCTGACCAGGGCCTGCATCTCGGCGACGGTGCGCCGGACGAGGTCAGCGTCGGCGCGTCCGGCCACGGCGCCGACGTGCGGCAGGGCTTGCAGTGCACTCAGCGTTCCGCCACCGAAGTCCAGGCAGTAGATCGTCACGTCCCGGGGATGGTGGGTCGCTGCCAGTGCCACCGCCAGAGTCTTGGCCGCCGTGGATTTTCCGGATTGCGGACCGCCGACGATCGCCACGTTGCCCCGGCCGCCGCCCAGCGACAGCATCAGTCGGTCCCGGCGCTGTTCGAAAGGTCGGTCGACCAACCCGATCGCGACGTCGAGCGGATCGGGATCCGACAGCAGGACGTCGCTGAGCGGCACGGCACCCGGCAGCGGCGGCAACCAGACCTGGTGTGCCGGTGTGCCGTACCCGGCCAACCGGTCGACGACCTGCTGCAGCACGGTCGTGGCGGCGCCGGAGGCCCCGCGGCCGGCCGACATCCACGGTGCGGTGAACCGGCTGGGGCCTGGAGCCTCGAGCGGCCGCTGGTCGGGCACCGAACCGGCAGCGGAGACGAACGCGGTCTGAAATCTGACGATCTCCCCGGCCGGTGTCTTCAGGTAGGCCGCTCCGGGCGTGTTCGGCAGCTCGTACGCATCGGCGATACCGAGCACTGATCGGGACTCGTTGGGCGAGAATGTCTTCAGGCATATCCGGTACGACAGGTGGCTCTCCAGCCCACGCAGCCGGCCCTCGTCGAGGCGCTGGCTGGCCAACAGCAGGTGTATGCCCAGCGAGCGCCCGAGTCGGCCGATCGCCACGAACAACTCAGCGAAATCGGGATGTTGCTGCAGCAGTTCGGAGAACTCGTCGACCACGATCAGCAGCGCCGGTAAGGCGGGCAGCTCGGTGCGGCGCCGGTATTCCGCGATATTGGCCAGGTTGCCGGCTGCCCGAAGCAGTTCCTGACGCCGGGTCATCTCTCCGGCCAGCGCATCGGCCATCCGGTCCACGAGCTGCGCCTCCTGCGCCAGGTTGGTGATCAACGCGCTGACATGACGCGCCCGGTGCAGGCCGAGAAATGTTGCCCCGCCTTTGAAATCGATGAGGACAAGGTTGAGGGACTGGGGGGAATGTGTGGTGATCAACCCCAGTACCAGTGTGCGCAGGAACTCCGATTTCCCCGAGCCGGTCGCACCGACACAGAGCCCGTGCGGGCCCATGCCGTCGTGCGCGGCCTCCTTGAGGTCGAGGTGAACCGGGGTGCCGTCGGCACGCCGCCCGACGGGAACCCGGAGGAACCGCCTCGGATCCGATGTCGTCCATACGCTCGGCGGATCGATGCCGGCCGGGTCGTCGATCCCGATCAGCTCCGGCCAGCCGGCAGCCACGGGCATCGGAGCACGACGCCATCGCGACAGCCACCGGGCACAGGTCACGGCCTGCTCGCGGGTCATCCGGTCCGGGCGCGCCGAGACCGCGCCGAGTCGCACCAGGTCAGCCTCGAGGTCCAGATGCAGGTCCGCCGTGGCGTTTCCGCGACGAGCCGCGACGGTCAGTACGGTGACGCCCGCACCGGGGCGCGACACCACAGGCCCGGTTGTGGCGGAATCGACGATGACGACGGTGTGTGCCGGCGGATCTGTGGCGGGCAGGTCGGTCAGTGTGCGCAGCCGCAGCGCGACCGGTCCACGGTGATCATCATCGGGATACCAGTGGTGGCCAAGCCATTTCAACCATTCCCATTCGTCTGCTGTCGCTACGTCGCCGACCACGGCGATGCGCATGTACCGCGGACTGTGTGCCGTGGCCAGTTGGCAGATCACCGCGCGCAGCAAGGCCCGGGCCGCGTCGATCGGTCCCTCCACCGACACGTGCCCGAGGCCGCGCAGCTTCACCGTCACCGGGACTCCTGCCACCGTCGATCGATGCCGGATCAGTTGGGCGAGAGCCGATACCGTCACCGGGTCGGCTTCACGCCCGGGGTCATCGCCACCGGCGACCAGCCTGGTGGACGACGGCGTGTCCCCCACGCCCACGCGCACCTCACAGAAGCCAGGGTCATCGGGGACGCGTCGCCACATCTGTTCGCCACCGGCCAGCGTCCACAAGCACCCCGGATCGGGATGTGCGGCATGCAGGCCCAACCACTGCGCGCGGGCGGATTCACCGGCCACTGTGTCGATCCCGTCCAGGTAACGCAGGTACTCCCCGCGGTCCCGGTGGAGCTGCGATGCGCGGCCGCCGTTCTTCATGCTGTAGGCGGCCGTGCCGATCGCCGACATGGCCATCATGATCGGGAACATCATGGCGGCCGGACCACGTGTCGCGGGCGCGCCAGAGGTGACGTACACCGCGACCATGCCGCCCATCGCGACGACGACCAGCAGCGGCAGCAACCTGGTGAGCGGGCTGATCGGGTTGTGGCGCGGCAGCGCAGGCGGTGCATCGATCACAAGCTCCGTCACCTGCGACTCCGGTACGGGGAGCTCGCGGGCGGCGTGCGGTGCGCGGATCGGTTCCATCGACATTTGGACGCACGCGGGGCCCGCCGGGTTCCCGCTGCGCACCGGAAAAATTGGTGTACGACGAGGTTCCTCGAGTCGGTTAGCGTGGCAGATGTCGGCGTCAACCGGGGGTGATGCGATGCCGGATTCCTTGTGTCACGTATCGATTCACTTTGGCGCTGCTGACGCGGCCGGGCACGGCGCCACGGTCGACCTGTCCTTGCCGGGCGCGATGACAGTAGGCGAACTCCTGCCGTGGATCGTCGACGCGCTCGGCGCCGCCGACGGCACCGCGCTGCGCTGGCGGTTGGCACACCTGGGCGGAAACGATCTGAACGAGTCGGCGACCCTGTCGCAGAACGATGTTCGCGACGGCGATCTGCTGGTGCTTGCCGGAGCCCGCGAAGAGCCCACGCCAGAACGGTCGCTGACTGCCGTGTTGACCGGCGACTCCACGGAGGACGCCGTGTCCGACGGACTGCGGGTGGCCGCCTGCTTGTGGGCCTGCGCGCTTGGCGTCGTGGCGCTGGCGTGGACCGGGCTCGCCGGCAGCGGATTGGACCGCATTGCCGTGGCCGCGGTGGCGGCAGTGGCTGTCTCTGCCGTGGCGCTGGCTGCCCGGCGTTTCGATCTGAGTTCGGCAAAGGTCGCGGCGCTCGACGTCGCAGCGCTCGCGCACGCGGCAGTCCTCGGTTTCCTCGTCGTTCCGGCCGGGCCGGCTCCGGCGAACTTCTTTCTGGCTGCGATCGCTGCGGGATCACTGGGCGCGATACTGATGCGGGTATCCGGTGGCGGCTCGGAGACTCTGCTCGCGGTCGTCACGGTCACCGGGGTGGTCGCCGCAGCGACCGGTTTCGTCTCGTGGTGGCCCTCGGCCACCCCGATACTGGGTTCGTTGGTGAGCGCACTCGGGGTGGGCCTGCTGCCGCTGACACCGCGGTTGTCCATTGCGTTGGCCGGCCTGACGCCGCCGGTACCCGGGTATGCCGGCGACGAGACGCCAGAGCCGGACGGATTCGACGTCGATGCACGAGCTCTCGTCGGGCACCGGTACCTGGCGAGCCTGGTGGCCGGTTGTTCGACCGCTGCCGCGCTGGGGACGGCAATCCTCACATTCGCCGGTCCGCAGCGGGTCACAGCCGTCGAGGTCACGTTCGCCGCGGCCGTCGGCGTGGCGCTACTGCTGCGCTCACGCAGCTACGTGTCGGGCCGTTGCCGCACCGTCGCCGGCGTCTGCGGATTCCTCTCGCTCACTGCAGCTTTCGTTCTTGTAGTGGCCTGGAATCCAGTACATGGCAGTTGGACCGGAGTGCTCGCCGTCGGCACTGGGATCGCCCTGATCTGGCCGGTCACGATCCACAGTCCGGCCGCAGCTCGGTTCGCAGATGCCCTGGAGTACGCCGCGCTGGCCGCGGTGGTGCCGCTGACATGCTGGCTGGCCGGCGCTTTCGACATCGTTCGCGACCTGGCACTGAGGTGAACAGGCCGGTCCGGTTGGCTGCGGCGCTGATCGTCGGGTTTCCACTGCTGCCCATTGCGCCGGCAGCAGCCGTCGTACCACCCGCAGTCGATGCGACTTTGCTCCCTCGGCCTGCGCCACCGGGACCCGTCGAGCGCACCGAACAACGCCAACCCTGCTATCAGTCTCCGGCCGACGCCACCGCCGCTGTGGCGGGGTCTCCACTGGGACTGGAGTCGGTGTGGCCGCTCACACGCGGTGCGGGGCAGAAGATCGCGGTGATCGACACCGGGGTCGCCCGGCACCGTCTGTTGCCGCACCTTGTCGGCGGTGGTGACTATGTGTCACACGGCGACGGTACCGCCGATTGCGACGGCCACGGCACGATCGTTGCCGGAATCGCCGGTGCTGCACCTAGTCCCGGATTCAGCGGGGTCGCACCCGACTCCGTCATCCTGGCCATCCGTCAGTCGAGCAACAAGTTCAGCGCGGACGGCGGACCTACCGGTGTCGGCGACGTCACCACCCTCGCCATGGCGGTGCGTACCGCAGCCGACCTCGGCGCCACCGTCATCAACATCTCGTCGCCCGCGTGCGTAGCCGCCACCGCAGCACCCGACGACCGAGCCCTCGGCGCCGCACTGAGCTACGCCGTCGACGTCCGTAACGTCGTGGTGGTGGCCGCAGCCGGCAACGTCGGCGCGGGCTGTACGCAGCAGGAAGGTCCCACCGGTCCGGCCGGCGTACCCGACTGGGACAGTCTCCGCACGGTATCCAGCCCGGGCTGGTACGACGACCTGGTGTTGTGCGTGGGTTCGGTCGGATCCGACGGCACGGCATCGGTTTTCAGTCTGGCCGGTCCCTGGGTCGATGTGGCCGCGCCCGGCGAGAATCGCGTCTCGCTTCACCCCGACGGCGAACGGTTGATCGACACGATCGGACGGGAAGCCCCGATTTCGGGAACCAACTATGCCGCGCCCGTCGTGGCCGGGGTGGCTGCGCTGGTGCGCGCCCGGTTCCCGCAACTCAGCGCGCGAGAGGTGATGCGCCGCATCGAGGACACCGCACGTACTCCGGCCGACGGCTGGAATCCGTTGGTCGGGCACGGTGTGGTCGACGCCCTGGCCGCCGTCAGCGGCGGCACTCCGTCGTCTGTGTCCGCGCCGGCCGTCCCGGCCCTGGTAGTGCCGGGTGCCCCGGCCTCGATCGACGCCCGGCCCCAGCGCATCGCCTTCGGCGGCGCCGCCGTGTGCGTCGGCGCGACGCTCCTGATCGCACTGATGATGGCAGCCAAGCGGTTACGCCGGCACCGCCCGGGCGCCGGTCGTCACGTCCCGGCTGACTGAGGCGGCTTCGCGGTTCAGTTCGGGCCCCCGTGGCAGCATCGCGAGCATCGGCCACGGCGCGGGAACAGGGTCGGTACCCAGACCGAGCATTTCTGCGGTGGCCCCGTCGCGGATCCCGAACAGCACGCCCCGATCGTTCAACAGGTACAGCGGCCCACCGTCGATGCCGTCGCGGGTCACACCCGCGGCCTGCAGCAGCACGCTGCGGCCACCCGGAATCACCACCCGATCGACATTCGGGCCCATACCGTCTGCCTGCGCCAGTTGCATACTGTGATCGGGCAGCGAATCTGCCATGACCACACTGGTATTCGTTGCCGATCCGCGCTGCCGCGGATCCCAGTTGGCGCACACCACCGCAGGTGCCCGCGGCACTACCCGCTCCGGGAACCGGGCCACGGCGAGGTTGTCGGCCACCGGCACGTCGGCCACGACGTCGGCCGGAACGACGGGCGGTTCGTCGTGCGACTGAGCCACGCTGAATCGGATGACGTCGGCCGCCACCCGGCCGACGCGTTGGAGGCCGTCGGTCAGCACCACATAGAACTCGGCGGGGCCGGCGCGTACCACGCGCACCACGGTGCCCACCGCGAGTCCGCCCAGCGCGGCCGGTCCAGGGTTGCCCACGCCCGCGATCGGCGGTGCCCGTAACGCCGGCGCCTCGGGCACCGAGTCCAGCAGGGCTTGCGAAACCGCTTGTACCGGCAAACCTTCCAGATGCAGTGCTCGTACCACGGCGATGTCGCGGAGATCGACCCGCGCCCGCCACCCGTCGGCTAGCAGGTACGTCGCCCCTCCCATCGTGCGCGCCGACACGAGCAACGCCTGACCGCTACCCAACGCCACCATCCTGCGGTCGCCCCGCCCCGCCAGCAGCACTGTCTCGGCCGGCTCTGTGCCGTCGCAGACAGCCCAGTCCGATTCGTCGAGGCTCAGCGGTTGACCGAGCTCGGCCGGGGCGCCCGGGATGCCCACCAGTGGGCCGCGCCGGAACTTGGCGATGGCAGCGGCGTCGACCACCAGCGGATTCACCGGTGTACCGACGATGAGCCGGGCCGAAGCCAGATCAGACACCGGGTGCACGGTGTCGTCGACGCGGACGTACAGGGCTCCGGTATCGCGCGCCAGCAGGATCGCCGCATCACCTGGCACCGATCCTGGACGGACCAGCGCCAGCACCGCACACACCGCGATCGCTGCAGCCGTCAGGGCGCAGCCCGCGCCGTAGGCGACCGCCTGCGCGCGCAGCGGATCATCGAGCATCCGCGCGTCACCGCGAACCAACGCGTGTGTCATGCGCCGCAACAGGAATCGATGCCCGCTGAGCTGTAGCCGAGTGGCAGTTCGCCGTGCCATATGTCCCCCGGCGATCACCCTAACCCGGTCGGAGGCACGCCCCACGCAGTGATTCCGGCCTGCACCTGCTCACGACACCCGGCACCGTCAGCTCAACGTGTAGGTGAGCCCGTGTCCGGCCAGGCCATCGAGAAAGACACGCGGCTCGACGATCTGTGCCGGGCTCACGGCCCCGGTGGCGGCGAATACGTCGTCGAGGGTCGTCCCCACGATCGAGGCCGCGATGGGAGCCGTCAGATCGAAGATGCCCTCGGCGTTCAGGGTAGCTGTCCTTTCGCCGGATTCTCCTGCCGCCCTGACCGATATCCAGAAGCGCGTGGGGTCGTCGTCGATCCGGGTGTGAGTGGACCGGGTCGTCGCACCGAAGAGCGATTCGGCCAGCGAATGGAACGGGCTCCGCAGCGCCGCGCCTACCGCGCGGGTCATCAGCGGAACGAAGCGGTCCGGCACCGGGCTTCCGAATGTGCTGGCAGACATCCACGTTCGGACGGCGCCGACATCGAGATGTCGCGGAACGGTGACGGCATCCGGTGCCGGGTAGGTGAACACGGTCTGGGTGCCGACCGGATCCGGGAACGCCGCCGTCTGGAGCAGGGGCGTCCTGACCTCGACGTACCTCCGATCGAACTGGACTATGGGCTGCCCCATTCCACGCAGGAAGTTGGCGTACGCGGCGCCGCTCGGCGTCCAGTCGGTGATGTGATAGGCGATGTCGACGATGTCGATGCGCCCCGTCTCGGCCGCGATCAAGGTGACCAACGCATCGGCGAGCGCCGCGTAGAACCCCGCGGATGGAATCAGGGCGACACCGGCACTCGCGGCGGCAGCGCTCAGTTCGTCGAACACGTACTGGATCGAGCGTTGCTCACCGCTGATGTCGACATAGTGGGTCCGGGTGGCGATCGCGGCACGGGCGACCGGTTCGCAGGTTTCGACGAACGACCCGGCCGCGTTGACGACAGTTCGTACGTCCGAGCAGATCTCCTCGACTCGTGACCGGTCACTCAGGGCACCGGACTCCACGCGGACGGCCTGACCGATATCGGCCGCCAGCTTGTGCAATTTGTCGAGGTCGCGGCCCACGCACACTACCGAGCGGCCGGCTGCGAGAAGTTCACGCACGATCTGCTTTCCGGTGTATCCGGTGGCTCCGAAGACCGCGACGTCGGTTGATCGGTTGTCAGGCACTGATTCTCCCTATCGGGCTGAAGGACTGGAGGGCGAAATGGTGTGGCGCGAAATCCCGACGCGTTCCCACCCACGCAGGATCACCTCATCGGTCAATGGTGCGTTGGTAGCGAGATAGTCACGGTAGGCGGCCATCGACCGCTTTGTTTCGCGATCGGTGAGCGTCCGGACCAACCCCGCGGCTTCGCGCCGCATCGAGGCAACTCCCGGCCTGGTGCTCGAGTCATAGACCGCGCGTTTGATCTCCCGAGTGACCGCCGGCGGTCTGGCCGCCAGGCGATCCGCGAGCTCTACCGTGCTTGCGCGCAGTCGTTCTCGTGGGCAAACCTGGTGCACGATGCCGAGTCGGGCCGCGTCGCCAGCCGTGAGCCAGCTCCCGTCGAGCAGCAGTTGGACGGAGGCCGCCGCCCCCACGATCCGGGTCAGACGTTGGGTTCCCCCGGCCCCGGCGAGCAGGCCGATTCCTGACTCGACCAAGCCGATCTTGGTGTCATCCGCCATGATTCGGATGTCGCAGGCCAGCGCGAAGATCGCTCCCATCCCGAGGGCGAGACCGTTGATCTCGGTGATCACCACCTGATCCAGCCGGGACAGCCGGTCCAGGGACCGGTAGGTCCGGGCCAGGAACAAAGTGTTCCGCAGAGCGGTTCGACGCAGTACGGCGTCCACACTCCGGTTGGCGACGGCCACCCGCGCACCCGCGATGACGGCCCGGGCCGGGCCGTAGCCGACGCTGACCGGCACCGATTCGGCTCCGCGGAGCAGTGACGGTACGTCGAAATGAGTGAGATAGGTGTCATCGCTGCCCCTGAACACCACCGCCCGTATTGTCGAATCGCGGCGCAATTCCCTGGTGAGCCGGTCCAATTCGATGCTCATCGGCTCATCGAAGAAGTGTCGGGGCGGGTTGTTGAAGGTCACCGTGAGCACACGATCGGATTGATCGGTGACCAGTCGCGGCGAGGTACTCATGCCGCGACGACATCCCGTACGTCCCGCACCCAGGTTCGGGCGATCTGCCCGGCCAGGCGGACAGCGTTGCTCACCGTGGTCCAGTCGACGTTGTCCACGGTGTCGGACGGGCGGTGCAGGTGGCTCACCCAACCGTCCTCGACGGACAGTAGCGAGACCGCAGGCAGGCCGACGTGGGTCATGATCGCCGCGTCCGTGGCATTGGGGAAGCTGACCTGCTCGAGGTCCAAACCGAGTTCGGCGGCAGCGCGATGGGCCCGCTCGACCGCATCTGCCGCCAGCGTGTTCGTCAACGCCTCTCGCGCAGACACGACCATCGGCCCACGACTGCCGACCGAGTCGAGATTGATCACCAGGGTGTGGTCGGGGTCCAGTTGCCTCCGATGACGGCGGAGCCAATCCTTGATTCCGGTGTTTCCGGCCTCTTCGCCACCCGGAAACACCACCAGCACAGTGGTTTCCGGCAGAGGTGAGGCTACGAACTGGCCGGCGAGCGCGAGCACAGCGGCAACGCCCGAGGCATTGTCGTTGGCCCCCGGGGCGGTCCGACTTCCCATCGACTGCACCATGAGCGCTGCACTCGCCGCCAAGGCGGCGCCGGCAGCAAACCTGATCCGGCGGGACGGGATCGCGGCCGCCGCCAGTGCCGTCAACGGGATGGCGTGACTGGGCACCGCGTGGCCGGTGGCCGCGGCCAGGCGGCGGCTCGCCGCGACGGCATACGGATGCCACACTGCGCCCATGTGCGCAGCATCGTGATGGGCACAGAGCACCACCGTGCGACGCGAATGACCTGCCGCCGGAATCCGCGCCCACACCGATACGCCGCGTCGCGCCGGCAAGAGCCGACGCGCCCACTGCAGCCGTCCCGAGACTTCCAGCTCATAAGACACCGCGATCGCCGCACCTCCCCACCGCGCCACCGGATGCCGAAGCGCCGCGAGGCCGGCGCCGATCGCAAGGTGCACGAGATGCGCAGGGGCCCAGGATGTCTGGCTGCGGAATGTAGAGGTCGCGACATCTTTGGCGCCGAGCCCGTGCAAGCGCTCACCGAGGTAACGCGCCGAGGCACGCTCCCCCTCACCCGCAGTTCGGCGATCGAACCTGACCAGTTGCTCCACGTCGCGACGCATCGCGCCGACGTCGGCCGGCCCGTCGAACTCCCCCACCGAATCCATAGCGCCTCCCGCTTTCCGTTTCACAGAGTCGCACTCTGTTACCGATTTATAGTCGGCCACTATGCTCGCCTCTATGAGCTCCGTCAAGCCCCGCCGGCGCGACATCAGCGCGGCGCTCACGCGCACGGCAGTGCTCGACGCCGCACGCCACCTGTTCGTCACCAAGGGGTTCGAGGCGACGTCGATCGACGAGATCGCCCGCGCCTCCGAATCGAGCAACGGCGCCGTCTACCACCACTTTCGGGACAAGCAGGAGATCTTCGCCGAGGTGTTCCGCGGCGCCCAGGCCTCGGTGCTCCAAGCCGCCGTCGCGTCGATGCCGCCCGACACCACCGCGTGGCAACGCGTGGAGGTCGCCACGCGGGCTTTTCTGCGTGGCTATGTCGATGACGATGATGCTCGGATGCTGCTCCGGCAGGCCGTCGGCGTGTTGGGCTGGGACCGGGTCCGCGAACTGGACGAGGAAATGTCGCTGCCCCTGATCCGGGCTACGCTCGCCGACGCCATTGCAACGGGCGAAGCCGTCCCCGTACCGGTGGCGACCGCTGCGGACGTCTTGTTCAGCCTGTTCTGCAATTCGGTACTGATCATCGCGGCCGGAAGCGATCCGGACCAGACCGCCAAGGACGTCGAAGCTGTCCTGTTCACGCTGTTGAGCGGCATGCGCTCAGCGGCAGAAACCGCGTGAAGTACGCGTAGAGGGCGTTTCAGTCCTCGCGCTGACGCTGCCGGTAGGCCGCGACATGCTGGCGGTTACCGCAGTTGCCGGTATCGCAGAAAATGCGGGAGCGGTTCCGCGACAGGTCGGTCAGCACGGCCTCACAGTCCGGGGCGGCGCAGATCTTGAGCCGACGCAGTTCGCCGCCACGAATCAGGTCGGCCAGCGCCATCGCCATCTCGGCGCCCATCCGCTGCGCGAGCGGATCGTCGACCGACGCCAGGTGCAGGTGCCACTCCGGCATCTCCTTGTGCCGCGTCAGCCACGGCGCCGCCTTGGTGTCACTCAGCAGGGCGTTGACCCGACGGACCGCCTCCTCCTCGTCGTCGGCCACCGCCCAGACCTCCCCGATGCGCCCGCGCAGTGCGCGCACCGCGGCCAGCTCGGCGTCGTCTCGGTCGCGTCGTCCGGTCCAGCCGAAGTCATCGAGATAGGCACTCAGGTCGGCCTGGTCAGACAGTTGTTCGCCTTCTACCCGATCGGTGTTCACCAACACCATCGCAGCCCGAAGCGTGAGCTCCGTGTCATAGGTAAAAAGCATTTGACTCATGACCCCCTGTCGCCGTACCGTCAACCCTACTGTCATTACCAAAATCGATTTTACTCATGACACGTCCCAGGGGGGTGTACCGATGACTGCCGAAGCCCAGCTCGACCGCACGACCGCAGACAACCGCTTCCGGCTCGGCCTGCTGTTCGCCGTCAGCTCCGCGCTGGCGTTCGGCTCATCGGGCCCGTTCGCCAAAGCCCTGATGGAGTCCGGCTGGAGCCCCACCGCCGCCGTCACGGCCCGGCTGGCCGGTGGTGCGCTGATGATGGCCGCGTTCGCCGGCGTCGTCCGGCCCGGCTGGATCCGCGAAGTGCTCGGGCACGCCAAGACAGTCATCGGCTACGGCCTGATCCCGATCGCCGGCGCGCAGCTCTGCTACTACAACGCCGTCGCACACCTGTCCGTCGGTGTGGCGCTGCTGCTGGAGTACACCGCCCCGATCCTGGTCGTCGGCTGGGTCTGGGCCACCACCCGGCACCGCCCCAGCGCGCTGACCTTCGGCGGCGTGGCCGTCGCCATCGCCGGCATCGTCCTGGTGCTCGACGTGTTCAGCGGCGCCCAGATCAACCTCGCCGGCGTGAGCTGGGGCCTGGCCGCTGCAGTGTGCGCCGCCTGCTACTTCATGATGTCCAACAAGGCCAGTACCGACGGCGACGGGCTCAGCCCGATCAGCCTGGCTGCCGGTGGTCTGATCATCGGGACCACGGCCGTGGCGCTCCTCGGCGTCGCCGGCGTCATGCCACTGATCTTCACCACCAACCCCGTCACCCTTGCCGGACACACCACTTCGTGGCTGGTGCCGGTGATCGCACTCGGCCTGATCCCCACCGCCCTGGCCTACACGCTCGGCATCGTCGGGATCGCCAAACTCAAGCCACGCTTTGCCTCCCTGGTCGGGCTCTCCGAGGTGCTGTTCGCGGTCCTCATCGCCTGGGTCATGCTCGGCGAGGCGATGTCGGTGAGCCAGGCGATCGGCGGCGCCGTCGTACTGGTCGGTCTCGCAGTGGCCCGCCAGGGTGACCGCGGCGAGCAGGCGGACCCGGAAGCGCCCACCCAGGTCGAGCGGGCGACCTGGCCCGATATGGCCATGCAGGAGACGTCCGACGGGGCAAACGATTAGCCGCGGCTAACCATTTTGTGTGACTATGTTGCCCGTGAGTCTCCTCCGGAAGTCGGCCCGGGTGGCCGCGATCGTCTCAACCCTGGTCAGCGCAGCTTTTCCGCTGGTGTTCGCCGCGCCCGCCACGGCCGAACCATGCTCCGACGTAGAGGTCATCTTCGCCCGCGGGACCAATGACTTGCCCGGACTGGGCCGGCCGGGCCAGGCATTCGCCGACGGGCTGAGCTCCCGACTCGGCGGCCGTACGGTCTCCACCTACGCGGTGAACTACCCGGCCAGCTACGACTTCCTGGCCGCCGCCGACGGCGCCAACGACGCTGCCAACCGTATTGCCACGCTGGCGTCCTCCTGCCCGTCCACCAAGGTCGTACTCGGCGGCTACTCGCAGGGCGCCGCGGTCGTGGACATGCTGGCCGGCATCCCCCCGCTCGGCAACAGGGTCGGAGAGATCGGATCCGCACCGCCGCTCGCAGGCGATCTTGTGCCCCAGGTCGCTGCCGTTGCCGTATTCGGCAACCCGTCGGCGAAATTCGGCATTCCGATCACCTCGTCGGTGTTCGGAGGCAAGGCGATCGACATCTGCAAGGACGGGGATCCCATCTGTTCGCGCGGCCGGAACCCGTTCGCGCACAGCGACTACGTCGGCATGGCAGATCAGGCCGTCAACTTCGTCGCAGGAATCGTCTAGTCAAAACAGACGTTAGGATTTGGTGTGGCCATTGATCTTGTTCGTCGCTGCGCCGTGTTTGCGGCAGCAGCGCTCACCGCTGCTGCTGCCGTCGTCGCACCGGTTCTGGTGCCGTCCTCCACACCCGGGCTCGGCGTAGGTCTGCCTTCGGCCAAAGCCGCGGACTGCCCCGACATCGAGGTGGTATTTGCCCGCGGCACCAACGACACCCCGGGTCTCGGGCGGATCGGCAACGCGTTCGTCAGTTCGCTGCGCAACAAGGTCGGCGGCCGTTCGGTCGGCGCCTACGCGGTGAGTTATCCGGCCAGCTTCGACTTCCTGGCCGCAGCCGGCGGCGCCAACGATGCCTCCGGCCACATCCAGTGGATGGTGGACAACTGCCCCAATACCCGGCTGGTGCTGGGGGGCTACTCCCAGGGCGCCGCGGTGATCGACGTGATCGCTGCCGTTCCGTTCCCGGCCGTCGGCTTCAACGCACCGCTGCCGCCGAACGTCCCGGAGCACGTCGCCGCGGTCGCCGTCTTCGGTAACCCGTCGGCGAAACTCGGTCTGCCGCTGACCTCCAGCCCGGTGTACGGGGGCCGCGCCATCGACCTGTGCAACCCCGGCGATCCGATCTGCGGTGACGGCGACAGCGTTCAGGCACACCGGGCGTATGAAGGCCCGGCCAACGATGCCGCCAACTTCGTCGCCGGACTGTTGTAGGCCGCGTCCGCTACCATCGCTGAGGTGGTCGAACTCCCTGCGACCAGCCACGTAGCCCGACGGCTTCGGCGCTGGATCGGTGTAGCTGTCATTTTCGCGGCGGCCGTTGTCGTCCTGCCCGCCGCCGCGGCTGTCGTGCCTGGCTCCGTCGCCGTGGCCAACGCCGCCCCATGCCCTCCGGTCGAGGTCGTCTTCGCCCGTGGCCGTACCGAACCTGCCGGGGTCGGCACTCTCGGGAACGCGTTCGTGAGTGCCCTGCGGTCCAAGTCGAACAAGAACATCGGCGTCTATGCGGTCAAGTATCCGGCCGACAGCGAGGTCGACATCGGCGCCAACGACATGAGCCAGCACATCCAGTACATGATGAACAACTGCCCGGACACCCGATTGGTGATCGGCGGGTATTCGTTGGGCGCCGCAGTCGCCGACGTGGTGCTGGCCGTTCCGTTCACCGGCTTCGGCTTCAAGACTCCGCTGCCCGCAGGTGCCGACGGGCACATCGCCGCGGTCGCCCTGTTCGGCAACGGCGCCGCGTGGGTCGGTCCCATCACGCGCTTCAGCCCGGTCTATGCCGACCGGACCATCGAGTTGTGCCACGGTGCCGACCCGATCTGTAACCCGGCCGATCCCGACACCTGGAAGAACAACTGGCCCGATCACCTGGCGGGCGCCTACATCGACGGCGGGATGGTCAACCAGGCCGCGGATTTCGTGACCGGTCGCATCTGACCGACGTCGACCGTCGCCGGATCGTTGCCTGACCGGCACCTATTCTCGACGTCGTCGTCAATACCATCGAATGCGTGATCGTCCGCCGGATGTTCACCGCGCTCATCACCACCCTGGCCGCCGTCATGACGCCGATGACGGTAGCTCCCAGCATGATTGGCGTTGCCAACGGTGCCGTGTGTCCACCGGCGGAAGTGGTGTTCGCCCGCGGCCGGATGGAACCCCCGGGCCCCGGTCAGGTCGGCACCGCATTCATCAAGACTCTCCGAGCCCTCCGAGGCCCGAACATCAGCTTCTATCCGGTGAATTACCCGGCGGACACCCAGGTTGACGTGGGCGCCAACGACATGAGCCGGCACGTGCAGTGGATGACGCGCAATTGTCCGAGGACCAAGCTCGTGCTGGGCGGTTACTCGTTGGGCGCCGCCGCCACCGACCTGGTTCTGGCCATGCCGGTTTCGGCGTTCACCTTCAACAGTCCGCTACCGCGTGGCACCGATCGGCACATCGCCGCAGTGGCGCTGTTCGGCAACGGTGCCAACTGGGCAGGCCCGATCACGTTGTTGAACCCCACATATCAGAGTCGGACCATCGACCTGTGCCACAGTGACGACCCGGTGTGCAATCCGAGCAGCCCGTACAACTGGCGGGCCGGCTGGCAGGACCATCTGGCACCCGGCTACATCCGCTCGGGGATGATGGCGCAGGCGGCCAAGTTTGTCGCCGCCCGACTCTGAGGGCGCCCGAGGTTCTCAGAGCGTACGCAGGTCCCGGGTGACGGTGTTCCGGCCGGCCAGTTCATCATCGGGCGGATAGTCGACCTGAACGAGCGTGAGCCCACGCGCAGGTGCGGCGGCGAAATCGCTGGAGCGGCTCGACTCACCCAGGAGCCCGGCGGTCCAGTCAGCTGAACGCCTGCCCTCCCCCACCGCCAGAATCGCGCCGACCAACGAGCGAACCATGTTCCAGCAGAAGGCATCCGCGGTGACATACGCCGTCACATAGTGCCCGTCACGCACCCACTCCAGCCGCTGCAGGTCACGAATCGTGGTGGCTCCCGGGCGGGGACGGCAGAACGCCGCGAAATCGTTGAGCCCCACCAACTCCTGCGACGCGGCGGCCATCGCGTCGAGATCCAGGGACTTCGACCACGGGGTGACGAACCGCGCCTCGGACGGCTCGACCCCGTAGGGGGCGAGACTCAACCGGTAGGTGTAGTGCCGGCGCAGTGCCGAGAATCTGGCATCGAAACCCGCAGGCGCCCGGACGATGTCGCGGATCCGGACATCGGTCGGCAACAATCGCGCCAATCGACGCACCAGCGGGGTGAATTCGGCGTCACCCGGGCGGGTGGTGCGCGGATAGGCATGCGCGACGGCATCGACGGGGATGTCGACATGGGCGACCTGACCGGTGGCATGCACCCCGGTGTCGGTACGGCCCGCGGTACGCGTCACCACCGGCGCGCGGAACACCGTCGAGAGTGCCTCGTCGATCACCCCGGCCACGGTGCGCTGACCGATCTGCACCGCCCAGCCCGCGAAATCGGTGCCGTCGTATGCGATATCGAGCCGCAGGCGGACAGAAGCGACATGCCCGCCACCGGAATCGATGGCGGGCATGTCGTTCAATGCCTGGTTAGGACTTGGCTTCATCCTCAGTGACTGCCTCATCGGCGGACGCCTCGTCGGCCGGAGCCTCCTCAGCGACAGTCTCTTCGGTCGCCTCTTCGGTCGCGGCCTCTTCGACAGCGTCCTCAGCGGGAGCCTCAGCCTCGGCAGCCTTGGCCTGCGCGGCGGCCGCACGACGAGCGCGGTCGGCCTCGGAGGTCACGGTCTTCTCCCGCACCAGCTCGATGACAGCCATGGGGGCGTTGTCGCCCTTGCGGTTCTCGACCTTGATGATGCGCGTGTAGCCACCCTCGCGATCGGCGAAGAAGGGGCCGATCTCGGCGAACAGAACGTGCACGACGTCCTTGTCGCGGATCTTCTTCATCACCTCGCGGCGGTTGTGCAGCTCACCCTTGCGGGCATGGGTGATCAGCTTCTCGGCGTACGGACGCAGCGCCCGGGCCTTCGGTTCGGTCGTCTTGATGCGACCGTGCTCGAACAACGACGTAGCCAGGTTGGCCAGGATCGCCTTCTGGTGTGAGGACGACCCGCCGAGGCGAGCACCCTTGGTGGGCTTGGGCATTGCGACTATCTCCTAAATGGGGCCGGTCCCCGTATCAGGTAGGACCGGGACGGTAATTCTTTAGAGCTGCTCGGTCTCGGCGTAGTCCTGGGTGTCGTCCAGGTCGTAACCGCCGGCATCCGCGGTCCAGGTGCCGGTGGCGGCGTCGTAACCGGCGACCTCGGACGGATCGAACGTAGCCGGGCTGTCCTTGAGCGAGAGACCCAGCTGGTGCAGCTTGATCTTCACCTCGTCGATGGACTTCTGGCCGAAGTTACGGATGTCCAGCAGGTCGGACTCCGTGCGGGCGACGAGCTCGCCCACCGTGTGCACACCCTCGCGCTTGAGGCAGTTGTACGAACGGACGGTCAGGTCCAGATCGTCGATCGGCAGCGCGAAGCTGGCAATGTGGTCTGCCTCGGCCGGCGACGGGCCGATCTCGATGCCCTCGGCCTCGACGTTGAGTTCCCGTGCCAGACCGAACAGCTCGACCAGGGTCTTGCCGGCCGACGCCAGGGCGTCACGCGGGCTGATCGAGTTCTTGGTCTCGACATCGAGAATCAGCTTGTCGAAGTCGGTGCGCTGCTCGACACGCGTGGCCTCCACCTTGTAGGTGACCTTGAGGACCGGCGAGTAGATCGAATCGACCGGGATACGGCCGATCTCAGCGCCCGAGGCCTTGTTCTGCACGGCCGGGACGTAGCCGCGACCGCGCTCGACGACGAGCTCGACCTCCAGCTTGCCCTTGTCGTTGAGGGTGGCGATGTGCATGTCCGGGTTGTGCACCGTCACACCGGCCGGGGGCACGATGTCACCGGCGGTGACGGCACCCGGGCCCTGCTTGCGCAGGTACATGGTGACCGGCTCGTCCTCCTCGGAGGACACGACCAGGCCCTTGAGGTTCAGGATGATGTCGGTGACGTCTTCCTTGACGCCGGGGACGGTGGTGAACTCGTGCAGCACACCGTCGATGCGGATGCTCGTGACCGCTGCGCCCGGAATGGACGACAGCAGCGTGCGCCGCAGCGAGTTACCCAACGTGTAACCGAAACCGGGCTCCAGGGGCTCGATGACGAACTTGGAGCGGTTGTCGGCGAGGGTTTCCTCGGACAGTGTGGGTCGCTGAGAGATCAGCATGGTGTTTCTTCTCCTTCTCGGCACCCGCTATTTGATGCCGTCTGGTACCTACCGGTCGGGTGACCGGTAGGTCATTACTTCGAGTAGAACTCGACGATGAGCTGTTCGGCGAGCGGCACCTGGATCTGCGCGCGCTCCGGCAGCTGGTGGACGAGGATGCGCTGACGCTCCCCGACGACCTGCAGCCACGACGGGATCGGACGCTCACCCGCAGTCTGCCGAGAAAGCTCGAACGGCAGGGTGTTGAGCGACTTCTCCTTGATGTCGATGATGTCGTACTGCGACACCCGGTAGCTCGGGATGTTCACCTTGACACCGTTGACGGTGAAGTGGCCGTGGCTGACCAGCTGACGGGCCATCCGGCGGGTGCGCGCCAGGCCGGCGCGGTACACCACGTTGTCCAGGCGGCTCTCCAGGATCTGGAGCAGGTTCTCGCCGGTCTTACCCGACTGGCGGTTGGCCTCTTCGTAGTACTTGCGGAACTGCTTCTCCAGCACGCCGTAGGTGAAGCGAGCCTTCTGCTTCTCCTGCAGCTGGGTGCGGTATTCGCTCTCCTTGATCCGCGCGCGGCCGTGCTGGCCGGGCGGGTAGGGGCGCTTCTCGAACGACTGGTCTCCACCGATCAGGTCGACGCCGAGACGGCGCGACTTGCGGGTGGCGGGTCCGGTATAACGAGCCATTTTCTTTACCTAATCCTTTTCCCGAGCCGACCTAGACCCTGCGCCGCTTGGGCGGACGGCAGCCGTTGTGCGGCTGCGGAGTGACGTCGGAAATCGCGCCCACCTCGAGACCGGCGGCCTGCAGCGAGCGGATGGCGGTCTCACGGCCCGAACCCGGACCCTTGACGAACACGTCGACCTTCTTCACGCCGTGCTCCTGCGCCTTGCGGGCAGCGTTCTCGGCGGCCAGCTGTGCGGCGAACGGGGTCGACTTACGCGAACCCTTGAAGCCGACGTGACCCGACGACGCCCAGGCGATGACGTTGCCCTGGGGATCGGTGATCGAGACGATCGTGTTGTTGAACGTGCTCTTGATGTGAGCGGCGCCGTGCGGGACGTTCTTCTTTTCCCGGCGACGGGTGGTCTTACCGCGCTTCGAAGCCTGCCCAGCTTTTTTCGGGGGTGCCATCGGGGTTACCTAGCCTTCTTCTTGCCGGCGATGGTGCGCTTGGGGCCCTTGCGGGTACGCGCGTTGGTCTTGGTGCGCTGCCCACGCACGGGCAGACCACGGCGGTGCCGCAGGCCCTGGTAGCAGCCGATCTCGATCTTGCGGCGAATGTCGGCCTGCACCTCGCGGCGCAGGTCACCCTCAACCTTGAGGTTGCCTTCGATGTAGTCACGCAGAACGGTCACCTGATCGTCGGTCAGGTCCTTCGTGCGCATGTTCTTGTCAATGCCCGTCGCGGCGAGGATCTCGTTCGAACGGGTACGGCCGATGCCGAAAATGTAGGTCAGCGCGATCTCCATGCGCTTGTCGCGCGGAAGATCGACGCCCACGAGGCGTGCCATGTGGCGGTGTTCCTTCTTTTCTGCGGAGGTCTGGTCCCAGCCCGTTCCCTTCAGCCCCTAAGGGCTCTCCGGGGTCCGGCCTCCGTACCGGACGTGGATGAGTGCTCATCTCGTATGAGCGGCGTATCCGCTCAGTGGTGCTGGGAGTTCATCATTCAGTTGTGTTGTGATCCAACGTGGTCGATCAAGGCTCCCGAAGGGAGTCCTGACTAACCCTGCCGCTGCTTGTGGCGGGGATCGCTGCAGATCACCATGACCCGCCCATGCCGGCGGATCACCCTGCACTTATCGCAGATGGGCTTGACGCTCGGGTTCACCTTCACGGCTGTTTCGATCCTTCTGGCTTGTTGGTGTCATGCGCATGCGCACGTCACCGTTCTCGTCGTTACTGGTCGGGCTTCTATCGGGTCATTTGTACCGGTACACGATGCGGCCCCGGGACAGGTCGTAGGGCGAGAGCTCCACCACTACGCGGTCCTCGGGCAGGATGCGGATGTAGTGCTGCCGCATCTTGCCGCTGATGTGGGCCAAGACCTTGTGTCCGTTCTCCAGCTCAATGCGGAACATCGCATTGGGCAGAGGCTCGACCACGCGACCCTCGACCTCGATGGCACCGTCTTTCTTGGCCATACTTTTCGGCGATCCTTGCTTTCGTTTCGTAGCTTCATCAGTCTCAATGCAGCCCGTCGTGGTGCTGCAACCGACCAACTTCAAAACGTGAGCCGGATCGAGGCGAAGTTGCAGAAATTCAGCAGTTCCAAGACGGGGCACGCAAAAAGTCGGCGCGATAGTCGCACCGTTGGTCCACAATACCCGCTCGGCGGCCAGTACCAAAATCACGGCTGATCAGTCCGGCGACCTCGATCTGCCCCGAATATTGGTGCGCCGAGAAGCCACGAATCAAGCGAGAATGGTACGGACTGATCCGCGCACCCGGCGAATGGAGACACGAGCACGTGATGGCTGTGTACCTGGCCGCGTTCGTCGTCGGCGGCATCGCTGTACTGGCCGCCCTGCTGCTCGCCGATGTCGGGCACGGCGACGGCATGCCCTTCCTGAGCCTGACCGGCCTGTCGGTCGCCCTACTCGGCGCCGGCACCGGCGGCCTGATCGGCACCTGGCTGGGCCTGGGCGCCATCTGGTCCGCAGCCCTGGCCGCGGCCTGCGCGGTCGTGCTGGTGTTCACCCTCAACGGCCTGCTGTTGCCCTACATGCGCCGCCAGCAGTCCAACTCGCACAAGGGCCGGTCCTCTTATGTCGGCCTGCTCGGCACGGTCACCCTCGAAGTCCCGCCGGGCGGCTGGGGCGAGATCTCCTTCGTCGACGCCGACGGCAACCGGGTGTTCTCCCGCGCCAAGAGCGACGAGGCCGACGCCCTGCCCAAGGCGACGCGCGTCTACATCGCGGACATCGATCCGGATTTCGTCCACATCGTCGCAGTTCCAGAAACCTGAGCTTCCAGCAACCTGAGCAGTTCCAGAAACCTGAGCTGCACCCGAGCGCTGCCCCACCGAGAAAGGCACCACAGTGTCCCTGCTGCTCATCGTCGTCCTCGCCGCCATCGCCGCGATCCTCATCCTGGTGGTGCTGCCGTTGATCTACGTCAAGAACTACATCAAGGTGCCGCCCAACGAGGTGGCCGTGTTCACCGGACGCGGCACCCCCAAGGTGGTCCGCGGCGGTGCCCGGTTCCGGATGCCCGGCATCGAGCGGGTGGACATCATGAGCCTGGAACCGTTCAACGTCAGCATCAACCTGCAGAACGCGCTGTCCAACAACGGTGTGCCGGTCAACGTCGAAGCCGTCGGGCTGGTGCGCATCGGCTCGGCCGACGAGGCCGTACAGACCGCGGTGCAACGCTTCCTGACCTCCGACCTCAACGAGTTGCAGCGTCAGATCAACGAGATCCTGGCCGGCAGCCTGCGCGGCATCACCGCGACCATGACCGTCGAGGACCTCAACTCCAACCGCGACAGCCTGGCCCGCAGCGTGGTCGAGGAGGCCGGCGGTGACCTGGCCCGGATCGGCATGGAGGTCGACGTCCTCAAGATCGCCGGCATCTCCGATGCCAACGACTACCTGAAGTCGCTCGGCCAGCGCCGCATCGCCGAGGTCAAGCGGGACGCCACGGTCGGCACCGCCGAGGCCGAGCGCGACGCCCAGATCCAGTCGGCCAAGGCCCGCCAGGAGGGGTCCATCGCGCAGGCCGAGGCCGACACCGCGATCGCCACCGCCAACCAGAAGCGCGACGTCGAGCTGGCCCGGCTGCGCGCGCAGACCGAGGCCGAGAACGCCCAGGCCGACCAGGCCGGACCGCTGGCCAACGCCCGCGCCCAGAAGGACGTCGGCATTGCCACGGAGCAGGCCGAGGCGGCCCGGGTGCAGGCCCGCATCGAGGTGGAGCAGCGCCGCGCCGAACAGGCCCAGGCTGCCCTGCAGGCCGACGTGATCGCACCTGCCGAGGCAAAGCGACAGGCCGACATCGCGATCGCCGAAGGCCAGCGCCAGTCCACGATCCTGGCCGCCGAGGCCGCAGCCGAGACCGAGCGGCGCAAGGGTCAGGCCGAGGCCGACGCCCGCAAGGCGGCCGCCGACGCCCTTCGGGTGGAGAAGCAAGCCGAGGCCGACAGCCTGCAGGCCAAGCTCGTCGCCGAGGCCGCCGGTAAGAAGGAACTGGCCGACGCCCTGCGGGTCGAGCAACAGGCCGAGGCCGCCGGTATCGAGGCCAAACTGCTGGCCGAGGCCAACGGTAAGAAGGAGATCGCCGCGGCGCTCAACGGCTACACGGCCGAGGCCGCGCGCCTGCTGATGCTTCCCGACGTGCTCGCCTCGGTGGTCAAGGCGACCGAGGCGGCGGCCGCACCGCTGGCCGAGATCGACCGGCTGTCGATCATCGGCGGGTCTGGCGACACCCAGGGCGCGGTCGGGAGCCTGCTCGGCATCAGCCCGCTCGCGGTGGCCAACATCCTGGAGTCGCTCAAGGCCTCGGGCATCGACGTGGCGGCCATGCTCAACCGGAATGCTGACAAGGCCGACGCGCAGGACTGATCGCGCAGGACTGATTCAGCGTCGAGGAAGCGAACCGACTTCGGCTACCGGGACGCTGAGTCAGGCGGGTTCGGGCCCGATGCCCACCGGCCGGTCGGGCGCGCGCCCGCGTACAGGTCGTCGTGGCGCACCGTGACGTCCCCGCCACCGGGGTGTGCTGGTCGGCACGGTTGCCTCAGGTGTTCACCTAATGACCGACTCAAGTTGGCGGGCATGGCCGAAGGTCAACTCCCGCAACAACGTTCCAAAGGCAGATCGGTTGGGCGATCGGGCGACGCGCGCGTCAGCTATTGCGTCTTCCAGTGACATGCGACAATGCCCCGGTACGGCAACGATGGTGCAGGAAGCCGGTGTAAATCCGGCACGGTCCCGCCACTGTGATCGGGGAGCGACCCTCAACAGCCACGGCTCTCAACGGAGCTGGAAGGCGAGGCGAGCGTTGATCCGAGAGTCAGGACACTCACATCGTCGCATCCTTCGACGCGGGGCGGTGTACCCCGAAGAGAGCTGGTCCCCTTGCCTGCCCCGGTCTGGGCGGCGTCGCCGCCTGAGGTCCATTCGTCCTTGTTGTCCGCCGGCCCCGGCGCCGGCTCATTGCTGGCCTCCGCCGCAGCGTGGTCCACGTTGGCGGCGGACTACAACTCCATCGCCGACGAGCTGACCGCAGTACTGGGCGCAGTCCAGTCCGAGATCTGGATGGGCCCATCCGCGGAGGCGTACGTGGCCGCCAACGGCCCCTATCTGGCGTGGCTACGACGCGCCGGAGCCCAGGCCACGTCGACGGCCGCCGCGCTGCAGACCGCCGCCGGGGCCTATGCCAGCGCCCTGGCGGCCATGCCGACCATGGCTGAGCTGGCCGCCAACCACGCCGCACACGCGGTGCTGGTGGGCACGAATTTCTTTGGTGTCAACACCATTCCGATAGCGCTGAACGAGGCCAACTATGCGCGGATGTGGGCACAGGCCGCCGCGGTGATGACCACCTACGAGGCGACGGCGGACGCCTCGGTGACCTCGGTGCCACAGCTCGAGGCGGCGCCCCCGATGCTCAAGGTAGAGCCCGCGATGCTCAAGACGCTGGACAGTGCGGACTCGGCCCCGGAAACCGCGCCGGAGGCCCCGCAGTGGTTCACCGACTTCGCCAATTGGCTCGAAGGCTTTGTCCCCCAAGCGCCTTATCCCGACAGCAGCCAGTATCCGCTCTACGTCGAGCTGCAGGAGTTCTTCAACAAGATCGGCTACACCGGTATCCCGGATCCGCTGGCCGATTTCTTCGCCGGGCTGCAGAACGGATCGAATCTGCTGCCACCAATCGGGGTGCCGGGGTCGTGGCTGGGTTGGACCGGCAACCCGTTGAGCTATCTCAACCCCGCCACCCTGGCCTATATCTTCTCGGTGCCACTGGACCCGGTGTCCTACATCGTGTTCACCAGCAAGGTGATCATCGACGACCTGATCGCGGTCCTGTACACCGCGCTTTTCAATCCCCAGGCCCTGGGTGTGGTCATCCCACTGGTGATGGTGGAGATCATCGGGTCCACGATCGGCAACACCATCCAGTTGCTCAACTACACGATCACCCAGACGGCGTTGCTCCCCGCGTTGCTGCCGGCGCTGGCCGCCACGACCGCGCTGGCCCCGGTCGGAGTGGTCGGCGGCCTGGGGGTCGGGGCGCTGGCGCACCATGCCACGACGGAGGCCGTGGTAGCGCCGCCACCTCCGCCCGCGCCGTCAGCCGGCCTGGCAATGGCTCAGCCGTCACCTTCTGCACCGGCCCCTGCGCCAGCCCCCGCACCCGCGCCGACACCGACGCCGACAGCTACCCCAGCCCCCGCACCGCCGCCTGCCCCGCCGCCGACGCCGGCTGGTCCGCCGTCGGTGTCCATGCCCGCCTACGGGTACATGGTCGGCGGCTTGGACATGGGTGCCCGTCGCGCGGCGGGGAGCAGAACCCGCAAGAAGGCGGCCTCCAAGCCGGCCGCCGACGAAGCTGATGTGGCCGAGCCTGAGGAAGATGCTGCGGCACCGCGTCATCGCCGACGCCGGGAGAAAGTCGGGATGCACGGGCGCGGACACAAGTACATGTACCTGGATCAGGACCTGGTGCCCGATCCGGTGGCCATGCCCTCGGGCCGCGGCGCCGGAAGGCTCGGCTTCGCCGGTTCCGCCCCACGGGAGGGCACCGCGTCACCGGCCGGGTTCGCCGCGCTGACCGAGGATGAGTTCGGCGGTGGCGCTGTCAGTCCGCTGCTTCCGAACACCTGGCCGGCCGACCGGGACAACAGCTGAGCGGCGATCAGCCCCCGCAGCGGATCTGATTCCCGCTGCGGTCCAACTGATCCGGGCCCAGGCCGAGGTATTTCTCGCGCAGCTTGTCCCACAGTTCCAGCTGGCCCCACTCTGGCTCGTCACGGATCTGCTGGACATTGGTGAGGAACGGGTTGGGCAGCATCACCGTCATCATCTGCTCGTCGCGCCCGTTGTAGAGCCGCACCCCCCACGACATCGGGTTGCCTTCCTTGCCGATCGAGCGGTACAGCTCGGCGCGGCTGCAGCGGCGGATCTGGCCCAGCTCGCGGCCGCTGGCGCGGTGCTTTCCGATGCACAGGTGGAAGTGCCAGCGACCGAAATCGATGGTGGCATAACCGTCGAGCATCGCGATCTTGCGTGGTGCGTTGGGCGCGGCCACTTCCCAGGCGGCACCCTGCATGATGATCCCGAACCAGATCTCGTCCCAGTACTCGTCGAAGCACAGGTGCAGCAAATCCAGCAGGCTGTCCTGATCGGTGGGCAACGGCCACACCTGTTCGCGGCCACGGTCTTCGGTGTCGACGATCGGCGGATCGGCGACGATCTCAGCGGTGGTGTCAGTCATGTGGATCCCTTCTCCAAACGTGAATCGGTCTCGGGTTTGTGGGTCAGCGTGCAATCACCGCACAACCCGGCGTCGGGCGTGCGATAGAACAGGCAGCAACTGGTGCGCCGATAATCGGTGCTCGATCCATTGAAAGATATTGTGCCGCTCAGCCGTTCGTCGTCGAACAGGCCGCGTGCGAGAATCCAGCCCGGCTCGGCCGCGAGTTCGCCGCCGTGATGCCGGCTCAACGCACGGGCGGCACCCAGAAGCGCGGAGGCGGCATTGCCGAGCAGCAGCCGCTGCGATATCGGGCCGAGCCGTCGGACCGCGTCGACCAGCGGTACCAGGTGGTCACGCAGGATCATGTCGGCCAGCAGGGGTTCGGAATCGGCTGCCCGCCAGGCGATGGGATGGCGCAGGTGCAAGCGCACCGAGCCGCCGGATTCGCTGAACCAGAGCTGATCACGATGCAGGTCCACCAGCAGGCCGTGTTCGGCGAGCCCGCCCAGACCGATCGACCACAGCCGGGCGGCGAAACCTAAGTAGAACGTCGACACCGCGACGCGCAGATCCGGTGCCCCGATGCGCTCCCGGACCCGCTCGACCACGCCGGCCAGCAGCTGCTCGTCGGTGTACAGCTGGGCGACCGGGCGCCAGTCGCCGTCCGGGATCTGCCCGGTGGACACCGCGAAATAGGAACTGACCGTGGATAGTTGCGCCAGCGCCGACGCCACCTGGTCGGCCTGCACGCAGCAGTGTGAGCCGGCGGGCACGCTCCGCAGCAGCTGCGGCAGGTCACGCAGTGCCACTATCTCGGCACCGGCCACGGTGCGCACGGCAATGGTGTCGACATCGGTTGCGGTGAGGATGATCTCGGCGCTGTCTCCGTCCCGCCAGCCCTCCCGGGACAGCACGCGCGTCACTGCCGAACGCAAGGGTTCAGCGGCTTCGATGCGAGCGGTGCGATGGTCGCCGTCGTCGACGATGGTGAACATGCCGCTGGCCGGGTCGAAGTGCAGCGTGTCGTTGCCGAACATCGCCGAGATGCGCCCGGACACCATGAGCTCCTCGCCGATGGTGTCGGTGAGGGTGCCCGACCGATCCATCAGCCACACCCGGTCGGCGACCCGCAATGCCAGTTCCAGGTCGTGGGTGCTCAGCACCACCGCCAGCTGCTGGTCACGGGCCAGCTTGCGCAGCAGTCCGAACAGCGCGGCCCGCGCGGACACATCCAGGAATGCGGTCGGCTCGTCGAGGATCAGCAGGCCGGGTTGTTGGGCCAGCGCACGCGCGGTCAGCACCCGCTGGCACTCGCCGTCGGACAGTTCCGCGGCCGACCGCGACGCCAGGTGCCCGGCGCCGGTGGCTGCCAGTGCCCAGTCCACGATCTCCTCGTCGGCGCGACCCAGCCGGGCGGCCAGGCCCAGGTGCGGAATTCGGCCCAGCCCCACCAGTTCCCGCGCCGACAGCAAGCCCGGGTCGATCCGTTCGGTGAGGACCACGCCGACCTGTCGGGCCAGTTCGTCACGAGGCAGCTTGGTCAGGTCGGTCCCGTCGAGCAGCACCTGGCCCCCGAGCGCCGGCTGCAGCCCGGCCAGGGTCCGGATCAGGGTGGATTTGCCGGCGCCGTTGGGGCCGATCAGCACGGTGAGCTCGCCGCGGCGGGCCTGCGCATCAAGTCCGGTGGCCACGGTGCTGACCTGGCGGCGGTGGCGGTATCCGATGCTCAGGCCGGCCAATTCGACTGCAGGATTGGTCATGCCAGCATCCCCGAGCCTCGCCGGGCCCGCAGCAGCACGGTGATCACCACCGGCGCCCCGACCAGCGCCGTGACCGCGTTGACCGGAATCACCAGATCGCTGCCCGGCACCTGGCTGACGATCCCGCAGGCCAGGGCGGCCACGGCACCCAGCAACGTCACCGCGGGTACCACCACGCGGTGGTCGGAGGTCCCGAGGGCGATGCGCGCCAGGTGTGGGACCACCAGGCCGAGGAACGCTATCGGTCCGCAGAATGCCGTCGTCACGCCCGCCAGCACCGATGCCGACCCGACCGTGACCATCCGGGCTCGCCGGACGTTGATACCCATGGTCACCGCGTAGCTCTCACCGAGCAGCAGCGCGTTGAGCGGCCGGATCGTCAGAGCAGCGGTGGCCAGCCCGCCGCCGATCAGAGGGAGTAACAGTCGCAGGTCGCCCCAGCCGGTTCCGGCGAAACTGCCCAGTCCCCACAGCAGAAATTGCTGCACCCGTTGCGGGTCGGAATAGACCATCGCAAGGCTCACCAGTGCGGTGCTGGCTGCGCCCAGCATCACCCCGATCAGCAGCAGGGTGGCCGGCGAGCGCGTCCAGCGCGATAGCGCCAGCACCAGCGTCAGCATCGCGGCGGCACCCACCGCGGCCGCGACCACCGACCCGGCGCGGCCGACCCCGGCCATCCCGGCGCTGAACCCGGCGCCGGCGCTGCCGCCGACCAGCACGACCAGCGCCACGCCGAGGCTGGCACCGGAACTGACCCCCAGGATGTAGGGATCGGCGAGGGTGTTGCGGAACAGTGTCTGCAGTTGTAGCCCGGCGACTCCGAGCGCGGCCCCGGCGGCCAGCGCGGTGAGCACCCGGGGTAGTCGCATGTTCGCCACGATCACCTGCCAGCGCGGGTCGGAAGCCTCGGCGCCGAGCAGTACCCGCACGGTGTCGGCGAGCGGCACGCGGACCGGGCCGAGCGCCAGGCTCAGCAGGACCAGCACAACGACCGCGACGACCAGGCCCGTCAGAACCAGCGGAGTCCGGGCCCTCACCGAGGGACCTGGCGGTAGAACGCGAAGTCGTGGCCGGGTGCCAGCTCGGGATGCAGGATGGCCACCAGGTCGCCGAGCAGAAGATCCGGCCGCGCCGTTCCGCGCTCCCAGTAGGTGTTGCGGCCGTTCTGGTCGACGGCCTTCGTGGCCGACCACACCTGACCATCGCGGACGGCAGCGAGCTCGCCGTAGCGGCTGTCTTGGGATGCCGCGTCGCTCACGGTTTTCCAATTATCGGTGACCAGCCACAGTGGTGCGTTCCCGGCGCGGGCGTAGACCGATTCGAAGTTCAGCTGCCGGTTCTGCGCGCCGGTGTCGCTGAGCCAGGGGTAGGTCCCGCCGGCGTCGGCGACCAGCCGGCCCGGGTAGCTGGCGCCGGTGGGCATCGACCAGTTGCCCGAATACATGGCGCCCACCAGGACATCGACCGATCTGGCCGCGGCGGCCCGGGCGCTCAGCGCGTGGTAGCCATCACGGATCTGGCGGTAGGTCTGCTCGGCCTGGCGTTCGGTACTGGTCAGTGCCGCAAACATTTTGATCCATTCGGCGCGGCCCAGCGGGGTGGGCTCGAGCCATTCGGCGTCGGCGACCACCGGGATTCCGGTCTCACGCAACTTCGGATAACCGGGGTCGTCCACGCCCTCGGTGACCAGCACATCGGGGCCGGCCTGCAGCACCGACTCGATGTTGAGCTGCCCGCCCGGGGCGTAGCCGACGATCGCGCCGGCATCGATGCGGCTACGGATCTGCGGATCGGCAACCTCGGGAGGACTGGATACCCCGGTCACCACATCGGCCTGACCGAGTTCGGTGATCATCGCCAGATGGGTGGTGGAACCCGAATACACAGTGCGTACCGGGACGGTGATTTGCTGGGCGTGTGCGAGTTCGCCGGTCAGCTCGGGGGCCGGGGCGCCGCAGCGCACCAGCACATACGACACCGGCTGTCCGCCGAGGTAGGGGCGCTGCACGGTCAGGATCTGGTAGCTGCGGTGGTATTCGAGGCGGAAGTTGGTGGCCTCGGACAGGGTCGATTTGTCCGGGAAGTAGTCGGCGGCCGGATCGAAGCCGGTGATGCAACCGGGACGCGCGCCGTCGGTGACGGTGGCGTGCTCGGCCGAGCAACCGGCCGCCGAGGCGACCGCAATGGTGACCAGCGCCGTCATCAGCGCACGTGCCACCCACAACGCACGGGGCATGGGCGTGCATCAGCTTCCTCGGGGTACACCGCCCCGGATCGCAGGACGCGATGACGTGAGTCTCCTGGCTTTCGGATCACCGTTCGCCTCGCCTTCCAGCCCCTTTGAGAGCCGTGGCCGATGAGGGTCACTCCCCGATGACAGTGGCGGGACCGCGCCGGATTCGCACCGGCTTCCTCACTGTCGTCATCGCCTTACCGGCGACATTCTTACATGCCGTGCCGGCGCAGGCCTTTGACTCATTGGCCGACGCCCACAGTGTTGCCTCGCGTAGTTGGCTCGCGCCGTTGCCTCGCGTCGTCGCCTCGCGTAGCCACAGGCCACCGAGGCGGCCGACGCGCCGCTGCGGCGGGGCGCATAATTAGCAGCGATGACCGGCCCCGCCTCCCAGCCCCGTAAACCCGTAATCCTGACCGTCGACGACGATCCCGCGGTGTCCCGCGCAGTTGCCCGGGACCTACGCCGTCACTACGGCGAGCGGTACCGGATCGTGCGCGCCGAATCCGGCCCGGACGCCCTGGAGACCCTCAACGAACTGAAGCTGCGTGGCGACACCGTCGCGGTGTTCGTCGCCGACTACCGGATGCCGCAGATGAGCGGCATCGAATTCCTCGAATCCGCGATGGACCTCTACCCGATGGCCCGGCGTGTGCTGTTGACGGCATATGCCGACACCACCGCCGCGATCGACGCCATCAACGTCGTCGACCTCGACCACTACCTGCTCAAGCCGTGGGATCCGCCCGAGGAGAAGCTGTACCCGGTGATCGACGGCCTGCTGGAGCAGTGGCACACCGTCGGCGACCGGGCCATCCCGCACACCAAGGTGATCGGCCACCAGTGGAGTTCGCGGTCCTGGGAGGTGCGCCAGTTCCTGGCCCGCAACCAGCACACCTTCCGTGCGTTCACCACCGACGAGCCGATGGGTCGCCAGCTCCTGGAAGCCGCGGGGCTCGACGGCCTGCAACTTCCCGTGGTGATCACCGAGGGCGGCGAGACGCTGGTCGAACCGAGTGACGGTGAGCTCGCCGACATGCTGGGTCTGTCGACCACCCCATCACTGACCATGTATGACCTCGCGGTGATCGGCGGTGGCCCGGCAGGCCTTGCTGCCGCGGTGTACGGCGCCTCCGAGGGCCTGCGGACGGTGCTGATCGAGGGCACCACCACCGGTGGGCAGGCCGGCCGCAGTTCGCGGATCGAGAACTATCTGGGCTTCCCGACGGGGGTGTCAGGAGCCGAACTGGCCACCTCGGCCCGCCGACAGGCCGAGCGCTTCGGCGCCGAGGTGATCACCACCCGCGAAGCCGTCGCACTCGACATCGCGGGCGCGGCCCGCACCATCACCTTCGCCGACGGGGAGACCATCGGCGCCCGCGCAGTCATCCTGGCCACCGGCGTCGAGTACCGCCAGCTCCCGGTGCCGGGCTGTTGGACCGATCCCGACAACCCGAACAACTACGTCGGCCGCGGGGTCTACTACGGAGCCTCGGTGTCCGACGCCTCCGAGTGCAAGGGAGAGGACGTCTACATCGTCGGCGGCGCCAACTCCGCCGGGCAAGCCGCGATGTTCATGTCGCGCGAGGCCAAGTCGGTCACGCTGCTGGTGCGCGGACCGTCGCTGGAAGCGTCGATGTCGTTCTACCTGATCCAGCAGATCGAGCAGACGCCGAACATCCACGTCCGCACCTGCACCGAGGTGGTCGGCGCCATCGGTGAGGACGATCATCTGGTGGGACTCGAGCTGGTGAACAGGCAGACCGGCGAGCACGAGGAGGTGCCTGCAACGCGCCTGTGCTGCTTCATCGGCGCGACCCCGCGCACCGACTGGCTCGACGGCGTGGTGGCCCGCGACGACCACGGGTTCATCCTGGCCGGCCCCGACCTGCGCGACGTGTGCGGCTGGGGGCTGGAACGTCCGCCACATCACCTGGAAACAAGTGTGCCCGGTGTGTTTGTTGCAGGAGATGTGCGTGCCGAGTCCGCCAAGCGGGTGGCCGCCGCCGTCGGCGAAGGGTCGATGGCGGTCATGTTGGTGCACCGCTACCTGGCAGAAGCGTGATGGCCGGCGAGGCCTGAGGAGTTGAGGACGGATATGGGCGAGACCTGCGTGCGGGACGAACTGAGAACACTGTTCCTGTTCGAGCATTTGTCCGACGGGCAGCTCGACACGTTGTGCCAGGCCGGCAGCATCGAGACGTTCCCGGCAGGCCCGATCGTCACCGAGGGTGATCCGGCGACGTGCTTCTACGTGATGCTCGACGGTGAGCTGGTGATGTCGAAGCGCTCCGGCGGCGTCGACATCCAGACCAACCGCACCTCGATGCGCGGCGTGTACTTCGGCGCTTGGTCGGCCTACATCCCCGGCGAGGAACACGTCTACGAGGCGTCGGTGCGCCTGACGAAGCCGTCGCGGGTGTTCGTCCTGGACGCCAATGCCTTCGCGGGGTTCATGCAATCCCAGTTCCCGATGGCGGTGCACCTGCTGGAGGGACACAAGGTCGGTGGTCGTCGGCAGAGCCAGATCATCGGTCAGCGCGAGAAGCTGCTGGCGCTCGGCAACATCACCGCGGGCCTGACCCATCAGCTGAACAACCCGGCGGCGGCCACCGCTCGTGCCGTGGCCGACCTGCGCGAGGGCGTCGGCAAGATGCGGCACAAGCTGGCGATGCTGGCCGACGGCAAGTTCACCCCGCAGGCGCTGCGGATGCTGGTGACCATCCAGGACGAGGTCGCCGAGCAGGTCGCCAAGCACAAGGGGCTGGAGCTCACGGCGCTGGAGACCTCCGATCGCGAGGACGAGATGGGCGACTGGCTCGAGGACCACGACATCGTGGGTGCCTGGGACTATGCCCCGACCTTCGTCGAAGCCGGTCTCGACATCGACTGGCTGGAACGTATCTCGGCGTCCGTCGACGATGCGCTCAAAGACGGGGAGGCGTCGGCGACGCTGCAGGCGGCCCTGGGTTGGCTGAAGTACACCATCGACACCGAACTGCGGATGAACGAGATCGCCGAGGCGAGCAAGCGGATCTCGGCGCTGTTGGCCGGCGCCAAGCAGTATTCGCAGATGGACCGCGGCGACTATCAGAGCGCCGACGTCCACGAACTGCTGCGCAGCACGCTGATGATGTTCGGCGACAAGATCGGCAAGGACAAGCCCGTCAGCCTGTGCAAGGACCTTGACAAGTCGCTGCCCGAATTGCATTGCTACCCAGGCGATCTCAATCAGGTGTGGACCAACATCATCGACAACGCCATCCAGGCGATGGACGGTCACGGAACGCTGACGCTGCGCACGAGCCGGGAGACCGACGAGATGATCCGGGTGGAGATCTGCGACGACGGGCCGGGCATTCCGGCCGAGGACATCAACCGGATCTTCACGCCGTTCTTCACCACCAAGCCGTTCGGCGAGGGCACCGGCCTGGGCTTGGACCTGGCCTGGCGCATCGTGGTGGAAAAGCACCACGGGGATCTGCGGGTGCAGTCCGAGCCGGGTGACACCCGGTTCATCGTGCTGTTGCCGCTGCAGGCGCCGGCGCCCGAGGGCCAGGCCGCGGAGACTCCAGCGTCGGAGTGATGCCGGGCAGATCTGCCGTGCCGGTTCGCCTGTGATTGTCACGCTGGAGTGGCGCTCAGCGTCGAGCGTCACGCTGGAGTGGCCAAGGCGGGCGGCGCCGGCCCGGCCAGATCCAGAATCAGCGTGATTCGCCCGGAATAGCCCCCACCCACACACCGGTTGAGACGTTCATGACCCAGACCACGGTGGGCGCCAAGCCCGATCTCGGCACGTTCGGTGCGTTCGGCCACTACCTGCAGTTCCAACAACTGTCGCCCGAGCAGTTGCGCGACATCGAGGCGCTGGGTTACGGCGCGATCTGGGCCGGCGGATCACCGCCTGCCGAGCTGGAGTGGATCGACCCGATCCTGGCCGCCACCGACACTTTGCAGCTGGCCACCGGCATCGTGAACATCTGGTCAGCCGACGCCGAGGCGGTGGCAGGATCGTTCCACCGCATCGAGACGGCCTATCCGGGCCGGTTCCTGCTCGGCATCGGCGTCGGGCACCGTGAGGCGATCGGCGAATACCGCAAACCGCTCGATGCGCTCACCGATTATCTGGACAGGCTCGATGAGTACGGCGTGCCGCGGCACCGCCGCGTGGTGGCCGCGCTCGGACCCAAGGTGCTGCAACTGTCGGCGGCCCGCTCCGCCGGCGCGCACCCGTACCTGACCACCCCGGAACACACCGCGACGGCCCGCGAGTTGATCGGGCCCGCAGCGTTTCTGGCCCCCGAGCACAAGGTGGTGCTGACCACCGATCAGGACAAGGCGCGCGCCGTCGGCCGCAAGGCGCTCGACATCTATCTCGGACTGTCCAACTACCTCAACAACTTCAAACGGCTCGGGTTCACCGACGAGGATCTGGCCAAGCCGGGCAGTGACCGGTTCATCGACGCGGTCGTCGCGCATGGCACGGTGGAGGACGTGGCGGCCCGGCTGCGGCAGCACCGTGATGCGGGCGCCGACCACGTACCTGTGCAAGTGTTGACGTCACCGGACAAACTGGTACCGGCACTGGCCGAACTCGCCGGGCCGCTCGGCCTGGCCTAGAGGACCAGAGAAAAGGACGCTCAGATGACCGAATCGCTCTCACTCAAGCCGGATCTGGGCCGCTACGGCGTGTGGACGTTCGGGGCGGTGCAGCCCGAGCAGGCCGCCGAGGTCGAGAAGCTCGGGTACGGCGCGCTGTGGGTCGGCGGTTCGCCGGCCGCCGATCTGTCTTTCGCCGAACCCATCCTGGAACGCACGCAGACGCTGCAGTTGGCCACCGGCATCGTCAACATCTGGACGGCCGACGCCGCGGCGGTCGCCGAATCGTTCCACCGCATCGAGGCCGCGTATCCGGGCCGGTTCCTGCTCGGCGTCGGGGTCGGGCATCCAGAGCACACCGACGAATACCGCAAGCCCTACGACGCGTTGGTGGAGTACCTCGACGCACTGGACGCGGCAAAGGTGCCGACCAGTCGGCTGGTGATCGCCGCGCTGGGTGACAAAGTGCTGAAGCTCTCGGCACGGCGCAGCGCGGGCGCCCACCCGTACCTCACAACGCCCGAGCACACCGCGCACGCCCGCGACGTGCTGGGCGAGTCGGTGTTCCTGGCGCCTGAGCACAAGGTGGTGCTGAGCACCGACAGCGCGGCAGCCCGTGCGATCGGACGCAAGACCGTCGACTTCTATCTGAACCTGAGCAATTACCTCAACAACTGGCGTCGGTTGGGTTTCACCGAGGACGACATCGCCAAGCCGGGTAGCGACAAGCTGATCGACGCGGTCGTCGCGCACGGAACCGCCGGTGACATTGCCGCGCGCCTGCAGCAACACGTCGCCAACGGTGCCGATCATGTCGCGATCCAGGTTCTCGGCGGTCCGGACAAGCTGATCCCGACGTTGACCGAATTGGCCGGGCCGCTCGGCCTGAAGGGGTAGCCGCACAGTCAGGGCCGACGATCGTGCGGATATGACGACACCGCCCGATAGGGTTGGCGCATGCGGCTACTGGTCACCGGCGGCGCCGGGTTCATCGGCGCGAACTTCGTGCGCCTCGCTGTCGGCGAGGCGCTGACCACGTCGGTCACGGTGCTCGATGCGATGACCTATGCGGGCAGCCGGGAGTCCCTGGCGGGGGTCGCCGACCAGGTCCGGTTGGTGCAGGGCGACATCGCCGACGCGGCCCTGGTGAACCAGTTGGTGGCCGAGGCCGACGCCGTCGTGCACTTCGCCGCGGAAACGCACGTCGACAATGCCCTGGCGAACCCGCAACCGTTCCTGCACAGCAACGTCGTCGGCACGTTCACGGTGTTGGAGGCGGTCCGGGCCCACGGGGTCCGGTTGCACCACATCTCCACCGACGAGGTGTACGGCGATCTCGAGCTCGACGACCCGGCGCGGTTCACCGAAACCACGCCGTACAACCCGTCGAGCCCGTACTCGTCGACCAAGGCCGCCGCCGATCTGCTGGTGCGGGCCTGGGTGCGGTCGTATCGCGTGCCGGCGACGATCTCGAACTGCTCCAACAACTACGGGCCCTACCAGCATGTGGAGAAGTTCATCCCGCGCCAGATCACCAACGTGCTCACCGGCAGGCGCCCCAAGCTCTACGGCACCGGCGCCAACGTGCGTGACTGGATCCACGTGGACGACCACAACCGGGCGGTCTGGCAGATCCTGACCGACGGCCGCGTCGGGCAGACGTACCTGATCGGGGCGGAGTGCGAGCGCAGCAACCTCACGGTGATGCGCACGCTGCTGCGCTTGATGGGCCGTGATCGCGACGACTTCGACCATGTGACCGATCGGGAGGGCCACGACCTGCGCTACGCCATCGACCCGTCGACGCTGCACGACGAACTGGGCTGGGCGCCCAAGCACACCGATTTCGAAGAAGGACTCGCAGACACCATCGACTGGTATCGCAACAACGAATCCTGGTGGGGTCCATTGAAAACGGGCGTGGAGGACGCGTACTCGGGGCGCGGCCAGTGACCACGCGCGAGCTGACCATCCCCGGCGCCTGGGAGATCACACCGAAGCTGCACGGCGATGCACGCGGGCTGTTCTTCGAGTGGTTCACCGAGGCCGGGTTCGCCGAGATGACCGGACACCGTTTCGATCTGCGGCAGGCCAACTGCTCGGTGTCAGCGGCCGGGGTGCTGCGCGGGGTGCATTTCTCCGAGCTGCCGCCCAGTCAGGCCAAGTATGTGACGTGTGTGCGCGGCGCGGTGCTCGACGTCGTGGTCGACATCCGCGTGGGTTCCCCGACTTTCGGGCAATGGGATTCGGTGCTGCTCGACGAGCACAGCCGGCGATCGGTCTACCTGTCGGAGGGCCTCGGCCACGCCTTCCTGTCGATGGAGGATTCCTCGACGGTGATGTATCTGTGTTCGGCGCCGTACAGCCCCGAGCGGGAACACACCATCCTGGCCACCGATCTCGGGATCGACTGGCCGATCGACGAGCCGGTCCTTTCCGAACGCGACGCTGCCGCCCCGACGCTGGAGCAGGTGCGCGCGACCGGCCTGTTGCCGACGTGGGACGAGGCCCGTTCCTTCGTCGAACAGCTGCGCGCCCGCGTCCGGGGCTGAATTGAGGTAGTCCGCTACTGCATACGGGACAGCCCGGTGGGGCGACGATGGGCGCATCAGCGCAGGCGTGCCCGACGAAACGAGACCACCATGAACCGAGCTTCCCAGTTGACGGCGACCTTGCTGGTGTCCGGTGGCCTGGCCCTGACCAGCTTGGTGTGCGCGGCGACCGCCCTGGCCGGCGGCCCGTACCAGTGGTGCCCCGGCGATGAACCGGGCGGTTACGGCGGTGGGTTCAACACGCCTGCGGATGCGAGGCCGAGCTGGGACTGGAACGTCTGCCACAGCTACCACTACGTCAACCAAGGTCAGGGCAACGTCTCGTCCACTGTGTGGGAAGGCGACAACCCGCCGCCTCCGTATCCGTGGCAGCCGCCGAACATGTGCTGGTCGCTGTTCCTCCCCCGGCCGTGCGGCCCCGCCGACCTAGGTCAATGACCTTCCAGCACCAGTGCGGAGTGCAGCAGCTTGTGGTCGAGTGCGTGCGCGGTCAACCCACCCCGGCCCGTCATGGTCTCGGCCGCCACCAACGCGTTGACGATGGCCTCCTCCGTGGCTTCGATGGCCAGGTCGAACAACCGGGTCATCAGCTGCGGTGCCACCATGCGCACCCCGATTTCGGGCCGGTTGGCGTCGGGGTTCTCGTCCCATCCGTAGGGCGGGATTCCCCGGTTGCCGGTCGAGAACGCCAGCATCATGTCGCCGCTGTACTGCTCACCTGTTCCGCCCACCCGGCCGATCGCCAAGGCGGAGCGTTGGGCAAGTCGGGTGCATTGATGCGGCAGCATCGGCGCATCGGTGGCGACGACGACGATGATCGAGCCGGATCCGGCCGGGTAAGGGATCGGCAGATCCGGTGTCGGCACCAGTTCGGGCCCCACCATCTCCCCGACCGGCACACCGTTGACCCGAAGCCGTTCCCGCCGACCATGATTCGCCTGCACCAGTACGCCGACGGTGTACTGCCCACCCACGGTGTCGGTGACCCGCGATGCGGTGCCGATACCACCTTTGAAGCCGTGGCAGATCATCCCGGTGCCGCCACCGACATTGCCTTCACCGACCGGCCCGTCCGAGGCATCGGCGAGTGCGGCGAACACGTGCTCGGCCTGGACGTGGTGGCCGTTGCAGTCGTTCAGCAGCCCGTCGTAGGTCTCGCCGACCACCGGCAGAGACCAGTACAACCCGTCGCCGCGGGCCTGCACCTGTGCCGTGACCAGCGCATCGCGGACGACACCGACGCTGTGGGTGTTGGTCAGCGCGATGGGCGTGGTGAGCTCGCCGGATTCGCGGATCCATTCCAGACCGGTGAGCTCGCCGTTGCCGTTGAGCCGGTGGGCCCCGGCGAACACCGGCTCGGTGAAGATCCCCGCGTGCGGGACCACGACGGTGACGCCGGTGTTCACCGGGTTGGGGCCGGAGCGCTGGACCGTGTGATGTCCGACGGACACTCCCGCCACATCGGTGATGGCGTTGTTCGGACCGGTTGGGTGTTCGCCGATGACGACGCCGATGTCGCGGGCGCGTGGACGTGAGGAGCATTCAGACATGCATCCCCCGGAAGGTAGTGGCGAAATTTTTTTCAAGATTGGCAAATAATGGCTGTGGACACCGCTCGATGCAACCTGATCGGCGAAAACCGGTAAGGATGTGACCTGTGGGACGGCCGAATCGACAAGCGCAACGGCGCGAGGAGATCCTCGACGCCACGATCGCACTGATCGAGCGCAACGATCTGAACACCGTGCGGATCGCCGACGTGGCAGCTGAGCTCAACCTGACCCCCAATGCCGTGCGCTACTACTTCCGCGAGATGGACCAGCTGTTGTCGGCGCTCGCGCAGCGCTCGGACCGCAAGTTCTACGACGACCGCCTCGCGGTGGTGGAACGCACCGAGGATGTCCGAGATCAGATCGCGTTCATGATCGCCGCCGGTCTGCCATCGGGACCGGAGGACGCCGAGTGGCGGGCAATCTGGCGGGCGGTGTTGGCCGCCGGGTTCGTGCTCGACCAACGGCGCGACATCCAGCACATCTATCACCGACAGGTCGACCTGTACGCTCAGATACTCGAAACAGGCTCCGCCGCAGGCATCTTCACACTCGCCTCGCCCACCCGTGACATCGCGATGACCCTCATGTCGATGGAGGACTATCTCGGGTACCGGATCGTGGCACGAGATCCCGACCTCGACCGCGCGACCGCGCTGCGGCTGATGCGCGGCTATGCCGAACTGGCGACAGGGGCTCGGCTTCCGGTGACGGCGTGACCACACACGCCCCGCTCGGGGCTGCGCTGCTGGTGGTGATCGCCGCGGTCAGCCAGGAGGTGGGGGCGGCGTTCGCGGTCGGACTCTTCGCTGCGGTCGGCACCGTAGGAGCGTTGTTCGCCCGCTTTGCGGTGGCCGGCGTGATCCTGTGCGCGGCCGTACGCCCGACCGTGCGGGGCCTGACTCGTCAGGCCTGGGGTGCGGCGCTCGCGCTGGCCGCGACGCTCGGCGCGATGAATTTCTGCTTCTATCTGGCCATCGCGCGGATCCCACTGGGCGTCGCGGTGACCATCGAAGCCCTCGGTCCGCTGATCCTTTCGGTGGTGACCGGCAAGAGCCGGGCCGCTTGGCTGTGGGCGTTGCTCGCCTTCGCCGGCGTCGCAGCACTGGGTCTGCCGCACGGGGGCGGCGGGCATTTCGAGGCGACCGGATTCGGATTCGCGGCCGCCGCGGGGGTGGCCTGGGCCGGCTACATCCTGGCATCTGCACGTACCGCCGTGGAGTTCCGTCGCGTCGACGGCCTGGCTCTTGCCACCGCCATGGGTGCAGTCGTCGTCGCCCCGTTCGCAGTCGCCTCGGTCCACCTGAACGTACTGGACTGGCGCGTACTCGGGGTGGGCGCCACAGTCGGCGTGCTGTCGTCGGTCATCCCGTACTCGCTCGAGTTGATCTCTCTGCGCCGTCTTCCACCTGCCACGTTCGCGGTGCTGACGTGCCTGTCACCGGTCACCGCGGCGCTCGCCGGCCTGGTGGTGCTCGGTCAGCAGATCGGGGTGCTCGGCTACCTGGGCGTAGCCCTGGTGACGGTCGCCAGTATCGGCGCGGTGCGGTCGGCACACGCACGCCCCGCCGAACCGCTCGGCTAGCGGCGAGCTTTTCAGTGCGGGAAAGTGTCAGCGGTTCTTCGCGAGGAAGCGACGGAACAGCGGCCAGGCAATCGCGAGGTTGTATGCCACGCCGCCCAGCAGATACGGCCACCACGTGCCGTGCGCACTGGCGACCCAGAACGCCTTGGCCGCCCAGTACGGCGGCAGCACACCGAAGGCCAGGTTCCACGACGAGTCGATGAACCAGGGCAGGCACGGCAGCCCCGCGATCAGCATGCCCAGTGCACGCAGCATCGCAATGCCCTGAATCTTGTTGCCGGCCATGGTGACAATGAGAAGTAGCGTCACCACCGCCGACAAGCCGGCGACCAACCCGATCGGAACGAGCGCTCCGGTCAGCCCCGGCTCCAGGAGACCGCTGAACGACAGCGTCGCGATCACGTAGACGGTGGTGACCACCATGACGGTTCCCGCGCGATACCCGAAGAACGTCGTCATCGGGACCGGCGTCACCCGCAGTGCGGTCATCGTGCCGGCATCGACCTCGTCGAGCATCAGGAACGCGCCCAGACCCCCGGCGATGATGATGCTGGTCAACAGCAGAAACGCGGTCAGCACCAACGGGTAGTACGGCACGAGGTCGAAGCCGTAACGCTGCGCCAGCATCTCAGTGACCTCGGGCGTCAGGACCGCCACCAGCGAAGTCCAGATCACCGGCGCAAACACCACCATGACCAGCAGCGGATCTCGGTAGGTGCCCCGGATATCGTTGCGGCCGAATGCGGCCACGGCCCTGCCCGTCGCGGAACTCGATATCGCGGTCACAGCACACCCGACCTTTCGACGACGTAGCGGCCGAACAGCACGTGAGCGGTCCGCCACAGGACCACGAGCGACAGCACGGGATACAGCACCGAATAGAGCATCTGCCAGCTCGTCAGCGCCACCTGGTCGAACGCCGCGCCCAAGAGCAGCACCGGCCCCTGGGTGGGCACGAGGTACAGCATCACGTTGGGCCAGAGCCCCGAGTAGTAGATCAGCGGGGGTACCAGCATGACCGCCAGCGGGATGGTGGCCGCCAGGAACCAGTCGGTGACCGAGGCGAACGGTAGCGACGTGATGAACCCGACCAGCAGCATCAGCAGGGTGCCGAGGACAACCCCGAGGACCAGCAGCACCGGATGGTAGGTGAAGCCGTCGGCGATGGTCGACACCACGATCGCCACGAACAACGAGATAGCCAGCAGCACAGATAGTTTGGCTGTCAGATACTCCCAGAAGCGCAACGGGGTGGAGATGATCGCGCCGAGCGTGCGTTCCTGCTTCTCGAAGAACACCGAGCCGCCGATGAAGAAGAAGCCGATGATCGCGGTGTCGCCGGCGAGCACGTAGGGCTCCATGACCGGGCGCAGGTCGCGCGGCATCGGCAACAGCACCGCCAACCAGATGAGGCCCGAGAACACACCCGCGTGCAGGAACTTCTGCCGGTTGGCCACCGTCAGTTCCAGCCGGATCGCGGTGAGCAACCGGGTCATGACAACCGCCGCCCGGTGACCTCGACGAAGACATCGTTGAGACTGGCTTCGCGACTGTGGATCGTCTCGACGTGATGCTCACGCAGGATCGTATGGAATGCCGGATCGTCGGCCAGACCGTCCATCCCGTACTCGGCGGTGGCGAGTCCGCCGGGAGTGCGGTACTGCACCCGGACGCGCCGTTGGCTGCGGGCGATCTTCAGTTCGGCGGGGGTGTCGAGCGCGACGATGGCGCCGTCGACGACGAAGGCCACCCGGTCACACAGTTCATCGGCCGTGGACATGTCGTGGGTCGTGAGGAAGATCGTGCGGCCGCGCGCTTTGAGGTCCAGGATGATGTCCTTGACCTTGCGGGCGGTGACCGGGTCGAGCCCCGAGGTGGGCTCGTCGAGGAACAGCAGCTCGGGGTTGTTGATCAGGGACCGTGCGAACGTCAGCCGCATCTGCATTCCCTTGGAGTACTTGGCAACCCGGGTGTTGGCGGCATCACCGAGACCGACCGCGTCCAGTAATTCCATCGGATCCGCCGTCGGCCCGTCATAGAGGGAGCCGAAGAACCTGAGGTTCTCCAGCCCGGTGAGCTTGTGATAGTGGTTGGGCAGTTCGAAGGACACACCCACGCGCTGGTGGTAGTCCGGCCCCCAGTCCAGCGGGTCCCGGCCCCACACCGTGGCCTGGCCGCCATGCCCGCGCAGCAGCCCGATGAGCAGCTTCTGGGTGGTGGATTTTCCGGCGCCGCTGGGCCCCAGAAACCCGAAGATCTCCCCCGGCGCGACGCTGAAGTCCATGCCGCGTACGGCCGGCTCAGTTGCTTTGGGATAAGTGAAAGTCAAGCCCCGAACGTCGATGACATCGGTCGCTGTGTGCATCAGTGCCCTTCCGCGCAGACGAAAATCACATCTCCGACCAGACTTCCCGGAACACCGGACATGACTGTACTAAACTTTCAGTAATTATTGAAGCCTTTTCTTGGCGAGGAGGATCCGGCGGTGTCAAAGTCCACAGATCTGCAGCAGTCGGCTGAGCAACTCGGCTTGGTGCTCAGCAGTCACGGCATGCAGAAGATGACCGCCCGCGTGCTCGCCACCCTGCTGTTCAGCGAACAACCCAGCGTCACGATGGCCGAACTGGCCGAGACCCTGCAGGCCAGCGCCGGGGCGATCTCGGGTTCACTCAAGATGCTCACGTCCGTCGGCCTTGCCGAGCGGGTTCCCGCCCCGGCAAGCCGGCGTGAGCACTTCCGCTTACGCGACGACGCTTGGGCGGTCCTGTTCACCAGCCAGAACGAGACGATCGCGGCAATGCAGGCCGCCGCGGACACCGGCATCGCCGCCGCTGACCGCACCAGCCCGGCTCATCACCGACTGACGCAGATGCGCGATTTCTACACGTTCCTGATGGCCGAACTTCCCGCTGTCCTCGACCGCTGGCAGCACCAGAACGATCAGGGAAGCAAGCCGACCTGACGGTAGACGGCCCGCAGATAGCGGCGCATCTCCTCGGTGTCGGGCGGGTCGGGTTGCAGCACGCGGTAGGTGATCGCACCGACCATCATGTCGATCGACACGTCGAAATCCGTTTCGGCAGGCACAGTTCCACACTCGCGTGCGCGCTCAAGTAGGCGAGCGGCGAGCTTGCGGCGCGGCGCGATGTAGCGGTCCCAGTACACCGCCATGAGCGCCGGATGGCTGACCGCCGATCCGAGAACTCGGGCGACCAGCGCCCGGTAGTGCGGCGTGGTCGTCGTGACGGCGGCGCTTTCTATGGCCGCCTCGACGAGTTCGTAGGGCGACTCGACATCGATCTCCTCCGGTGAGGCCCAGCCCACCTCTTCGGCGATCAACGTCTCCACCGCCGCAGCGATCAACTCTTCCTTGGTCGACCACCGCCGGTAGATGGTCGGCTTGCCGACACCGGCGCGCTTGGCGATCTGCTCGATGCTGGAACCCTCGACACCACGCTCGATGAACAGGTCCAGCGCTGCCTGCAGGATCGCGCGATCGGCGCCCGCATCGCGCGGCCGGCCCCGGCCGGGCGGCGTGGTCATCGTACCGACCCTGAGCTCAAAGCTGTTGCCAGCCAACGGTCGAGGCTGGCCTTGTCGGCGGGACTCCCCCGCCAGGCCAGGTGAGCGTCGGGCCTGATCAGCATGGCCTCTGTGCCGCCGTGGTGCAGCGCCACGACGAATTCGCCTAGGTGAACCCGCAGGAGTTCGAGGTCATGGGGCACGCCGTCGGGCAACAGTAGCGCCCAACGGCCGCCGAGCTCACTGTGCAACCGGGTGGCGGTGCCGTCCGCGCGCGTGCACTGCCGATCGGCAATGCGATCCCCTGGTCGCGGTTTGTGGCCACCACCGCCGAGCGGACCTTTCCGATAACTCACCCACAGCTGCGATGTGGTGTACGTCGTCCACCGCTGGATGAACGACAGGCCGAACAGTCGAATGGCCACCTGGTCGCGCAGGAAGCGGCCCACCCGGTTGCTGGCCACGTTCATCCGGGTCACCGCGCTGGTCCCGCGCAGCACTTCGGTGGCCAGAGGCCTGCGCTCGGCCTCGTACGTGTCGATCAGTTTGTCGGAGGCCAGCTTTCGTATCACGAGGGCCAGTTTGAACGCCAGATTCTCGGCATCGCCTATACCGGTCAACATGCCCTGCCCGCCGAACGGCGCATGGGCGTGCGCGGCGTCCCCGGCGATGAGGATCCGCCCGTTGCGGTATCTGTCGGCGAGTCTGCGGTGAACGGTGAACACCGACAGCCACTCGGCGTCTCCGACGCTGACACTGCGCCCGGTCCGCTGCGGCACAACGTATTCGATGCGTGCGCGGATCTCGTTGTCGCTCGGCTTTTGGTCCGAGATGGGGTCGTAGACGAACAAACGCCACAGATCGTCACGACCGCTCGGGTCCGGCATCGGCATCGCGCCCACCAACCCGTCGGGGTGGATCCACCCGGTCGTCCCGCTGCGGTCCACGTCCCAATCCAGGTGCACGTCGGCCAGCAGGAAACGCTCGGAGAGCTTGACGCCGGGAAACCCGATGGCCGCCTGTTGCCTGGTCACGCTGGAGGTGCCGTCGCATCCGACGAGCCACTTCGCGCGGACGCGTTCACCATCTGACAGTTCGGCAACGACGGCGTCGCCGTCCTCTCGCGCGGCGATCAAACCCCGGCCCCATTCCGGTTCGACGCCGAGCTCGGCCAGACGGGCCCGCAGCGCCGCTTCGACCTTGGCCTGCGACACCACCATGGGCGGTGCGGCGGTCCGCATGCCGGGATCGCCGAACTCCAGGGTCATCACGGGACGGTCGCCGAGATAGGTGGTGATGCGCATCGCGCGTAACGACTCGCTGGGCAGCGTTCCCAGCGCGCCGATGCGGCCCAGCACTTCCGAGCCGCGCGCGTGCAGGAAGTTGGCCCGCGATGTGATCGCCGGCCCCTGCGCGCGGTCGACGACGCGGACTGAGATGCCATGTAGGCGCAACGAGCAGGCCAACGTCAGCCCCGTAGGGCCGGCGCCGACCACGATCACATCGGGGTTCTCATCCGAGAAGGACACAAGAATATAGTAACGATACCGTTCCGTAATTTAAAGAGGCGGCCCGCCATGCCGCCCGGCCCGGCTATCTTCGGTCCATGAGCGCCGATGCAGCTGAGCACATGCGGGTCGAGAGCCTGTACCGGTATCCGATCAAGTCAATGCTCGGGGAGAGCGTGGAAACGTTGTCCGTCAACGCCGGCGGAGCAGAGGGTGACCGAAAGTTCGCACTCATCGACGAATCCAGCGGCCGGGTGGCGAGCGCGAAGCAGGCCCGGCTATGGCGGACCCTCCTGTCGTGCGGCGCTGTCACCGAACAGCGGCGGGTACGCATCCACCTACCGGACGGCAGCACGACGACGACCGACGAGGACGGTGTCGACGACGTGTTGTCACAGTTCGTGGGGCGGTCGGTCCGACTGATCGACAGCAGGCCCGCCGGTGCTTCCATCGAGCGCGCAGACCCCGATCAAGTGCTCGACAAAGGCGTCGACGCAGAGGTCGACGCTCCGATCCTGGAGCTGGGTCTGGCAACCCCGGGAGACTCCTTCACCGATCTGGCTCCTGTGCATGCCGTCACCACCGCGACCCTCGAGCGCATCGGCGTCGAGGCCGCGCGCTACCGGCCCAATCTGGTGATCGCCACGCCACCCGGTTTTCCCGCATACGCCGAGAACGAGTGGACCGATCAAATCCTCACCGTGGGCGGAGTGCGGCTACGGGCCATGGGACCAACTCCCCGCTGCGTCATTCCGACCCTCGAGCACGGTGCTCTGCCCCGGGCGCCACACGCGCTCCGGACTCCCGCAGCCGAGAATCGGGTCGACGCCTTCGGCCTCGGCCTTCTGCCGTGCGCCGGCACGTACCTTCAGGTGCTCGCCGCAGGCACCCTGCAGATCGGCGACCCGGTCTCACTCGACTGACCCATCTCCCACGGTGATGCGTGTGGTTCCGTGCCGAGACCGCACAGCAGACCACCAGAACCCTTGCCAAAGGTTCCGACCAATTACTAGGATATCCAAGTATCTCGGGTGAGCCCCGAGTTGCCACCACTGCGCACAATCCTGGACGGAATGTCATGACTACACAGATTCCCCACTTCATCAACGGCCAGCGCACCACCGCCGGGTCGACCCGTACCGCCGATGTGCTCAATCCCAGCACCGGCGAGGTGCAGGCACAGGTGGTCCTGGCGTCGGCCGCCGATGTCGACGCCGCGGTCGCCGGTGCCGTCGAGGCCCAGAAAGAATGGGCCGCCTACAACCCGCAGCGCCGCGCCCGGGTGTTGATGAAGTTCATCGAACTGGTGCACCAGAATGCCGACGAGTTGGCCGAGATGCTGTCCCTGGAGCACGGCAAGACCGTCGCGGACTCACACGGCGACATCCAGCGCGGCCTTGAGGTCATCGAGTTCTCGGTCGGCATCCCCCACCTGCTCAAGGGCGAGTTCACCGAGGGCGCGGGCACCGGTATCGATGTGTACTCGATCCGCCAGCCCCTGGGCGTGGTCGCGGGCATCACCCCGTTCAACTTCCCGGCGATGATCCCGCTGTGGAAGGCCGGCCCGGCGCTGGCATGCGGAAATGCGTTCGTGCTCAAGCCTTCCGAGCGTGACCCCTCGGTGCCGCTGCGGCTGGCCGAGCTGTTCATCGAGGCGGGTCTGCCCGCCGGTGTGTTCCAGGTGGTGCAGGGCGACAAGGAAGCCGTCGACGCCATCCTCGAGCACCCCGAGATCAAGGCCGTCGGCTTCGTCGGCAGCTCTGACATCGCGCAGTACATCTATTCGGGCGCGGCCGCGCACGGCAAGCGGGCCCAGTGCTTCGGCGGTGCGAAGAACCACATGATCGTGATGCCCGACGCCGATCTGGATCAGGCCGTCGACGCATTGATCGGTGCCGGCTACGGCAGTGCGGGCGAGCGCTGCATGGCCATCAGCGTCGCAGTGCCGGTCGGCGAAGAGACCGCGAACCGCCTGCGCGCCAGGCTCGTCGAGCGGGTCAACCAGCTACGGGTCGGGCACAGCCTCGATCCCAAGGCCGACTACGGGCCACTGGTCACCGGCGCCGCGCTGGAGCGGGTGCGCGACTACATCGGCCAGGGCGTCGAGGCCGGTGCCGAACTCGTGGTCGACGGCCGCGAACGGGCCAGCAGCGAGCTGACTTTCGGTGACGCGAGCCTGGAGAAGGGCTACTTCATCGGCCCCACCCTGTTCGACAACGTCACCACCGACATGTCGATCTACACCGACGAGATCTTCGGCCCGGTGTTGTGCATCGTCCGGGCGCATGACTACGAAGAGGCGCTGAAGCTGCCGTCGGAGCACGAGTACGGCAACGGCGTGGCGATCTTCACCCGCGACGGCGATGCCGCCCGCGACTTCGTCTCACGCGTGCAGGTCGGCATGGTGGGCGTCAACGTGCCGATCCCGGTTCCGGTGGCCTACCACACCTTCGGCGGCTGGAAGCGTTCCGGTTTCGGCGATCTCAACCAGCACGGGCCGCATTCGATCCTGTTCTACACCAAGACCAAGACCGTCACCGAGCGGTGGCCGTCAGGCATCAAGGATGGCGCCGAGTTCGTCATCCCGACCATGAAGTAGCCAACCCGTGAATCTGAACGACCCGTACAGCCTGAGCGAGGACGACCGTGTCATCACCGACACGGCGGCCGCGTTCGCCGAAAAGCGCATCGCGCCATACGCGTTGGAATGGGATGAGACCCATCACTTCCCCACCGACGTATTGCGCGAGGCGGCCGAACTCGGCATGGGCGCCATCTACTGCGGCGAGGACGCCGGCGGCAGCGGGCTGCGTCGCCTGGATGCGGTACGCATCTTCGAGCAGCTCGCAGTCGCCGACCCCACCCTGGCGGCGTTCCTGTCCATCCACAACATGTGCGCGTGGATGGTCGACAGTTTCGGCACCGAGGAGCAACGCAAGACCTGGGTGCCCAGGCTGGCGTCGATGGAGGCCATCGCCAGTTACTGCCTGACCGAACCGGGTGCCGGCTCGGACGCGGCCGCGCTGCGGACGCGGGCCGTGCGCGACGGTGACGACTATGTGCTGGACGGGGTCAAGCAGTTCATCTCGGGGGCCGGCAGCTCGGATGTATATGTGGTGATGGCCCGGACGGGAGCGGACGGCCCGAAGGGCATCTCCGCGTTCGTCGTCGAAAAGGACGCGCCCGGGCTGAGCTTCGGCGCACAGGAACAGAAGATGGGCTGGAACGCCCAGCCCACCGCACAGGTGATCTTCGAGGGGGTCCGGGTTCCGGCCGACGCATTGCTCGGCGGCACCGAGGGCACCGGGTTCGGCATCGCGATGAACGGGCTCAACGGCGGGCGGATCAACATCGCCGCCTGCTCACTGGGCGGAGCACAGGCCGCCTACGACAAGGCATTGAGCTACCTGGCCGACCGGCAGGCGTTCGGCGGGGCCCTGCTCGACGAGCCGACCATCCGGTTCACCCTCGCCGACATGGCCATGGGTTTGGAAACATCACGAAACATGTTGTGGCGGGCTGCGTCTGCCCTGGATGCAAACCACCCCGACAAGGTGACGTTGTGCGCCATGGCCAAGCTGTATGTCACCGACACCTGCTACGAGGTGGCAGATCAGGCGCTGCAGTTGCACGGCGGCTACGGCTATCTGCGTGAGTACGGTCTGGAGAAAATCGTCCGGGATCTGCGGGTGCACCGCATCCTTGAGGGCACCAACGAAATCATGCGCGTGGTCATCGGTCGCTCGGAATCGAGCCGCGCCCGCAACTCTGCATAGGAGACGTACGTGAGCACGATCGCGTTCTTGGGGCTGGGCAACATGGGCGGGCCGATGGCCGCCAACCTGGTCACCGCCGGGCACACCGTGCGCGGTTTCGACCCGGTGCCTGCCGCGCAGGAGGCGGCAAAGACCAACGGCGTCAACGTGTTCGCCACCGGCGCCGAGGCAGTGAGCGGTTCAGACGTGGTGATCACCATGCTGCCCAACGGGGCGTTGGTGAAGAGCTGCTACGCCGAGGTGCTGCCCGCCGCCGCCGACGGAGCCCTGTTCATCGACAGCTCCACGATCTCCGTCGACGACGCTCGCGAGGTGCACAAGGTTGCCCTCGAGCACGGCTTCGCCCAGCTCGACGCCCCGGTCTCCGGCGGGGTCAAGGGCGCGGTGGCGGGCACGCTCGCGTTCATGGTCGGCGGTACCGATGAAGCAGTTGACGCCGCGCGGCCTGTGCTCGAACCCATGGCGGGCAAGATCATCCATTGCGGTGCCGCCGGCGCCGGCCAGGCCGCCAAGGTGTGCAACAACATGGTGCTGGCGGTGCAGCAGATCGCCGTCGGAGAGGCATTCGTCCTGGCCGAGAAGCTCGGTCTGGACAAACAGGCACTGTTCGACGTGATCACCGGTGCGACCGGCAACTGCTGGGCCGTTCACACGAATTGCCCGGTGCCCGGGCCGGTTCCGACCTCCCCGGCCAACAATGATTTCAAGCCGGGGTTCGCGACGGCACTGATGAACAAGGATCTCGGACTGGCGATGGCGGCCGTGGAATCCACGGGGTCATCGGCACCGCTGGGCACGCATGCGGCGGAGATCTACGCGAAATTCGCTGAGTCGAATGCCGACAAGGACTTCAGCGCCGTGATCGAGACGCTCCGCACCTGATTCAGGCCCGCGTTTGTAACCGGGTGGCGGTGAAATCCGCGTTTCGCCGCCACCCGGTTACGAACGCAGACGGCGCGAAAACCTATGCAGCAGTCGGGCTGCGCTGAACCCACCACTGGGTGTGCAGGCGCTGGCAGGCCGGCAGCCGCAGCGGATCGGAGCCGGCGAAGTCCGGCCGCACCGCAACCGCGCCGGGTGAAACCGGACTGGCGTCGGGGTCGATCACGACGCCCGCCATCCCCGCGGCGTTGGCCGACCGCAGGCCCGCGACCGAGCCCACCATGGCCAATGCGTCGTGGCCTGCCACGCCCAGCTCGGCCAGTGCGTGCCGGTAGAGCTCGCCGGGTCCACTCACGTCGTCGGTGGTGACGACGGTTTCCACCAGACCGTCCCCGACGAGCTGGCGCACCAGGGGTTCGGCCCAGCGCCGACGGCCTGCGGCCACCACCCCGACCGGCAGCCCGGCCAGGAACGCGTCGTTCATCAGGTCCTCCAGACCCGGCCGAGGCGTCAGGCCGGCGTCGAGGATCATCTCGTCGAACATCATGTCTTTGGTCATGCAGATCTCGTCGGCGAGCACCTCGGTCAGCACATCGCAGTCCGGGCCCACGCACCGCTTGCGCAACTCGGCGGTGACCCGCTGGCGCTCGTCGTGCAGCGCGAGAAGCTGCTGGTAACGCGCGACACCCCATTGAATGGGCAGACCGTGCGCGGCGAAGGCGGCGTTGAAGACGACGCGATGCCCGTCGACGTCCACATCCGACAACGCATCGAGGTCCAGGATCACCGCACGCAGTGGATGGGCACTCGGATCAGGCTGCGAACAGTCCCACCAGAACCGTCCGGCCCGCCATGACTTCTCTTGTGTTGACGACACCACATGAGAGTGGCCCACGTCACATCTGTCGCGCGTCCCCCCTACGGGGGATTGGGCCGGTCAAGTTGATCTACCGACTGCGGTACCACCTTTAGGGTGATGCCATGGCGCCCTCCAATCCAGTGCGCCTTGTGCTGGTCGACGACCACGAAATGGTCATCGAGGGTCTCAAGGCCATGCTTGCTGTGTTCAACGACCGGGTCGAGGTGGTCGGTCAGGCCGTCGGCGCGGAGCGGGCGCTGAGTGTGATCGAGACGCTGGACCCCGACATCGTGTTGTGCGACGTCCGCATGGAGGGTTCCAGCGGACTGGATCTGTGCCGGGTGCTGCGCGAGCGCGACCCGGACCGCAAGGTGGTCATGCTGTCGGTCTACGACGACGAGCAATACCTGTTCCAGGCGCTGCGGGTGGGTGCGTCGGGGTATCTGCTCAAGAGCATCAGCAGTGACGAGCTGGTCCGCCAGCTCGAATTCGCCCACAGCGGGCAGACCGCGATCGATCCGGGGATGGCGGCGCGGGCGGCCGGTACCGCGGCCCGCCTGCAACGTGACGAGTTCTGGCCCGGTGTCCGGCAGGGACTGACCCAGCGCGAGAGCGAGATCCTGTCCTTCGTGGTCGCGGGCCTGTCCAACCGCGGGATCGCCAACAAGCTGGTGATCGGCGAGGAAACCGTGAAGACCCACCTGCGCTCCATCTACCGCAAGCTCGGGGTCAGCGACCGGGCGGGCGCGGTGGCCACTGCACTGCGGGAGGGCATCTACCAGTGAACGCCGAGCCAGAGAAGCCGGGACGCGATGTGAGCTCCGAACCGGGCCCCATCGAGCTGACCGCCGAGGGGGAACTGGCGCTGCTGCGTGAGCTCATCCGGGCCGCATCGAGTGGTCCGGGAGTGGAGCCGCTGGCCGCCGCGGCCGCCAGGATGATCACCGCGTCGACCGCCACCGACGTGTGCTTCGTGCACGTGCTCGACGATTCCGACCGCGCGCTGACGCTGGCCGGGGCCACGCCGCCGTTCGATGCCGAGATCGGCAAGATCCGACTGCCGCTCGGGCAGGGCATCTCGGGGTGGGTTGCCAGCCACCGGCAGCCCGTGGTGATCAGCCACGACAAGGAGTCCGATCCCCGCTACATGCCCTTCGAATCGCTGCGCGGGCGTGACTTCACCTCGATGGTGTCGGTCCCGATGGAGACCGGGCCGGGTGGACTGGTCGGGGTGCTGAACGTGCACACCGTCGACCGCCGGGAGTTCACCCCGCGCGACGTGGAGTTGTTGTTGGTGATCGGCCGGCTCATCGCAGGCGCGTTGCACCAGGCCCGACTGCACCGCCAGCTGGTGGCGCGCGAGCGCGCACACGAGAATTTCGTCGAGCAGGTGATCGAGGCGCAGGAACTCGAGCGGCGCCGGCTGGCCGGCGATATTCACGACGGCATCTCCCAGCGGTTGGTGACGCTGTCGTACCGGCTCGACGCCGCGGCCCGAGCGGTCGACCCGGAGACGGTGGCCGAACAGCTGGCGGCTGCGCGCGAACTGGTAGCGCTGACACTGCAGGAAGCCAGGGCCGCGATCAGCGGGCTGCGCCCGCCGGTGCTCGACGATCTGGGTCTGTCGGGCGGACTGGCCAGCCTGGCCCGTTCGATCCCGCGGATCCCCATCGACGTCGACCTCGCCGAGACCCGGGTGCCCGACCATATCGAGCTGGCGCTGTACCGCATCGCCCAGGAATGCCTGCAGAACGTGATCAAACACGCCGAGGCGGTTCGGGCCCGACTCACCTTCTCGGTCGACGACGGGGTGGCCCGGCTCGAAATCGTCGACGATGGAAAAGGATTCGATACCTTCGAGCACCCGCTGGGAAGTGACGAGATGGGCGGCTACGGATTGTTGTCGATGGCCGAGCGGGCTGAGATCGTCGGCGGCCGGCTGCACATCCGGTCGAGGCCGGGCGCGGGCACCACCGTGACCGCATCCATCCCGCTGCCGTCCCCGATCACGTAGTGCAGTCAGCCCTCCTGGAGGTGTGCCCGCACCGCGGGCACCGCCCGGGCGATCAACTCCTCGGTCGATTGCGACGCGATCGGCTCGATACGCAGGATGTGGCGCAGATACGCGATGCCCAGCAGCTGACCCATGGCCAGGTCCACCCGTAGTTCGGCCTCCGGGCCGGGCAACGCGCTGGCGATCTGCGGGTAGAGCCGCTGCTCGATGAACTGACGGACCAGGGCTGCCGATTCCTCGTGGGTGGCCGCGCCGCGCAGGATCGCCAACAGGGGCGCGCGGGTGTCGGCATGTTCCCAGAGTTCGAAGAAGGCCTCGGTCAGCCGTTCGGCGAGGCCGTCGGGGCCCTCGTCGAGGATGCGTCCGCTGAATTGTTCTGGGTCGAACGGCCAGCCGACGGTGGCCCGGAACAGGTCGGCCTTGCTGCCGAAGTAGTGCCGGATCAGGGCCGGGTCCACCTGTGCGGCCGCCGCGATGTCGCGTAGTGAGGTCTTGTCGTAGCCACCCTCGGCGAACATCCGCCGGGCCGTGGCCACCAGCTCGTCACGGGTTCCGGGCTGTCCCGGTCGTCGTCCACGTGGCGGCATAGTCCCGAAATTCTACAGTCGTTGACTTCTTGCTCGGGCCCGGATTACGCTCGGATCATTAATTCCACAACTGAGGAGTTATCTGATGCCCGCTCCGCGATGGGTCGCACAAGCCAACAAGATCGGCCTGAACAAGCTCACCCGGTTCATCGCGCCATGGGCGCCGGGGTGGGCGGTGGTCATCCACCGGGGACGCAAGTCCGGCCGCACCTTCCGGACGCCACTGTGGGCGTTCCGACGCGAGCACGGCTACGTCATCGCGCTGACCTACGGCCCGCAGGCCGACTGGGTGCGCAATGTACTGGCCGCCGGCGGGTGCGAACTGGAGTCGCGCCGCCACACCTACCGGCTGACCGCACCCGAGGTGTACACCGACGACAAGGCCACCGACATGCCCGCGTTCATCCGCTTCATGCTGCGCCGGGTGATCAAGGCCCCGGAGTTCCTCAGCCTGAAGATCGCCGATTAACCGCCCAGTTTCCCGGCGAGTTCGGGGCACTCGTACTTGAGCGCCACGTTCACGATTGTCATGAGCGCGTCGGGCGGGAGCTTGCTGCCCATCTGTGTCAGCACGTTGACGACATCCTGCTTGGTCTTGTTGAAGCTGCCGCCGGCCATGATGCAGGCCATCATCAGCTGATCACCGATGGCGTTGTCGGAACCCTGGATGCCGGCGGCGCGGACCTCGGCGAACGCTTCCGGCGGCAACCCCGCGGAACCGCGCGGCGAGCCGGTGGTCGGCCTGGGGACCTGAGTCAGAGTTCGCTTGGGCGCCGTCGATGTCGCCGTGAACGGCGTGACGTCGTCGGGGGCGGTGGCCGTCCCGGAAGTCGTGGTACTACAGGCCGCCATCAATACGACAGCGGCGGCGCCGAGCGCCGCACCCACCCGCTTGGCGTTCATCGACACTCCCCTCCACTGCGTTCAACGCTAGTGGGGTAGCCACAAAGCCGACTCAGAAATCACCGGAGTGTCGGCGCAGGGTCTCGATCGAGACGACCAGCGCACGTGACTGCTCGTCCGACATCCCGACATCGGCGAACACCTGCTCGTTCAAGGTCACCGTGGCGTCCTCGACCGTCGATCGCCCGAGTTCGGTGATGCGGACCAGCGTGGTGCGCCCATCGGTCGGGTGCGGGACCCGTTCCACCAGACCATTGGCCTCCAGGCGTCGGATCGCGTGCGTGACGCTGGTGACGTGCACCTGAAGGCGATCGGAAGCCTTCGTGATCGGCAGCGCGCCGGCCCGGCTGAAGGCCAACAGACGCAGCAGTTCGAACCGCGAGAAGCTCAGATCGTATGGCCGTAGCGCGGTCTCCACCCGGGCCAGCAGGATCTGGTGGGCCCGCATCACCGAGGTCACTGCGACCATTCCGCCGGCCACCTCGCCCCAACCGGCCGCCTCCCAGTTGGCGCGGGCCTGCGCGATCGGGTCACGCTTGTCTGGTGGCGAGGTCACGCCTCTTCTTACCGCATCGTCCCGCGGGTACCGCGCATTCTGCGCGCATCGGGTCCGGCCGGCCGGTCCTCAACTCGCAGCGGTCACCGCGCTCAGCACCGCCCGGGTGGACTGCCGCGATCCGACGGTGATCCGCACCCCGCCGTCGGCGTAGTGACGCAATTGCAGTCCGCTGCCGTCGAACACCTCCGGCCACGGCGTGGGCCGGCCCGGCAGGAACAGGAAGTTGGCCTGCCCGTCGGTGCTGTAGACGCCGAGTGCCCGCAACCGCATCTGCAGATAGCGCCGTTCCGCGGCGATCATCCGGATACGTTGACGCAGTTGACTTTCCGCAGAATAGGACGCCGCGACCGCGACCTGGGCGCTGATCCCGATCCCGAACGGCAACTGCATCCGCCACAGCTCGCGGGCGAGGTCCGGTGCGCAGAACCCATAGCCGATCCGAAGCCCGGCCAGACCGTAGGCCTTTGAAAAGGTGCGCACCACTACGACATTGCCGAACCTGGCGACCAGGGTCGGTCCGTCGATGCGGTGCTCGGCGGCCAGGAACTCCACGTATGCCTCGTCCAACAGGACGACGGTGTCCGCGGGTAGCCGGGTCAGGAAGCGCTCGATCTCAGCGGCCGGTTCGATCGTGCCGGTCGGATTGTGCGGCCGGCAGACCGCCACCACCCTGGCCTGCCCGGCCGCCTCGGCCATCGCATCGAGGTCGTGCCTGCCGTGTTCATCGAGTGGAACGGTGACCGTCCGCAACCGTGCCATCTGGGCGAAGATCGGATAGCCGTCGAAGGTGGGAGTCGCCATCACCATGGTGTCGCCGGGGCTGGTCACCGCATGCAGCACCTGCATGATGACCCCGGTCGCACCGGCTCCGACGATCACCTGCTCCTCAGCTATCCCGTCATGACGGGCGATCAGAGAGCGCAACCGCTGTGGCAGGAACTCCGGATACCGGTTGGCGGCCTCATCGCATGCCCGTAATGCCGAACGCACTGCGGGCAACGGCGGGAAAGGGCATTCGTTGAGCGACAGTGCCAGCGGGTTGACCGCCTGCGGCAGCGCCCCGACAGCGTCGAGCAGTGCCGAGCGGGGAGCCACCATCACGCGTTCCCAGCGTCGTCGCGGCCGCCCCAGCGCACGGCGGCGGCGCCGGCGAAGTCACCGGCGTGGGCGAAGGCGGCCATCAGCACGGTATCGCCGGCCTTCACCCGACCGCCGGTGACGGCCCGGTCGAAGTTGACGGGAATTCCTGCGGCGAACAGGTTTCCGCACTCATCAAACGTGTCGACGTGTCGTTCGGGCGGCAACTCCAATGCGTCGCGCCAGTTCCGCAGGAACACGCGGTTGGGCTGGTTGGTGACAAACAGGTCGATATCCTTGGGCTGCACACCGATTCGATCGCAGACCGTATAGGACACCTCGGGCACCTGCCGGTTGCCCCGGGCCAGCACCTTGGTGATCTTGCTCTCGGTGAACCCGATGCAGGCCTCCCCCGGGCCGGCCTGCCACCATTTGCGCGGGGGGTCCATGACGACGGTCATATCGCCCGCGTACTCCCCGTAGGTACGGCATTCGACGTCGAGGATGGGTGACGCATCGGACAGCGTCACCAACCCGACCGCGGCCCCGTCGCCGGGAACCGCCGCCTGCGCCTTACGCCGGATGGTCTCCTGATCGAACACCTGGCCCGCCGAGTTCTGGGCGATCGCGATCACCGCGGTCCGGCCCTCACCCGAACGCAACAGGGTGCGCGCCACTTTCAGCCCCAGAACGAACGCAGCACAGCCACCGTTGTGTAGGTCGATCACCCAGTTGGGCTTCATGCCCAGCCGGTGGGCCATGCCGCCGCCACCACCGTAGAACGGCATGTCGGGCAGTTGGGTGTGAGTGATCAACACGTCGGCCCCGGCGATGACATCTGCGCCGTGCCGCTCGATCAATCCGGCGGCGGCCCGCTCCACCATGTCGATCGCGGTTTCGTCGGGCCCGACGTGATGACGGAACCGCGGCGCCCGGAACATCACGTTCTCGGCCAGCTCGTCGGTTTCGGCGAACCCGGCGTAGTAGTCGGCACTGACCGGGTCACCGGGCAGGTAGGTGGACACATCGATGAGGCTGACGGGTGTCTGCTCAGTCATGGCTGAACCTCACTTCATCCAGGCCGGGGTGACCGACAGGCCGTTGCGGTGCCGGTATTCGGCAATTGCCTTGAGGTTTCGCAATTCCAGCAGGTGGCCTGGGCCGAACATGTCCCAGAAATCCCCCACCCACACCGGTCGCGCTGGGGGCGCGGTCTCCGGGTACGGGTTCTCGTCGTAGAAGGGATGATGGCAATTCGTCCACAGCACAACCGAACCCGGCCTGTCGAAGACCACTTGCGCGTCGACGATGCGCATCAGGTAGATCATCCACAGGTGCTTGCCCTGATCCCAGGCGCAGTGGTAGTCGACGGTCAGCGCGTCGCGGTGGGCCACGGTGCGGGTGTAGATCGCGCTGCCGGGCCCCGACGGGCCGGCGCCGAGCCGGTCGTGGGCCAGCCACAGCCCGGGCTCCTCGGTCGGGGTGAAACCACGCAGGCTGTAGGTCCACTCCTCCAGGCATCGGGTGTCGGACAGGTAGTCGAACAACTCGTCGGGTGGGCACTCGATGTAGTCGTTGACCGTGCAGTATTGACCGAACACCTGGTCGTGCGGGTAGACCGACCGCATCATGTCCATGATGATCGGGGTGGCCTGCTCCTTCGGTGAGGTCTCGATCCGGATGAGGCCATCCAGCGGGGTGTGGGTACCCCGATGGACCGTGATGTCTTCAAGTGCGGGCAGTGACATGGGTCCTGTTCTCCTCTGGATTGGAAGGGTCGTCTGGATTGGAATGGGCACGGTCGGTGGCGAGAAACGCTGCGAACGGCGGGATTTCGTCGGCTGAACATTCGATGCTGAGCACCGACGGTCCGTCGGTGTCCAGCGCCATACCCAACGCCCGGGGCAGTTGGTCGACGTCGGCGACGTCGTAGGCGGGTAGGCCGGGGAACATCGCGGCCAGCCCGGCGCCGAGCCGGCTCGGGCCGAACCTGTTGTATGAGTAGCGGTCCTCGTAGAACAGCTGCTCGCGGGTGACGCACATGGCGTGCGCGTGGTTGTCGAACAGTACGAAGGTGATCGGCAGCCGGTACTGCATCGCGGTGTGAATCTCCATGCCGTGCATAAAGAATGAGCCGTCACCGGCGATCACCACGGTGCGCCGGGCGGTGCCGGCGGCGGCCGCGTCAGCGGCGCGGTGAAACGTCATCCCGATCCCGGCGCCGAAGCTGTAGCCCATGCCGCCCATGCCGAGCGCCACCATGAAGCGGCCGTCACGGCGGGCAGGCAGGTAGTGAATGGCCGAGGCTCCCACGTTGCCGGCGTCGACGACGATATCGGTGCCGTCGGCCAGGTCTGCGTCGAGCACGGCCATCGCGTCGCGGTACCGGATACCCGGGCCGTGGTGGTCCGGTGTGCGTAGTTCGGTGCGCGGCAGGTGATCGGGCACCCGGACCTGGGTCGGACGGCCAGTCCCGGACAACGCGCGGGCCAGCTGCGTCAACGATTCCCGCAGGTCGCCCGAGTGGACATGGGTGCACGACGGATAGGGCACCTGGGCGCCGATCGAGTAGGTCGGCACCGAGCCCAGCACGCGGTCCAGACCGGCCCGGGCCGTCACCGTCATGCGGGTCCCCACCAGCAGGCACAAAGCACTCTGACCAGCGGCGACAGCCACCCCGGGGTGCCCCATCACACCGGCAACCCCCAGTGCGGAGGATGAGCCGAGACCCGGGGTGCCGGCCACGTCTTTGGCATCGGGGACGGTGGCCACCCGTGCGCGCAGTGTCGCCCGAAGTAGTTCGAGTTCGGCGCGAGCGTCGTCGCGGGCCACCTGCTCGCCGGCGATGATCGTGATCGGCCCGTCGGCCCGGCGCAACGCCTGTTCGAGCACCTGCGGATCGCCGAAGCGGATGCCTGCTCCGGCCAGGTAGACGCTCCCGTTGGCTCGTCCGTTGACGCCGCCTCCATCCACGCAAGCCACATCGGCCTGCTGAACATCCTTGGGCAGCAACAGGACTGCTGGCCCGCCGGTTCGGGCGGCTGCCAGCGCCTCGGGCAGCGCGGTGAGGATGTCGGCGGGCCTCAGAACCCTGCGGCAGTAGACCGAGACCGCCGAGAACAGGGCGTACGCGTCCAGGCTCCCGTTGTCGCCGCTGGTGTCCTGGAAGGCCCCGCGGCCGTCGAGTGTCGTCGGTGCCTGCCCGATCAGGGCCAGCACCGGAACCCGGCTGGCCAGGGACTCCCCGAGGCCGGGCACGGTGTTGAGGCAGCCGCCACCGGAGGTCGCCGCCACCACGCCGATCCCGGCACCGCTGCGGCTGTAACCGTCTGCCATTGTGGCAGCGGAGAATTCGTGTTTGGCCAGCACTGCGGTGATGTCGTCACGAAAGTAGGCCGCGTCGTAGAGGTCCTCGATGTTGGCACCGTCCACCCCGAAGAGGTGCGAGATCCCATTTGCGGCCAGGTACCCGACGATGTGGTCCACCACCCTGTGCGCCTTGACCATGTGTCACCTACTTCCGTGCTCTGCCAGTGACACGACCAGTGGGCGGCGGCGGTTCACCGTGGGGACGGATTCGTCCGAACTCCCGGCGACACCGCAGGAAATGCTCAGGACATCATCAAGATCAGCCGGAACCGAGGGGGATAGTGGAGGACGGGGGTTGTTGTTACCGGGGACCGCAGGACCCCGTGATCGGAGGCATCGGATGGCACAGCCGGGTATCGATTGGGAAGACGCCTATCGTCAGGAAACGCCGCCGCCGTGGAGCATCGGTGCCCCACAGCCGGAGCTTGCGCGATTGATCGAGCAGGGCAAGGTGCGCGGCGAGGTGCTCGACTCCGGATGCGGCCATGCCGCACTCTCGCTGGCCCTGGCCGAGCGGGGTTTCACCGTGGTCGGACTGGATTCCAGCCCGACGGCGATCGCAGCTGCGGCCGCGGCCGCAGCCGAACGTGGCTTGACCACAGCCAGTTTCGCGCAAGCCGACATGACCACCTTCACCGGTTACGACGGCAGGTTCAACACCGTGATCGACAGCGGCCTTCTGCACGCGCTACCGATCGATGGGCGCCGGCCCTACATCCAGGCCATCCACCGGGCCTCGGCACCGAACGCGGAACTGTACATCCTGGCGTTCGCGGCGAGGCCCTTCGGCGGCGAAGTACCCGGGCCCAACGGCTTCACCGCCGACGAATTGCGCGACACCGTCGCCACCGGTTGGACGGTCGACGAGGTGCGCCCGGCCAAGTTGTACGGCAACGACAACCCGGCTGCCGGCGCCGGCGGGCCGGCGTCAGCGCCCGGGGTGGAGCGTGACGGTGCCGGGCATATCGTGATGTCCGGCTTCCTGCTGAGCGCTCACAAGGATCCCGAGCTGCCCCGAGCGCCGTAACCGAACCGGACGCTCGGCGCTCGCTCAGAGCTGCTTTTCGAGCAGTACCTTGCCTTCGGGCGACGTAACCAGTTGCACCGCAGCGATATCCGACATCGGCATCTGGGTGTTGCCGCTGGGCAGTGCGGTGGCGCCGGACAACCCGATCCACGTCGCGACCTCGTTGCGGCTGCCGTCCCGGCCGACCACCATCATGCCGAGATTCTGCGGGGGCGCGTCCTGCTTGCCCCAGCTGCCATAACTGCAGGCCATGTCGATGCGGGTCCCCCAGGAGTAACTGGTCATCGCGATGCTGGCGTTGATGGGCGTGTCGGAGACCTTGCTCATCGCCAGCATCTGGGCGCTCTGCTGCTCGGAACCGCTGTGCAGACCGAACACCTCGGGGCGGATGCCGACCACCACACCGAGCGCCAGCAGCGCAGCGGCCACACCCACGGCGGCCGTGGTCACCCAGCGCGACCGGCGCCGCCCCCAGCTGACCTTGGCCAGCACGGACTGCAACACCTCGGGCCGCAGCGGCGGATCGGGCTGTTCGGATTCGAGGGCGAGCACGTCGTCCAGATCGAGCATGGCCAGTAGAGCGGGCATGCCAGTCAACTCGGCCACCGCGGAACGGCACTGCGCACAGCCATCCAGGTGAGCCTCGTACTCGCGTCGCTCGCTGCTTTCCAGCGAACCCAGCACGTAGGCCGCATCCCAGGTCCGGTACTTGTCGAGCTCAGCCGGATCAGGGATGTGGGGCACATCGAACCGTGTCATCGTGTCACCCCCATTTCCTGCAAGTTCAGTCTCAGTGCGCGTACCGCATAGTGCAGCCGCGATTTCACGGTGCCCTCGGGTATATGCAGATCGTCCGCGATCTGCCCGGTGGTCCAGCCCTGGTAGTACGCCCGGCGGACCACTGCCCGGTGTTCGTCGGATAGTTGGCTCAATGCCGTGGTCAGGAGGATTCGGTCCAACGCGTTGTCCACTTTGTCTGGGGTGGCGGCAGCCTTTGAATGCTCTGCCACCTGTTCGGGGTCGGGCACCCCGGTTTCGTTCCGAAAGCGGGCGCTTCGGCGTTCATCAATGATCATGTTTCGCGCCACCGTAAACAACCACGCCCGTGCCGAACGCTCGGTATCTGGAGCGGCGTCAGGCGGATGAGCGCTTGCGAGAAGACCGTCAGGCTTATGACGCCACGCACGCAGCAACGTTTCCTGCACCACGTCCTCGGCCCGGGCCCGATCGCCCGTGAGCCGCAGGGCATAGCGCCATAGCGCAGCAGCATGCTCGTCGTAGAGCATCCGCATCATGGCGGCCTCCGGATCATCCACTTCCCTACCTCCGTCTGTGACACGACGTTGGTGGCGATCCGGTTCAATTAGAACCTTTGCGCTCCGGCTGACACCAGCAATGGCGCACGTTTCGAGTATTGATTGCTGGCGTTAATTACCGGGTGAGGATTCGGGGGCCGTTTTCGGTGACGGCGACCGTGTGCTCCCAGTGCGCCGCACGGGTCCCGTCGGCGGTGACGACGGTCCACTCGTCGTCGAGAATCACGGTCTCGGTGGTGCCCAGGGTCAGCATGGGCTCGATCGCCAGTACCGAGCCGGGCTCCAGGTACGGACCGCGGCCGGGTGAACCCTCGTTGGGCAGGAACGGATCCATGTGCATCTGGCGGCCGATACCGTGACCACCGTAGCCGTCGACGATGCCGTACTTGCGGTCGTGCCGGGCCTCGGCGGCGTGGGTCTCGACCTCGATCGCGTGCGAGACGTCGGTGAGCCGGTTTCCGGGCAGCATCGCGGCGATCCCGGCCTCCATGGCGGATTTCGTTGCTGCAGAAAGAGCTTCGTCGGCGGCGATGAGTGCGCCGACGCCGAAGGTGACGGCCGAGTCACCGTGCCATCCGTCGACGATCGCGCCGCAGTCGATGGACACCAGATCGCCGGCGGCCAATTTCTCGCCCGCTGACGGAATGCCGTGCACCACACGGTCATTGACCGAGGCGCAGATGCTGGCCGGAAATCCGTGATAGCCGAGGAACGACGGGGTGCCGCCACCGTCACGGATGACGGACTCGGCGATCTGATCCAGCTCGAGTGTGGATACGCCGGGGGCGGCGGCCGCCTGGACGGCCCGCAGTGCCGAGGCGACGAGCGCCCCGGCCACAGCCATCGCGTCCAACTCTCCGGCGCTGCGCTGCGCAACGACCTTGCGCTTGCGCAACCCCGGCAATCTGATCACTTACCCAGTGCCTGCAATGCGCGGGCGAACACCTCGTCGAGGGCGCCCACCGCATCCACGGTCTTGAGGTCGTCGCGGTAGTACTCCAGCAGCGGCTCGGTCTCGTCGCGGTAGACCTTCATGCGGTTACGGATGACCTCGTCGGTGTCGTCAGCGCGGCCACGGCCCTTGAGCCGGGTCAGCAGCTCGTCCTCGGACACCTGGAACTCCACCACTGCGTCGAGCTTGTGGTTGCGCGCGGCGAGCATGTCCTTGAGCGCGCCCGCCTGCTCGACCGAGCGGGGGTAGCCGTCGAGGATGAACCCGTCGGCGGCGTCGGCCTGGTCGATACGGTCCTCCACGAGGCGGTTCGTCAGCTCGGCAGGCACCAGATCGCCGGCGTCCAGGTAGCGCTTGGCCTCCAGTCCGAGCGGAGTGCCGTCACCGATGTTCTTGCGGAACAGATCCCCGGTGGAGATTTGCGGGATGCCGAGCTTCTCGGACAGCTTCTCTGCCTGCGTGCCTTTGCCCGCACCGGGCGGTCCGAGTAGAACGACTCTCACTTCAGGAACCCTTCGTAGTTACGTTGCATGAGCTGGCTCTCGATCTGTTTCACGGTATCCAGACCCACACCGATCATGATGAGAACCGCGGTACCGCCGAACGGCAGATTCTGCACCGAGCCGGTGTTGCCGATCTGCAGGAACAGGTTCGGCAGAACGGCGATCACACCGAGGTAGATCGAACCGGGCAGGGTGATCCGGCCGAGCACGTACCGCAGGTAGTCCGCGGTGGGCTTGCCGGGACGGATGCCCGGGATGAATCCGCCGAACTTCTTCATCTCATCGGCGCGCTCGTCCGGGTTGAACGTGATCGACACGTAGAAGTACGTGAAGAAGATGATCAGGCCGAAGTAGATCGCGATGTAGACGGGATCGGCGGGATTCGTCAGGTAGTCGGCGACGAACTTGTCCCACCATCCGGTGCCCGGGTTGGAGCTGCCGCTCTGGATCAGCTGGGTGATCAGGTGCGGGATGTAGATCAGCGAGGACGCGAAGATCACCGGGATGACGCCGGCCTGGTTGACCTTGAGCGGCAGGTAGGTGGAGGTACCGCCGTACATCTTGCGGCCCACCATGCGCTTGGCGTACTGGACCGGGATACGGCGCTGGCCCTGCTCGACGAACACCACGCCGATGATGATCAGCAGCGTCGCGGCAACGACGGCGGTGAACACCAGGCCGCCGCGGCTCTCCAGGATGGTCTGGCCCTCGGACGGGATCCGGGCGGCGATACCGGCGAAGATCAGCAGCGACATGCCGTTGCCGATGCCCCGCTCGGTGATGAGCTCGCCCATCCACATCACCAGCGCTGCGCCTGCGGTCATCACCAGCACGATGACGATCAGTCCGAAGACCGAGCTGTCCTGGATGATGTCGAGGCTGCAGCCTTGCAGCAGCCCGCCGTTGGCGGCCAGCGCCACGATGCTGGTGGCCTGCAGGACCGCCAGCGCGATCGAGAGATAACGCGTGTACTGCGTCATCTTGGCCTGACCGGCCTGGCCTTCCTTCTGCAGCTGCTCGAAACGCGGGATCACCACGACCAACAGCTGCACGATGATGCTGGCGGTGATGTAGGGCATGACGCCCACCGCGAACACCGTCAGCTGCAGCAGCGCGCCGCCGGAGAACAGGTTGATCAACGAGTAGATCTGGGCGGAGTCGCCGCCGCTGACCTGCTCGATGCACTTTTGGACGTTCGGGTAGTTAACCCCCGGAGACGGGATCGACGCGCCGGCCCGGTAGAGAATCACCAGGCCCAACGTGAACAGGATCTTGCGTCTGAGGTCGGCCGTCCGCAGCGATGAGATGAAAGCCGAAAGCACTCTTCCTCCTGCGCAGCCGACCTCTCAGCGCGGCGTGCCAAACGGGGCTGGTGGAGCCAGCGTCAATGGTCAAGTCGTGTACGACCGCCCGGCAGGCGCGCAGCCTGCGAACTCAGTCGTCAAATCAGTCTACGAGAGTAACAGTTGCCCCCGAGTACCCCCGTCATGCACCCGCGCCCGCCCGCCTCGATCCGGCCGGTGTCAGGCCGAGCTGCGGAGCAGAGCTTCTCTTCAGAATCGGAGCGTACAGTCGGCGACAGCTCATTACACCACCTAACTAACACGTTGATTTCGACTGAACAAAGGGGAATTCATGGCCCGGACTGCTGACGACTCGTGGGATCTGGCCTCCAGCGTGGGTGCCACGGCGACGATGGTCGCGGCAGCGCGCGCAATGGCCACCAATGCCGATGATCCGGTGATCGACGACCCCTTCGCCGCTCCCCTGGTCCGCGCTGTCGGGATGGACTTCTTCACCAAACTGGCCGACGAGAACTTCACCACCGAAGGACTCGACGAGGAGGCCACAACAGGGCTGATCCGATTCGCCAACGGCATGGCCGCCCGCACCCGATTCTTCGACGACTTCTTCCTGAGCGCGTGCCGTGCCGGTATCCGGCAGGCGGTCATCCTCGCGACCGGGCTGGACTCGCGGGCCTACCGGCTGCCGTGGCCGGACGGCACCGTCGTCTACGAGGTCGACCAGCCCGAGGTGATCGAGTTCAAGAGCGCCACCCTGGCGGACCTCGGCGCAGTACCGACCACCGACCGCCGCACCGTGGCCATCGACCTGCGCTTCGACTGGCCCTCGGCGTTGACCGAGGCCGGGTTCGACCCGTCGCTACCGACGGCATGGATCGCCGAGGGGTTGCTGGGGTATCTGCCGGGGGACGCCCAGGACCGTTTGCTCGACCAGGTCACCGCGCTGAGTGCGCCCGGCAGCCGATTCGGTGTCGAGGGCGTGCCCGCCACCGAGTCCAACGACGAAGAGACGATCCGGGCCAGAATGCAGGAGTTCACCGACCGCTGGCGGGCACACGGCCTGGACATGGACCTCAACGAGCTGATCTTCCTCGGAGACCGTGCCGATGTGACGACGTATCTGGAAGGACATGCCTGGAAGACCACGAGCATCTCGTCCAACGATCTGCTGGTCCGTACGGGTCTGCCCCCGGTCGAGGATGAGGCCCACGCGGCATCGGTCCTCTACATCAGCGCCGAGAAGTGAGGCGGGCGAGCGATGGCACGGTCTGACGCCGACAGCTGGGATCTGGCCTCCAGCGTGGGCGCGACGGCGACGATGGTCGCCGCGGCCCGCGCGATGGCGTCTGCCGAACCCGATCCGCTGATCAACGACCCCTACGCGGCGGATCTGGTGCGTGCGGTCGGGGTGGAGTTCTTCACCAAACTCGTCGACGGCGAGATCGACCTCGACGGCGAGCTGGCCGACGGCGCCGCGCTGATGACCGGTGTGATGGCGGTGCGGACAAAGTTCTTCGACGACTTCTTCACCGCCGCCGTAGGCGGCAATTCCACGGAGGCCGCCGTAGGCGGCAATTCCAACGGTGCCGCCGTAGGCGGCAATTCCGCAGCTGCCGGCGACGCCGGGATCCGGCAGGCCGTGATCCTGGCCTCGGGCCTGGACTCGCGCGCCTATCGGCTGCCGTGGCCGGACGGCACGGTGGTCTACGAGATCGACCAGCCCGCGGTGATCGGCGCCAAGTCGGCCACCATGGCGCAGATCGGGGCCACCCCAACGGCCGACCGCCGCACGGTGGCCGTCGATCTCCGGGATGATTGGCCCGCGGCCCTGCGGGCGGCCGGCTTCGATCCGACCGCACCGAGCGCATGGAGTGCCGAGGGCCTGCTGGCCTATCTGCCGCCTGACGCCCAGGACCGGTTGTTCGACAACATCACCGCGCTCAGCGCCCCGCGCAGCCGGCTGGCCACCGAGTATCACCTGCCGGGCATGGCGGTGGACCTGCGCGAGCGCGGACAGGTGCTGAGCGAGCAGTGGCGTCAGCACGGACTGGACCTCGACCTGGCCAACCTCTGGTACGACGGCGAGCGCAATTCGGTCGTCGACTACCTGACCGACCGCGGATGGTCGGTCACCGCCCGGCGCCGGCCTGAGCTTTTCGCCGAATACGGCCGCGAGTTCCCCACCGCAGAAGCCGCTGCGCCACAACGCAACTCGCAGGCTGTCATCGCCATCCGAGACTAGGAGCACCATTTCATGACCCGCACCGAAGGCGACAGCTGGGATCTGGCCACGAGCGTCGGCGCGACCGCGACCGGTGTCGCGGCCTCCCGGGCGCTGGCCACCAAGCAGCCCGACCCACTCATCAACGATCCGTTCGCCGACGCGCTGGTGCGTGCGGTCGGTCTGGAGCACAGCATCCGGCTCGCCGACGGCGAGGTGTGCGTCGAGGGCGATGTGATGCTGGACCGGCAGCGGATGTGTGAGCAGATCGCCGTCCGTACCCGCTTTTTCGACGACTTCTTCACCGATGCTTCGGCGGCCGGTATCCGGCAGGCGGTGATCCTGGCCTCCGGCCTGGACACGCGCGCCTACCGGCTGCCCTGGCCGGCCGGCAGCGTCGTGTTCGAGGTGGATCAGCCGGCCGTGCTGGAGTTCAAGACCCGCACCCTGACCGATCTCGAGGCCGAGCCGGCCGCCGAGCTGCACACCGTGCCCGTCGACCTGCGCGATGACTGGCCCGCGGCGTTGCGCGCCAACGGTTTCGATCCACAGCTGCCGACCGCCTGGATCGCCGAGGGTCTGCTGATCTATCTGCCGCCGGAAGCCCAGGACCGGTTGTTCGACAACATCACCGCGCTCAGCGCCCCAGGCAGCCGGCTCGCCACCGAGCACATGGACGCCGCCTCGCTCAACGACAAGTGGACCGAGCGGGTCAGCCAGTGGTCGAAGAAGGTCGGCTCCGATATGGATCTGAAGGACCTGTTCTACTCCGGCGAGCGAACGGCCGCCCGCGACTACCTCACCGCGCACGGATGGGACGCGACAGTGCAGCCCACCCGGGCCGCCTACGCGTCGCACGGTTTCCCCTACCCCGAGGAGCTTGACGACCTCGCCGGTGATTCTGGTTATCTGTCAGCAACACTCAAGACATCGAAATAGACGACCGGGAGGCGCACGATGGCACGAACCGATGACGACAGTTGGGATCTGGCCTCCAGCGTCGGCGCCACCGCCACTCTGGTGGCCACGGGGCGGGCGATCGCCAGCCAGGATTCCCACGGCCTGATCGACGATCCGTTCGCGGCGCCGTTGGTGCGCGCGGTGGGCATCGACGTGTTCACCAAGATGGTCGACGGTGAGCTGAGTCTGGATACCCTCGCCCAGCTCGCACCGGATGCAGCTGAGCGCGCTCGCTCGAATATCGACGAGATGGCGGTGCGTACCCGGTTCTTCGACGACTTCTTCATCACGTCGGGCGAGGCCGGTATCCGGCAGGCGGTGATCCTGGCCTCCGGCCTGGACTCGCGCGCATACCGGCTGCCCTGGCCGGCGGGCACCGTGGTCTACGAGATCGACCAGCCCGAGGTGATCGAGTTCAAGACGCGCACCCTCGCCGACCTTGGCGCGGAGCCGAAGGCGGAACGACGCACCGTACCGATCGACCTGCGGAACGACTGGCCGGCCGCCCTGCGCGCCGCGGGATTCGACCCGGCAAAACCGACCGCGTGGTGCGCCGAGGGTCTACTGATCTACCTGCCGCCCGAGGCGCAGGACCGGCTGTTCGACAACATCGCCGCGCTCAGCGCACCCGGCAGCGCGGTGGCCACCGAATTCGTGCCCGCGCTCAAGGATTTCGACCCGGAAAAGGCACGCGCCGCCACCGCGACGTTCAGCCAGCTCGGTCTGAACATGGACATGCCGTCGCTGATCTACCACGGCGAGAGGCATTCGGCCGCCGACTATCTGAACGCCAAGGGTTGGGAGATGTCCGGTACGCCCCGGTCGGAGCTGTTCGTCCGCCACGGCCTGCCGGTGCCCGACCGCGACGACAACGACCCGATGGGTGAAATCGTCTACGTCAGCGGGACTCTGGACTGAGCGGCGTCACGATACCCTGGCAAAGCGCAACGTCTCGCCCCTGGCTCCGCCCATCCACAGGTCCTGGCAGGCCGCGGCCATGTCGTCGAGTCCCTCGATGATCTCGCCGAACACGTTGCCGGGCACCCAGCCCTGGTCCCCGTTGATCAGCAGGTTGTTGCGGCCGTAGAACAGCGCCAGGTCGACGATCGCGCCGGTGGTTCCGGTACCGGCGCTGTTCTCGTATCCGTACGCGGGGTTGCCCAGATCGTCCGAGTCGAACGAGAACCAGCACAGATCGCCCGGTATCGGGGTGACCGTGGTGTTCTCCTTGCCGGGGTCGGTGCCGAATGCCGGCAGCAGGGTGTAGATCTCGTTACGGGCGTACTTGCCGTGAAATACCTGCGCCGCCAACGGCAGGGCGTCCCACACCGCGGCGCAGGTGCGCGGCGCCGCGTCGTCGAGGAGTCGGGCCACACAACTGACTCCGCGTTTGTCCAGCGACACCGTGACCAACCGGCTCATGCAACCTCCTCGGTGAGCAGCGCGGGCATCCGGCGATGCCAGTCCGTGGCGCCCTGGTACACGTCCCCCACCCGCAGCACCAGGGCATCCGAATGTCGGGGACCGACGATCTGCAGCCCGACGGGCAGGCCGCCCGTGCTGAACCCGCACGGCACCGAAAGTGCGGGCTGCTGGGTCAGATTGAACGGATACGTGTAGGGCGTCCAGCTCGTCCAGTCCGGTGAGGCCGAACCGTCGGGCACGTCCCGGCCGACGGCGAAGGCGGTCAGCGGCAGCGTCGGGGTGACCAGGACGTCATAGGTCTGGTGGAACCTGCCCATCAGTTCCCCCAGGTGCATCCGGACGGCGGTCGCATCCAGGTAGTCCGACGCGGTGAAGGTTGCCCCGGTCTCGGCCGTGCGCCGTAGACCGGGATCGATACGCCCGGCGTCCGGACCAGTCAGCTTGCCTTCCAACACCTTTGCCTCACCGGCGAACCACAGCACCTGGAAGGCGTGCACCGGGTCGGCGAAGCCCGGATCGACCTCCTCTACGTGCGCGCCTGCCGCCGCAAGTACCTCCACCGCTGCCCGTACCGCGACATCGACCTCAGGGTCGTTGACCCCGAAGCCGAGGGTCGGCGAGTAGGCGACCCGCAGCCCGGCGATGCCACCGGTCAGCACGGCACGGAAAGACGAACGCGGAGAGGGCATTGCCGACCAGTCCCGCCCGTCGAACCCGGTGACGACGTCCAGCAAGGCGGCAACGTCGGCGACCGTGCGCGCCATCGGGCCGGCGTGCGAAAGCGTGCCGAACGGGCTCGGCGGATACAACGGGATGAGACCGTAGGTCGGTTTGAGGGCGACGGTGCCCGTGAACGCGCCAGGAATGCGCACCGAACCACCGCCGTCGGTGCCCACCGACCACGCGCCCATGCCCAGTGCCACGGCCGCGGCACTGCCCCCGCTCGACCCGCCCGCAGTCACCGCGGGATCCCACGGGTTGCCGGTCACTCCGTAGCGCGGCGAGTCGGTCACGCCCTTCCACGAGTACTCCGGAGTGGTGGTCTTGCCGAGCAGCACCGCGCCGGATTCGCGCAGCCGCGCCACGCTGGGCGCGTCCTCGTTCCACGGGCCCGCCTCGTCGATGAGCCAGCTGCCACGCAGGGTCGGCCAGCCTCTGGTCCACAGCGCGTCCTTGATCGATGTCGGGATCCCGTCGCCGGGGCCCAGCGGACACCCGTCATGCCAACGCTTTTCGGACGCCCGCGCGGCGGCCATCGCACCGTCGGAGTCAACGAGCACAAATGCGTTGACCGCGTCGTTGTGGTGGTCGATGGCCGACAGCGCCGCTCGGGTCGCCTCCACCGGCGAGAGCGTCTTGGTCCGGTAGGCCTCGAGCAACTCGACGGCCTGTGGGATGGTCACGTCTGCTCCCCCGGTACGTAACCGAGCGCCTTGTCGACAACGTTGACCAACGGCTGCCCGGCCAGCCAGCGCCGCGCATTGTCGGCGAACTGATCGGCGAGAGTCTCCCGGAACCCCACGACGTCGCCGGACATGTGTGCGGTGATGACGGTACCGGGCGCGTCCCACAGCGGGTGTCCGGCGGGCAACGGCTCAATGCTGAACACGTCCAGGGTTGCTCCGGCGATGCGGTGTTCGGTCAGCGCGGCAAGCAGCGCATCCTCGTCGACGATCGGTCCCCGCGCGATATTCACAAGGTGCGCATCGGGTTTCATCGCCTTCAGGACGGCCGCGTCCACGAGACCACGCGTCGCCGGGGTGAGCGGAGCCGCAAGCACGAGGTGATCGCACCAGCCGACGGCCGAGACCAGATCGTCGGTGGTGACCACCGCACCGAAATCCGGATCCTCGGCGACCGCTTTACGCCCGGCACCGCGCACGGACAGACCGGCCGCGCGCAGCAGACGCGCGATCTCACGGCCGATGCCGCCCGTCCCGACCACGAGTGCCGTCGCACCCGCGATGCTGCGGGTCTCGCGGTAGCGCCACTCATGCCGGCGTTGGAAATCCAGGCTGGCCTGGGTCCCCTTGGCATGGGCCAGCACCGCGCCGAGAACGTATTCAGCTATGGGACGGTCGAATACACCGCGGGCATTGGTGACCACCACGTCCGATTCCCGCAGCTCGTCGAACAGCAGTGTGTCGACACCGGCCGCGGGGACGTGAATCCACTCCAGCGCATCCGCACGCGCCCACACTTCACGCAACGCAGTGGAGAAGTAGTCCCACAGCAGCAGGGCCCGCGCCCCTTCGACCGCCTGCCCCAGCCCGTCGGCGTCGCAGTAGCGGAAGTCGGCATCCACGCAGGACAGGCCCGGCACCCGGTCGGTCTCGTGCTCACACAGCACCGCGATCACGGGGCGGGCGGCTGCAGGCGGCACGGTTCCGAGGCTAGGCGTCTTCGTAGGATTGTCAACAATCTGTTGCCGGTTGGCCGACTCGGCCTCACACTATGGACATGACACTCGAGGAAGTCATTCCTCCCCCACCGTTACAGCAGGTGGGGATAGGTGTTGTGACACCGTACGACTTCGCTCTCGACCGCGAACTGTGGCGTTGGGCGCCCAACGACGTCAGCCTCTACGTCACCCGGTTGCGATATGCGCCGCTGCCGGTGACGGTCGACATGGCGGTGCATGTCTCCGAACCCGAGCAGGTCGAGGCCGGCGCCGCGAACGTGCTCGCGGTGGCTCCGCTGGTGACGGCCTATGCGTGTACCGCGGGAAGCTTCGTCAAGGGAATGGCAGGCGAGGCCGCACTGGTCGCGGCGATGCGCGCGGCCGGAGCCCCGGCCGCGGTGACCACCAGCGGCTCCATGCTCGCCGCGCTCCGGCACCTCGGGGTGAAGACGGTCGCCACGGTCACTCCCTACACCGCCGACCTCACGAGCGGGCTGACCAGTTATCTCATGGAAGCCGGGATCGAGGTGGCCGCCACCGCAGGCCTGGGGATGACATCGCAGATCTGGGCGGTGCCGTATGCGACAACGGCCGAGTTGGTTTGTGCCACAGATTGTTCCGATGCCGAGGCTGTCGTCATCAGTTGCACGAATCTGCCGACCTACGATCTGATCGCACCGCTGGAGCGCGAGCTCGGCAAGCCGGTGGTCACCGCCAACCAGGTGACCATGTGGGCGGCACTGGCCGTCGCGGGCCGCAAGGCCGTGGGAGCCGGTCAGCGACTGCTGGAGACCTGAACGCGCGGTAGCGACCTGGCCACCATTGAAAGGACGATGCATGACCACGGTGGGGATCCTCTATCCCGGCCACAGCGCCGAAGACGACTTCGGCGCGCTGGAGGCACGTCTGCAGTCGGCGGTCAGACTGCCCGTCGCGATCACGTCGGTCGGCGAGGACGCCCATCGTGTCGATGCCCTCCTCGACCTCGGCCGGACCGAACGCCTCGCCGACGGTGTCATGCGCCTGGGGGCGGCACGTCCGGATTCGATGATGTGGGCGTGTACGTCGGGCAGTTTCGTCTTCGGGCGCGACGGAGCCCGACGCCAAGCCGACGATGTGGCCGCCGCCTCCGGCGTCCCGGCTTCGTCGACATCGATCGCCTTCGTAGATGCATTGCAGCACTTGGGTATCCACCGGGTTGCCGTGGCCGCCTCCTACCCGGGGGACGTGGCGGCACACTTCGTCGCGTTCCTGTCGGCCGGCGGCATCGACGTGGTGTCGATGGGCAGCCACGACATCCTCACCGCAGCCGAGGTGGGCCGGCTGCCGCAGGCACAGGTGCTCGCCATGGTCACAGCCGCCGACCACCCCGACGCCGATGCTGTGCTGGTACCCGACACCGCCATGCACACAATGGGTTTCATCGATCAGCTGGAATGCGCCGTCGGCAAACCGGTGCTCACCGCCAACCAGGTGACGGTCTGGAAGGGCCTGCACCTACTCGGCCCCGTGCCGCCGCTCCCCGGGCTCGGCCGCCTGTTCGGAGCCAGGCCGTGACCGACTTCATCACTCCCGTCGAGCAGGAGTCGACACCCAGCATCGTCGCCGAGAAGCTCCGCCAGGCCATCGCGCACGGCGAGCTCGTCCCCGGCACGCAACTCGGCGAGGCCGAGTTGGCGCGCAGCTTCGGAGTCAGCCGCGGACCCCTGCGGGAGGGCATGCAGCGCCTCACCCAGGAAGGTCTGCTGATCGCGATCCGCAACCGCGGAGTGTTCGTCAACACGATGGACTCCGGCGAGATCCGCGACATGTACCTGGCCCGCGAGGCAATCGAGCGGACCGCGAGCCGCCAGATCCTGCAGGGCGACTATGCGAGCGCCGGAGACGCGCTACTCGCCGTGGTCGACGAGATGGCAGCAGCCCGCGACCTCGATGAAGTCAGCGAAGCCGACATGCGTTTCCACGAGGTGCTCGTCGAACTCGCAGGCAGCCCGCGGCTCTCACGCCTGCACCAGACCTTTCTTGTCGAGACCAGGATGTGTGTGCACGCACTGGCCGACACCTACGACGCCGCCACCGACCGGGTGAACGAGCACCAGGCACTGGCGGGCGCCATCCAGTCCGGAGACGTCGCACTCACGGACAAGTTGATGCTGGCCCACATGGAGGACGCCGTCGACCGGTTGATCGCGCGACTACCGGCCGGCTGACGCAGACGGCGTACCTGTGTCCGTCTCGGGTTCGGGCTCGTACTCCAATTGCGCCGGCGCTTCGGGCGTGCCGGGGATCTCGGTGCCGCTGATCGGACATCGCGCGGTCTCGGGCACCTTGATCAGCGCGATCATCCCGATCACGCAGGCAATCATCATGTAATAGGCCGGCACCAGTTGATCACCGGTCTTTGCCACCACCCAATCGTTGACCGCGGGGGCGGTGCCACCGAACAGCGATGTCGACACGTTGTAGGCGATGGCGAAGCCGGCGTAACGCACCTGGGTGGGGAACATCGCCGGGAACGTCGCGGAGATCGTCGACAGCTGGGGCACATAGAGCAGGCCCAGCACCGCGAACGCGATGATTGCACCGACCATGTTCGTCGACATCAGCAGGAACATCGGGATGCCGGCGACGAAGAGACCGATCAGCGAGACCCACCACATCGGTTTGCGGCCCACCCGGTCGGAGATGTGGCCCGCGAATGGCAGGAACACCATCATCGACAGCATGCCGATGATGGGTACCACCAGGGCGTGGCTGCTCGACAAGCCGATCGTCTGCTCCAGATACGTCGGCATGTAGGTCAGCAGCGTGTAGTTGACCACGTTGAGCGCAACGACCAAACCGCCCAATCGCAGGATGGGGCCCCAGTACTCGACCACCAGATCCTTGAGCTCGGACGCGGGCCCACCTTCCCGCTCCCCCTTGGTTTCGAGTTCGCGGAAGATCGGGGTGTCCTCCAGCTTCGAACGTAGGTAGACACCGACCAGTCCGAGCGGGGCGGCCACGAGAAACGGTAGCCGCCAACCCCATTGCCCCATCTGCTCATCGGAGAGCAGCGCCGAGAAGCCGAGCATCAACAGCGCGCCCATCGAAAAGCCCGCGAGGGTGCCGAATTCGAGGAAACTGCCGAGGAAACCGCGCCGACGCGACGGAGCGTACTCGGCCATGAATGTCGCGGCTCCGCCGTATTCTCCTCCGGTGGAGAAGCCCTGGATCATCCGCAGCGCGACCATGAGCACCGGGGCCCACATCCCGATCGCGGCATAGGACGGAATCAGGCCGGCGCAGAACGTCGCGCCCGCCATCAACACGATGGTGATCGCGAGCACGTGTTTACGGCCCAGCCGGTCGCCGAGTGGCCCCCAGACGAATCCGCCGAGCGGGCGGACCAGGAACGACACAGCGAACGTCGCGAGGGCCAGCAGGGTCGCCTGTTGGGCGTCTCCGGGGAAGATGGCGGCGGAAATGTAGCCCACGCCATAGGCGTAGATGCCGTAGTCGAACCATTCTGTGGCGTTACCGATCGCCGACGCGGCGATGGCCCGCTTCAACACACCGGGGTCGGGCGGATCCTCTGAGGGTTCGCGATAGTCGATCTCCGGTTTGTCTCCGAAGCCCCTCATCGGGCTGTTATGCGCGGGCACGAGTCCTCCATGTGTCTGACGACACCGTTCCCCGCCGCGCACTCTGTTACGGCTGCTCTGACTGGGTTGAACACCGCAGGGCCAGGCCGTCGTTTCGTCGACAATTCAATAGTTGCCAAGATCTGACGTTACAGCCCCACGGCCGACAAAGCGCCGCCCGCTACCGCGTCGTAACTATCGCAAGCGTCAAAACCGGGGTTCTCCCAGCCAGAGCGCGTGGGATCCGGTCACCGCGCGCCCGGCGTTCTCGAGTACTCCGACCACCGATTGCCCCAGCAGGTTGCCGACAGCCTGCGGCACCGACGCGGCTGCGGGTTGAGAGGACGGCTTGGGCCGCAACATGTCCAACCAGGACGAACCGGGATAGCTCAGCACCCGCACCTTGGTGTCCGGATCCAGCCCGGCCAGGACCTTGGCGCGGGTGACCGCGGTACGTAGGCCACCGAGTTCGTCGACGAGGCCGTGCCCCTTGGCGTCGGCGCCCGTCCAGATCCGACCGCGCGCCACCTGGTCCACCTGCTCGACCGAGAGCTTGCGCCCCTCGGCCACGCGGGTGATGAAATCGGTGTAGAGCAGGTCGGTCTCGGCTTCGATTTGGGCGTGCTGTTCGTCGGTGAACGGTGAGTTCGACGACCAGGCATCGGCATTCGGGTTGGTACGCAAGGAATCCGATCCGACGCCCAACTTGTCCTTGAGCTCACGGGAGACCAACTTGCCGGTGATCACACCGATGGACCCGGTGATGGTGCCCGCATTGGCCACGATCTCGTCTGCGGCCATCGACACGTAGTAGCCGCCCGATGCTGCCACCGCCCCCATCGAGGCGACGATGGGCTTACCGCGCTCGCGAATCCGAACCACCTCGCGCCAAATGGTTTCCGACCCGGACACCGAGCCGCCGGGGCTGTCGACGCGCAGCACGATCGCCGACACCTCATCGTCGGCAGCGGCCTCACGCAGAGCCGCGGCGATGGTGTCGCCGCCGGCACTGGAATTACCCAGCGGCAGCACCTGTGGCCCGCCGCGGCCGCTCACGATCGGGCCGTGCAACGTCACCAGCGCGATCGTGGGCTTGGACTTACGGCCCGGTATCTGTGGCGTCGGAACCTTCGGAGTGGTCCGCGCATAGCGCGAAAGATAAAGCCGCGGTAGAGCATCGGGGTGACTGTCGGCATCGGCGCCTGCCTCGGTCGGCCCGCCGGACAGTTCCCCGATGCGTGAATAGGCTTCGTCACGGAACCCGATCCGGTCGATCAGGCCGGCGGTGACGGCGTCATCTCGCAGCACCGGCGCCTTGTCCGCCAGTACGTTGACCGCCTCCGAGGTCAGGCCCCGCGATTCGGCGATGGCCTGCCACACCTGCGATTGCAGGCTCTCGATCATCCGGCCGTCGGCCTCACGCTGCGCGTCGGTGTAGCGGGCTTCCGTGAAAACGTTTGCCGCGGACTTGTATTCGCCGCGCGCGACGAACTGTGCCTCGACACCCACCTTGTCCAGCGCGTCGCGCAGGAACATCGCATTGGTGGCGAAACCGACCAGCCCGACTGTGCCCGAAGGCTGCATCCACACTTCGCGGAAGGCGGATGCCAGGTAATAAGACAGCGTGCCGGGGTACGTCTCGGCCCACGCCACCGTGGGCTTCACCGCGCTGAACGCCGCGATGGCATCCCGCAGTTCCTGTACCGGGCCGGGCGCAGCGGCGGGCAACTGCACCCGCGCGATCAACCCGGCCACCCGGTCGTCCTCGGCTGCGCGGTGGATCGCGGCGACGGCCTGCCGCAACACCAGCGGGCGGCCCCCGCCCGCGATCACGGCCAACGGGTCGAATCCGGCGGTCTCCGGCGGCGTCGACATCAGATCCAACTCCAGCACACACCCGTTGGGCACTCCGTTGTGCCGGGCGGTGTCCACGCGCCGGGCCAACACCTTGAGATCGTCCGGGCCGGGTAGTCCTGGGAGAAAAGCGAACATGGACCGAGCCTACCGATCGGCGGATTCCGCGCGCGGCGACGAGAACTGTCGCCCTACCGGACCACCGTCGTACCGTGAGACGGGTGACGTTCTCCATCTCGCTCCCGCAACTCGATCACGACGGCTTCGACGACGCGGCCTTCAAGGCGTATCTGGCCCGCGCCGAGGAACTCGGTTTCGAGGGCGGTTGGACGATAGAGCAGACCGTGGGGCCGGCACCGACGATCGCCCCGTTGGAACTGTTGTCGTATGCCGCGGCGGTCACCACGAGGCTGCGGCTGGGGGTCGCGGTTCTGGTCACCTCATTGCACGACCCGTTGCAGTTGGCTTCGGCGATCACGGCGGTGGACCGGCTCAGCCACGGCCGCCTCGACGTCGGCGTGGCCCCGGGCGGCAGCTTCCGGCAGTTCCCGGCGTTCGGGGTGGACTCGTCGACATTCATCTCCAGCTTCACCGAGGGTTTGGAGTTGATGAAAGCCGCCTGGTCGGATGAACCCCGGATCACCTTCCACGGCCGCTTCCGCGATGTCGACGATCTGGCCATCAGCCCCAAACCCGTTCAGCGGCCACACCCGCCGATCTGGTTCGGGGCCAACGCACCGAGGGCTCTGGCGCGGGCGGTCCGTTACGGCGATGCGTTTCTGGGAGCCGGCTCGTCGACCACCGCGGCCTTCGCCGAGGCGGTCCGGACGGTGCACCGCGAAATCGACGAGCAGGGCAAGGATCAGGCCGGATTCCGGATCGGCAAGCGGGTGTATCTGATCGTCGACGACGACCCTGCCCGTGCTCGCGAGCGGGTGGACGCGGGCCTTCGGCGGATCTACGGGGACCGGACGCACCTGGGCGAGGTGGCGGTCGCCGGGACCGTGGACGACGTGGTCCGGGGTCTGCGCGAGGTGCTCGAAGCGGGGGCACAGACCGTCGTACTCAACCCCACCGGCGCCACGATCGCCGAGGACCGCGAACAGATGGAACGGCTTGCCGCCGACGTGATCCCGCAGCTCACCTAGGTTCCGCGACCAGTCCCCCGCAAGCGGGAGGGGCCCCCAACAAAAGTGCCCCTTTTCAAAAGAAAAGGGGCACTTTTGTGTCTGCTGACGCAGCGAAACTAGAGCTCGGTGGCCGAACCGCCGGCAGCGGAGATCGCCTCACGGGCGCTACCGCTGAACTTGTTGGCGGTCACGTCGACCTTGACGGCCAGCTTGCCGTCGCCGAGCACCTTCACCAGGCTGTTCTTGCGAACGAGGCCCTTGGCAACCAGCTCGTCGACACCGATGGTGCCGCCCTGCGGGAAGGCCTTGGCGATGTCGCCGACGTTGACGACCTCGTACTCGGTCCGGAAGCGGTTCTTGAAGCCCTTGAGCTTCGGCAGCCGCATGTGGATCGGCATCTGGCCACCCTCGAACGTCGCGGGGACGTTCTTGCGGGCCTTGGTGCCCTTGGTACCACGACCGGCGGTCTTACCCTTGGAGCCCTCACCACGACCGACGCGGGTCTTGGCCTTCTTCTCTCCGGGGGCGGGCCTCAGGTCGTGAAGCTTGATAACGGACATCAGGACTTCACCTCCTCCACCTCGATGAGGTGATGAACGGCCTTGATCAGACCGCGGGTCTGCGCGTTGTCCTCACGCACCACGGACTGACGAATCTTCTTCAGCCCCAGGGTCCGCAGGCTTTCGCGCTGCTTCCAGCGTGCGCCGATGGTTCCGCGCACCTGGGTGATCTTGAGTTCTGCCATGGTTATGCCGATCCCTCACGCGCTGCTGCGGCAGCAAGCGCTTCGCTCTCGCGCCGGGCCTTCAGCATGCCGGCCGGCGCCACGTCCTCGAGGGGCAGACCGCGACGGGCCGCCACCTCTTCGGGACGCTGGATCATCTTCAGCGCGGCAACGGTGGCATGCACCACGTTGATCGCGTTGTCACTGCCCAGCGACTTGGCCAGGATGTCGTGCACGCCAGCGCATTCCAGCACCGCGCGAGCCGCACCACCGGCGATCACACCGGTACCCGGGCTGGCCGGACGCAGCATCACCACACCGGCAGCGGCTTCGCCCTGAACCGGATGGACGATGGTGCCGCCGATCAGCGGAACCCGGAAGAAGCCCTTGCGAGCCTCCTCGACGCCCTTGGCGATGGCGGCCGGAACTTCCTTGGCCTTGCCGTAGCCGACGCCAACCATGCCCTTGCCGTCACCGACGATGACCAGCGCGGTGAAGCTGAAGCGCCGACCACCCTTGACCACCTTGGAGACGCGGTTGATCGACACCACGCGCTCGATGTAGTTGCTCTTCTCGCCGCTGTCGCGGCCACCACGGCCACCGCGGTCGTCGCGGCGGCCACGGCCACCGCGGTTGTCGGAAGCGCCTGGGCCGCCGGCACCAGTTGCCTGCTCGGCCATCATGCAGTCCTCTCGTTGACAGTCATCAGAATTTCAGCCCGCCCTCGCGCGCGGCATCCGCCAGCGCGGCGATCCGGCCGCCATAGGTGTAGCCACCGCGGTCGAACACAACCGTGTCGACGCCGGCAGCCTTGGCACGCTCGGCGATCAGCTGACCGACCCGAACGCTGTGCGCCTTCTTGTCACCCTCGACGGCACGCACGTCGGCCTCGATCGAGCTGGCAGCCGCCAGCGTGACGCCTTCCAGGTCGTCGATGAGCTGGACGTGGATGTGCCGTGCCGAGCGGTTGACCACCAGACGCGGGGTCTCGGCGGTGCCGGAGACCTTCTTGCGCAACCGGGCGTGCCGGCGCAGCCGGGAGTTACGGCGAGTCTCAGAGATGTTCTGCCCCACCGGCTTGCGGACGGCGGCAGCTTGAGTCTTTGCAGCCATGGTTACTTACCTGTCTTTCCGACCTTGCGGCGGATCTGCTCACCCTCGTAACGCACACCCTTGCCCTTGTACGGGTCGGGGCGGCGCAGGCGGCGGATGACCGCGGAGATCTGACCGACCTTTTGCTTGTCGATACCCGTGACCGAGAACTTGGTGGGCGTCTCGACGGCGAAGGTGATGCCCTCGGGCGCCTCGATCACCACGGGGTGGCTGTAGCCGAGTGCGAACTCCAGGTTGGAACCCTTGAGTGCGACGCGGTAGCCGACGCCGAAGATCTCCATCTTGCGGGTGTAGCCCTCGGTGACGCCGGTGACCAGGTTGGCCACCAGGGTGCGGGAGAGCCCGTGCAGGGAGCGGCTGCGCCGCTCGTCATCGGGACGGCTGACCACGATGGCGCCGTCTTCGTTGCGCTCGACGGTGATCGGCTCGGCGACATCGAGGGTCAGGGTGCCCTTGGGGCCCTTGACCGAGACGTTGCGGCCGTCAATCGTCACATCGACCCCGGCGGGAACCAGGACCGGCTGCTTACCAATACGCGACATGTCTTCTATCCCCTCACCACACGTAGGCGAGGACTTCGCCGCCCACGCCGCTTCGTGCCGCCTGACGGTCGGTGAGCAGGCCCGAGGACGTGGAGATGATCGCCACGCCCAGGCCGCCGAGCACCCGAGGCAGATTGGTGGACTTTGCGTAAACCCGCAGACCGGGCTTGCTTACGCGACGCAGCCCGGCGATGCTGCGCTCACGGCTGGGGCCGTACTTGAGCGACACCACCAGGGACTTGCCGACGCGGGCATCCTCGGTGCGGTAATCGGAGATGTAGCCCTCTTTCTTGAGGATCTCGGCGATGTTCGCCTTGATCTTCGAGTGGGGCAGGGTCACCTCATCGTGGTACGCCGAATTGGCGTTGCGCAGACGTGTCAAGAAGTCTGCGATCGGGTCAGTCATCGTCATGACAACCGGCTCACCTTCCTCGCGGCGGTTCCCTGTTCAGGGCCTTCCGCAACCTGTTTGGATTGGTCTGTGTGGTCTACTGCGCAGATGCCGGCTGGATTACCAGCTGGACTTCTGCACACCGGGCAGCTCACCTGCGTGCGCCATCTCGCGCAGGCAGATACGGCAGAGCCCGAACTTGCGGTAGACCGAGTGCGGGCGACCGCACTTGTTGCACCGCGTGTACGCGCGAACCGCGAACTTGGGCTTCTTGTTGGCCTTGTGGACCAGCGCCTTCTTTGCCATGTGCTCAGTTCTCCTTGAAGGGGAAGCCCAGCGCCTTCAGCAGCGCACGGCCTTCGTCGTCGTTGGTCGCCGAGGTGACCACGGTGATGTCCATACCGCGGGGACGGTCGATGGAATCGACGTCGATCTCGTGGAACATCGACTGCTCGTTGAGGCCGAAGGTGTAGTTACCGGTGCCGTCGAACTGCTTGCCGTTGAGGCCGCGGAAGTCGCGGATACGGGGCAGGGCGATGGAGATCAGCCGGTCCAGGAACTCCCACATCCGGTCGCCGCGCAGCGTGACGCGCGCGCCGATGGGCATGCCCTCGCGCAGCTTGAACTGTGCGATGGACTTGCGGGCCTTGCGGATCTCCGGCTTCTGGCCGGTGATCAAGGCCAGGTCGGCGACCGCGCCGTTGATCAGCTTGGCGTCACGGGCGGCGTCACCGACACCCATGTTGACGACAACCTTGACCACGCCTGGGATCTGCATGACGTTGTCGAACTCGAACTGCTTGTTCAGCGCCTCGCGGATCTCTTCGCGGTAGCGCTGCTTCAGGCGGGGCTGAACCTTTTCTGGTGCGGTCATCAGATGTCCTTGCCATTGGTCTTGGCGATGCGGACCTTCTTGCCGGTCTCTTCATCGACGCGGTAACCCACACGAGTCGGCTTGCCGTCGGAATCGACCACCATCACGTTGGACACGTGGATGGCGGCTTCCTGGGTGACGATGCCACCCGACGATGCGCCACGCTCGTTCTGCGACTGGGCAGTGTGCTTCTTGATCCGGTTGACGCCCTCGACCAGAACCTTGTCGCGGGTCGGGTAGGCCTCGATGACCTTGCCCTTCGCGCCCTTGTCCTTGCCCGAGACCACCAGAACGGTGTCGCCCTTGTGGACCTTCATCACAAAACCTCCGGCGCCAGCGAAACGATCTTCATGAAGCGCTTCTCGCGCAGTTCGCGGCCGACCGGCCCGAAGATGCGGGTACCGCGCGGGTCGTTGTCGGCCTTGATGATGACGGCCGCGTTCTCGTCGAACTTGATGTAGCTGCCGTCGGCGCGGCGACGCTCCTTGACGGTGCGGACCACGACGGCCTTGACGACATCGCCGCGCTTGACGTTGCCGCCGGGGATGGCGTCCTTGACGGTCGCAACGATGACATCACCGATGCCGGCGTAGCGTCGCGATGAGCCACCGAGCACGCGGATGCACAAGATCTCCTTGGCGCCCGTGTTGTCGGCGACCTTCAACCGCGATTCCTGCTGAATCACTCGATCTCCTGACCTGGATTTGTATGCACGCCAGATACCGACCTGGACGTGCGCGGTCTTTGTTACCGAAGGGCACGCAGGGCCGACTCTTAAACAGCAGTCAACCGAGGTCTGCCCAAGGCAACCCCTACATAGTAGGTGAGCACGGCGAATGCACCAAATCGCGGCAGATCTACTCGCCGAACGTGCGGTGAGATCGCATCTGCGGGCTGAAACGCGATCTGCACCGCACACTCGGCGTGAGTGCGTCGCGGGGTCAGCTCGTCACGCAGCGGAACCCGATGTGGGTGGTCGAGCTGTCCTGTGACTGCGGTGATCGCGCGGCCGGGCGGTAGCGGTGACAGTACTCCGGCGCGCAGAGGTGCGAACCGCCCTTGAGCACCTGGTTCACCATCGGATCGGGGTCCGCGGGCGGTGGGCAGCACGCCGGCGCGTCGGCATCCGGCCGGTGATGTCCGGCGAATCGGGTGGTGGTCCACTCCCACACATTGCCGATCATGTCGGCCAAGCCGAACGCGTTGGCCGGGAAGCTTCCGATCGGTGAGGTGCCACGCCAGCCCAGCGCGCCGTCGTTGCGATACGGGAACCGGCCCTGCCAGGTGTTGGCCATGAGCGCTCCGCCTGGGGTGACCTCGTCACCCCAGGCGTAGGTGCCCTCGACTCCCCCGCGGGCGGCGTACTCCCACTCGGCTTCGGTGGGCAGCCGGCGGCCGGCCCAGGCGGCGTAGGCCGCCGCATCGGGATAGGCGACCTGCACGACGGGGTGGTCCGGTGCGGCGGGTTCGCGGTCGGGGCCGAAGGGCCGACGCCAGTTGGCGCCGGGCGCCCAGTCCCACCACTGCCGCCAGTCCCGCAGGTCGACCGGGCCCTCGGCGGGCCTGAACACCAGGGCGCCGGGCACCAGGTCCGCCTCGTCCACACCGGGATACAACGCGGGGTCCATCGGCCGTTCGGCGACCGTCACGTATCCGGTGGCCTCGACGAACGCGCCGAACTGGGCAGTGGTGACCGGATGTTGTTCGATGGCGAACGCACCGACGGTCACGGCGTGCACAGGGGCTTCTTCGGGGTAGAACGCCGTCGAGCCCATCCGGAAGGTCCCGCCGGGAAGCTCGATGAGTTCGGTGGCCACGCCACCGAGGCTAGTCGCGCCCGGCCATCGGTCGGTTCAGCCCGGCATGGCGATTCCGAAGTCGGCGAGCATCGCCGAACTCGCTTCGTCGAAACCCGGCGTCTCACTCGGGGCTTCGAGCCGCACCACGGCCAGGAAAGCGCCCTGATTGGTCCATACGTGCACGACCCGGTCGGCATACTCGATGCCCTTTCCCGGCCGCTCCGCCAGGATGCCCATCAGCTTCTGCCCGCTGTAACCGCACAGGTCCCCGGGCAGCACGCTGACGCTGTTGATCGGGTACTTCGCGACACGATCGTCGGCGTACTCCTCGAAATCCGCCCGGGCGGTCCGCGTCGTCGGGGTGAGCGTGATCTCGGCGGTCATCCCCGCCGGGCCGGTCAGCCGCACCGCTGCCGCATGCGGTGTCACCTCGGTGAACCCTTCGGGCACGGCGACGGTGAGCGTCGGCGAGCCGGGCGCCTGGCTCCCGGCGGTGACGGTCGGGCCGGCCGGGGGCGGGCAGGTGACCTCGCCCGGAGCCAGCACCCTCGTGGTGGTCGGCTCGACCCCGTAAGCCGGCACGGCGAACTCCGACGGACGTTCCCGCTGAGGCGTTGTCACGGGCAGTGTCGTGACGGGCGCCGCCGCCGTCGTGGTTTCGGCGAGTGGATCCGCGATGTCGACGCCGTCCCCGCAGCCCGACAGCACCAGCAGCGCCAACGCACACGCGCCCACCCAGATGGCGTTCACTCTCATCGATCAGCCCCCTCCAGTCCCCTCAGTCCTTGGAGAACGCGACAGCGAGTTCCCTCTCCAGGTCCCGGTACGGCTCGCCCGACAGGTCGACGGTGACCTGCCCGATGGTGCCGCCGCCGAACGCGAACGGTGCCCGGTATTGCTGCGACACCGCCGATCCGGTGTTGCGGCCGATGCAGATGCCACCCCCGGCGAGCGCGAACATGCCGGGGTGGGTTTGCATTCCGTCGAGCGTGGCCACCGCGGCGTCGTCGACATACAGGGTGGTGTTCCCCAGCGGGGTGTGGCTGCCCTCGACGGTGCCGGTCCGCTCGTACTGCACACCGAAGATGTGCCGCCCCAACGGGATCTGATCGGGTGAGACCAGAGACTGCTCGTGTTCACCGAGGAAGTTGTAGACGTAGTGCAGCCGCCCGCCGGCGATGAACAGGACGTGACCGCCGTGCGCGCCACCTTGTTTGAACAACACGCCTTGCGTGTCATCGCCGTCCACGGTCACGTCGGCAAGCACGGTGAACGACTGCCCGCGCAGCTCGGCGGCCGCGCCCAGGCCAACTTCCGCGGTGTTCGGGTAGTAGGTGTAGCGGGACCGCTCCCCCACCAGGTAGGGCCGCCACCGGGTCATCGTCTCGAGGATGTTGAGGTCGGCCAGCGGCAGGCCGTTGTACTTGTCGGCCTCGCTGAACCACAGCTTTTGGAGTTCCGCGAGTCTTTCCGGATGTTCGGCAGCCAGGTCGTGGCACTGGCTGCGGTCGGCCTCGATGTGGAACAGCTCCCAGCGGTCGGCGTCGAAGTGGGACCATCCCGAGGGAGTGGCCGCGTGCACGGAGTTGGCGAACCACCCCTTGTGCCAGATGCCACGGGTGCCGAGCATCGTATAGAACTGGGTCTCTTTCCCGGTCGGAGCGTCCGGATCATCCAGTGCCACTTTGAAACTCATTCCGTCCAGCGGCTTCTGCGGAACTCCGCGAACGCTGGCCGGGGGCGTGATGTCGAGCAGGTCGTACACGGTGGGAGTGATGTCGCAGACGTTGACGTAGTTGTCGCGCACCGCGCCATGGGCGCCAATCCCGTTGGGCCAGGAGATGATCGCGGTGTCGGCGATCCCGCCCTCATGGGAGGCGTAACGCTTGAACAGCTTGTAGGGGGTGTTGAACGCCATCGCCCACCCGATCGGGTAATGGTTGTAGGTCTCCGGTGACCCTAGGCGGTCGATGAACCTGAGCCCCTCCTCGGCGGTGTCGATGTAGCCGTTGAAGAACTTCGTCTCGTTGACCGACCCGTTCGGCCCTCCCTCGCCGCTGGCCCCGTTGTCGGAGATCACCACGATGATCGTGTTGTCGAGCTGTCCTGTCTCTTCCAGGAAATCCAGCACCCTGCCGATCTGGGCGTCCGTGTAGGACAGGAATCCGGCGAACACCTCGGCCATCCGGGCGAACAGCCGCTTCTCTTCGGCCGACAAGGACTCCCACGGCCGGACCGTGTCCTGCGTGGGCCACGGTTCGCCGTTGGGCCCCTTGACGTCCGCATAGGGGTTGACCGGTGACAGCTCGGTGTCGGGAGGCACGATGCCCATCCGCTTCTGGTTCTCCAGCACGATGTCCCGGTAGGCCTCATAGCCCATGTCGAACCGACCCGCGTACCGGTCTGCCCACTCTTTGAACACGTGATGCGGCGCGTGCCCGGCACCCGGGCACAGGTAGGTGAACCAGGGTTTGTCCGGGGCGATCACCTTGGCGTCCCGGATGAACTCGATGGTCCTGTCGGCGAGGTCTTGCGAGAGGTGATACCCCTGCTCGGGCGTACCCGGCGGATCGACGGGATGGTTGTCGTACACCAGGTCCGGGTACCACTGATCGGTCTCGCCGCCCATGAATCCGTAGAACCTCTCGAATCCCCGCGAGCAAGGCCAATGCCGTTTGGTGGCAGCGAGGTTGGATTCTTCCAGCGGAGTCAGGTGCCACTTGCCCACGCAGTAGGTGTTGTAGCCGTTCTCGACGAGCACCTCCGAGAGCAGGGCGGTCTCCAGCGGAATCCGCCCGTTGCAGTTGGGGAATCCATCGGTGAACTCTTCGATGGTGGCCATCCCGACCGTGGTGGCGTTGCGACCGGTGAGCAGTGACGCGCGGGTGGGCGAGCACAGTGCCGTGGTGTGGAACTGCGACAGCCGAACTCCGCGTTCGGCGATCCGGCTCATGGCGGGCATGTCCACCAAGCCGCCGAAGCAGTCCCAGGTGGCGATGCCGGTGTCATCCCACACCAGATACAGAACGTTCGGCGCGTTCTCGACAGCGGTGGGCGCCGCGTAGGGGCTCCAGTCCGGTTCGGAATCCCTGATATCCAGTTCGATCTTGCCGTTGAACTCGGTTGCCATGGCGACCTCACTCCGGTTGGCGATTCGGCACCAGTAAGCCTGTCGCGGAGGAGGTTACACCTGCTCGCCGGCTTGCACCGGGCAAATTGACGTTGCCGACCGGTAATTTGCCGGCTCAGGTTGATCACCGAGACCTCTTAGCGGACCGGCCATCCGAGCCACGATCGGGCTGCAGGCGGCCAGCGTGGCCAGCACCGCCGACACCACGACGGCACCGTGGGCGCCATGCGCGTCGGCGGCCACGCCGGCGAGGGCGGTACCCGCCGCCCCACCCACCAGTGCTGCGCTGTTGAGCCATCCGAACGCCTCTGCTGCCGAGTGCTCTTCGATCTCGCGCGACACCAAGAGATAAACCGCGGACATCGCCGGGGCGAAGCCCAATCCCGATCCGAACAAAGCGGAGAACTGCAGGACGAGGTGATCGACGAGGCCGAACACCACCGTCCCGGCAGCCACGATTCCCAACGCGGCCACCAGCCCCGTGAGCCCAAATCGCCGGTGCCCGAACACCAAGCCTCCGACCAGGGATCCCGCGCTGGCCACGGCGATCGCGAGGCCCGCGGTGACCCCGGTGCGTCCGAGGGCGGCGACGATCCCGACTTCCAGGGCCATGAACGAGGCGACCAGCGCGAGGCTGGTGACCATCGCGAGGATGACGGTGCGGTTGGCGATGACCCGGCCGAACGCTGATGCGCCGCTGCCCGTGTGCGGCCGAAGATGGCTGGCACTCAACAGAAACCACCCGGTCCCGACGATGGTGACGACCGCGGATGCCACCAGCGGCATCGCAGTCGACAGCGCAGAGGCGAAAAAGGTCGTGGCCACCGGACCGACAACCCAGATCAGTTCCTGTGCGGTGGTGTCGAATGCGAACAACGCCCGGACCCCGTCGCCGGGCACCAACTGCGGGTAGAGCGCCCGAACCACGGGCATCAGTGGCGGCACGGATGCACCGATGAGCACCCCCAGCATCAGCAACAGCGGCGCAGAGGCACCGGTGAACGCCAGCGCCAGCATCGCGGCGCCATTGGTCAGGGCCGCAACGATCAGGGTCATCGCCATGACGCGGCCGGCGAGGCGCGCAGTGACGGGCATCGCCAGCGCCTCCCCGATGCTGACGCACGCCACCGCCGCGCCGGCCAGTGCGTAGGACTCCGTCCTCGACTGCACGTGCAGCAGGATCGCCAGGTTGAGCATGCCCAGCGGGAGGCGGGCGAACAGCTGCGACGCCGTCACATTGAGGACACCGGGAGTCCGGAGCACGTCGCGATACACCCGCATGACCAGCTTCTCCATGTGACTCGACCGACGTGACCGGCATAAACTATACCGTCCAGACGGTACAGTTCCATGGCATTGTCGTAAGCTCTCGGAATGGCTTCGTCGCGGGACCGCATCCTCGACGCTTATGAGGATGTACTCGCCGTCGAAGGCGAGCGCCACGCCACCCTCGACGCGGTGGCCGCCAAAGCGGGTGTGTCGAAAGGCGGTCTGCTCTACCACTTTCCGTCCAAGGACCGGCTCGCCGCCGCATTGTGCGACCGGCTGCTGGCACTGGCGGCCGAGGACGTGGAAGCCATGCGCACAGCTCCGGACGGGCCGGCGCGCTACTACATCCGGTCCTCGCACTACGCGGGCACACCGCTCGATCGCGCCCTGGTGGCGGTGTCCCGGTTGCAGCAGGCGGGCGATGGCCATGCCCGCACGGTCATCGAAACCGTTTCGGCCGACTGGCTCGACGTCCTGCACGACGCCCTCGGCGACCTCGACGTGGCCCGCGCGGTCAAACTCATGGGCGACGGCCTCTATTACAGCGCTCTGCACCGCGCGCTCGGCGGCCACGTTGCAACGGCCGAACAGGACGACGGCTTGCTGGCCGTGATCGATCGGATCACCGCCACCTCAGACACCGCTCAATGACGGCGACCGGGCACCGGTGCGTGCCGCCGACGGAATCGCCGTCAAGGCAGGGTGAGCGCCGGTCACGGCCGACGGACCTCCAGTCGCGCGGCAATACCGTCGAGCAGCAGATCCAGAGCTGATTCACATGCACTGCGCCGCATCGACTCATCGAGCAGACCGCTGGTGGCGGCGATGTTCGGATAGTTCTCGGCGGGCAGCTGCGCATAGGTGTCCCGCCACTTGTCGTCGTCGCGCTTCTGGTGTTCGGTGGGCAAGGCTTCGAAAGCCGCGTCAAGCGCGGCGAACCCCAGCATCTGGTCGATGAAGGCGTGATACACCTCGACGGCCTCCCGCTCGGGAAAGCCGGCCGACCGTAGCGAGCCCAGAACCGTTTCGATGATCCGGATCTCGTGGGCGCCCCCGGTCACCCGGCTCGCGGCCAGCACCCCGGCCTGCGGATGCTCGAGGTAGACACGGTGCAGGCGCAACCCGAGTTCCCGCATGTCGTCCCGCCAGCGGCCGGTCGGTTCCCATCCTTCCACCACTCGTCGCAACAGCTCGTCGGTGATCGCCAGCACCACGTCCTCGATGCCACGGAAGTAGCGGTACAGGGCGGTCGGGTCGGCACCGAGTGCGACACCCAGGCGCCTGACGCTCAGGCCGGCCGCGCCGTGGTACTGCAACACGCGCAGGGCAGCCTCGACGATGAGCTGCTCGGACAGCACCACGCCCTGTTTCGTCTGTCGCCGTCGTCGCCGCGGCGACTCGGACTTCAATGTTCGGCTCATCCGCACTGCCTCCCGGCGCTTATGTCAACGCCTGCGACACATTGTGCGGTCCACCGCGCCTCGGCGCATGGAAACGCTATGCGACGAAGACTTTCCGCAGCGTCTCCCTGACCGTCCAGGTGGTGCGCTGTCCGGCATGCAGGCGAACCAGGCTGCCCGGCCGCAGATCGATCGTCGGGCAACCGTCGTCGAACGCGATGCTGGCGTCCCCGCTCAGGACGACGAACACCTCGTCCGACTCCACGTCCCGGGAGACGCCGGGCGTGTGTTCCCAGATGCCCACCGTCAGACCGGCCAACGATGTCACGTCACGATGGCCGGTGGTCGGCGCCCCGTTCACCACAGACTCACCGGGCAGCGGAGCGTGGTCGAGCGCCAGACTCGACGCGTCGACACCCGCGCTCACGAGTCAAACCCGAGTCCGACGGAGTCGAGCGCCTTCAGCAGGACATTGCGGCGGCCCTCACGATGGTCGGCGCGGTCGAGTGACCACCGGGTCGCCTGAATCCCGGCCGAAGCCAACGGCTCCGGGGGGAACGGCGCCGGGATAGACCGGACCATGTCGAGTTCGGTGCGAACCGTCGGCGTGCCGGCGAAACGGTCCAGCATCACCTCGGCGGCGAAACGCGTGGCCGCGACGCCGAGCCCGGTGAACCCGGCGGCATACCCGACACGGTCGCCGTACGCGGACCCGAAGAACGCACAGAACCGCGTCGAGGTGTCGATCACGCCGGCCCAGCGGTGCGTGAAGCTGACATCCTCGAGTTGCGGGAACGTGGTGAAGAAGTGGCCGGCAAGCCGGCGGTAGGTGGCATCGCGGTCCTCGTACTGAGGCCGGATCCGGCCGCCGAAGTGATAGATGGCGTCGTACCCGCCCCACAGAATGCGATTGTCTTTCGACAACCGGTAGTAATGGAACTGGTTCGACATGTCACTGATGCCTTGCCGGTTGCCCCAACCGATCTCGGCCAGCTGGGTATCGGTCAGCGGCTCGGTCATCAAGGCGTAGTCGTACACCGGCACCGTGTGGTAGCGGTATCGCTTCAGCAGCGACGGAAACCCGTTGGTCGCCAGGATCACTCGGTCGGCGTAGGCGGTCACCCGCTCTGTGCGCACCGACAGCGGCCCGCCCCGACGGTCCTGGCCCAGACCGAGAACCTTGCTGTTCTCGAAGATCTCGACACCGAGTTCGCTTGCGGCGCGGGCGAGTTCACTCGCGAGTTTGGCCGGGTGAACCAGCGCGGCGGCGTCCTTGGACCACACTGCGGCAAGGTAGGTGGGCGAGTTCACCTCGGCACGGATCGCCTGCTGGTCGAAGTACACCTGATCCGGCCGCAGCACCGCGGTGGCCAGTTCGGCTGCCTGGTAGGGCTCGACCGCCACGGCGATCGAGCCGGTCCGCTCGAAGTCGCAATCCAGGCCCAGCGAATCGACGGTCTTCTCGATGCCGTCGAGGTTCTCCAGCCCCAGCCGCTCGAGAATCTCGATCTCGTCGGGCCAGCGGCTGCGGCCGTTCTCGGCACCGTGGGTGAGCGACGCCTCGACGAAACCGCCGTTGCGGCCCGAGGCCGCCCATCCGATCGTCTGACCTTCGATGAGGGCGACCCGTAGACCCGGCTCACGCTGCTTTGCCAGCAAGGCGGACCACAGGCCGGTGTACCCCCCGCCCACCACGATCAGGTCGTAGCGCGACGAGGGCTTGACCAACCCCGGGTAGGCGCGTTGACCAGGAATGTCGTCGAGCCAGAACGGCTGGAGCGCAGTCGTGGCCAGCGCGCGGTCGACGAGGCCGGTGGCGGGGGTGTTTCGTTCGAAAACGGTTTGCACGATATCTTCCTGGGCAGTGAGGTACTACCCAGTAAGACGGATCTGCAGCACTACCTCAAGGGCGTTGACGTAAGCGCAGCAGCTGCGGGATCAGTACCCGGGTATCGGGCACAAACGGCCAGGACGGATCAGCCAGATGCGCCGCGAGCTCCTCATCCGTCCACCACCAGCCGTCCACGATCTCTTCGGGTTGGTGTTTGATCGGGCCGTCCCAGTGTGCCTCGAACGCGAAAAGGTGACAACGCATGGGCTTTCCGGCCCATTGTCCGTTCCAGACAACCGAGGCCATCGGTCTCAACGGCACGCCGCTGATACCGAGTTCCTCGGCCAATTCCCGGGTTGCCGCCTGCAGCGGCGTCTCCCCCGGGTCGACGACCCCGCCCGCCAGACAGTCGTGCATGCCGGCGAACACCGACTTGGTCATGGTGCGGCGGTGGACGTAGATGCGGGTCCCGTCCACAGAACGCACCAGCACTCCGGCGCTGGCGTGCCACAAGCCCTCGGCGTAGACACGTGAACGTGGCGCCGCGCCAGTCACATTGCCGTCGGTGTCGTAAACGTTGACGAGTTCGTCGGTCACGTCGTCACGTTAGCGGGCGGCGCACCGTCGACCCAGCTACGGCGTGACGATGTTGAACCAGAACGGGAACGTGTCGAGCATGCCCACGAAGTCGTCGACAGACTGCCGGTTTCCGTCGAGGGTGACCTTGTTCTGGTCGATCCCGTCGTTGAGTTTGAGCTTGCCCAACTGGATCTGATTCATCGTGTCCTTGGTCAGCTTCAGGTTCGCATTGGCATTCGGGATCGGCGCAGTGGTGTAGTTCAGCACGCCGTTCTGAACCGACAGACCGTACTGCTTCTTGAGGTCTGTGAAGTCCACGTTCATCGTGATGTTCTTGCCGGCGGCCTTCTGTCCGTTCAGTCGCACGGCGAGGTAGTCGAACATCATCTCGGGCGGCATGGCATTGATGGTGTCCGGACTGGCGACGTCCGTTCCACCCGCGTCGGGCACGCCGTTGCGCAATTCGTATGCACCTTGCAGGTACACCGACCGCCATGGTCCGGACTCGGCCTGATAACCCATCTGCTCGAAGCTGTCGGCCAGCAGGTTCTTGGCATCCGTGTTGTTCGGGTTGGCGAACACCACATGCTTGAGCACCATCGCCGTCCAGCGGTAGTTACCCTCGTCGAAGTCCTTCTTGGCCTTCTCCAGGATCGCGTCCTCGCCACCCATGTATTCGACGTACTTCTTGCCCGCCGGCTCCGGCGGCAGATCGTCGAGGTCGGCTGGATTACCGTCATACCAGCCCATGTAGCGCTGGTACACGGCCCGCGAATTGTGCTTCAGCGTGCCGTAATACCCGCGGTCCGGCCAGAAGTTGCTCAGCTCCGGCGGCATCTGGATCTCTTCGGCGATCTCTGAACCGATGAGGCCGTTGTTCATCAGACGTACCGACTGGTCGTGAATGTACTTGTACATGTCACGCTGCTTTTTCCAGTAGTCGATGATCTTGTCCCGACCCCACATCGGCCAGTGGTGACTCTGGAACTTCACGTCGACGTTCGGCCCGTAGATGTTGATGGTGTCGTCGAGGAACTTCGCCCAGATCCGGGCATCGCGAACCTGCGCGCCGCGCAGGGTGAGCAGGTTGTGCATCGTGTTGGTGGTGTTCTCGGCCATCCACATGGCCTTGAACTGGGGGAAGAACGTGTTCATCTCCGTGGGCGCCTCGGTGCCGGGTGTGAACTGGAACTCCATGTCCACGCCGTCGATCGTCATCTTCTGCCCGGATGCCGAGACGGTGTCGGTCGGCAACACCAACGTCGGCAGACCAGTGGACACCGTCATGCCGAGACCGCCGTTGACGCCTCCTTCGGCGTTGCGAGGCAGCAGGGCGCCGTACATGTAGACCGCCCGCCGACCCATCGCGTTGCCCGCGATCACGTTCTCACTGACGGCATCTTCGACGAAGTTCGCCGGAGCAATGACTTTCACCTTTCCGGCGTCGACATCAGCTTGATTGATGATGCCGCGGACACCGCCATAGTGATCCACATGCGAATGGCTGTGCAGGACGGCAACAATTGGCCGTGGGCCCAGCTTCTGGTTGACCAGATCGAGTGCGGCCTTTGCGGTTTCCGGCGAAATAAGCGTGTCGTACACAAGCCAGCCGGTGTTGCCCTTGATGAACGTGATGTTGGACAGGTCGTACCCGCGGACCTGATAGATCTTGTCCGGAACTACCTCGAAAAGGCCGTACTCCATGCACAGCTGGGCATTGCGCCACAGGCTGGGGTTGACGGTGTCCGGCGCCGGCTTTTCGTCGGTGATGTACTTCTTGTACTCCTCAAGGTCCCACACCACGTTGCCGTTGGCATCCTTGATCGTCAGGGTCTCAGGCCGTTCGAGAAGTCCGCGCTTGGCATCCTCGAAGTCAGATTTGTCGTTGAACGGCAGCGCGTCGGCAACCTTCTTGTTGGCCGCCTTAGTGGCCTCGGTGGCGCCCTTGACACTGCTGTCGGTCTTTACTCCGCCATTGCCGCCGCCACCAGAAGACCCGCTGCCCGAGTTGTCATCGCACGCGGCGATCAGTGTGGTCGCGACACCGGCTACGGCCAATCCACCCAGCATCCTGCGCCGCGGCAGCTTCGCTCGCAATTCGTGAGGCTTATCGGTTTGATATGACTTCGAATTGGAATCCATGCCCGTAAATTATGCCGCCCCACCGCCCAATTCGAGCGCAAATCACCCCAGCGACCAAACTCATAGCGCGAACACGGAACCTACCGGCACGTTGCCGGCGAATCGAATCGCCCAGCAAGCAAACGAGTGTCGGATTGCCGTTTCAGATTCTGATCGTCACACATCGCTTGCGCAAATACGTCATATGGTCCACCAATTCGTCCCGTCGGAGATCACATCGACCGCCGCACCGGCTGCGAGCGTGAAATCGGATTCACCGTCGATCATCTGATGCCGTGGGGCGCTCAGGATCGCGTCGGCGCCCGAGACATTCTTGACCGTGTAGCGGGAGGAGTTGTGTAGGGCAGACGGCAGCTTGGCTTTCGACGCTCCCGGGGACAGCAGGTACACGTAGTCGGCCCCGGGCGAATCCTCGAACGTGCCGGGTGCCGACAACGTGACGACGACACGCCCCGCGGGCGTCACCAGATTCCCCGATGTATTGCCTGCAATCCCGACATTGCGCCCTTCAGCCCGTACCGGCGCCACGCTGTATCCGTTGTTGTCCCACTGGTTTCCCGAAATCGCGATGTCATCGACGTACCGGGCATCCACGGCATAGCTCCAGCCGGCCCCCTCGTCGGTATTGGCGATGAAGTTTCCGGTGACGTTGAAGCCTTTGGTGCGGTGGTCGGCGTCGACGGAATAGATGCCGATGGCGGGATACTTGTTCGGCGCACCCTTACCGCCGTTGGTGATGTTGTTACCGACAATCGCCACCTGTTCGTCATCGGACTCCAGCCACGACGGCATCGTGAAGACGATGGCCTCCTTCCGGGCGCCCTCGCAGATGTTGCCGATGATCGTCAGTTGCTTGTTGCCGCGCAGCTCGATGTTGTTCTGCGGGGCCCCGTCGAGGTGGTTGGCCAGAATGCGTACCGGACCTGCCTCGATCGACAGGTTGGGGCCTGTCGACCCGATGTTGTTGTTCACGATCCACGAATCGAAGAACCGATAAGTGGTGTAGATGCCGTAGCCCGTGCTCTGCTCGATGAAATTGTCGTCGATCCAGTTCAGCAATCCTTCCGCAGCAGAATTCAGCCGCATGCCTTGATCGGTCCAGCCAACGATCCAACAATGCCTGACATAGCTCTTGTCCAGGTCGACGTCGAGTCCCGGTGATCCCTGAAAGTTCGCATCTATCTTGAGGTTTTCGATCCGGCATTCGACCCAACGTCCGCTGATCGGCGCGACATTCGCGGTCACCCGCAAGCGTGCGGCCCGCTCACCCGCACCCAGCAGGCAAATCTGGGTGAAACCATCAGCGCCGTTGCCGATCGAATCCGACAATGCATAGTCGCCCGCCGGGAATAACACGGTGCCACCACCCGCTTCGTCCGCCGCCTTGATGGCACTCAGGACCGCCGCATGATCGTCGGTCGTGCCGTCCCCCGTGGCGCCGTGCGACATCACATCGATCACAGACATGGTGCCCAATCTGCCAGACCTCACCCACACCACGATGAAAAGATGGAGGTTGCCCGCCAACCAACACGGATCACCAGGTAGGGGTCGTTCGATGATTCGAGTCGCTGTTCTGCTGTCAGTCGCCCTCGCCGTTCTCACGGCCTGCGGTGGAACGCCGAACCAGGGCTCGGCCGAAGACCCGGACAGCGCGGGCCACGTCGTCTCCGAAGCACCCTTGGAAAACCTGGCGCCGGCGTTGCGCGACGCGAGCGCACAGGCCAAGGTCATGACCTACGCCTCTCGCAACGGGGTGAACGACGCGGTATCGCACGTGACAGGAACGGTGTTCGTCCCGAAGGGCAACCCGCCGGCGGGAGGTTTTCCGGTGGTGGCACTGGGACACTCGACCACCGGCACATCGGCGGACTGCGCACCCTCGCTGTCCCCCGACCTGCGCGGCGAGGCGCCGACAGTGGTGGCGCTGCTCAACGCCGGTTACGTCGTCACCGTCCCCGACTACCAGGGTCTGGGTAAACCGACCAAACCCGACGAGTACGACTTCCACCCGTACCTGGACTCCACCACTGCCGGGTACAACGTGATCGACGCCGTACGGGCCGCCCGGACGATCGTGCCGAACACCTCCACGTCCTGGGCGGCACTGGGCGCCCGCGAAGGAGGACAAGCCGCCTGGGCCGCAAACGAACTCATCGACAACTACGGCTATGACCTCAAGCTGGTCGCTACCGCGGCTCTGGCACCCATGGCGAACATCGACGTCCTCGCGGACGCGGCCATGGCCGGCACACTCAACACCGATCAGAAATTGGCCTACGTCGCCTACCTCGCCGCGTTGAAGGACCAGTACTACTACGACTTCGAACTCGACGACTACCGTCGTGGTGCCGCGCAGGAGAATTGGGACGCCCTGCTCGGCTGCACCGACAACGCGCAACGAAAGTCACTGGCCGACAAGCTGAGTGCCGATGATCTGCGGCCTTCCAATCCCGCGGCACTGGATACGCTGCGGGGCTACGTCCAGAAGACGAACCTCCCTCAGGGACCTACGAAGGCACCGATGTACGTCATCTATGCGGGCAGGGACTCGGTGATCCCGGCTGCTTCGACCGAGCGGGCGCTCGCCGCGGCCTGCAAGATGGGCGACGGCATCCAGATCGCCTTCTGGCCCGATGCCACCCGCGAACAGCCCGAACCCCTCGCGGCGTTGGGCTGGCTCAACGATCGGATGAAATCGGTCCCGGCAGCCAATGATTGCCCGGCGTTCACCGCAGCCCACCCCTGACGGCCGATCATCTGCTGCCGACCGGCTCGTTCACCCGATAGAGCCGCCAATCCGGCTGGCCGTCACCGTCATTGGGCACCTCCAGCTCCAACGTGGCCACCTCGGCCCCGGTGTCGTACAACGTCGGGTAGCGCACGTTGAGCGCATCGGACGTGCCGCGGCCGGTCGCCGGAACCGCGAGCAGATACCTGACCCCGTTGGCAGTCGGATCGTTGAGCAATTCGGTGAAGTCCGGGTCTGACGGGATCACGAAGACCCGGGGCCGGTTCGACGCGGCCAGGATGCCGAACCCATATACCGTATCGGTGATGACCGAACTGTCCGGCAGGTCGAGGTTCTCCAGATACTGCGCGATCTCCCGTTCGGTCTTGAACGTCCGGGCGATCTGGTGCTCGATGGCCTTACGCTCGGTCACGTTGTAAGGATCCGGATTGAGCACCGCACCGAGCCCGTATTCCTGTGGCGCGTACTTCGGTTGGGCCATGCCGAGCATCGTCACCGGGATGCCGATGGCGACCGTCGCCGCGACGGCGACGTACGGCGCGGCAGACCTTGGTTTGACCGGTTCAGCGGCCTGGACCGGTGGCGCGTATCTGCCTCGGCGCGTCGGCGTCCTGAAGGCTCCGTCCGGAACCCCGAGCATCGCCATGGTCACGCACAGCGGTATCACGATGATGAAGAAGCGCAAGAACGGGAATGTCGATCCCGACGCGTGGCTGTAGGTCTGAAATGCGAGCACCGCACCGAACAACGCGAGGGGCACGATCAGCATCTGCCAGTTCGGCCGTCCCCATCGCTGCATCACCGCCCACAACGCCAGCGGCAGCATGGTGGGCGCCAGCAACATCATGCAGACCAGCGCGAACTCCACGCCGTCGGCGAAATTCGGCGCCGTCTGTCCGGATTGCTCGAGAATGGCCGTATTGCCGTACTGCGAGGTGAACTGTGCGAACGCCTCACCGGTGATCAGCCAACCCGCCGCCGCCCAGCCCAAGAACGCCAGAAAGCCGGGGCCGGCGACGATCAACAAGTCCAGAAAGGCGCGCCGCAACCGCGGCGGCGGCTTGGCCCGCAGGTACGTCGTGATGCCCACCAGGAATCCGGCCGCCGCCACACAGGCCGCGGCGTCGTAGCGGGTGAGGTAGGCCAATCCCATCGCGATACCGCCCGCGGCGACGAGGTGGTGCACATCGTCGTCGACCATCCACAAGATGAGCCGACGCACGGCCCAGGTCATGAAGAAGATGAATGGCGCCTCGCTCATCCCGTTGGACCCGTAGAAGATGATCATCGGGTTGAGCGCGAACAACAGCGTGAGCGTCACCGAATATGCCCGTGGCAGACCACGATCGGTGCCCATACTCAGCATCTGCACTCCCGCGCCGGCCATGAAGGTTGCCGACATGATCGTGCCTGCGAACGCCCGGCCCGCGATATCCGGCCAGATCGTGCCCAGCGCGACCGCCGGGATCTGCACCATGGCGGCCACCGGGGTGAAGATGAAACCGAGCGCAGCCAGGTGCGGATCCCGGCTGAACAGCACCGACTGGGTGGCCACCACCCGGGACAACGTGTCGCCCATGATGAATCCGTGCTGGACCTGCAACCAGTGCCCGACCGCGAGGTAGACGAAGAGCAGAAAGACGAAGATCGTCAGCTTCAGCCTGAAATCCGACCGTCCGGCCGCTGCTGACATCACGCCGAAGCCATCTGCTCATGGGCAGCCTTGTCCTCCGGACGCTCGGCCAACCCGTGAAAGGTCTTCTCCCAGAACGACGGCTGCCTGATCATCTGGTACGCACCCTTTGCGGCCGCAATGCTCATCATCAGCCAGAACAGCGGCACGCTGAGCGCGGCGAGCAGCAGATCAGATCTGTCATCCTCGCGCAGGGCGATCATGTTCATGTACATCACCGTGAAGTTGCCGATGATCATCGCGATCAGCGCCGGGAAGTAGATCAGCGGCGGGAACACGGAGCCGACGACGGCCGGCTGCCCCAGGAACCACAACACCGTGATGAACCAGAAAAGCAGGTTCAGTACCGCGATGATGGGAGTTCCCGCCAGCACCAGGTTGAACCGGATGAAACTCCGTAACCCCAACGTGCGGTACAGCTTCACCGGCTCACGGGTGTGCACCAGCCAGGTCTGCAGGTAGCCCTTGTACCACCGGGAGCGCTGGCGGATCCAGTTGATCACGTCACTGTTCGCCTCCTCCAGCGTGTAGGAGTCGATCACCGCGGTGTGATAGCCGTTCGAGGCGATGCGCAGGCCGAGGTCGGCATCTTCGGTGACGTTGAACGGGTCCCAGGCCCCGATTCTCCGCAAGATGTCACGGCGGAGGTGATTGGAGGTGCCGCCCAACGGAATCGGCGAGGTGCTCACCATCATGCCGGGCAGCAGGTAACCGAACCAGAGCGCGTACTCGGCGGTGAACCAGGCGGTGAGCAGATTCTGGTGGCCGTTGTGATACACCAGCTTGGCCTGCACACACGCGACGTCGTCGGGGAGATCCCGGAAGGCTGCCACCACCCGTCGCAACTGCAGAGGCTCGGGCAGATCTTCCGCGTCGAAGATCGTGACGATGTCGCCCGTGGCGAAATGCAGACCGTAGTTGCACGCCTTGGGTTTGGTGCGTGGTTCGGCGGGCGGCACCAAAAGGATGGTGATGACGTCGGATTCGCCACACGCCTTCGCGGCATCGATCGTCACCTGGTCATCTGCTTCGAGCAGCAACAGAACCTGGAGCCGGTCCCTCGGGTACTCCAGCGCATCCATGGCCGCGATGAGGTCGGCGACCACTTCCGGCTCGTTGTAGGCCGGCACCAGGATCGTGTACGGCGGCAGTTCGTCATCGGGAATCCCGCGCGCCACCTCGTCGGGGATCACGATGGGACGCGACGCCAACCCGCGCTTGAAGATCAACACCCGGTCGCCGAGAGTCAAAAGATATGCCAGCGTGCACAACCCGATGAGCGTCACCGTGGTCTGCAGGGGACGCCAGATGCCGAAAGCGATCACGATCGCCAGCAGGCCCCACAGCACCGGCTTCTGCCAACCGATCAGCGGCTTCGACGCCGAATGAACGGGATCGTCCTCACGCAACCCGTTGATCGCCCGGTTGAGCGCGTAATCGCGCTGATCCGCGGTGACGGTCTCCGGGTCGAATGTCTCGTCGAAGGTCATTGACCGGCACCCTTCACGAACTGTGCCGCCACCAGGGCGCGGCCGAATTCGGTGAGCAACTCGGCGTCTTTGTACGCCGGCTTGCGCTGCACCAACACGGCATTGCCGCGGAACAGCACGGTGAACAGGTTTCGCAGCGTGGAAACCAAACCCCGCTGCGGATTGGGGAACGGCGCGTCGGGCAGGTGATTGTCCACCGCGAAGATGTCGACAACCTGATCCTCGTCCTGGTCGCCCCAGGCGAAGCGCAGCACATCCCAGCTCACCAGCAGCCGGTCATCGATCGCAGAGAACAACTTTCCGGTCACGCCGTGGCCGAGGTCGACCGGACGGGGCTTGCTCAGCCGGGTCCCGGTGGTGTCATAGAGAACCTGTCCCGGGTATGCGTCGAACGAGAACGGCAACTCACTGACGATGCTGTCCACCATGAGGTTTCGCCGCGCCGACAGCTTGTCGAACCGCGGATCCCCGACGTCTGCGGTCATCCGCTGGCGGATGAGAACGGCTTGGTCGCCGTAATACCGCTTCACCCCGCTGTATTGCTGATCCCCGGTGACCGACCAGCCCGGGGGCGGCGCCAGCCGCATGCCTGGCGTCAGATCGTAGGGGGCGCCTCGGCTGACCAGCGTGGCGCTCAGTTGGTTCGGCAACGGCATGAACGCGAGCGCGACCGCGACCGCGGTCACCAGCGGAATCGCGGTCCAGATCTGTTTGGCGGCGAGAGGTTCGATCTTGCGGTCGAGCAGCTTTTTCGGCCGGCCCCGGCGGGTATAAAACCAGGCCGCGATGCCCACCGTGACGATCGACGTGAGCGACGGAATCATCTGATAGACGATCACCGGCGCATGCGGCCACAGTTTGTCGATCACGAAGAGGATCACGAAACCGAATGCGAATGCGACGAGCGCGCCGACCACCGCACGCTTGCGGTTGCGGCCCACCGCGATTGCGGTGGCCGCGGCGGCGATCAACAGCGTGCCGACACCGGCGGCGAAGTTTCCGCCCCCCAGTGCAATGACGACCACCTGATACGGCAGGGGGCATATCAGCGACAACAGCACCCACACCCATCCGAACCGGGCCACCGGCCGCACTCCGAACAGCACCAGGGCACTGCTGACCATGAACAACCAGAGCGCCAGCAGATCCAGCCGCATCAAGTGGAAGAACTCTGAGTACCGCTTGAGCAGAACCCCCTGGACCATGAGCGCCAGACCCAGGCCGATCACTCCGACGATAATGTCGGTCTGCCGGTCATGGATCGGCAGCTCGGTGCGTCGCCGAAAGTTCACCCCTACCGCGGCCAACGCGGCGGCGATCGGGACCATCCAGACGTAACCGATGAGTCCGCCCTGCAGGGTGGTCTCAACGAGGTTGCGCAGACTCGCGCGGAAAGCCACCAACGTGAGCACCCCGATGAGCGCCCAACGCGCCACCAGCCGGACCGTCGGAGGTAGACCGAACCACCACTGCGCCAGCCGGTCCCAATCGCGCCGGGTACCCTCCAGCGTTGTCGTCACGACTGTCCCCGGGACCGCCCACGCCATGCGACCAATCCGGCTCCCAGTGCCGCGAGCACCACGACACCGACGCCGACGCGCAGCCGCAGCGACTTGTGGTCGGCGGACGCGGCACTTTCAGGCTGGGCGGACGGGGTGGTCAGTGTGAACGGCGCCCGCCCCGGCATCGCGAGCGCGGCATTGCCGGACAAGCCCGACCATCGCGCCACGTCACCGTCCAGCCAGCTCAACAGCCGGTCCAGTTCCTGCGGTGCCTTGCTGGAGGTGGCGATCAGCACCGAGCGTCCACCGGTGTAGACGGTCTGAAGTGACCCGAAGCCCACCGTCGGGTCCAGCGTCAGAGTGGAGGAGTTACCCGACCCGTCAACGTTTTCGACGGTGATCACGCCCTCGGAATTCACCGCGACGGGCAAGGTGATTCGCTCGTCGTTCCAGCCGTCGGCACTGATCAGCAACGCCGCGTTGGGCGAAGCGACGGCGTCGGCCAGCGAGCGGACCTCGGCGTCAAAGGGACGTGAGCTCAGGCGCTGCAACCCCGTCAGGATCTGTACCGCACGACGGAGGTTGTCGAAACCGGGGTCCAACCCGACCTCGACCCGTGGCATCAAAGCCTGCGGCAGCGACTGGAAGCCCGTTGGCACAGGCGGTTTGGCCCGTTTGCTCTCCGCCGGACTTTCTCCGTCGATGGTCAAGGTGATCGGCTGGAACTCGCCGCACCGACCGGTATTGCCTGCCGCGTCGATCGCGACATCCACATTGGTGTAGCGCTGCAGATGCCAATCCGGGACGTCGACCCACCGGTCGATCCGGCCGTTGGCCTCGGTAGGCCACCGGTCGACGGTCTGCCCCCCGATGCTGACCACCACCTGTCCGGCGATGCTGGCAGGCAGCGGCGTGTACGAACCCTGCAGGTGAATTCGGACATCGTGGACGGCACGGCCCAGCCGGGTCTGATCCAGCGGAATCGTGACGCGGGGATTGACCAGTGCGGTGGCGTTGACACCGGGCTGGCCGAGCTGACGGATCGTCGTGTGGTCACTCGGCAGTTGCGGAGTGTTGGAAAGCGGCCCCACAACAGCCTTCGACTGCACGGCGAGTTTCGAGATGTCACTGGACAGCAACCGGGCCTGGTTGGTGACCTCTCCGGCAGGACCCGAAATAAGCAGGGCCGGAACAGCATTGGGGCCCAGCAGGCTCAATCCTGGCGCCTCCCCCTCACGCACGATCACCTGCCGCTCCAGCGGCTGCGGCGGTGCGATCGGGCCACCGTCTGTAGTGACGATGTCGACGGCAGGACGTTGCAGACCGTACCGGGCCACCACTGACGTCGCGATCCGGATTGCGGCGTCCGATTCGGATTGCGACGGATTCGGCGGGACGAACAGCGTGAGCTTGCCCAGCACCGGCGGAAGGAAATCGGCGATCACCGTCGGGGGCTGTTCGGTACCGGTGAACCGAACATCACTGTTGATCAACCGCAACGGATTGGTCGGGTCGTACACGCAATACCCGTCCGGCACGGAGAGGTAGGCGGTCAGCTGCACCGTCACAGCGTTCTCCACCACCCGGGCGCCGCCCAGAGGAATCGTGATCGGTGATTGATCCGGCGGCAGCGGCACACGCGACAAAACCCGCTGGTCCTGACTGACCTCGAGAGTGCCGCCGCGGGTATTGACCGGAAGTTGCACCGTGGCAACCAGCTCGGCGGGAATCAGACCGCGCGGCACCGGAATTGTCAGCGTCTGTGAACCCTGAATTCCGTATAACGCGATATCCGCATTCACACCGAGCGTTCGCAGATTCAATGTCGGGGAACTCACCAGCGACGGGTCGTCTTCCGGCGCGGCCGCAGCGACCCCGGGACCAACCGCGGTTCCTGCGATGAGCACCGTTGCCGCAAGCAGGGACCATATGCGGGAAGTCACCCGCGTCAGTCTAGATCGGCCATTGCGGATACACCCACCTTTACCGCAATCGATATCCCAACCTGTTCGCGACGTGGCCCAGATGTCGGTCGGATCGCAAGGCAAAAAACAGCCCGGGAATTCGCTGAGTTCACCTCTCGGCAACCAACCATCATCGCGAATTCGTCCACGGGCGGATTCGTCTGCGGCGGCAACGCGAAACCGCTGCGACCTTTTTGCGGACGCGGCAATTTCTGATAGGCCAATCAGCCCCTCCGGCAAACGGCACCGAAACGTATGGCTCTGCCGCATCGATCACCTCACGTCGACCTCACGCAAGCGAAAGCCTGGCCACCATCTCCCCGGTCGGCTTCGGCGACCCGCCACCGGGCTCCATGGTGAATGCCAACGCACTCGAGTTCCCGATATCGCGCACCATGGCAGTCGTCGAGGGAGCCATGCTTCCCATCGTCCCCGCCGACTGCGGCCCCTGATCGGTCATGAGCCACATCTGATAGACCATGCCGGGCGGCGGCGGCGCGACGTTGTTCATCACCAACACACCCGTTCGCTCATCGCGCGAGTACATGAACGTCGCAGTACCACCGACACGGAGTTGTCCGGTCACCGTGCGGACATCGCCGGCTGCAAGCACCTGCTCGGCGGGGGTCGGCGCATTCACCGGGCGCAGCGCCAACCCCGCTCCGAAGCCGCCCGCGGCGACCACCACCGCAGCGGCAGTCGCCAATAATCCTTTGCGCCAACCGAAACGGTCGGGTCGAGCACCGCGTGAGACCGCAAGTGCCTGCTGTCGCAGCGACGCCGGCGGCGTCACAGCGGTCGCAGTCGAGGCCTCTGCCATCGTCTCGTGCACCGCACGAACCTCCGAGCGGAACGCCTCTGCGATCTCAGCGGGAGACTCGGCCAACCGGCGCTCGATGTCGGCACGCTCGGCGTCGGTAACCGCATCCAGTGCGTAGGCCGTGGCCAGGTCTGGCAGCTCGGAGTCGCTGGTCATGCCACCCCCAGACAATCACGAAGCCTACGAAGCCCGTCCCGCATCCGGGTTTTGACGGTGCCCAGGCTGACCGACAGCCGTTCGGACACCTGTGGGTAGGTCAGGCCGTCGTAGTACGCCAGCTCGATGGCCTGGCGCTGCAGGTCCGTCAGTGATCCCAGGCAGTCGGCCACCTGCCGCTGCTCGTCAGACCGGATGGCCGAGTCGGCGACCACGTCGGTGTCGGGCTCGGCGCTCGCCGCGACGTAACGCGCCTCGCGCCGGCTGGAGGCCACCTCGGCCCGCACCCGGTCCACCGCGCGGCGATGCGCCAAGGTCATGAGCCACGCCAGCGCAGACCCTTGCTCCGGGTCATAGTCGGCGGCAGAGCGCCACACCTGGGTGTAGACATCCTGCGTGGTCTCCTCGCTGTATCCGGGATCCCGCAGGATGCGGATCACCAATCCGTATACCCGGGCGCTCGTGGCGTCGTACAGCCCGGCGAACGCCTCCGCGTCGCCGCGGGCCACCCGACGCAGCTGCGCGTCGAGGACGCTACTCACCTCCGGCGTACGTGCCATCGACCGGTAGCCTAGCGCCGAGTAGACGGTGGCCATCGCCGGTCACCCGTAGGTGAACGAGAAAGCCTGCAGCCCTTGACTCAACCGCAACTCGATCTCGCCACGATGCGCTTCACGATCGTCGACGATCTGGTGCAGGGTGGGCGGGCCGCTCACCGGCACCGTCGTGGTCTCGCCGCCGCGAAGCACGGTCACGGCGCCGGTCCCACCCACGACGAGATAGACCTGCTTGGCCTGGTAATTGAGCTTGATGGCCGAATCTGAGCTTTGGGCGGTCGCGCCCTGGTAGTCCAGGTGCCACGGCCCATCCAGCGCGAACGAGTCGGCAGGCAGACTCGTCGGGTAGCCGAACACCGCGTCGCCCTCGTCGTACGTGCCACCACCGGCGTAGTTGATCTCCTTGCCGACTCCGAGGTACGTCTCAGGGGTGAGTGCCGACGTCGGCGTCGTGTCGGGCGAGTTCACCGGCGCGGGCAACGCGGCGTTCTTCGCGTCCATGAGCAACTCGCGAATCAGCCGCTCGGTCGTGTCGTAGCCACCCTCACCGAACTTCACGTGCCGCACAACGCCATTCGCATCGATGAGGTACTCGGCCGGCCAGTAGCGATTGTGGTAGTTCGTCCAGGTGGAGTACGAGTTGTCCAGGGCGACCGGGTAGGTGATACCCAAGTCGGCCGCACCCTTGGCCACATTGCCGGGTACCCGCTCGAAGGCGTATTCCGGGGTGTGGACGCCGACCACCGTCAGACCGGAGTCCTTGTATCTGTCGTACCAGTCGACGACGTGGGGAATCGCTCGCTGGCAGTTGATGCACGAGTACGCCCAGAAGTCGATGAGTACCACCTTGCCGCGCAAGGACTTGAGGTCGACAGGTGCGCCGTCAGGGGTGTTGAGCCAACTGGTGATGCCGGTGATCTCCGGTGCAGCACCGCAGTTCTGGAGTTCTTCCGCGCCTTCTGGGCAATTCGACAGTTCCCCTCCTGCGGTCGGGCTCAGCCGGTCTTGGACCTCACCTGCGGTGGCGACCCGGTCCTGTAACCCGCTGGTGTAATCCGGGATCGCCCGCTGCAGCTTCGCAGGCACGTTGGCGGCCAACGCCACCGCGAAAACCAGCATCACCACTCCTCCGATCAGCCGGATCTTGCGCTGCTGACGACGGAAGGCATTGACCCGCTCCGCAACCCGACGCCCGGCGAGCGCGAAGGCGAGTAGGGGAAGCGCGGCACCGACGGCGAACGAGAGGGTCAATGCAACGGTATCGGCACCGATCGAGCCGGTGGCGCCGGCAACGACGATCGCTGCGAGCACGGGTCCCGCGCACGGCACATAGAGCACGCCGAGCGCGAGACCCAGTCCGAAACCGCTACTGCCCGAGCCGAACTGCTTCTGCGGGATCCAGCTGAACGGTTTCTCCAGCAGCTGCTCGAAGCGCGGGAAGATCAGGCCCAGCCCGATCAGTGTCAGTGCGACAAGGCCCGCCCAGCGGAGTGCGTCCTGAGGTAGGTGCAACAGCTGCAGTAGCGCCGAGCCCGCCAGGGTCACCACGCTGAAACTCAGCACCAGGCCGGCGATCACCCGATAGGGGCGCAGCGTCTCGGCCAGTGTCGGCTTCGTCGCAACGACTGTCGTGCCGCCCGACTCGGTGACGCGAGCGCTCTGCGCTCCGGAGAAGAAGATCACGGGCAATACCGGCAGGATGCACGGCGAGATGCCGGTGATGAGTCCGCCGAGGAATCCGATGAGCACCAAGGTGTACATGCCGGGTATTCGGCACCGACGCTGTGCCGGATTGGTCGAAATCGACACCCATCCGGATGCGGGCCCGCTCCGAATACCCAGTGACCGAGAAAGTGACGGGGGTCACCGTCAATCAGCCACAGGAGTCGGAAAATGTTGATTTCTCAATACAAGTTGGCCGCGGTGGCGGGGATGTCAGCCGCCGTCATGTTCGCGCTGCCCGCCTGCTCAAGCGACACCGCGCGGTCCGCACCCGCGACACCGGAGGCCACCAGTGCGCCCGCCATGGCCGCCGACCCGGCATCAGACCTGGTGGGTCCGGGCTGCGCGTCCTACGCGGAAAAGGTGCCGTCGGGCCCCGGGTCGGTGATGGGGATGGCACAGGATCCGGTCACCGTCGCCGCGTCGAACAACCCGCTGCTGACGACGCTCACCGCAGCGCTGTCGGGAAAGCTGAATCCGAACGTGAACCTGGTGGACACCCTCAACGGAGGTGAGTTCACCGTGTTCGCGCCCACTGATGACGCATTCGCCAAGATCGACCCGGCCACCATCGAGGTGTTGAAGACGGACTCCGCGATGCTGACCAACATCCTGACCTATCACGTCGTACCGGGGCAGGCCAGCCCGGCCAAGGTCGTCGGCAGCCGGCCAAGCGTGCAGGGCGCACCCGTGACGGTGACCGGCTCGGGTGACGCACTGAAAGTCAATGACGCATCCGTGGTGTGCGGCGGAGTCCACACCGCCAACGCCACCGTCTACCTCATCGACACGGTGCTGATGCCGCCCGCCGGCTGACCCCCCACACACGAAAGTGCCCCAAACCCGAAGGCTTGGGGCACTTTTGGCGTCTGCTCGCGCGGCGAGATGAGCTTTCGCTACTTCGCCTTCTCGAGAACCTCGACCAGCCGCCACCGCTTGGTGGCCGACGTCGGCCGAGTCTCCATCAACGAGACGCGGTCGCCGATACCGGCGTCGCCATTCTCGTCGTGCGCCTTGACCTTCTTGGTGGTCCGGATGATCTTGCCGTAGAGCGGGTGGCTCTTACGATCTTCCAGCTCGACCACGATGGTCTTCTGCATCTTGTCGCTCACCACGTAGCCGATGGCGGTCTTACGACGGCCGCGCGGCTTCTCGGTGGCCGGGGTGTGCTTGGGGCCCTTGGTCTCTGCCATTACGAATCCTCACCAACGGGTCCGGAAGCCAGACCCAACTCACGTTCACGCAGCACGGTGTAAACCCGTGCAATCTCCTGGCGCACGACGCGCAGCCGACGGTTGTTGGCCAGCTGACCGGTCGCCATCTGGAAGCGCAGGTTGAACAGCTCTTCCTTGGACTCGCGCAGCTTCGCCGTCAACTCGGTGTCGGACAGTTCACGCAGCTCACCAGGCGTAGTTCCCACTGCCATCAGAACTGCTCCTCTCGACTCACGATGCGTGCCTTGATCGGCAGCTTGTGGATTGCGCGAGTCAGTGCTTCCTTGGCGATCTTCTCGTCCGGGTAGCTGATCTCGAACAAAATGCGGCCCGGCTTGACGTTGGCGACCCACCACTCCGGCGAACCCTTACCGGAACCCATGCGGGTCTCGGCGGGCTTCTTGGTCAGCGGACGGTCCGGGAAGATGTTGATCCACACCTTGCCGCCACGCTTGATGTGCCGGTTGATGGCGATACGAGCGGACTCGATCTGCCGGTTGGTGATGTAGGCGTGGCCGAGGGCCTGGATGCCGTAATCACCGAAGCTCACCGACGTGCCACCGCTGGCGATGCCACGCTGGCGCGGGTGGTGCTGCTTGCGGTGCTTGACCTTACGGGGAATCAGCATGGTTTAGCTCTCCGTGCTCTCAGCGGCCGGCGCTGCCTCAGCAGCGACAACCTCAGTAGCGGCGGGCGCATCTCCGGTGGCGGCGCGGCCGGCTTCGGTGCTCGTCGCCGTGGTGCCCGAGGAACCGCTACGACGCGGCCGGGTGCCCGACGGACGCTCACGACGCGGCCGGTCGCTGGCCGGTGCGGCGGCGGTCAGCTCACGCTTACCACCGACGATGTCGCCCTTGTAGATCCACACCTTCACGCCGATCCGGCCGAAGGTGGTCTTGGCCTCGTACAGGCCGTAGTCGATGTCCGCGCGCAGCGTGTGCAGCGGAACCCGACCCTCGCGGTAGAACTCCGAGCGGCTCATCTCAGCACCGCCGAGGCGGCCCGAGCACTGCACCCGGATGCCCTTGACGTTGGGCTGACGCATCGCCGACTGGATCGCCTTGCGCATCGCGCGGCGGAACGCCACACGGTTGCTCAGCTGCTCGGCAACACCCTGGGCGACGAGCTGTGCCGTCGACTCAGGGTTCTTCACCTCGAGGATGTTGAGCTGAACCTGCTTGCCGGTCAGCTTCTCCAGGTCGGCACGGATGCGGTCGGCCTCGGTGCCGCGGCGACCGATGACGATGCCGGGACGCGCGGTGTGGATATCGACGCGAACCCGGTCGCGGGTGCGCTCGATCTCCACGTCGGCGATGCCTGCACGCTCAAGACCAGTGGCCAGCAGACGCCGGATGGCGACGTCTTCCTTCACGTAGTCCTTGTACTGCTTGTCGGCGTACCAGCGGGACTTCCACTCGGTGGTGATACCGAGCCGGAAACCGTGGGGATTGATCTTCTGGCCCACTACTCCGAGCCTCCCTTCGTCTCGGCCGTGCCCTTCGCAGCAGCAGCCTTGCTGCCCTGCGCACGACGGCTGCGCGCGGATGCGGCGGCCGCACCCTTTTGCTTGGGCGGACGGCTCTCAACGATCACCGTGATGTGGCTGGTCCGCTTGCGGATCCGGAACGCGCGCCCCTGGGCACGCGGACGGATGCGCTTGGCGGTCGGACCCTCGTCGGCGGTGATGGTCGCAACCACCAGCGTCGTCGGGTCCAGGCCGTCGTTGTTCTGCGCGTTGGCCGCCGCGCTGGCGATCACCTTGGCGACCGGCTCGCTGGCACCCTGCGGCGCCCACCGCAAGATGTCGAGGGCTTCCTCGACGCTCTTGCCGCGGACCAGATCGATGACACGGCGGGCCTTGCTCGCCGAGACGCGCACGAAGCGCGCCCTGGCGGTTGCCGACGGGTATTCGATGACATTGCTGACTGTGGTACTCATCGCCGCTTGCTCTTCCGGTCGTCCTTGATGTGACCCTTGAAGGTGCGCGTCGGGGCGAATTCGCCGAGCTTGTGCCCGACCATCGCCTCGGTGACGAACACCGGGACATGCTTGCGGCCGTCATGCACCGCAAAGGTGTGCCCGATGAAGTCGGGGAGGATGGTCGACCGACGCGACCAGGTCTTGATGACCTGCTTGGTGTTTTTCTCGTTCTGAACGTCGACCTTCTTGAGCAGATGGTCGTCGACGAACGGACCCTTTTTGAGACTACGAGGCATCGCTGCTACTCCTTCCGCGGCCTAGCGCTTCTTGCCGGTGCGCCGGCGACGGACGATGAGCTTGTCGCTCGGCTTGTTGGGCTTGCGGGTGCGGCCCTCGGGCTTGCCCCACGGGCTGACCGGGTGGCGGCCACCGGAGGTCTTGCCTTCACCACCACCATGCGGGTGGTCAACCGGGTTCATGACGACACCACGGACGGTCGGGCGCTTGCCCTTCCACCGCATACGGCCGGCCTTGCCCCAGTTGATGTTGGCCTGCTCGGCGTTGCCCACCTCGCCGACGGTGGCGCGGCAGCGCACGTCGACACGACGGATCTCACCGGACGGCATACGCAGCGAGGCGTAGGTGCCTTCCTTACCCAACAGCTGGATGCTCACGCCGGCCGAGCGGGCGAGCTTGGCACCGCCACCGGGCCGCAGCTCCACAGCGTGGATCACGGTGCCGGCGGGGATGTTGCGCAGCGGCAGGTTGTTGCCGGGCTTGATGTCGGCGTTCGGCCCCTGCTCGATGACGTCGCCCTGCTTCAGACCCTGCGGCGCGATGATGTAGCGCTTCTCGCCGTCCAGGTAGTGCAGCAGCGCGATGTTCGCGGTGCGGTTGGGGTCGTACTCGATGTGAGCGACCTTGGCGTTGACGCCGTCCTTGTCATGGCGACGGAAGTCGATGAGGCGGTAAGCACGCTTGTGGCCGCCACCCTTGTGCCGGGTGGTGATGCGGCCGTGCGCGTTACGCCCACCGGTGCCGTGCAGCGGACGGATGAGCGACTTCTCCGGAGTCGAGCGAGTGATCTCGGCGAAATCGGAGACGCTCGAACCGCGACGACCCGGGGTCGTCGGCTTGTACTTGCGAATTCCCATATCAGTTAAATCCTCTTAGTTCCCGGCGTTACGCCGGGGCTCCGAAAAGCTCGATCGGCTTGCTGCCGGCGGCCAGGGTCACGATGGCGCGCTTGGTGTCCTTGCGCTTACCGAAGCCCGAGCGGGTGCGCTTGCGCTTGCCCTGCCGGTTGGCGGTGTTCACCGAGCTCACCTTGACGTCGAAGATCTTCTCGATGGCGATCTTGATCTGCGTCTTGTTGGAGTCCGGGTGCACGACGAACGTGTACACGTTGTCCTCGATCAGCCCGTACGACTTCTCCGAGATGACCGGGGCCAAGATGATGTCGCGGGGGTCGGTCACGGTAGCCATCAGGCCGACACCTCCTCTTTCTTCGTGTTGGCCTCGATGTAGGCGTTCAGCGCCTCGACCGAGAACACCAGGTCGTCGGCGTTGAGCACGTCGTAGGTGTTCAGCTGATCCGGCGAGATCACGTGCACACCAGGCAGATTGCGAACGCTGCGGGCGCCGACCTCATCGGTGCGACCGATGACGACGAGCACCTTCTTGTTCTCGGTCAGGCTGCCCAGGAACGCCTTTGCGCTCTTGGTCGACGGGGTCTGACCCTCGACGAGCTCGGTGATCGCGTGGATGCGCTCGTTGCGGGCCCGGTCCGAGAGCGCACCGCGCAGAGCGGCGGCGATCATCTTCTTCGGGGTCCGCTGGCTGTAGTCGCGCGGCTGCGGGCCGTGGACGACGCCACCACCGGTGAACTGCGGTGCGCGGGTCGAACCCTGGCGGGCGCGGCCGGTGCCCTTCTGGCGGTACGGCTTCTTGCCACCACCGGACACCATGGCCCGCGTCTTGGTGGCATGCGTGCCCTGGCGCTTGGCGGCCAACTGTGCGTTGACGACCTGGTGCATCAGAGCGATGTTCGGCTCGACGTCGAACAGCGCGGCGGGCAGCTCTACGGAGCCGTCCTTCTTGCCTGCCGGCGTCTTCACATCAATTTTGAGAGTCATTACTTCTCGCCTCGCTTGATTGCGCTGCGGACAACCACCAGACCACCGTTGCGTCCGGGGATGGCGCCCTTGATCAACAGCACGCCGTTCTCGGCATCGACCTTGTGAACCTTGAGGTTCTGCGTGGTCACCCGGTCGTGGCCCATGCGGCCCGACATCCGGGTGCCCTTGAACACGCGGCCCGGGGTGGCGCAGCCACCGATGGAGCCGGGGCGGCGGTGCACTGCCTGGGCGCCGTGCGAGGCGCCCTGGCCGGCGAAGCCGTGACGCTTCATGGTGCCGGCGAAGCCCTTGCCCTTGCTGGTGCCGGTCACGTCGACGTAAGCACCGTCGGCGAAGATCTCGGCGGTCAGCTCCTGGCCCACCTCGTACTCGGCGGCAGCAGCCTCGTCGACCCGGAGCTCAGCCAGGTGGCGGCGCGGGTTGACACCCGCGGCGGCGAACTGACCGCTGACGGGCTTGTTGACCTTGCGCGGGCTGATCTCGCCATAAGCAAGCTGCACGGCGCTGTAGCCGTCGCGCTCGGGGGTACGGATAAGGGTCACCACGTTGGGGCCGGCCTTGACGACCGTCACCGGGACGACTTTGTTGTTCTCATCGAACACCTGCGTCATGCCCAGCTTGGTGCCCAAAATGCCTTTTCTAGCCATTTTTCTCGGGTCTCCTACTGGATGTTGACGTCGACACTGGCCGGCAGATCGATGCGCATGAGCGCGTCAACCGTCTTCGGCGTCGGGTCGAGGATGTCGATCAGTCGCTTGTGGGTACGCATTTCGAAATGCTCCCGCGAGTCCTTGTACTTGTGCGGCGACCGAATCACGCAGTACACGTTCTTCTCGGTCGGCAGCGGCACGGGGCCCACCACACTGGCACCGGTACGGGTGACCGTCTCGACGATCTTGCGCGCCGAGGCATCAATGGCCTCATGGTCGTAGGCCTTGAGCCTGATGCGGATCTTCTGTCCCGCCACGCTTCTCCTACCTCTACTTCGTACATCGGCCGGCCGTATCGAAGCCACGATGGGAAAACCCACCGAAACCCGTCGGGCCTGGTCCCCGGCGCGGGTGCGCCGAGTATTGCCGCCGCTGTTTACCTGTCTGTGGTCCACCGGCCCCCGCGGTCGGGCGTGTCGCCTTCGCGCACATTTTCTCGCCCTGAAAATCAGTCGCGATCTAATGTTGGGACCGGATGCGCCCGTGGGGGCGCGGGTCGGATGCCCGGCCAGGAATACCCGGCTCAAGGCAACCCGAACAGTATGCCTTAGATCCGGGCGTGCTCCAAATCCGCGATCGAGCAGGTCGGGGCCCGTCGATGCGGCCGGACGCATCGAGCCTCCAACTCGCGGATTTCCCAGTGTTTTCCGACCTCAGGCACCGGCCGGCCGGCTCTGTCCGCGTAGGTGGCGCCGCGGCGGAAGATCGCGCCGCGGACCGCTCGACCGAACTTACTTTTGAGTAAGGTATGGCGCATGACGCAGTCTCCCGTGAGGACACCCAGCGCTACCTATAGAGCATGGACGAAGTTGTCACCGCTTCCCGGCGGCAGCTGGGCCTTCTCCGCCGCAGCCATGGCCCGGGTGCCCTACTTCGCGTCGATCCTCCCCCACGTCGTCCGGATGGAACCGGGGCTGGCTGAGGTGACGGTGCCGAAGTGGTTCTACGTCTACAACCATCTGCACACCGTGCACGCCATCGCGTCGTGCAATGCCGCCGAGATGGCGATGGGCATGCTGATGGAGGCCACTGTGCCGACAACGCACCGCTGGATCCCCAAGGCCATGAACGTGCAGTACCTCGCCAAGGCCACCACCTCGCTGCGGGCCCGCGCCGAGCTGACGCCCCCGGATTTCGGCACCATCACCGAAGGCACCGACATCGTGGTGCCGGTCAGCATCACCGACCGCCACGGCGTCGAGGTGGTGCACGCCGACATCACCACCTGGGTGACGCCGGCCTAGGCGCTGATCCAGACGCTCGCGGCCCGCGAGATCAACGCCATGGCTGTGTTCACGTCCCGGCGACAGCCGCTGCGTTGATCTCGGCGCTAGTCCAGATAGGTGCCGTGTCCCTCGCGCACCAGTGCACCGTCGAACAGCAGCACCTCGTTGACCAACCCGCCGTTCTGATTGCGGTAGTGGATCACCAAGGCCGATTCGCCGCGGTAGGTCGCCAGCACCTCGAACTGCAGATCCGGCATGCCGGCCAGCGCCGTCGTCCAGTAGTGGCGCAACGAGTCCTTGCCCCGCACCACACCCCCGGTCTCGGGAAAGAGGCGGGCCGCTACCGGCGAACTGAACAACACATCGTCGTGGAAGTGGGCGAGTACCGCGTCCACGTCGTGCGCGTTCCACGCACGCACCCATTCCTCGGCGAACGCCTGCGGATCCGGTGTCGCCATCGAGTTCACTTCTCCCTCAACCCGGCCCAGAACGGGCATTGATGCTCCTGTGGGTAGCCATTGTCGACGCGACTGCCGTCGGCCTGCAACGAAATTCTGGCGCCCTCTCCCGCCGGATCGAACCCGGGCCAGTCGGGCTGCCCCTCGACCGCCGGCTCGCCGGTGCGCACGAAAGCGCTCCAGTAGTCGATCATCTGGTCCGAAAGTCGCTGCTGCGCCGGGTCCAACGGCGGCGCCCCGCCGACGTCGAACAGGTAGCGAAGCTCCAGCGAGTGACTGGCTCCGACCGGGAAGGGCAGCGTTCGCATGACCTCCGGCGCCGGGGCAGAGCGATCGTTGAACTCGTAGGCGTAGACCGGTCCGGTGCGCGAGAGCTCACCGGCCATCCGCTCCGACACACAGGCGAATTCGCCGTCGGTGACCGCCGCCGAATATGCCTGCGCCACACCGCCGTACCGGTCGACGGGGTAGTGTGCGCCGACGGCCACGGCATCGGCACCGAACGTCTCGGACAGCAGCCGCGGGTAATCCCCCGCGACATAGCGCTGCCCCAGACGCAGGTAGCGCAACGCCACGAAGAGCGTGAACTCATCGCGGGTGGTGCCGATGAGCACCGGCACCGGTTCGGCCCGATCCGATGCGAACGCCGCCAGCGGGGCCTGCGGAATCACAGTCGACCCGGTGACCGGACCGGTCAGCTCGTCACTGCCGATATTGAAGTACCACACCGGCTTCCGCAGACTGTCCACCGGCAGGGCACGCAAGCAAGTGGCCGCCACCGCGGGATCGGGGCATCCGGCAGCGGCCGCGTAATCGAGCGAGCGGCGAGTCGCGGAGGCGAGGTCGGCCTGAGCCTGGCACGGCGCGCTCATCAGGATCGCGGCTCGGAACAATCCCGCCGAGCCCGGCGACACCAGGTGGTCACACACCGACATGCCGCCCGCGGATTCACCGGCGACGGTGACCTTTTCCGGATCGCCGCCGAAGTTGGCGATGTTGTCGCGCACCCAGCGGAGCGCCGCCTGCTGGTCGGCCAGACCGTAGTTGCCGACGTCCCCACCGACGCCCAGGGCAGGGTGGGCCAGGAAGCCCAGTGTGCCTAGGCGGTAGTTGATCGTCACCACGACGATGTCGCCGCGCGCGGCCAGTCGTCCCGCGTCGTAGATGCCACTGCTACCGCCGGCGAACGCGCCGCCGTGGATCCAGACCATGACGGGACGCTTCTCCTCCGAGACCGGCGGCGTCCAGACGTTCAGGTTCAGGCAGTCCTCGGCCGTGTTGGCTCCGCGTTCGGGATCGGAATCGGGGTCCTGGATGCACCGCGGGCCCGGGCGGGTGGCGTCGCGCTCACCCGGCCAACCCGGCGCGGGGACCGGTGCCGCAAATCGCATGGGGCCCACCGGCGCGGCGGCGTACGGCACCCCGGCGAACAACCGATGGTCGGATACCACTGTGCCGCGCAAGGTTCCGGCCGCGGTCCGGACCACTGCCGGGTCCGGCCCTTGCACCAGGCCGGCCGGAGGGTCAGCTGAACGGCCGGGCGTCGCCGCCCGGCCGCCACCTCGTGCACAGCCTCCCACCAGCATGGCCAACACTGCCAGCAACGCGACGACGCGACGCCCGGACCGCATGGCTGCGAGCGTACGGGGCCGATCGGCATAATCGACTCCCTTACGTGGCGCCGATCACATATGGTGGCAATTGACACCCGTCAAGTTCTGCCAGTGAGGAGTCTGTATGAGCGCGCCGACAATGGATGACGCCGCGAAGGTGCTCGCCGATCCGACGGCTTACGCCGACGATGCACGCCTGCACACCGCGCTGACCCACCTGCGCGCCAACAACCCGGTGGCCTGGGTCGACAATCGGCCCTACCGGCCGTTCTGGGCCATCACCAAGCACGCCGACATCATGGCCATCGAGCGGGACAACGAGCTGTTCATCAGCGAGCCCCGGCCCCTGCTGGCCACCGCGGCCGCCGACGATCTCGCCAAGCAACAGCTCGAGGCCGGCATGGGCCTGCGCACCTTGATCCACATGGACGACCCGCACCACCGCAAGGTTCGGGCGATCGGGGCAGATTGGTTCCGCCCCAAGGCAATGCGTGATCTCAAGGTCCGGGTGGACGAGCTCGCCAAACGGCATGTCGACAAGATGCGCGATATCGGGCCCGAGTGCGATTTCGTCACCGCGATCGCCGTCGACTTCCCGCTCTACGTGATCATGTCCCTGCTCGGGCTCCCCGAAGAGGACTTCGCCCGCATGCACATGCTGACCCAGGAGATGTTCGGCGGCGACGACGACGAGTACAAGCGCGAGGGGGGCTCACTGGAGGACCAGCTCGCCGTACTGATGGACTTCTTCGCCTACTTCTCGACGCTCACCGCGTCCCGCCGCGCCAACCCGACCGCGGACCTGGCGTCGGCGATCGCCAACGGCACCATCGACGGGGAACCGCTGTCCGACGTCGACACCGCGTCGTATTACGTGATCGTCGCCAGTGCGGGACACGACACCACGAAGGACGCGATCTCCGGCGGACTCCATGCACTCATCGAGAACCCCGACCAACTGGCCAGACTGAAGGCGCAACCCGATCTGATGGGCACCGCGGTCGAAGAGATGATCCGGTGGTCCACCCCGGTCAAGGAGTTCATGCGCACCGCCACCGCGGATACCACCGTGCGCGGCGTACCGATCGCCAAGGGCGAATCCGTCTACCTGGCCTACGTTTCCGGCAACCGCGACGAAGAGATCTTCGCCAACCCACATCGCTTCGACGTCGGCCGGGATCCGAACAAGCACCTGGCATTCGGATACGGCGTGCACTTCTGCCTGGGTGCAGCACTGGCCAGGATGGAGATGAACAGCTTGTTCACCGAACTGCTCAGTCGGCTGGATTCCATCGAATTGGCCGGGACGCCAGAGCTTTCCGCGACCACATTCGTCGGTGGGCTCAAGCACCTGCCGATTCGTTACTCGCTGCGCTGAGTCTGCCCGGTCCGCCGGTGGGTGGCCAGGAAGCCATCCACCGCGGACTGCACGCAACGGGTGTAATCGAACTCGGTCAGCGTGCTGAGCTTACCCAACACGATCGGCCCCAGCAGTAGCGCGGCGGCCTGCGTCCGATCCACCTCGCCGAGTTCGTCGACCGCCTCGGGACTGTCGAAGATCGCCTCGAACGGCAACGCGTACTGCTCGGCCACCCGCTCGCGCAACGTCCGCACCTCGGCGCTGTCATCGGTCCGCCACGGCAACTGCTCCATGTCACCACCGAGCGCCAGCCACGACATAGCAGTGATGCTGATCGGAGCCTCGGCGATCAAGTCGGCCTGCGCCTGAACCAGGGCGATCAGCCGATCGCGGAGCGTTCCGTCCGCCGGCGGCATCGGCGCGGCCGGGATGAGTGCGCGAAATGCCGCTGCCAGCAAGTCATTTCCGCTCGGGAAGTGCCGGTACAGCGTTGCCCTGGCCACGTTCGCGGCCCTGGTGACCGCGTCCACCGTCACCGCACTGGGACCGCCCGACCGCAACAGCGTCGTCGCCGCCTCGAGCAACCGGGCCCGGGATCGGGCCGGACGCGGGTCACTGCTTTCGGCGGTCATGCGCCAACACCTCCATAAAAACAGACTTACCGTCTCGCTACGAGACTGATAGTCTCGAAACCTCACCGACCGAGGAGGCGCAGCATGTCTGACACCCTCGTCGATTCTGGCCAGGATATAGATCCCGGCCTGTCCTATCTGTCGATCCGGAAGCGATACTGGCTGCTCGCGGTCGCCTGCATGGACGTCTCCATCGTGATCGCCTCGATGGTGGCCCTGAACGCCGCGCTGCCCGACATCGCCCGCCAGACCGCGGCCACCCAGGCCCAACTCACCTGGGTGATCGACGGCTACACCCTGGTGCTCGCCTGCCTGCTGCTCCCGGCCGGCGCGATCGGCGACCGCTACGGCCGCCGCGGCGCCCTGTTGACCGGCCTCGTGGTCTTCGTCCTGGCCTCCGCGGCACCCCTGCTTTTCGACGATCCCGTACACCTGATCATTTCTCGTGCGGTGGCCGGGGCAGGCGCCGCCTTCATCATGCCGGCGACCCTGTCCCTACTCACCGCGGCGTTTCCGAAATCCGAGCGCAACAAGGCAGTTGGGATCTGGGCCGGCGTGGTGGGGTCCGGCGCCATCGTCGGCTTCCTCGTCACGGGTGGCTTGCTGCACTTCTGGGGATGGCAGTCCATCTTCGCGACCTTCGTCGTCGCCGGGGTCGGGTTGTTCATCCTGACCTGCACCGTGCCCTCTTCACGCGACGAACACAGCGCCCCGGTGGATTGGACCGGCGCCGTCCTGATCGGCGCGGCCGTGGCGGTCTTCGTGCTCGGCGTGGTCGAGGCCCCGATCCGAGGCTGGACGCACCCGGCGGTGTGGGGTTGCATGGCCGGCGGGGTCGTCCTCGCTGCTGCGTTCACCGTGGTGCAACTCAAGATCCGGCACCCGCTGCTCGATGTCCGACTGTTCGGAAAGCCCGACTTCGCGACCGGGGCAGTGGGCGTGACATTCCTGTTCTTCGTCAACTTCGGCTACTTCTACGTCAGCATGCAGTACATCCAGCTGGTCATGGGATATAGCCCGATCCAAACCGCAATCGCCCTGTGCCCGTTGGCCATACCGCTCCTGATCCTCAGTGCCACCACACACCTGTACCTGCCTCGGCTCGGCCTCCGGACCTGTGTTTTCGTCGGACTGCTGGTGATCTCGGCGGGGCTGCTGAGTATGCGCTGGCTGCAGATCGACTCCAGCTATCCGCAGTACGCCTGGCCACTGCTGATCATCAGTATCGGCATCGGGCTGTGCACGGCGCCGACGACCTCGGCCATCATGGGCGCGGTTCCCGACGAGAAACAAGGCGTGGCCTCCGCGGTCAACGACACCACTCGGGAAGTCGGTGCCGCCCTGGGCATCGCGGTCGCCGGCTCGATCCTGGCCGCGCAATACCAGAACCACCTGGGGCCCAAGCTGACCGGGCTACCCGCCGAGGTGCGTGAACCCATCCTGAGCTCACTGGCCGAGGCACTCACCGTGGCCGGGCATTTGGGTCCGCAGGGCGTGACCGTCGCCGGGCTGGCCAAGCAGGCGTTTCTCGACGCGACCAACTCGGCCCTGCTGGTGATGGCGGCGGTCCTGGCGGTGGCGGCGGTGTTCGTCGGGATCTGGGCTCCGGGCCGCGACGGTGAGCAGCTCCGAGTGATCCGGCGGCTCAGGTCGCCAGGAACTCCGCAGCCCGATGACCGATCATGGCAATGGTCGCGTGCGGGCCGCGGCTGGTGATGGCCGGCATGATCGACCCGTCGACCACCCACAGATTCTCGACGCCCAGCACCCGGCAGGTCGGATCCAGCACTGCCTGCACGCCGGTGCCCATGGGCGCCGTACCGGCCAGATGCTGCGATGTCGACCACGAAGCCTCACCGACTTCTGCTGTGTGACTGACCAATTCACGAGCCAGTTCCGCGCCACGGCGCAAAGTGTCGACATCCTCTGCCACCGTGTCATACCGATGCTCGATCACCGGTGCCACCGTCGGGTCGGCCGATGCCAACCCGACCCGGCCCCGTGAGTGCGGGCGCATCAGCGCCACACCGAGGTGCGGAAGTTCGGCAGGATCGTGCCCCGGCCCGTGCACCATGGCCGAAAAACCTGCGGTGTAGGGACGCACTTCGATGCCGTCGTCGGTGGTCAGCACAGCCTCCAGCGGCGGCAGGTCGTGAGTCGGCGTCCAGGAGACCGGCAGCACCCATTCCGGATGGTCCACGGTGTGCATGCCGACCGGCAGATCGGAGACCACCTCGATGCCGAGCGCTTCGAGCTCTGCCGCCGGCCCGATGCCCGACAGCAGCAACAGGTGCGCTGACCCAATTGCGCCAGAACACAGAACAATTCGTTCGGCACCGAGCACAGAGCCGTCTTCGCACTGCACTCCGACGGCCTGGTTCGCGCGGAACAGCACGCGGTGGACCCGGGTGTCCGTCACCAGCTGGAGGTTGGGCCGACCCAGCGCGGGTTGCAGGTAGGCACCACCCGGACCAACCCTGTTGCCGCCGTTGATGTTCAGCGGAACGGCACCGACCCCCGCCGGGAGTGCCGCCGCAGCGGTGGACCCATTGAGGTCGTCGATCCAGCCGAATCCGGTACCTATCGCTGCGTCGACGAAAGATGCTGTGCAACCGTCAAATTCGCGGACCCGCCGCACGGTGATCGGCCCGGCATCGCCATGCAGGGAGGTGTCGAAATCCAGATCCGTCTCGATGGCACGGAAGTGCGGCAGTACATCGTCCCAGCCCCAGCCCGGCACGGCCCACCGGTCGAAGTCTCCTGGCAGCCCCCGGCAGAAATAACCGCCATTGACCGCACCGGAGCCACCCACCACCGATCCCCGGATGATCTCGGCGTGCCGGGGCGGGTGTTCGGTCAGTACCGAGGCGTAGTGACGGACCACCGAACTGGCAGCCCCGATCGGCAGGCGCAGCGCATCGGTGATCTGCGCCGCCACCCGGGGGTCACTGGGCTCCGGACCGGCTTCCACGACCGTGACATGGCAGCTTGGATCGACGGAAAGCCGTTCAGCCAGAATTGATCCGGCGCTTCCGGCACCGACGATCAGGACGTCTCGCTCCAACTCGGGTTAGCTCCGAAGCTGCGGCTTGAGCGCGCCCAGCTGACGTTCACGCACCACACCGGTCCACAGGCCGATCCCATAGGCGAGATCGTCCAGACGCTTGAGCAGGATGTGGGTCAGCAGGCCGACGGGCTTGGTGTCGTCGTCGGCATTGCCGCGTCGGGTCGCCCAGTCGACCACACCGTCCAGCACCGCGGCCACCAGGACCGCGTGTCTGGCCCGCCGGAACATCAGGGCGGCGACGAGGGCGACCGGCCAGTAGTGCCGGCAGATCGCCGAACACAGCTGCAGAGCCGCCGACCACAGCCCGCGCGCGGTCACCGCGGCGACCTCGGTGGGTTCGGTGTCGACCGTGCTGAGGGACCGGGCGATACGCCGACCGGTGAAGATCGCGATCACCACCGAGCCCAGGTACCCGAAACACGACCCCATCGCAAGCAGCAGCCAGACCATCAGCGTCCACCCGGAGATCACCACAGGGGCCGTCTTGCCTGGATGGCGGACCGTCAACGGAGCTGCCGAAGTGCCGTAGAAAGCCTTGCGGTTGAACCACTCTCGCAGGTCTGTCCGGTGATCGTGGGCAACCAGCGCAATGGGCTCATAACGCAGGCGGGACCCGGTTTCGACCAGGCGCCAGCACAGATCGACATCCTCACCGGACTGCATGGTCTCGTCGAAGCCGCCCACCGCGGCCAGCGCCGCGCGCCGGCAGATGATCGCCGCGCTGGGTACGTAGGACACCGGGCCATAGGGCACCACCGGTGCCTCGCGCACCCCGAGGTCCAGGGACGAACGCACCGCCTCGTACCTGGCCACCACATTGTCGGCGGTGTGCAGTCCGACGATGCGGGGTGCGACCAGCGCCACGGCCGGGTCGCAGAAGTGGCCGAGCAACGCCTCGAGCCACCCGCGCCGAGGCACCACGTCCGAGTCGAGGAACGCGACGAAATCGGTCTCCGTCGCGGCGAGGCCGGTGTTGCGGGCGGCCGCCGGACCGTTGCTACGGAAGTGCCGGAGGACCTGCACGTCGCAGTGCATCCCGGCGAATTCTGATTGCGAGACCGGAACCGCCGAGCCGTCGTCGACCACGATCACCCGAAGGCCCCGCAACGCCGAGATGAGCCGGTGCAGACCGGATACGTTGTCGCGCACCGGGATAATGACCGTCACATCACGGTGGGACGGACCGCTGGGCGGACGGGGATGGGCGACCGTGGCGTCGAGCAAAGTCCGGGCCAGTTGCGCACTCTGCGCGTCGTGCACCTCGAGACGGCCGCCGTTGAGCATGGTCTGCGCCGTCGGCGCCAGCCGCAGCAACCGGGTCGGCGACCCGCCGAGTAGGGCCGCGCCGGCCCCCAGCACCTTGACACGGCGATCCACCTGTACGGCAAAACCGTCGGGCAGCCTCGGTCCGGTCATGTCAGCAATCCGTTCCGGTCCGGTTGCCACCGCCGTATCCGACCGGCGCAGCCGTTGACCATCTCAGCAAAGATACGCTCCCCCTCGGCAGCCGTGGCGGTTGTCGGGTCACCCAGCACCCCGACTTCGCTTACGGCCGCGATCCCGCCACTGCGCATCGCCGGCATGAGCTCGGCCAGCGGGGCGGTGTTCCCGGGAGCCAGGCCGTCAGCCCAGACATCGCCGGGCGAAATATGTAGCAATACAGATGTTTCGGTATGCCCCGCGTGTGCGTCGGCGCCCGCGGCGATGCACGGGACCCAGCCGACGTCGCGGCTCTCCTGGCGCAACAGGGCCACCGCAGCGGCCAGCGCCTCCACATTCCCCCCGTGACCATTGACGAACACCAGACGCGACGTCCAACTCAATGCGGAACGCCCGTACTCCAGCAGCAACAACCGCAGGGCCGCGGTGCCGATCGACACCGTGCCGGGGAACCCCTCGTGCTCGCCGCTGGCCCCGTAATGGACGGGCGGCGCGACCACCCAGTCACCGGACGACGCGTCATCGACGTGCTCGAGCAGCGCATGCGAGACTGCGGCGGCGATGCGCGTGTCGGTGTCCAGAGGCAGGTGCGGACCATGTTGCTCGGTAGAGCCCACTGGGACGATCAACATTGGCGACATGCTGCGTAGCTGTCTCGACGTTGAGTTCCCGAGCCCGCTGGGGAAAGCCACGTGCCGATGGTAGGCCCAATTCACCTACTGTGCGCCAATTGTTGGAGCACAGGCAGCAATTGATTTGCCGTAGCTTTCCCGGCACCGGTCGTGAACATCACGTACGTCTCTCCCGCCACCCCTGTCACGCTGCACCTCAGGGTGAACGTCAGTGTCAGGCGCGCGGCACACCGAGGGTCCGGGTGAAGCCCTCCGGCACCAGGATGTCCTCCGGTGTCAGGTCGTGGATCGACGACTTGCCCAACCCGCGCAGCGCGGAGTCGATGCCGCCGCTGAGGATGTCCAACACGTTCTCGACACCCGCCTGGCCGTTGGCGGCCAGACCCCACAGATAGGCGCGGCCGATCATGACCGCCCGGGCGCCCAGCGCCACGGCCTTCACGACATCGCTACCCCGGCGGATCCCACCGTCCAGCAAAACCTCGACCTGATCCCCCACCGCGTCGGCGATGGCAGGCAGGCAGCGGATCGCCGCGGGCGTGCCGTCCAGGTTGTTGCCGCCGTGATTGGACACCGTGATCGCCGAAACACCCGCATCCACGGCACGTTTGGCGTCGTCAACCCGCACCATTCCCTTGAGCAGGAAAGGACCGCCCCACTGCTCCCGCAACCAGGCGATGTCCTCCCAGGTCGGGGGCGGGGTACCCATCCACTGCCCGTAGGCCTCGAAGAACGTCGGCCCCGGCTCGCCGGCGCGACCCTGGTTCGGCACCCGCAGGTCCGGCGGACGCAGGTGCTTGCCGAAGCTCCACAGCCAGCGTGGCTTGGTGAGCACCTCCGGAGACATCCGCAGCATCGTGCGCAGGTCCATTCGCTCCGGGATCTTCGGGCTACCCCAGTCGCGGCCGTGGCTGAAGCTCCAGTCGGTCGTGGCGATGAGCCCGACGGCGCCGGCGTCCTTGGCCCGCTGCACACGCTCGGCGATCTCGTCGCGCGACCCGAGCCAGTAGATCTGGAAGAAGATCTTGTCGTTGACCGCGGTGACTTCCTCCATCGGCTTGCTGGCGAAGGAGGACAGCCCCATGGCCGTGCCGCGTGCTGCGGCGGCCCGGGCGACGGCCACCTCACCATCGGGGTCAACGGCCTGCACGCCGGTCGGCGAGATGATGACGGGCATCGAAATATCCTGCCCCATCACCGTTGTCGCCATCTCACGCTTCTCCGTGGCACCCACCACGTGCGGCGCGAAACCGAGCTCGGCGAACGACTCCACGTTGTCGGAGACCGTCACGCCCTTCTCGCTGGCAGAGATCAGCGAGGAGTAGGCGGACTTGGGCAGCCGCTTCTTCGCCCGCTGCTGGGCAATGGCGACGGTCTCGAACCAGGTATCACGAGCCATGGGGTTACACCGGACTTTCGTTACAGATGCGGGCGGGCGGCTTGGTCAGCAACTTCAGTGCGACCGGGCCCTGCTTGGTGCCGCGGGAGTGGTCACCGCTGGGCTTGGGTTTGACGCGCTCGGCCGCGAGGGCGGGCTCGCCCCAGCCTTCGACGCACTCGGGATCCGGCCCGTCCATCGGCAGACCGGTGAAGAACTTGGCAGCCATGCAGCCGCCGCGGCAGGCGTCGTAGTGTCCGCAGCCGCTGCAGGCGCCGGCCGACTGGGGCTCGCGCAGTTCGCGGAAGAGCGGGGAGTTCTGCCAGACGTTCTGGAATCCGGCGCCGAAACCGGTGTCTTCCAGAATGTTTCCGGCCAGGAACTTGTCGTGGATGGCGAACGGGCAGGCGTAGACGTCGCCCACCGGATCGATCAGGCACACCACGCGGCCGGCGCCGCACAGGTTCAGCCCGGCCAGTGCACCGGGCTCACCCAGCCCCGACAGGTGGAAGAACGAGTCACCGGTCAGCACCCGCTCACCGTGGGCGACCAGCCAGTTGTACAGCTGGCGCTGCTGCTCCGGGGTCGGGTGCAGCTCATCCCAGACATCGGCGCCACGGCCCGACGGGCGCAGCCGCGTGATCCGCAGCGTGGCACCGTAGCGGTCGGCCAACGCCTTGAACTCGTCGAGCTGGTCGACGTTGTGGCGGGTGACCACCACCGAGATCTTGGCGTCCGAAAAGCCGGCGGCGGCAAGGTTTTCCAGTGCACGCACAGCCATGTCGAACGAACCCTTGCCGCGCACCGCGTCGTTGACCTCGGCGTTGGCGCCGTCCAGGGAGATCTGCACATCGACGTAGTCGCTGGCAGCGAGTTTCGCAGCCACCTCGGGCGTGATGCGCACCCCGTTGGTCGAGAACTTGACGCCGACATGATGGGCGGTTGCGTAATCGACAAGTTCCCAGAAGTCCGGGCGCACAGTCGGTTCCCCACCGCCGATGTTCACGTAGAACACCTGCATGCGTTCCAGTTCGTCGATGATGTCCTTGCACTGCTGGGTGGACAGTTCACGAGGATCGCGCTTCCCCGACGAGGACAGGCAGTGCACACACGCCAGGTTGCAGGCGTAGGTGAGCTCCCAGGTCAGGCAGATGGGGGCGTCGAGTCCGTGTTCGAACTGCTCGACGAGCCTTGGAACAGGCGTGCGCACGGGCGCAACAGAAGTCATTGTGGATTCCCGGGGATGAGCATCTTCGAGGACACCAGCACGCTCAGCGCGTGCAGGTAAGGGCCTTGGTCGGAGTCGGCGATACCGACAGCGCGACACGCGGACCGGGCGTCGGGGTGGTCAGCCAGTGAGTTGACCACCTCGACGACCGTCCGGTTCTTCAGAAACGACAGCTTGCGGGTTCCGAAGTGATACAGCAGGGCACCGAACGGCTCCGGCCGCACCGCCACCTGGTGGTGCAACCGCCAGCTGACATTCGGGTCGAAGACGACGCCGACGTGCCCGGCCGTATCGGCAACCTGTGTAGACACGGTCAGTAAACCCCGCACATACCGTCGATCGAGACCTCTTCGACGAGCGTCTCGGTGACGAGCTGGGTTTCGGTTTCGGCCTGCGGGTTCTGATCCATGAATCGCACCTTTCCTGTAACTGTGGGTCTCGACAATTGTGACCTGAGTCGCAAGAATATGGCATCGAGTGCACAAATGGAAGGGCGGGTTTTATGCGGCAGGGATCCGGGCCCCGCGTCGGCAGGCGTCCGTCCACCACGCAGGACCACATCACCGACGTCGCACTGGCATTGTTCGCCGCCCACGGCTTCGACGAGGTGAGCGTCGACGACGTGGCCAAAGCGGCCGGCATCGCGCGACGCACGCTGTTCCGCTACTACGCCTCCAAGAACGCCATCCCCTGGGGAGACTTCGACGCCCACCTGCAACACCTGCGCGACCTGCTCGCCGCGCTGAGCTCCGAGATCCCGCTGGCCGAGGCCCTGCGCGAAGCACTGCTGTCGTTCAACACCTACGACGCCCAGGAGATGGCCCAACACCGCCTGCGTATGCGCGTCATTCTGGAAACCGCAGGGCTGCAGGCATATTCGATGACGATGTACGCCGGATGGCGTGAGGTCATCGCCACCTACGTGGCCCAACGCATCGGCGCGACCCCAGAGGACCTGATGCCTCAGACCGTCGGATGGCTGATGCTCGGAGTCGCGCTCTCGGCCTACGAACACTGGCTTGCCGACGAGTCCGTCGCACTGCCGGACGCCATCGGCCGGGCCTTCGAAGTGGCGCGTCCGGGGTTGGAGCGGCTAGCCCCGCAGTAACCCGTCCCACGCTGCCGCCAGCGCCGCCGGGCCCTGCGGACCGAGCCTCTCGGTGAGCAGGATCGGCGCCTGCGACATGAAACGCGGTGAGCGACCGCGATGTACATCGGCGGCGTGCGCGGTGAACGGATGCAGCACGTACATGTCGCCGGGCCGGCCCGTCGCATGGTCCACCGGACAGGTTCGGCTGGCCACGTCCACCATGGCACCGGCCTCGATGAACTCGACGGGGTCGGGCCCGAGCACCCGGGCGACGTCGCGATGCGAACCCACCCGAATCCGCGTCGGCGCGTCGGCGGGTCCCACCTCGGACAGCAGGGTCAACACCAGGACGGTGTGCGGACGCCCGCTGACCGTCCACTCCCCGCCCGGCAAGGGGGTGTTGGCGTCGACGTGCCAGCCCCGGTCCGCTGCGGGCGGATCGACCGGAAACCGCACCGGGATGTTGCCCAGGGCCCCACGCGGCAGCCAACCTCCTCGTCCACAGATCGCGTCCAGGGCATCGGTGAGCGCTGCGTTGTCCACCAGTTGCCGGAACGGGCCGGCGCCGGTCAGATCGGCCGTCCACACCACCGCACTCGTCCACGACGCGGGCTCATCCGGAGACAGTCCGATCTGCGTCCAGAGCAGATCCCGCGCGGCATCGGCGATTTCGGCCGGCGCGGCCTGCTCGACCTTGACGAACCCGTCCCGCTTGAATGCCTCGACGTCCACCACGCCGACCACCATGACGCACCTCCCCTGACCGGCGCCAATGGTTTTCCGGCGAAAAAACTTCGCCCAAGGCCGTCGGAGTTCGGTGCCCGGCGGCGACGATAAGGGTGTGAGCGCCGAAACAGACGCTCCGCGGGCGCTGCTGAGGTGCTACGACGAGGCCCTGCCTGCGGTGTACGGCTACTTCGTACGCCGCTGCGGCGACCGCGGAACCGCCGAAGACCTGACGTCGGAGACGTTCCTGGCCGCCATGGACGCGGCCCGCAGACCGTCGCCGCCGCAGATCTCGGTGCCGTGGTTGATCGGGGTGGCCAGGCACAAACTCGCCGACCACTACCGCCGCCGCCACGACCGGTTCACCGTGCCGGTGGCCGAACTGCCCGAACCGGTGGACCCGGCCGATGACTGGGACGCGGAACTGGATCGCATTGTCGCCGAAGCGGTTCTGGCCCGGCTACCCGAACAGCACCGCACCGTGCTCGCCCTGCGTTACCTCGACGACTGCTCGGTGGGTGAATGCGCCGAGCTGATCGGGCGCACGGTGCATGCCACCGAGGCTCTGCTGGTCCGGGCCCGCCGAGCCTTCAGAGCCCAGTACCCGACACCGGAGGGAGGGACGTCGTGATCAACAGCCACGATCCGTTGACCGTGCTCAGCGGCGACGACCCACCGGTCTCCCCCGACCCGGCGTTCGCCGCCCGGCTGCGCGCGCGGCTGGAATCGGCGCTCACCCTTCCCCAACGCACCGAAGGAGTTGACATGAGTGGAACCGAAACTGCCATCGCCGAACTGAACGAGCCCGCGGCCACGCCGGCCACCCCGGCTCCCCCACGGCCCGGGCCCGATTCGCGGCCCGCCGCGGCCGCGATCCCGTACCTGGCCGTGGCCGGTGCCCGTGAGGCCATCGCCTGGTATGCCGATGTCTTCGGCGCGTCCGTCGTCGGCGAGACGTACGAGATGGACGACGGCCGCATCGGACATGCCGAGCTGCGGATCGGTGACGGCGTGCTGTACCTGGCCGACGAATACCCCGAGCTGGGCCTCAAAGCACCTGTATCACAGATTAATTCGGTGAGTCTGATGCTGCATGTGGCCGACACCGACGCCGCCATGGAACGGGCGCGCGCGCTCGGCGCCGTCGTGCACCGGGAGCCCTACGAGAACTACGGGGCGCGCAACGCCACGATCATCGACCCGTTCGGCCACCGGTGGATGCTGTCCGGACCGGTCACCGGCGCGGCCGTCACGATCCAGCACGGCGATGTCGGATACGTCTCGGTGTGGGCTCCCGACGCCGCACGCGCCGCGGCCTTCTACGGCCACGTGCTGGGCTGGACCTACGACCCGGCCACCGGCCAGGTCACCAACACGCGACAGCCCATCGGCATCTTCAGCGTCGCGGGCGCCGGCAACCTGTTCTGCTGCTACGCGGTGACCGACCTGGACGGAGCACGCCAGGCGATCCTCGCCGGCGGCGGCCAACCCGGCCAGACCCAGGAATTCGACTTCGGCACCGTGCTCGACGCCACCGATCCGGCCGGCACCCCGTTCGCAGTGTTCCTGCCGACACCGGGCACGCCGCGGCCGGAACTGAACGGCGCAGGGCCAGGCGAGCTTTCGTACCTCACCTACGAGGTGCCCGACTCGACGGCGTTCAAGGAGTTCTACAGCCGAGTCTTCTTCTGGACCTTCGAACCCGGCCGGATCAACGACGGTTGGGGCGTACAGGGCAGTCAGCCGATGTCGGGGGTGGCCGGCGGCGCCGAGAGAGCCACCGCTGTGCCGATGTGGACGGTCGCCGATATCGACGCCGCGGTCGCCCGGGTCCGCGAGGCAGGCGGCACCGTGCTGCAGCAGCCGTCACGACAGGACTACGGCTTCATGGCCGAGTGCACCGACGACCAGGGTGTCCGCTTCTACCTCGGCCAGGTCTAACCGCGAGGAAAAGTCAGCCCAGGACGTCGGAGATGGGAGCGCCTGCGGCGATCTTGCCGCGGGCCTTCATCACCTTGCCGGGCATGCCGCCGCCGACCACGCCGACCACGACACCGTCGCGCTCGTAGAAGGCCAGGAACTTGCGGCCGTCGTCCTCGACCACGTGCACGACATCGTCGGCCTCGGGCTCACCGAGGCACTGGATCTTGACGTCGTACTGATCGCTCCAGAAGTACGGCACCGACACGACGGGCGAGGCCTCCTGGCCCAGGATCGCCGGCACCATTGCTCGCGCCTGATCGGCGACGTTGCTCCAATGCTCAACGCGCGCTTGGTCACCCACGTGATCGCGCCACGATGCGACATCGCCGATGGCCCACACGCCTGCGGCACTGGAGCGCCCGACCTCGTCGCACACCACGCCGTTGTCGAGCGCGATCCCGCTGCCCTCGAGCCACTCGACCGCCGGGTGCGAACCGATGCCGACCACCACCAGGTCGGCGTCGAGTTCGGTGCCGTCGCCCAGCACGACCTCCTCGACCTTGTCGGCGCCACGCACTTCGCTGACCCCCACACCGCAGCGCACGTCGACGCCCTCGGCCTGGTGCAACCGGGTCACCAGGGCCCCGATCTGCTCGCCCAGCACCGAGGCTAGCGGGGTCGGCTGCGGCTCCACCAGCGTCACCTCGACACCGAGCTTGCGAAGGCTCGCGGCCACCTCGCAGCCGATGAAGCCGGCACCGACCACCACGGCCCGCCGGGCCTTACCGGCGTGCTCCCGCAGCGCCATGCTCTCGTCGTAGTTGCGCAGCACGTGGATTCCGGCCAGGTCGCCGAAGGAGCGGATGCGCTTGGGCACCAGCCCGGTCGCGATGATCAGCTCGTCGTAGGCGACGTCGCTGCCGTCGGCCAGCTTCAGCGTCTTGGCGGCGGTGTCCACCGACTGGGCAGCGGAGCCGAGCCGCAGCGCGATGTTGTTCTCGGCGTAGAACTCGGCCGGCTTGAGGGTGACGTCGTCCGTCTCGGCGCGCAGCACCTCCTTGGACAGCGGCGGCCGATCGTAGGGCAGATGGTCCTCGTCGCTGACGATCGTGATGGGCCCGCCGTACTCCGACCGGCGCAGCTGTTCGGCCGTCCGGGCCGCGGCCAGGCCGCCGCCGACGATGACGATGCCCGCTGCTGATCCCGTTGAAGTAGTCACGTGGGGTTTTTACACGATCGCGGTTAAGCGTTGTGCGTCACCCTATGTTTGCGCAGGCCGCTGGGTCACATCAGGACCGGCCCCGCTCGATGACATTCGTGAGCACCACGATGCTCTCGCTGCGCTCGATCCGAGCCGTCGACCGGATGCGTTCCAGTGCCTCTTCGAGGTGGCGCATGTCGCGAGCCAGCACATGCAGGATCGCGTCGGCGGTACCGGTGACCGTGGCCGCACTGACCACCTCGGGAATGTCGATCCAGGCCGTGCGCAATTGATCCGGGGCGATCGTGCCCTGGCAGAACACCTGCACGTAAGCCTCGGTGCGCCACCCCAGCACGTTGCGGTCGATCACAGTGGTGAAGCCCCGGATCACCCCGTCGGACACCATCCGGTCCACCCGGCGCTTCACCGCGGGAGCCGACAGGTTCACGCGCTGTCCGATCTCGGCGAACGTCGCCCTGGCGTTCTCGGTGAGTTCGGCCAGGATCCGCTCGTCGGTGTCGTCCAGACGCTCCATGTCGACCTCCACGCAACAAACCGCCGCAGTATGGCAATTCATGCAATGTATCCCTGCTCAAGACGCAACAAGAAGCGATTGATTGCGTCACAGCGGCTTCATATCGTCGAATCATGACGATTTTCGATGAAGTCATGCCTGACGCTGCGCCCGCATCCGGGGCCGCAGCACCCGCGCGGGCCGCGACCAACCGCCACTACGCCATGACCGCCCCGCAGTACTTCACCGTCGAATACGCCATCAACCCGTGGATGGACCCCGCCAGCCCCGTTGACACCGCGCTCGCACTGTCACAGTGGGAAACGCTGCGCCGGGTGTACGCCGATCTGGGCCACACCGTCGACCTGGTGGCCCCGCGCGCCGGTCTGCCCGACATGGTCTACGCCGCCAACGGCGGCTTCCTCGTCGGCGACACCGCCGTGGTCGCCCGCTTCGCCTACCCTCAGCGCGCCGGTGAGGCCGACGCCTACGCCGAGTGGATGACCGCCGCCGGCTACCGGACCGTGTTCACCGATCACATCAACGAGGGCCAGGGCGACCTGCTGCTCGTCGGATCAACCTTGTTGGCGGGATACGGTTTTCGCACCGACCGACGTGCCCACGACGAGATCGGGGCCGCTACCGGCCTTGACGTGGTCAGTCTGGAACTCGTCGACCCGCGGTTCTATCACCTCGATACCGCGCTGGCCGTCCTCGACGATTCGACCATCGCCTACCACCCCCCGGCCTTCACTGCCGCGGCCCGAAAGCGTCTGACCGACCTGTTCGGTGACGCGATCGAAGTGGGCTCCGCCGACGCCTTCGTCCTCGGCCTCAATGTGGTGTCCGACGGTCGGCACGTCGTGATGCCCGCCGCCGCCACCGGATTCGCCGACCAGCTGCGCCGGACCGGCTTCGAGCCGATCGGCGTCGACCTGTCCGAACTCCTCAAAGGCGGCGGATCCGTCAAATGCTGCACCCTGGAGCGGTATCGATGACCATGCTGGACAGAGTGGACAGCCAGGCCGCCCCGGACCCTGCGACCGCCGCCGCGATCACACTCGACGATCGCTATGTCGCCCACAACTACTCACCACTGCCCGTGGTCGCCGAAAGCGCCGAAGGGGCCTGGATCACCGATGTGACGGGCCGCCGCTATCTCGATTGTCTGGCCGCCTATTCGGCCGTCAACTTCGGTCATCGCAACCCGGAGATCATCGCCACCGCCCACGCCCAACTGGACCGGCTGACGCTGGTGAGCCGCGCCTTTCACTCCGACCGGCTCGGGCCGTTCGCCGAGGCACTGGCCGGGCTGTGCGCGAAAGACATGGTGCTGCCGATGAACAGCGGCGCCGAGGCCGTAGAGAGCGGCATCAAGGTGGCCCGCAAGTGGGGCACCGACGTCAAGGGCGTGAAAGCCGACAGCTCGAATATTGTCGTAGCGCACAACAACTTCCACGGTCGCACCACCACCATCATCAGCTTCTCCGACGACGACACCGCCCGCCGCGGCTTCGGGCCCTACACGCCCGGATTCCGCTCGGTGCCATTCGGCGACGATCGGGCGCTGGCCGAAGCGATCGACGAGAACACGGCCGCCGTCCTGATCGAACCGATCCAAGGAGAGGCGGGCATCATCGTCCCGCCCGCCGACTACCTGCCACGTGTCCGCGATATCTGTACCCGCAACAACGTGCTGATGATCGCCGACGAGATCCAGTCCGGACTGGCCCGCACCGGCCGAACCTTCGCCTGCGAGCACTGGGGTGTGGTGCCCGACGTGTACCTGCTCGGTAAGGCACTGGGCGGTGGCGTGGTGCCGTTGTCCGCGGTCGTTGCCGACCGCGATGTCCTCGGTGTGCTGCACCCCGGCGAACACGGCTCGACCTTCGGCGGCAATCCACTGGCCACCGCTATCGGCTCCACGGTGGTGGGCATGCTGCGCCGCGGCGAATTCCAGCTCCGTTCAACCCAACTCGGGGAGCATCTGCACAGCCGGCTCACCGGGTTGATCGGGCACGGCGTGACGGCCGTGCGTGGCCTGGGCCTGTGGGCAGGAGTCGACATCGACCCGGATCTGGGCACCGGCAAGCAGTTCGGCCTGGCGTTGGCCGAGCGTGGTGTGCTGGTGAAGGACACCCACGGATCGACGCTGCGGTTCGCCCCACCCCTGGTGGTGACCGCCGACGAGCTCGACTGGGCCGTTGACCGATTCGCTGACACCCTGGCCGAGGCGCGCCGATAATCGGTTGACCGGCCGCAAGGAGGCACCATGTCCGCCCCAGCCAACAACCTGACCAGCCAGATGTTGCGGCGCAGGCCGGTCATGGGAGCACCTGTCGCCCACGGCGCTTCCGACCACCTCAAACGAAGTATCGGCACATTCCAGCTGACGCTGTTCGGCGTCGGCGCCACCGTCGGCACCGGCATCTTCATCGTGCTGCAGCAGGCCGTCCCGAAAGCCGGCCCCGCAGTGCTGGTGTCGTTCCTAGTCGCCGGCGTCGCGGCGGGGCTGTCGGCCATCTGCTACGCGGAAATGGCAGCGGCCGTACCAGTTTCGGGCTCCACGTACTCCTATGCCTACACCACCATGGGCGAGTTCATCGCGATGGGCGTCGCGGCCTGCCTGCTTCTCGAATACGGCGTCTCGATGTCAGCCACCGCGGTCGGTTGGAGCGGCTATCTCAATCAACTGCTGGACAACCTCTTCGGTTGGCGGTTGCCGCACGCCCTGTCCGCGGCCCCATGGGGCGACAACCCCGGATTGATCAACCTGCCGGCGACAGTCCTGATCGTCATGTGTGCGCTCCTGCTGATCCGCGGCGCCAGCGAGTCCGCCGCGGTCAACACCGTCATGGTGCTCCTCAAACTGTGTGTGCTCGGCATGTTCGTCGCCATCGCGTTCACCGCGTTCACCACCGATCACTTCGCTGGGTTCTGGGAGAAAGGGTTCACCGGCATCACCGCCGCGGCCAGCACCATCTTCTTCACGTTCATCGGCCTGGACGCGGTGTCCACTGCGGGCGACGAGGTGAAGAACCCGCAGAAGACCATGCCGCGGGCGATCCTCGGAGCACTGATCGTCGTCACCAGCATCTACATCCTGGTGGCGTTCGCCGGCCTGGGCACGCAATCCGCGGACGAGTTCGGGTACGACGAGCAGTCCGAGGCCGGGTTGTCGGTGATGCTCACCAACATCCTGCACGGCCAGACCTGGGCCAGCACCGTGCTGGCCATGGGCGCGGTGATCTCGATCTTCTCGGTGACCCTGGTGGTGATGTACGGCCAGACCCGCATCCTGTTCGCGATGGGACGCGACGGCCTGCTGCCGCCGATGTTCGCAAAGGTGAACCCGCGCACCATGACTCCGGTGAACAACACCGTCGTGGTCGCCGCGGTGACCGGCACCCTGGCCGGATTGGTGCCGCTGGACTACCTGTGGGACCTGGTGTCGATCGGCACCCTGGTGGCATTCATCGTGGTGTCGGTCGGGGTGATCATCCTGCGGGTGCGTGAGCCGGATCTTCCGCGGGCCTTCAAGGTTCCCGGTTACCCGGTGACACCGGTCCTTTCGGTACTGGCCTGCCTGTTCGTGCTCTACGGCCTGCCACACATCACCTGGCTCTGGTTCAGCCTCTGGGTCGCCTTCGTCCTGGCGTTCTACCTGCTGTGGAGCCGCCATCACAGCGCATTGAACGACGGCGGTGACGGCTACATCCCGGGTGCGGCGGCCGGCGAGGACGACGTCAAGACCACTCCCAGAACCGAGGACAGCCGATGACCGTCGTCGTCGGGTATCTGGCCGGCAAGGGCGGAGCGTCGGCGCTGCACCTCGCAGTCGGCGCGGCCCGCACCCTGAACACCTCACTGGCCGTGGCCACCGTCGTACCGCGTCCGTGGCTGAACCCGTCACCGGCGCGCGTCGACGCCGAATATGCCGAGTACGCAGCGCAGTTGGCAGCCTCGTCGGCCGAGCAGGCGCGGCAACACGTATCCGCACTCGACGATCGCCTCGACGTCAGCTTCCACAAGTTCGCGCACCGGTCGGTTTCCGGCGGACTGCTGGAAGCCGTCGATTCGCTCGGCGCCGAGGTGCTCGTTCTCGGTTCGGCGTCCGATGGCCAACTGGGCCAGGTGGTGGTCGGTTCGACCGCCGACCGGCTGCTGCACTGCTGCCCGGTTCCGTTGGCGATCAGCCCGCGCGGGTACCGTCGGTCGAAATCTGCTGCGCTGGCACGTATCACGTGCGCCTACCCCGGCTCACTCGAAGCGGTGGCGGTGGTTCAGCAGGTCGCCGACCTGAGCCGGCGACTGGCTACGCCGATGCGGCTGGCCACATTCGCAGTGCGGGGACGCAACATGTACCCACCGACCGTCGGGCTACATGCCGAGGACGCGATCCTGCAAGAGTGGGTGAAACAGGCCCGGCAGGCGATGATCCGGCTGAGAGACGAGAAGGTGATCGGCGAGGACGTCGATCTGAAGGTCGTCACCGGCAACGACTGGAGCGAGGCGATCGATGCCATCGACTGGATCGAGGGCGAGATCCTGGCGATCGGAACCTCACCCGGCGGCGCGGTCGCCCGGGTTTTCCTGGGCTCGCACGGGTCAAAGATCCTGCGGCACAGCCCGGTTCCGGTTCTGCTCCTACCGGGCTAACCCCGGCGAGCAGACGCGGAAGCACCCGGGTTGGCCCGTTTCCGGGTACCGGGGCGTCTGCTCGCCGGGAAAGGCTCGCGGAAAGGTCAGTACTTGAGCACGCCGCGGTCGACGGCAATCTGGCTGCCCGACAGCGTTGCCGAGTTGTCACTGGCCAGGAACGCCACCACGTCGGCGACCTCTTCAGGCGCCATGAAGGCCGCAAGTCCCTCGTTCTTGCCGTCGGTCACCTTGTGATACGGCATCGGGGCGAAGCTGTGCAGGAAGCTGGGGAACTTCGAGAAGATCTCGGCCATGGCCTCCGGCTCGATCATCGGAGTGTCGATCGAGTAGGGATGGATCGAGTTGACCCGGATGCCGTACTCGCCCACCTCGAGAGCCAGCGTGTTGGTCAACGCCACCAGCCCGTGTTTGGAGGCAGCGTAGTGGCCGTTGCCCGGGGTGGCTTTCACACCGGCCGAGGAGCTGACGATGATGATCGATCCACCGTTGCCTGCCTCGATCATGGCGGGCACCGCGGCCCGGATGGTCCGCCAGGTGCCGTTGAGGTTGACGTCGATGACGGTGTCGAACTGCTCGGGGCTCAGCTCCCACAACCGACCCCAGCTGAGCACACCGGCGTTGGCCACCACGATGTCGAGCCGGCCGAACTGCTCGACGCCGTCGGCCACCACCTGCTGCTGTGCCGCCAGGTCGCGGATGTCGACCTCGCGTGCGAGCACCTTGCGGCCCGCAGCCTCCACGGCGGCAACGGTCTCGGCCAGATCCTCCGATGTCGCGGCCGGATAGGTGATTGTGCCGTCGACGGGCCGGCAGACGTCGATCGCGATGATGTCGGCACCCTCGTTGGCCAACCGCACCGCGTGCGCACGCCCCTGTCCGCGTGCAGCGCCGGTGACGAATGCCACGCGACCTTCCAGTGTTCCGTTACCTGCCGCCATCCCAGGGTCCTTTCAGTGAGCCTGGCCACAGGCTAACAGCAGAAGTAGAACGTGTTCCTGGCCGATACCGATCAGTGGGAGGACCGCCGATCGGGGCTGGTCACTCGGGGCCTGCGCGGGTTCATCCACCGCCTGATCAGAGATCGGCGATGATCTGCTGTCGTTTGGCCGCGTATTCCTCTTCGCTGACGGCACCGGTGGCACGCAGGGTCTCCAGTTCCTGAAGGCGTTGAGCGGTCGACGGGGCCGGCGGAGCCATGAACGGGGCCGCTGCAGGCGCGGCAACCGAGGGCGCCGGCGCCGGCGCCTGTTGCGCGGCCGCGCGCCGCACGACGGCCTGAACCTGTTCGCGGGCCGCCGGGTTGGCCCGCAGATCGACCATGTTGTTGATGGCGATGCCGTGAGACTTGAGGATCTGCAGGATCTCCATCAACGGGCCGGACTGACCGGTGAGGTCGTAGGTCTTGTTCTCCTCCGCGATCGTGAACGTCGCGGGCATCAGACCGCTGACCAGACTGCTTCTCTCCCAATCGATCCGGTACTCGTTGGTGGTCGGGTCCACCATGGCGACCAGTTTGCGGTTGGTGATCATCGGAAGCCGCGACACCGAGGCGAGCACGCGATCCTGAGTGGCGAACGGTGCGATGCCGGGTCCCGAGATCTGCAGGTCCAGCTTCACCAAAGGCTGCTCGTTGATGCGGGTGCCGGTCTCGTGGATGCCGGTGACCTGGGCCAGGGCCAGCACGCCGACCTGTTCGAGTTTCTCGTTCTGCGCCGCCGATTTCGCACCGGCTGCCGTGATCCCCAGCGCGATCAGGATGTCGATCGCGGTGATCAACAGGCCGGCCCAGAACATCCACTTCATCATCGGATCGCCGCCCGCGACGAAGTAGATGACCAGGAAGATGGGCCCGACGATGCCACACAACAGCACGAAGGCCTGAATGCGTACGTACCGCCAGAAAGTGGACATCGCAGGCTCCTGCCGTCGGTTGGGCGCCATCAGATTAGCGCCAACAGCCGCCGAGATCAGGAGTGAACGACTCCATCCGTCGACCCGCCCACCGGCACGGTCTGCTGCTGCATGGGCGACGGGCCCAGCATCCGGTACAGCGGCCAGGTCCAGCGGTAGCCGCCGCCGCTCGAACGGGCATAGCTGGTGTGCACGGCGATAGCGGTGGCCGTCACTTCTTCGTCGTCCGAATCGTAGTCACAGACCGCGTCGCCGCGATCGCACACGCTGATCGTGCGACTGCCGACCGAGGGCGACATGGGGCCCGGCGCATGGGCCAGGATCGGCCAGTCCTGCGCGACACCCTTCCTGGTGCTCACTGCGGTGGCCGTGCCCAGGTTCACGGTGGGATCGGCAGGCAGGCGGTCTCCGTCGGCGACCAACAGAGCCGCAGCCAGATTCGGGCTGCCCGCCAAGCCTGCCAGGTTACGGTGGACCACCATCGCGCCCTGCGAATACCCGGCAAGTACAACCTCGCTGGAGGGACACCGCTGGGTGAACGCCGCGTATTGGTTCCCCAGCGCCGCCACCCCGGCGTCGACACTGCTCATGAAACCGCCCCAGCCCAGCAGATCGCCGTCCGCCGGCACCGGGGCCGCCGGGTAGGCCACTGCCTCGGCCGTAATCGTCCGACCGTCCTGCTGCACCCACTGGGACAGATCACGCAGCGAGTTGTAGACCACCCGGCCCATGCCGGCGTCGACCGTGGGATCGTCACGCTCACCCGAACCGGCGACGCCGATCCAGTGCACGTCCGGGCATCCCGGCGCTGCCTGCGCCACACCCGCCGCAAATCCGACCGCCGTGCCGGCCAGCACGACAGCCGAAGCCACCGAGGCCAATGCCCGTTTCCGTCGCACCATGTCCGTCCCCAACCCGTGTAGCTCACCTATGCAATAAAGATCGTCTCACCTATCACAGCCGTTACACCGGACGCAGCAAGAACACACCGGAAATACAAAAGCGGCACTCACCCGAAGGTGAGCGCCGCTTTCGCAGTGCTAGGTCAGATCATCACTTGATGATCTTGGTAACGCGGCCGGCGCCGACGGTACGGCCACCCTCGCGGATCGCGAAGCGCAGGCCCTCGTCCATGGCGACGGGCTGGATCAGCTTGACGGAGATGTCGGTGTTGTCACCGGGCATCACCATCTCGGTGCCCTCAGGAAGGGTCACCACGCCGGTCACGTCCGTGGTACGGAAGTAGAACTGCGGACGGTAGTTGTTGAAGAACGGCGTGTGGCGGCCACCCTCGTCCTTGGACAGGATGTAGACGCTGCCCTCGAACTCGGTGTGCGGGGTGGTGGTGCCGGGCTTGACCACAACCTGGCCACGCTCGACGTCCTCGCGCTTGATGCCACGAACCAGCAGACCGACGTTGTCGCCCGCCTGGCCCTGGTCGAGCAGCTTGCGGAACATCTCCACACCGGTGACGGTGGTCTTGGTCGTGGTCGGGCGGATGCCGACGATCTCGACCTCTTCGTTGACGTTGATCACGCCACGCTCGACGCGACCGGTCACCACGGTGCCACGACCGGTGATGGTGAAGACGTCCTCGACGGGCATCAGGAACGGCTTGTCGGTCTCGCGAACCGGATCCGGGATCGACTCGTCGACGGCCTCCATGAGGTCCTCAACCGACTTGACCCACTTCGGGTCGCCCTCGAGCGCCTTCAGCGCGGAGACGCGGATAACCGGGGCATCCTCGTCGAACTCCTGGGCGGCCAGCAGTTCGCGGACCTCCATCTCGACGAGCTCCAGGAGCTCCTCGTCGTCGACCATGTCCGACTTGTTCAGCGCCACGAGGATGTAGGGCACACCCACCTGACGGCCCAGCAGAACGTGCTCGCGGGTCTGCGGCATCGGGCCGTCGGTCGCGGCGACCACCAGGATCGCGCCGTCCATCTGGGCGGCACCGGTGATCATGTTCTTGATGTAGTCGGCGTGACCGGGGGCGTCCACGTGGGCGTAGTGCCGCTTCTCGGTCTGGTACTCCACGTGGGAGATGTTGATCGTGATGCCGCGCTGACGCTCTTCAGGCGCATTGTCGATCTGGTCGAATGCGCGCGACTCGTTCAAATCGGGGTACTTGTCGTGCAGAACCTTGGTGATTGCTGCAGTCAGCGTCGTCTTGCCGTGGTCAACGTGACCGATGGTCCCGATGTTGACGTGCGGCTTCGTCCGCTCGAACTTCGCCTTCGCCACTGTGGTGTCCTCCTGGACTTGTTGGTGCTTTGGTTAAAGCAATGATGATGTGTTCAGTTGTGAGCCGCGACAGTTGCCGCGACGAGCTTACTGACCCGTCGCCTTCGCGATGATCTCCTTCGACACGTTCGCCGGAACCTCGGCGTACGAGTCGAACACCATGGAGTAGTTAGCCCGGCCCTGGGTCTTCGACCGAAGGTCGCCGACGTAGCCGAACATCTCCGACAGCGGCACCTGCGCCTTGACGACACGCGCACCGCTGCGCTCCTCCATGGCCTGGATCTGACCACGGCGGGAGTTCAGGTCGCCGATCACGTCACCCATGTAGTCCTCGGGTGTAATGACCTCGACAGCCATGATGGGTTCCAGGATGACCGGCTGGGCCGCCTGAGCAGCCTTCTTCAGCACCTGCGAACCCGCCACCTTGAACGCCATTTCCGAGGAGTCGACCTCGTGGTAGGCGCCGTCAAGCAGCGTCACCTTGATGTTCACCAGCGGGTAGCCGGCCAACACGCCGTACTGCATGGCGTCCTGCGCACCGGCATCCACCGAAGGGATGTACTCGCGCGGGATGCGGCCACCGGTGACCTTGTTCTCGAACTCGTAGGTGGCACCGTCCTCGCCGACAAACGGCTCGAGGTCGATGAGCACCTTCGCGAACTGGCCGGAGCCACCCGTCTGCTTCTTGTGGGTGAATTCGACCTTCTCCACCTTGCGGCGGATGGTCTCGCGGTAGGCCACCTGGGGCTTACCGACGTTGGCCTCAACCTTGAACTCGCGACGCATGCGGTCCACCAGGATGTCCAGGTGCAGCTCGCCCATACCGCCGATGACGGTCTGGCCGGTCTCCTGGTCCAGGTGCACCTTGAAGGTCGGATCCTCTTCGGCGAGCTTCTGGATCGCGGTGCCCAGCTTCTCCTGGTCACTCTTGGTCTTGGGCTCGATGGCCACCTCGATCACCGGATCGGGGAAGGTCATCGACTCCAGCACGACCTGCTGGTTCGGATCGCACAGGGTGTCACCGGTGGTGGTGTCCTTCAGACCGATCACGGCGTAGATGTGACCAGCGGAGGCCGACTCGACCGGGTTCTCCTTGTTGGCGTGCATCTGGAACAGCTTGCCCAGCCGCTCCTTCTTGCCCTTGGTGGCGTTGATGACCTGCGCACCGGACTCGACCTTGCCCGAGTACACGCGCACGTAGGTGAGCTTGCCGAAGAAGGGGTGCACGGCGATCTTGAACGCCAGCGCGGCGAACGGCTCGTCGGTGGACGGCTTGCGCAGAACCTCTTCGTCCTCCTTGCCGGGGACGTGGCCCTTGACGGACTCGACATCCAGCGGCGACGGGAGGTAGTCGATGACGGCGTCCAGCATCGGCTGCACACCCTTGTTCTTGAACGCGCTGCCACACAGCACCGGGTACAGCTCGCTGGCCACGGTCAGCTTGCGGATGGCGCCCTTGATCTCGTCGATCGTGAGCTCTTCGCCGCCGAGGTACTTCTCCAGAAGCGCCTCGTCGGTCTCGGCGACCGTGTCCAGCAGCTCGCTGCGGTACTCGGCGGCCTTGTCGGCCAGATCCGCGGGGATCTCGACGGTCTCGTAGCTCTCACCGAGCTTGGTCTCGCCGCGCCACACCTTGGCGTTCATCTCGACCAGGTCGATGATGCCCTCGAAGTCGTTCTCGGCACCGATCGGCAGCTGGATCACCAGCGGCTTGGCGCCGAGGCGGTCCTTGATGGTCTGCACGGTGAAGTAGAAGTCCGCGCCGAGCTTGTCCATCTTGTTGACGAAGCAGATCCGGGGCACGTCGTACTTGTCGGCCTGACGCCACACCTGCTCGGACTGGGGCTCAACACCCTCCTTGCCGTCGAAGACGGCAACGGCACCGTCGAGCACACGCAGGCTGCGCTCCACCTCAACGGTGAAGTCGACGTGCCCGGGGGTATCGATGATGTTGATCTGGTTGTTGTTCCAGAAGCAGGTGACGGCTGCGGAGGTGATGGTGATACCACGCTCCTGCTCCTGCTCCATCCAGTCGGTGGTGGAGGCACCGTCGTGCGTCTCACCGATCTTGTAATTGACGCCGGTGTAATAAAGGATGCGCTCGGTCGTCGTCGTCTTGCCGGCGTCGATGTGCGCCATGATGCCGATGTTGCGGACCTTGTTCAGGTCAGTCAGCACGTCCTGTGCCACGGAAGTCTTCCCAACTCTTTCGCTTGCTTGATTAGGTGTTCGATTGCGCGCGTACCGGCACCCGACGCTGGATGCCGGGCGCGGGTATCACCAGCGGTAGTGCGCGAAAGCCCGGTTCGCTTCGGCCATCTTGTGAGTGTCCTCACGGCGCTTCACAGCTGCACCCAGACCGTTGCTCGCATCCAGGATCTCGTTGGCGAGGCGCTCGATCATGGTCTTCTCACGCCGGGCCTTGGAGAAGCTGACCAGCCAGCGCAGAGCCAGGGTGGTGGAGCGATCGGGGCGAACCTCGACCGGAACCTGGTAGGTGGCACCACCGACGCGGCGGCTACGCACCTCGAGGGCGGGCTTGACGTTGTCGAGCGCGCGCTTGAGGGTGACGACCGGATCGGTGCCGGTCTTGTCGCGAGCCTGCTCCAGCGCACCGTAGACGATGCGCTCCGCCAGTGACTTCTTGCCGTCCAGCAGAACCTTGTTGACCAGCTGAGTGACCAGCTGCGACCCGTAGACCGGATCGTTGACCAACGGACGCTTCGGCGCGGGACCCTTGCGCGGCATCAGCTCTTCTCCTTCTTGGCGCCGTAGCGGCTACGGGCCTGCTTGCGGTTCTTGACGCCCTGGGTGTCCAGCGACCCGCGGATGATCTTGTAACGGACACCCGGAAGGTCCTTCACACGACCGCCGCGCACCAGCACCATCGAGTGCTCCTGCAGGTTGTGGCCTTCACCGGGGATGTAGGCGGTGACCTCAACCCCACTGGTCAGCTTGACGCGCGCGACCTTGCGAAGCGCCGAGTTCGGCTTCTTCGGGGTGGTGGTGTACACGCGGGTGCACACACCACGGCGCTGCGGGCTGCCCTTGAGGGCCGCGGTCTTGACCTTCGCGACCTTGTCGCGGCGACCCTTGCGGACCAGCTGGTTGATGGTTGGCATGTACCGGCTTTCTCTGTGTTGCTCTCTACTGTTCTAAGTCTCTGTACTGCAGTTATCCCCCGGCCGCGTACCCCGCGTCCGGGCGTGTCGCACGTGCTTACACCGGTGGAATTCCGATGCGTGTTAGACATGCAGATTGGCCCGGCGTGCGGGCACGCCTGCGAAACACTCAGCCGCAGGCGTCTTCCGGCCAGGCACGATCTACCACGATACCAGGGCTGGCCTCGCCGAACCAAACCCGCTCACGACGACCTATCCCCAGGTCAGACGCTACGACTCTCGCTGCCCCATACCGGCGGCCAGTCGTCGCAGCATATCGGTGAATACCGCATCGGTGTCGATATCGTCCATAACCCCGGTCATTTCCAGGAGTACGAAGCCGTGCAGAGCCGACCAGAACTGCAGCGCGGCGTAGAAGGCATCCTCGCCTTCCAGCCCATAAGACGTCAGCACCTGGATGACCGGTCCGGCCGCGTTCCTGGTGGCAGCCGAGTACTCCGGATCGTCACCGCCGAACGGCATCCGGGTGAAAGCCGAGTAGCGACCCGGATGGTGGTGGGCGTAGCTGCGGTAGGCGCTGGCCATCACCGACACGGCATCGTCACGGGTGCGGCCGGAGCCGACGGTGTTGAGCATCTCGATGATGTCGTCGATCACCCGCATCCGGACCGTGCGTCGCAGGTCGTCCAGGCTGTCCACGTGGTTGTAGAGCGACGGGCCCTTCGTGCCGAGCTGATTGGCCAGGGCATTGATGGTCAGCGCGTCCCAACCCTCGCGGTCCAAGAACGTCAACGCCGCATTGACAATCGCGTCACGGCTGAGCTTCGTGGTCCGCGCCGGCCGTGACGGAGAGCGTCGAGTGCCAGCCGCCTGTGGCTCCGGCCGAGCTGACATGTAGGTACTGCCTTCGAGTCGATGTGATCGACCCCACCGTTGGGGTCGCCGTGAAACTGTAGCCCCTCAGACAGCGCAGATCAGTTGACCCGGCCCTGACTGAGCCGGGCGAGTTTCTCGATGACCTGACACAGATCGGGCAGCGTGGCCGGATTCATCGTCTGGATCGACCACGTGATGACGTCTTCGCCTTTGGCCACATAGATGCTGCACACATTTGCGTCGGCCGCCCGGAAGCCCTTGTTCCCGTCGATCGACAATTCGGTGAGCGTGCGTCCGGCCCGGGTCTCCAATGTCCGTTCGGTGTCCATGTCGCTGCCCCGGTACCACCACGTGGAGATGCCCATGCCGGCACCGAACGTGCCCAGCACCGAGTTCTCCTGCCAGAAGCACCCGTTGTCGCTGACCACGGCCTTGGTGAACATCGACGATCCGACGGCATCGGTGATATCGGCGTCGGTGACCCCGTTGCAGTCCGCGCCATGGAAACCGCCGCCGGGAGCTGCAGGCCCGGGAGCCGGCGACGTGTCCGACGGCCCGCAGGCGGTCAGCAACGCCACTGCGGCTGCGAAGCCGACCAAGTACCTCGCGGCGAGGCAGCGATGCGTCACGGGTCAGAGTTCCGATTGCAGGGTGGCCGAGAGCAGCTTCTTGGCGTCCTGGCAGGGGTCGCCCTTGGCAGCCGGTCCGGCACCGGCCGCGCGACGGAACTGCACCCACCAGCTGATGACGCCCGATCCGGCCGAGGCGGTCGCCGAGCAGGCCGCGCCGGTGACATCGCGACGGGCGAGGAATGCCTGGTGCCGCTCCACCACGGTGTCGGTGATCTGGGCGTCGCGACTGCGGGCCACCGCCCGCTCCCGATCCAGGGACCCTTCTTCGAACCAGGAGAAGATCACGTCGAGCATTGCCGGCCCGCCGGCGTTCGGCGTCCCGCCGGTCTTACGCGACAACACGTACTGGCACACCGCGCCGCTGTACGGGCGCACCACATTGTCTGCGGCAAGGATCTCCTGGACCGTGCTGTCGACCAACAGACCGCACCGGTCGTCGACGTACCCGAAACTGCGATCGGGATCGGCGGTATCGGCCGACGCACGGCGGGCAGCCCCGTCGATGGTGTGCGAACACCCCGCGACGGTCACCACGGCTGTGACTGCCACGGCAGCAGCATGAACAACACACCGGCGCATTGCTGAACACGGTACCCAGCACCGACACCACACGCGACCCGTCGGCAACCGCCCGTCAAACTGACGAACACCTGCCGTCACCGCGACAGCGCCACGTACTCTTCTCGCAGCGCATCGGAAGGGGAACTCATCGTGAATTGGACAGCTGTGAGCCGGACAGTGATGGCCGGTCTGGTCGCATTGCCGTTGGCGCTCACCGTCGGCGCGCCCGGCGCCGCAGCCAAGAACGGTGACACCACCGTCACCGGCCAGAGCCTGGAACAAACAATCGACTGCAACAACGCCACGCTGCTCGTCAACGGATCCAACAACCGGGTCAACGCCTTGGGCACCTGCTGGGCGATCACGGTTCAGGGGACGTCCAACGTGATCGTCGCCGACAATGTCATCAACGACATCACCGTGTACGGCTGGGACCAGACGGTGTTCTTCAAGAACGGCGACCCGATTATCGTCGACCGCGGCCGAGAACTGGCGATGGTCAACCAGATCAGCCGCGTTCCCGCCTGACCAAGCCTGAGGAAGAAAGCAGAGGCAGACCCCGTGCTCACCCGTTTCCCCCATACCCAGCTGGTCCTCGCGGTCGGCGCCGCCGCGGCCGCTCTCACCCTGGCGGCCTGTGGATCCGAAAGCTCGGACACCGCCACCCCCAGCGCCACTGCGGGAGAATCCGGGGTCAATGTCGAGGTCGGCAACACCATCAACTACATGTCGGTCGGCACCACGACCGACATCGACTGCGCCGACGGCAAATCCCTCACGGTGGGCGGCACCAACAACACGCTGACCGTCAAGGGCACCTGCGCGAACGTGAACATCGGCGGTTCCGACAACAAGATCACCTTCGAGCGGATCGACAAGGGCCTCACCATCATCGGGCTCAACAACACTGTCAGCTACGCGGCGGGCGACCCGAAGGTCACCAATACCGGCAGCAACAACAAGGTCAACAAGGGCTAGCTCGCGCTGGCACCGTGCCGGCCGGCTCCCCCGGCGAACCGACCGGCTCCCTCGGCCGCCTCACCCGCGACCCGGTTGATGCTGGCGAACTCGAATTCCATTGCTGCCTGCTCGGATTCGCCCCACTGATGCAGTGCCGAGAGCCGGTCGGCCCGCAGACATTGCTGTGGGAGCCGAGAGAGCTGGGCGGCGAGCTCCTCGGCATGTTCGCGGGCCTGGCCTTTCGGGACCACCCGGTTGGCCAGACCGATCGCGTGGGCCTCGGCGGCGTCGACGGCGCGTCCGGTCAGGATCAGGTCCATGGCGCGGCTCTGCCCGATCAGCCGGGGCAACCGGACGGTGCCGCCGTCGATCAGTGGCACTCCCCACCGGCGGCAGAACACGCCCATCACCGCATCCTCGTCGACCACGCGCAGGTCACACCACAGGGCCAGCTCCAATCCGCCGGCCACGGCGTGGCCGCTGATCGCCGCGATCACCGGCTTGGACAACACCATTCGGCTCGGTCCCATCGGCCCGGGTCCGGCGGGGTCCAGCCGGTTCACCTGAGGTGTGCCGAAGGCTTTGAGGTCGGCACCGGCGCAGAAGGTTCCACCGGCCCCGGTCAGAACCGCGACCGCCGCGTCGTCATCGGCGTCGAACTGCTCGAACGCGGCGAACAAGGCCGCCGCGGTAGGACCGTCGACCGCATTACGGGCGTGCGGGCGATCGATGATGACCGTGGTCACCGCCCCGTTGCGTTCGACCCGGACAGCTTCGGTCACGTCGCCTCCATGAGTTCGTTCTGATCGCGCCGATCAACGAGTTCGGCAGCGAAGTCGTTGTAGGCCTTACGCAATTCAGTACCCGGCCAACTGCCCGGCAGCAGTTCGTCGGGCAGCACGGGGTCCGAGAGCAGGTGACGCACGATGCCCGCGGCCGCGACGAACCGTCCTGGAACGTCGGCCGCGTCAGCCATCTCGTCCAACAAGTGCTCGCCGGTGCGCCGCCAGCCGGGAAGGTCCCACAGCGCGGCGACCAGGCCGGCCGGATCGTCGTCCCGGGTGTGCAAGACCCGCACCCGATGGGTGATCTCCTGCGGCAACGCCTGGTCGAGATTGTCCGGGCGCATCCACACGCCCTCGCGCAGCTCACCGAACCGATACTGCTGCAGGGTGTTCCGCAACGACGCGCGGGTACGGGCGTCGGTACCGACGCTGGTGATGACCAGCGTCAGCCATTGACCGCCATACTCACGCAACCGGGGATCGATCGCGTCGTCCTGGCGGCGCTGACGGGTCAGCAGCCGGTCCGACAGTCGGTAACCGTCCTCGGAGCGAACCAGGTCACCGGCACTGACCATGCGCGTCAGCGCCACCCGCAGCGTCGGCTCTCTGATGTCGAAATCGGCTGTCAGCCTGATCAGCTCGGCGGCACTCGCCCATGCCGGATGCGCGCCGAGCAGCACGCTCAGCACCACCGAGCGGGCCGTCATCCGTTTGAGCGCGGACATCTCAGACCCCGGAAGACCTGCGCCCGTAGTCACCCATCGGTTCGTCGCGATGGCGCACCGCCTCACGGAAGCCGTGTTCGACGGCGTCGGCCACGAAGGCGTGTCCTTCGGGAGTGTGCCGGGCGATGCCGTCGAACACCGTACTGACCATCCGACTGGTGGCAACACCCTGCTGCAGCAAGGCGGAGTTGCAGGCCAGCTTGGCCATGATGAGCTGGTTGACGGGCATCGCGGCGATGCGCGCGACGAGACGCTCGGTGCGCTCGTCCAGATCCTCGGGCTCAGGCGCCTCCACGGCCAGACCCCATTCGGCGGCCTGCGCGCCGGTGATGCAATCCCCGGTGAACAGAAGGCGTTTGGCGCGTTGATCCCCCAGCCGGTGCGCCCACAGGCCGGCGGCCGGAACGCCCCATACCCGCATGGGCGGATAGCCGATCTTGGCGTCGGTGGCGGCGATCACCTGGTCAGCGTGCAACGCGATGTCGGTACCGCCGGCCACGCAGTAGCCGTGGATCTTGACCACGGTCGGCTTGTCGGCATGCATCAGGCTGGAGAATCCACGCACGAACCGGCTCATCATCTGGTAGTCGACCATCGGGTCCCAGGGTTGGTCCGGGAGGTGGTTGATGGCCTGGGTTCTGCCGGACAGCACGGTTCCGTCGTAACGGCCACCCCCGGCCTCGCCGGTTCCATCGGCGTAGGCCGACAGGTCGAACCCGGCGCAGAACCCCTCGCCGCGGCCCGACACCAGGATGACGTGGACGTTCGGGTCCAGGTCAGCCCGCTCGACCAGCATCTGCAGTTCCAGTGGGGTGTCGGCGACGATCGAGTTGCCTTTTTCGGGGCGGTTGAACGTGATTCGTGCGATCCGGTCGGTGACCTCGTAGGTCATCGTCTTGAGCGTCTCGACGCTCATCCCTTGACCAGCGCCCGCTCGAGGATCGGGGCGAGGTCGAGCCCGGTCGGCAGCGTGCCGAAGGCCTGACCCCGCTGCCCACCGAGCCGGCTGGCCAGGAAAGCCTCGGCCACCGCGGGGTGGCCGTGCCGCACCAGCAGCGCGCCCTGCAGTGCGAGTGAGATGTCCTCGGCCACCTTGCGCCCCCGGTACTGGATGGTCTCGAGGTCCGCGAGGTCGTTCTGCAACGACGTGACGTGACGGTCCAGGCGCGGATCCTGACCGGCGGTCTTGGACAGTTCGTCGAACAGCACCGCGACACTCTCCGGCCGGGTTGCCATGGCGCGCAAGGTGTCCAGCGCGCTGACATTGCCTGAGCCTTCCCAGATGCCCATCAGCGGAGCCTCGCGATAAAGCCGCGGCATACCGGATTCCTCCACATAACCGTTGCCGCCGAGGCATTCCATCGCCTCGGCGGCGTGCGGGGTGGCCCGCTTGCACACCCAGTACTTGCCCGCCGCCAGACCGATGCGGCGCAACAGCGCTTCACGCTCGTCACCGCGCACCGCCTTGTCGGTGGCGCCGGCCATCCGCATCGCCAGCATGGTCGCCGCCTCGGCCTCTACGGCCAGGTCCGCGAGGACGTTGCGCATCAGCGGCTGATCGATCAGGTAGGCGCCGAATGCCTTCCGGTGCTGGGCGTGGTGCACGGCCCGAGTCAGGCCGGTGCGCATGCTGGTGGCACTACCAAGGGTGCAGTCCAGACGCGTGAGGTTGACCATCTCGATGATGGTCGGCACGCCGCGGCCCTCCTCACCAACCAGCCAGGCCGTGGCACCGTCGTACTCGACCTCACTGGAGGCGTTGGCGTGATTGCCGAGCTTGTCCTTGAGGCGCTGCAGGAACATCCGGTTGCGGCTGCCGTCGGGCAGGATGCGCGGCAGGAAGAAACAGCTCAGGCCGCCCGGGGCCTGGGCGAGCACGAGGAAGATGTCCCCCATCGGGGCCGAGGTGAACCATTTGTGCCCGCGCAGTGAGTAGGTGCCGTCACCGTTCGGTGTGGCCTCGGTGGTGCCGGCGCGAACGTCGGAGCCGCCCTGCTTCTCGGTCATCGACATGCCCGCGGTGATACCGGCTTTCGTCGTCGCGAGCTTCAGTTCGGGGTCGTACACCCGGCTGGTCAGCAGCGGCTCGTAGACCGCGGCCAGCTCGGGGTTGAACCGCAGCGCGGGCACGACGGCATAGGTCATCGAGATCGGGCAGACGTGCCCGGGCTCGACCGTCCACACCGAGGTCTTGGCGGCCCGCACCACGTGCGAGCCCTCCCGCTCATCGGCCCACGGGGCACCGTGCAGGCCGTGGGTGACGGCCACATTCATCAGCTCGTGATAGGCCGGGTCGTATTCGACCTCGTCGATCCGGTTGCCGTAGCGGTCATGGGTGTGCAGCACCGGCTGATTGCGGTCGGCCAGCTCACCCCAGCGCTGCGCCTGGACGCTGCCGTTGATCGCACCTAGTTCGTGGACCTCGTCGATGCCCCACTCTCCGCCTTCGCGGATGAGGGCCTCGGCGAGCACCGGCGAGGTGGCGGGGTTGTAGTCCTCCAGCGTGGGGACCTGATTGGTGACGACGTGCGTATCAGCCATGCACCCAGTGTTACAAATTCTCGACAACTGCACAATAGTTGTAATAGGACGGCCACCCCGGCCGATCGCCCGTTGTCACGCTGGAGTGGCTCTCGACTCCGGGTGCCACCCCAGCGTGACGCTCGACGATTGGGCCCACGTGCCGGACCCGAGCGCGTCACGCCAGCGTGGCGCTCGCGGTCGACGGCCACGCTGGCGTGACAGAACGGGCCTGACAGAGCGGGCGTGACAAACGCGTCAGAACTGGCGTGGCAACAGGGGCACCCCGGCCGATCGCCCCCGGCCCGCGAATCAGGCCGGGTCGAGTTCTCCGACGACGGTCGGTACGTCCTCGTTGTCGCGGGGTTGTTCGTCGCGCTCCGCCGAGCCCGCAGACCGCGTTTCGTACCGATTGAGCGCGAACAACACCACGGCCGCCAAGGTCCAGCCGAGCAGGATGTCGACCACGTAGTGCTCGGCGGTGTATACGAGTGTGAAGGCCATGATGAGCGGATAGGCCACCAACAACGGCCGCCATCCACGGTTCACCCGGTTCCACAGGAACACCGCTACCGCCGCGGTCAGGCCGGCGTGCAGGGACGGGATGGCCGCGACCAGGTTCACGCTGGCCTGGCCCTGGTCGATCAATGCCGTCGCGGTGTGCAGGTGGAGCTTGCCCCAACCGCGGGTGACGATCCGTTCGATCCAGTCGTGCGCACCGTCCTGACTGCCCTGCATGGCGCCGAGCAGGCCTCCGTCGACGGCTACACGCGCCGACCGGAACATGCACCCCGGGCCCGACGGGCCGCCGTCGACATCGTCGGCGGTGCATCTCGCCGCGGCCCACGGCGGCGCGGCAGGCAACAGCGCATAGATGACCAGCGCCGCGAACGACAGTCCGACGAACAACCGCACGAACCGCTTCCACTCCTCGCGGTCACGCAGCCACAGCACACCGGCCACGACGTAGGGAAGGATGAAAAAAGACATGTACACCGTGCTGATCACGACCTCCCACCACGGCGGGTGGAGCAGTTTCAGCCGCTCCTGCAGCCACACCGTGGGCACCGTGCCGAAGAACATCCACCGATCCGCGTCGACCTGCCAGTGCCACAGCGTCGGCCGACCGACCAGGGTGGCAGCGCCCCGGCTCAGGTCGTAAGCGGCCAGCACCAGTGCGAATGGCAGCCAGTCGCGGATGACGTAGAGCATCCGGCGCCCCTGCCCGATACTCGCTGCCAGCAGACCGGTCGCGATGTAGAGCAGCAACAATTCCCGGTTGAAGGCGAAGCCGTCGGTGACGGTGCGGTAGATGACCACAGCCGCCCACCCGGCGATCGCGCAGTACCGCAGTATGCGCAGCCGACTGGCACGGTTGGTCGCGCCTGATTGCGCGGGAGCTTCTTCGGTTACCGAATCATCTACCGCGGTCACAGAGGTGACGTTAGTTCACCTTTGCGTCACGGTGCCGTTGAAAACGGTTCAAGTTGCCGAACGTGTCAGCCGACGTGCTCGCGGAGAAACGCGATGTCGTCCTTGCGTCCCTCTTCTGCGGTCTCACAGATCACGGGCGCATCGGCCGCCTTGACCACCGCCGCCAGCAACTGCAGATCGATCTGCCCGGCACCGAAATTGGCATGACGGTCGGCGCCCGAGCCGGCCGCATCGCGCGAGTCATTGCAGTGCACGAGGTCGATGCGTCCGGTGATGCCCTTGATCCGGTCTACCGCGTCGATCAGCGCCTCCCCCGCCGCCCACGCATGGCAGGTGTCGAGACAGAAGCCAATTCCTTTGTCCCCGATGTGATCCCACAACCGGCTGATCGTGTCGAAATGCCGCGCCATGGCGTGATCCCCGCCTGCGGTGTTCTCCAGGTACACCGGCACGTCGGTGTTCAGATAGTCCAGCGCCTTGGCCCATCGCTCGAACCCGGCGTCCATGTCGTTGTCGTCAGCGTGGCCGCCGTGCACGATCACCGCGGTCGCGCCGATCTCGGCGGCGGCGTCGCACGTGTCCTGCAGGATCTTGCGGGACGGGATCCGCACCCGGTTGTTGGCCGAGGCCACGTTGATCAGGTACGGCGCATGCACGTACAACGGCACCCCCGAGGCCTTGAGCACCTCGGCGTCCTCGCGGGGCTTGGGTTTTTTCCAGCTCTGCGGGTTGCCGAGGAAGAACTGCACCACGTCGGCGCCGTCTGCGGCGGCCGCGGCCAATGGATCGGTGTTGTCTACATGCGAGCCGATGAGCACGCCGCCAAGTCTAGGCGGGCACACAGACACACACTTCCTCCGCCGAGTGGCCACCTATTGCACCAGAGATGCCCGTGCACGTGCGACAAGTGGCCACTCGCAGCGGTCGGCGCACGAAAAAGGCCCCCGCTCGAAAGCGGGGGCCCTTCTCGTACTGACAACTAGCGGTCGGCCTTACCGATAGTCGCTGTATCCGTAATCGTCCAGTGGCACCGCAGCACCGGTGGCCGCACCGAAGTCCGGGCTGTAGTACTGATCCTCGTAGGACGGAATCGTGTACGCCGCAGCGCGGGCCTCTTCGGTCGGCTGCACCTGGATGTCGCGGTAACGGGCGATACCGGTACCGGCCGGGATCAACTTACCGATGATCACGTTCTCCTTCAGACCCTGCAGCTTGTCGCTGCGGCAGTTGATCGCCGCATCGGTAAGCACGCGAGTGGTCTCCTGGAACGACGCCGCCGACAGCCACGAATCCGTGGCCAGCGATGCCTTGGTGATACCCATCAGCACCGGACGTCCGGCCGCGGGCTCGCCGCCCTCGGCCACGACGCGACGGTTCGCGGTCTCGAACTCGGCACGCTCGGTCAGCGAACCGGGCAGGAACTCCGTCGCACCCGAATCGATGATCGTGACGCGACGCAGCATCTGCCGGACGATGACCTCGATGTGCTTGTCGTGGATCGACACGCCCTGGGCCCGGTAGACCTCCTGGACCTCCTTGACGAGGTGGATCTGCACCTCGCGGGGGCCCTGGACACGCAGCACCTCGTGCGGATCGGCGGAGCCTTCCATCAGCTGGTCGCCGACCTCGACGTGGTCACCGTCGGACAGCACGCCTTCGGAGCCGTCCTCGTGGGTGAGCACACGCAGCCGCTGGCGCTTGGAGAGCTTCTCGTAGACAACTTCCTCGCCACCGTCGTCGGGGACGATGGTGATCTTGAAGAACTTGTCGCTCTCCTCCAGCCGGACCCGGCCCGCGACGTCGGCGATGGGCGCCTTGTTCCGCGGAATACGGGCCTCGAACAGCTCCTGCACGCGAGGCAGACCACCGACGATGTCGGCGCCACCGGTAACACCACCCTGGTGGAAGGTACGCATGGTCAGCTGGGTACCGGGCTCACCGATGGACTGGGCGGCGACGATGCCGACGGCCTCGCCGATGTCGACCAGCTTGCCGGTGGCCATCGAGCGGCCGTAGCACTTGGCACACACGCCGGAGGCCGAGGCACAGGTCAGCACGGAGCGGACCTTCACCTGGGCGACGCCGGCAGCCAGCAGCGCGTCGATGGCCGGGTCACCCAGGTCATGGCCGCGCTCGATGACGACGTTGCCCTTGTCATCGACTGCATCGGTGGCCAGGGTGCGGGCGAACGCCGAGGTCTCGACGTGCGCATCGCGGATCAGCGAACCATCGGGACCGCGCTCGGCCAGCGTGACGACGATGCCGCGCTCGGTCTCGCAGTCGGTCTCGCGGACGATGACGTCCTGCGACACGTCCACCAGACGACGGGTCAGGTAGCCCGAGTCGGCGGTACGCAGAGCGGTGTCGGCCAGACCCTTACGGGCACCGTGGGTGTTGATGAAGTACTCCAACACCGTCAAGCCTTCGCGGAACGAGGACTTGATCGGGCGAGGGATGAACTCACCCTTCGGGTTGGTCACCAGACCCTTCATGCCGGCCAGGGTGCGGGTCTGGGTGAGGTTACCCGTGGCGCCGGACTTCACGATCGTGATGATCGGGTTGTCGGCCGGGTAGTACTCCTCCATCGCCTTACCGACCTCTTCGGTGGCGTCCTGCCAGATCTTGACCAACGACTCGTTGCGCTCGTTGTGGTTCAGCGCGCCGCGCTGGTACTTGCGCTCGATCGCCTCGGCCTCGGCCTCGTGCCGCTCCAGGATCTCCTGCTTCTGCGGCGGCACCAGAACGTCGGCCATCGAGACCGTGACACCCGAACGGGTGGCCCAGTGGAAGCCGGCGTCCTTGAGCTTGTCGACGGTCTGCGCCACCACGATCATCGGGAAGCGCTCGGCCAGATCGTTGATGATCCGGGCCTGGACCTTCTTGTGCATCTGCTCGTTGACGAACGGGTAGCCCTTGGGCAGCAGCTCGTTGAAGAGCACCCGGCCCAGCGTGGTCTCCGCGGTCCAGGCGTCGCCCGGCTTCCAGCCACCGTGCTCGGAGGAGCCGAAAAGTGCAGCCTCGACGGCGGCCGGCGGACGCTGCTGCGTCAACCGCACCTTGATCTTGGCGCGCACCGACAGAGCACCGCGGTCCAGCGCCATGATCGCCTCGGCGGGCGAGCTGTACACGCCCTGCTCCGCACGATCCTTGGCGGCGGCCACGTACTCGCCGGGGTCGCCGGCGACCTCGGTGGTCAGGAAGTACAGACCGGTCACCATGTCCAGACGCGGCATGGCCAGCGGCTTACCCGACGCCGGGGACAGGATGTTGTTCGAGGACAGCATCAGGATGCGGGCCTCGGCCTGAGCCTCTGCCGACAGCGGCAGGTGCACGGCCATCTGGTCACCGTCGAAGTCGGCGTTGAACGCCTCACACACCAGCGGGTGCAGCTGGATGGCCTTGCCTTCGACCAGCTGCGGCTCGAAGGCCTGGATACCCAGGCGGTGCAGCGTAGGTGCACGGTTCAGCAACACCGGGTGCTCGGCGATGACCTCTTCGAGGACATCCCACACCTGGGGACGCTGACGTTCCACCATGCGCTTGGCGCTCTTGATGTTCTGCGCGTGGTTCAGGTCGACCAGACGCTTCATCACAAACGGCTTGAACAGCTCCAGGGCCATCAGCTTGGGCAGACCGCACTGGTGCAGCTTGAGCTGCGGGCCGACCACGATGACCGAACGGCCCGAGTAGTCGACGCGCTTACCCAGCAGGTTCTGACGGAAGCGACCCTGCTTGCCCTTGAGCAGATCGGACAGCGACTTGAGCGGACGGTTGCCCGGTCCGGTGACCGGCCGGCCACGACGGCCGTTGTCGAACAGCGCGTCCACCGACTCCTGAAGCATGCGCTTCTCGTTGTTGACGATGATCTCGGGCGCGCCGAGGTCGATCAGTCGCTTGAGCCGGTTGTTGCGGTTGATCACGCGGCGGTACAGGTCGTTCAGGTCGGAGGTGGCGAAGCGGCCACCGTCGAGCTGAACCATCGGACGCAGCTCCGGCGGGATCACCGGCACGGCGTCGAGCACCATGCCCAGCGGGGAGTTACCCGACTGCTGGAAGGCCGCGACGACCTTCAGTCGCTTGAGGGCGCGCAGCTTCTTCTGGCCCTTGCCGTTCTTGATGGTGTCGCGCAGCGACTCGGCCTCGGCCTCGATGTCGAAGGTCTCGATGAGCTTCTTGATCGACTCCGCACCCATGGCACCGGTGAAGTACTCGCCGTAGCGGTCCTGCAGCTCGCGGTACAGAACTTCGTCCACGATGAGCTGCTTGGGGGCCAGCTTGGTGAAGGTGGTCCAGATCTCGTCGAGCCGGTCCAGCTCACGCTGGGCCCGGTCGCGGAGCTGACGCATCTCACGCTCGCCGCCGTCGCGCACCTTGCGGCGCACGTCGGACTTGGCACCCTCGGCCTCGAGCTCGGCCAGGTCGGCCTCGAGCTTCTGGGCCCGGGCCTCCAGGTCGGCGTCGCGCTGATCCTCGACGGCCTTGCGCTCGACGGCCATCTCGGCCTCGAGCGTCGACAGCTCGTTGTGGCGCATCTCGTCGTCGACCGCGGTGATCACGTAGGCCGCGAAGTAGATGATCTTTTCCAGATCCTTCGGGGCCAGGTCGAGCAGGTAGCCCAACCGGGACGGAACACCCTTGAAGTACCAGATGTGCGTGACGGGTGCGGCCAGCTCGATGTGGCCCATCCGCTCACGACGCACCTTGGCCCGGGTCACCTCGACGCCGCAGCGCTCACAGATGATGCCCTTGAACCGGACGCGCTTGTACTTACCGCAGTAGCACTCCCAGTCGCGAGTCGGTCCGAAGATCTTCTCGCAGAACAGGCCGTCCTTCTCAGGCTTCAGCGTGCGGTAGTTGATGGTCTCCGGCTTCTTGACCTCGCCGAAGGACCAGTTACGGATGTCGTCCGCAGTGGCGAGGCCGATGCGGAGTTCATCGAAGAAGTTGACGTCTAGCACGTAACTCCCTTTCCCCTTTCGGGACTAGAAAACAACTCAGGCGAGATCTTCGACAGAGGCGGACTCGTTGCGCGACAGGTTGATACCGAGGTTGGCAGCGGCACGCTCCAGGTCCTCGTCGTCACCGTCACGCATTTCGATCGCCGCGCCGTCGCTGGAGAGCACCTCAACGTTGAGGCACAGCGACTGCAGCTCCTTGAGAAGCACCTTGAACGACTCGGGGATACCGGGTTCAGGGATGTTCTCGCCCTTGACGATGGCCTCGTACACCTTCACGCGGCCGACCGTGTCGTCGGACTTGATGGTCAGCAGCTCCTGCAGGGTGTAGGCAGCGCCGTACGCCTGCATGGCCCAACATTCCATCTCACCGAATCGCTGACCACCGAACTGCGCCTTACCACCGAGCGGCTGCTGGGTGATCATCGAGTACGGGCCGGTGGAGCGGGCGTGAATCTTGTCGTCCACCAGGTGGTGCAGCTTGAGGATGTACATGTAGCCGACCGTCACCGGGTACGGGAACGGTTCGCCACTGCGGCCGTCGAACAACGTCGCCTTGCCGTCGGCATTCACCATGACGTCGCCGTCACGGTTGGGCAGCGTCGAGCCGAGCAGGCCGGCCAGTTCCTCTTCGCGGGCGCCGTCGAACACCGGGGTGCTGACGATGCTGTCGACCGGGGCCGAGTGCAGACCATCGGGCAGCCTGCTCGCCCACTCCGGCGTTCCCTCGGCCACATCGATGTTCCAGCCGGCCTTGGCCACCCACCCGAGGTGGGTTTCCAGGATCTGGCCGATGTTCATACGACGCGGCACACCGTGGGTGTTCAGGATGATGTCCACCGGGGTGCCGTCGGGCATGAACGGCATGTCCTCGACGGGCAGGATCTTGCCGATGACGCCCTTGTTGCCGTGGCGTCCGGCGAGCTTGTCGCCGTCGGAGATCTTGCGCTTCTGGGCCACGTAGACGCGGACCAGCTCGTTGACGCCGGCGGGCAGCTCGTCGTCGTCCTCGCGCGAGAACACGCGGATGCCGATGACCTTGCCGGACTCACCGTGGGGCACCTTCAGCGACGTGTCGCGAACCTCGCGGGCCTTCTCACCGAAGATGGCACGCAGCAGGCGCTCTTCCGGGGTCAGCTCGGTCTCACCCTTCGGGGTGACCTTGCCGACCAGGATGTCGCCGTCGCGGACCTCGGCGCCGATGCGGACGATGCCGCGCTCGTCGAGATCGGCCAGCACCTCATCGGAGACGTTCGGGATGTCCCGGGTGATCTCCTCGGCGCCCAGCTTGGTGTCGCGGGCATCGATCTCGTGCTCTTCGATGTGAATCGAGGTGAGCACGTCCTCTTCGACCAGACGGTTCGAGAGGATGATCGCGTCCTCGTAGTTGTGACCCTCCCACGGCATGATCGCCACGAGCAGGTTCTTGCCCAGGGCCATCTCACCGTTCTCGGTGCAGGGACCGTCGGCAACGACCTGGCCGGCCTCGACACGCTGCCCGGCGTCCACGATCGGACGCTGGTTGGCGCAGGTGCCGTGGTTGGACCGGGCGAACTTGCGCATCCGGTAGGTGTGCCGGGAACCGTCGTCGGCCATCACGGTGATGTAGTCGGCCGAGACCTCCTCGACGACGCCCGCCTTCTCCGAGACGATGACGTCGCCGGCGTCGATCGCGGCGCGCAGCTCCATACCGGTACCGACCAGCGGGGCCTCGCTGCGTACCAGCGGAACTGCCTGGCGCTGCATGTTGGCACCCATCAGGGCACGGTTGGCGTCGTCGTGCTCGAGGAACGGGATCATCGCGGTCGCGACAGACACCATCTGGCGCGGCGAGACGTCCATGTAGTCGACGTCGGACGGGGCCACGTTCTCGACCTCGCCACCCTTACGGCGAACCATCACGCGGTCCTCGGTGAAGCGACCGTCGGTGTCGATCGGCGAGTTGGCCTGCGCCACGACGTGGCGGTCCTCCTCGTCGGCGGTCAGGTAGTCGATCTGGTCGGAGACCACACCGTCGTTGACCTTGCGGTAAGGCGTCTCGATGAAGCCGAACGGGTTGACCCGGGCGTACACCGACAGCGAGCCGATCAGACCGATGTTCGGACCCTCAGGGGTCTCGATCGGGCACATGCGGCCGTAGTGGCTGGAGTGCACGTCACGGACCTCAAGGCCGGCGCGCTCACGGGACAGACCGCCGGGGCCCAGCGCCGACAGGCGACGCTTGTGGGTCAGACCCGACAGCGGGTTGTTCTGGTCCATGAACTGCGACAGCTGCGACGTTCCGAAGAACTCCTTGATCGCCGCCACGACGGGACGGATGTTGATCAGGGTCTGCGGCGTGATCGCCTCGACGTCCTGAGTGGTCATGCGCTCACGCACGACACGCTCCATGCGGGACAGGCCGACCCGGATCTGGTTCTGGATCAGCTCACCCACGGTGCGCAGACGACGGTTGCCGAAGTGGTCGATGTCGTCGACCTCGACGGGAACCTCGACCCCACCGGGGACGGTCATCGAGGTCTGGCCCTCGTGCAGACGCACCAGGTACTCGATGGTGGCGACGACGTCTTCCTCGGTGAGGGTCGACGACGTGATCGGCTGGCCGGCGTTCAGGCCCAGCTTCTTGTTGACCTTGTAGCGACCGACGCGGGCCAGGTCGTAGCGCTTCTCCTTGAAGAACAGGTTCTCCAGCAGGGTCTGCGCGGACTCCTTGGTCGGCGGCTCGCCCGGACGCAGCTTCCGGTAGATGTCCAGCAGCGCCTCGTCGGGACCAGCGGTGCTGTCCTTCTCGAGGGTGCCCATCATGATCTCGGAGAAGCCGAAGCGCTCGGTGATCTGCTCGCTGGTCCAGCCCAGCGCCTTCAGCAGCACGGTGACCGGCTGACGACGCTTGCGGTCGATACGGACGCCGACGGTGTCGCGCTTGTCGACGTCGAACTCCAGCCACGCACCGCGGCCCGGGATCACCTTGACGCTGTGCAGCGTCTTTTCGGTGGACTTGTCGATGCTCTCGTCGAAGTACACACCGGGAGAGCGCACGAGCTGGCTCACCACGACACGCTCGGTGCCGTTGATGATGAAGGTGCCCTTCTCGGTCATCATCGGGAAGTCACCCATGAAGACCGTCTGGCTCTTGATCTCACCGGTGTTGTTGTTGATGAACTCGGCCGTGACGAACAGCGGAGCCGCGTACGTCATGTCCTTGTCTTTGCACTCGTCGACCGGCGCCTTGACCTCGTCGAAGCGCGGGTCGGAGAAGCTCAGCGACATCGAGCCCGAGAAGTCCTCGATCGGCGAGAGCTCTTCGAGCACCTCTTCGAGACCACCCTTGGGGTCGGTCTCGCCGCGATCGACGGCCTTCTGGCGCCAGCCGTCCGCTCCGACGAGCCAGTCGAAGGAATCCGTCTGAACGTCGAGTAGCCCCGGAACCTCAAGCGGTTCGCGGAGCTTGGCAAATGAAACTCGGTTCGGTGCTCCTGGGACGGAGTTATTGGTGTTAGCGTTCGCTGTGCTCTGGCTAGAGACTGCCAAGATGCATCCTTCCAGCACCTCATGCGACTTTTGAAAGGGCCAGCAAGAGCCGTCCTTCTGGGCCGCGATTCTGCGTCGGTTCGGCTGGCTTTGACCTGTCCAGAACCCCATACGCACGGCACAGGACTAGATACTGAGCAACGCTCAGGCTAGAACAGTATGTGCAGATCAGGTGAGGGTGGGCAGGGTGCAGCCAGCGCAACGTCCAACGATAGCGCAAGACGGCGCATTCCTCAACCACCACACATCCACTGCATGAATTGGGTCACCCGGCGCTGGCTGGCGTCCACTAAACCCTTCACACATGCTGCCCAACAGATTGGCCTGTCCATGGCCTTCCGTCAAGAGGTGACGCGCGGTTTGATGCGCCCAACTCTGCCCCGGATCCGCAGCTCGCGCAACGGTTGAACCGGCGTTATCTTGTCCGCGGGTCACGCCGCGCCGAATTGCGCGAGCAGCCCTGATGCGACATCCGCCGGGACCAACCGCTCCGGGATGACCAGGCCTGTTCCCAAACCCCGCGCCGAGACGTGAAATACGTGGTGAGCGTGCCAGATTCGCTCGATACCCGCCAGCTTCAGGATCTGCAAATGGCCTCCCAGACGCACCCCGATCTGCTGCGGACCGAACTCGGCGGCGATCGGCGCTCCGGGCGGAACCAACTGACGGAATTTCGCCGGCGTGGCGAAGTACACCACGTACGTGAGCGCACCGACGGCCGCGATCAGCAGCACAGCGGCGCGGAGCACCGAAGACGCGGTCAGCTCCCCGTCCTCGACGTACGAATAGCCGAGCACCGCCAGCGGTACCAGGATCGCGAGTGCGAGCGCCAACCGCGTCACGACACTGCGCTTGACCGCGGCGCCCAGTTGGCCGGCCAAACCGGCGTCGGCAATGTCCCTGGTGCGGGTCACCCCGTCGGGACCCGTCCGCTGCCTCGCACCGGGCGTCGCGTCCGGATACGACGGAACCACCCGACGAGGCCCTTTGAAGGTGGACAGCAACGTGGCGGCGATGTCCGGCGGTACGAGTTCGTCGGGGATCAGCAGTTCGATGTCACCGACGCCCTGCACGACGAGGACCGAGTCAACACGCCGGACCCGAAGCACCTGGTCGAGGTAGAGCGCATTGAAGTGCTCCGACCAGCCGACACCGATGGCCTCCGGCCTGAACTCGGCCCACATGGCGGTGCCGGCAGGCAGCTTGAGCGCCCAACTCCGGGGTCCTGCGAGAACGAGCAGGCCGAACCCGAACACGGTGAAGATCCCGACCCCCATGGCGACCGCGAACACCAGCCCGTACAGGAGATAAGGGAGATTCTCGCCCGAGAACGGTACGCGGGCGGACAGAACGACGAGGATGGGGACGACCACGGTCACCAGGGCCAAAACGACCCACAGCCAGTGTTTGGAGAGGTATTCGGCGCGCGCCAGCTGGTTGGTCATGTGCCCGTGCGCGACGCCGTGCGCCCGGGTGACGCCACCGCCCAATTTCTCGAATCGGGTGGGGCGGCCCCGCTGCGGGTGCATTCGGCTCCTGCTCTCTCACGACACAAATCAGGCCGGACCCGATGGGTCCGGCCTGATTGTCAAAACTCAGCTCTGGTGAGGAACCTCGATGGCCCCGGTGGGGGCGTCGTCCTCGACCGGGCGGTGGTGGCGCGCGGTGGGCTCGTCGCCGAACTCGTGCACCGGCAGTTTGTGCGTGCCCTCAAGGTCATCGAGGATCGCGGCCTGCGCAGCCGGCGGCAGGGTGTGCAGGATCTCGCGCACGCGGGCCTGGCGGCGGGCCACACCCTTGCGCTCGGGCATACCGGGAGTGGCCGACAGCTGCGGCGGCACACCCTCGATCTCCTCGACACCGCCGTCGTGCTGACCGGCATCCAGCATGGCCTGCTCGGCGGCCGCGGTCGCCTCGTCCTTCTCCTCCGACATACCGATCGGGCCGATACGGCGTCCGTTGAGGAACTGCTTGACGACGGGCTCTTCGCTGGTCAGCAGCACCTCGCGGGGGCCGAACATGACCAGCTGCTTACGGAAGAGCATGCCGATGTTGTCCGGCACGGTCCGGGCGATGTTGATGTTGTGCGTCACGATCAGCACCGTGGCGTCGATCTGCGCATTGATGTCGATCAACAGCTGGGACAGATACGCGGTACGCACCGGGTCCAGACCGGAGTCCGGCTCGTCGCACAGGATGATCTGCGGGTCGAGCACCAGGGCACGGGCCAGGCCGGCACGCTTGCGCATACCACCGGAGATCTCACCGGGGAACTTGTGCCCATCGTTGGGCATACCGACGAGCTCGAGCTTCTCCATCACGATGTTGCGGATTTCGCTCTCGCTCTTCTTCGTGTGCTCGCGCAACGGGAAGGCGGTGTTGTCGTAGATGTTCATCGAGCCGAACAGCGCGCCGTCCTGGAACAGCACACCGAACAGGGTGCGGATCTCGTAGAGCTCCTTGGCCGAGCACTCCAGGATGTTGGTGCCGTCGATGACGATCGAGCCACGCTCGGGGCGCAGCAGGCCGATCAGGGACTTCAGGAACACTGACTTGCCGGTACCCGACGGGCCCAGCAACACGCTGACCTCACCCTCGGGAATCGACATCGTGACGTCTTCCCAAATCTTTGACGATCCAAAAGATTTGCTCAGTCCCGTCACGTCGATTTGGACGCCCATCAAAGATCCTTCCGCCTACGGCTCACCCCGCCACCTGCTGCGCCTGTGGCTTGAGTCACCATAGCGCACGGTGCATCGCACACACATGGTTGTCTCCCAATATTCGGGAGTACCCGGGCTCCATACGAACCAATCGTGATCATCCAAGCAAAGAACCCCCGAATCCGTCGGGATTCGGGGGTTCTTGCGGTCCGGGTTTGGACTACTTGACGCTGACGCTGGCGCCGGCGGCCTCGAGCTTGCTCTTGGCGTCCTCGGCGGCTTCCTTGGTGACCTTCTCCAGCAGCGGCTTGGGGGCGCTGTCGACCAGGTCCTTGGCTTCCTTCAGACCCAGGCCGGAGACGATCTCGCGGACGACCTTGATGACGCCGATCTTCTTGTCGCCGGCACCCTCGAGGATGACGTCGAACTCGGACTGCTCCTCGGCTGCCTCGGCGGCGGCCGGGGCGGCACCCGCGGCGGCAACGGCGACCGGGGCGGCAGCGGTGACCTCGAAGACCTCTTCGAACTGCTTCACGAACTCAGAGAGCTCCAGCAGGGTCATTTCCTTGAACGCGTCGAGCAGTTCGTCGGTGGACAGCTTGGCCATGTTTATGGTCCTTCCTGATTTTTCTTACAGATGTTGGGTGGTTTGTGCGGTTGCGATTGCTGAGCGGAAGCGGCTACTAGGCAGCGTCGCTGGCAGCCTTCTTCTCCTGCAGCGCCGCCGCGAGGCGGGCAACCTGAGAAGCGGGCGCGTTGAACAGGCCTGCGGCCTTGGACAGGTTGCCCTTCATGGCACCTGCCAGCTTGGCGAGCAGAACCTCGCGCGACTCGAGGTCGGCGATCTTCTCGACCTCGGCGACGGACAGCGCCTTGCCGTCCATGAAGCCGCCCTTGATGACGAGCGCCTTGTTGTCCTTGGCGAACTTCTTGATCGCCTTGGCGGCGTCAACGGGCTCACCCTGGACGAACGCGATCGCCGTGGGACCGGCGAACAGCTCGTCGAGACCTTCAATGCCGGCTTCGGAAGCGGCGCGCTTCACCAGAGTGTTCTTGGCGACGGTGTACGTGGCGGAGTCGCCGAGGGAACGACGCAGCTCAGCCAGGTTCGCCACAGTCAGCCCGCGGTACTCGGTGACGACGGTGGCCGTCGACGCCTTGAACTGCTCAGCAATGTCGGCAACCGCCGTGGCTTTGTCAGCCTTGGCCATGCATGCCTCCTTGTGGTGGGTATCGGGCGCTCCACCAACTTGGGGCCGTGAAATGACGAACGCCCCGACGCAGACAGGTCGGGGCGCAGAAATAACCAATACAAAACTGGTCTAGCCTCGTCCTCCTGCGTGGGCCGCCGGGACATTTCCCGGACCTTCAACCTATTGCTAGGTGACCGACGGTCTTCGGTGGAACCCGACCAGAGTAGCCGAACACTCACCAATCAGCCAAAACGCGCTCCCGTTTGCCCCTTCTGCACCGCGAGCATTGCTCCTATGTCAAGCGGCGGCGGGTTGGGGGTCGTTGAGGCGTGCTTGTTCGTCGGTATGGAGTCGGCGGTAGACGATGCGGG
>NZ_JBZDPT010000004.1:0-386284 GCF_058270035.1 Mycobacterium shunyiense | reverse complement strand
GCGCACACAGTGCTCACCGACCAGCGGCTCGGCAATCAGCTTCACCCGATCAGACCACTACCGGTCGTAGGCTCGCTGATCAGTTCCCATTAGGCGCGCAGCGGGCACCGACGCCGGGCGTGCACAACTCGGGCTGGGTGCAGAGCCCCGGTGCGCAACGCATCGACGACCCCCGTTACCGCCCTGTACTGCGCGACTACGTGGTCGGCGTGATGAGTCAGTTCCGCAACGACAACCGGGTCCTGGGTTGGGACCTGTGGAACGAGCCGGACAACCCCGCCAAGCAGTATCGCAAGGTCGAGCGCAAGGACAAGATCGATGCGGTCGGAGGACTGCTGCCCCAGGTGTTCGCCTGGGCGCGTTCGGTCAACGCCGTGCAGCCGTTGACCAGTGGTGTGTGGCAGGGCAGCTGGGACCGCGGAAGCCGAAGCGAGATGGACAGCTTCCAACTCGACAACTCCGACATCATCTCCTTCCACTCGTACGCCGGGCCTGCTGAATTCGAGGCTCGCATCGCCGAACTCGCTCCCTTGGGCCGGCCGATCATGTGCACCGAATACCTGGCCCGAGACCAGGGCAGCACCGTTGAGGGTGTGCTTCCGGTTGCCAAGCGGCACAACGTCGCTGCCTATAGCTGGGGTCTGGTGGCCGGCAAAACCCAGACCTACTTCCCGTGGGATTCGTGGGACAAGCCCTACACCAAGGTGCCGAACGTGTGGTTCAGCGATCTGCTGCAGCCCGACGGACGGCCCTACAAGGAAAGCGAATACCAGGCGTTCCGGAAGCTCACCACCCGCGTGTAGGTGTTTAGCCGTGGTCGATGCGGGCGACTCACCAGGCTATGGACCAACGTGACGGTGGCAGGCCGATACCGAAAGACGCCCGTAAGGTGACTGAGGGGCAAGAGGAGCTGCAGGACGAATTCGACCGTCGGGGTGAGGATCCCGAGGGGCCGGGACTGCACGAGAGCCACGAGAACATCGCCGACGAGACGTGAACGCTAGAACGACTGCCCGTTGGCGTAGCGCTGCCGGCGGCTGTGCCGTCCGTTACCGCGGTTGCGGCTCTTGTATGTCGGCAACTGGGAGTCGCAGTTGGGGCAGACCAGTCTCAGGTTTTCGCGTCGGTTGTTGGTCGGGTTCCCGTCGATGTGATCCATGATCAAGGTCAGGGGTAGCGCCTGCCACACGCTGGCCGCGCCGCAGATGGCGCAACAGCCCGACTGTGCCTCGATGAGGTAAAGCCGGATGTAGTTGCCTTGTTCGCCGCGGACCCGGGCGTCGCCTGACTCGAGCCAGCGCTTCGTCATGGCGCCTCGTCGCGACGCAGCTTGACACGCATTACCGCAGTAGAGCTTCTGGCTGCGCTTCGACAGCGGTGTACCGCAACCGCGACAGAGCCTCATGATGGGAAATTACTTGCAACCACCGACAACCGAGTCGATGCGTGGAGCCTCCTATCGGGATTGAACCGATGGCCTACGCATTACAAGGGCGTTGCTCTACCACTGAGCTAAGGAGGCGGGTCGAACGCGGCCTAGTTTAGCGGGTCACTCGTCGGCGTCGATAACTCGCTGGGAACTGACCGGCCGCGGGGAGCTTCGCCGAGACGAACGGCGGGGCAGTGGGATGCGGTCGGCGATGTTGCTCAACGGGTTCACCACCTGACTCAGTGTGATGACGGCTTCGTGCAGAGCGTCGATGGTGGGCGCGAGGGCTTCGAGCCCGGGCGCCAGCCGGTTGAGGGTGTCGGCCACATCGGCGAGCTTGAGCAGCGGGCCGTCGGGATCGGTCAGGGTGTCGAGCAGGCCGCCCTCGGCGAGGAGTTTGTCGGCCACCCCGTCCTCACGCAGCACCCGCTCGAACAGTCCGTCGTTGGCGAGCAGTTGATCGGCCAACCCGCCGGGTGCGATCACCCGGGACACGGCGCCATCGGCGGTGGTCAACCGGTCCAGCAGACCGCCCTCCATGGTCACCTGGTCCACCAGGCCGCCGGGGGCGACAGCCCGGGCCACGGCGCCGTTGTCTGCGGTCAGCCGGTCCATCAGGCCACCCTCGGCGGTCAGTTGATCGACGATCCCACCTGGTCGCAGCAAACGGTTGATCGGGCCTTCGGGCGCCAGTGCCCGGCCGAGTGGCGCGTCATCGTCCAGCAGTCGCGCCAGGCGGTTCGCCCGCTCCACCGCATCGTCGATGCCGAACAGCGAGGCCATCGATGACCTGCCGTTGAGGGGATTTGCTTCGGTGATGCTGCGTTGCACCGCGTTGAGGGTCTCGTTGGCGATGCCGAGACCGGCATCGGCCACCGCCAGCCCGATTCGCACCGGCGCGGTAGCAACCTGGATCAGCGTCTTGCCGAGATTCATGGGCGTCAGTGTAGTTACCCCGATCACAGTTAAACTCACAGGAAGTGCACAGCGTGCATGCAGGTTGAGTTCAACAGGTACTACCAACATCAGGGAATGGCCATGCCTGCATTACCTGAGAGCGTCCCGGAGGCCCGGGTTCTCGTCGTCGACGACGAGGCCAACATCGTGGAGCTGCTGTCTGTCAGCCTGAAGTTCCAGGGTTTCGAGGTCTACACCGCGTCCAACGGCGCCGCCGCGCTGGACAAGGCCAGGGAAGTCCGGCCCGACGCCGTGATCCTGGACGTGATGATGCCCGGCATGGACGGCTTCGGGCTGTTGCGCCGGCTCCGCGCCGACGGCATCGACGCCCCAGCACTGTTCCTCACCGCGCGCGACAGCCTGCAGGACAAGATCGCCGGCCTGACGCTGGGCGGCGACGACTACGTCACCAAGCCGTTCAGCCTCGAAGAGGTGGTGGCCCGGCTGCGGGTGATCCTGCGCCGGTCCGGCCGGGGCGTCGAGGAGCCCCGCAGCGCCAAGCTGTCCTTCGCCGACATCGAACTCGACGAGGACACGCACGAGGTCTGGAAGGCTGGCGAACCCGTTTCGCTGTCGCCCACCGAGTTCACCCTGTTGCGCTACTTCATCATCAATGCGGGCACGGTGCTGTCGAAGCCCAAGATCCTCGACCACGTGTGGCGTTACGACTTCGGCGGTGACGTCAACGTCGTCGAGTCCTACGTGTCCTACCTGCGCCGCAAGATCGACACGGGCGACAAGCGTCTGCTGCACACTCTGCGCGGCGTCGGTTACGTTTTGCGCGAGCCACGCTGACGCCTCGTTCGGCGGCGGCATAATTCTGGAGTGTTTGACCGGGTAGAGCGGCACGGTGTGCCGCTGCGGGTCGGGCTGGTGGCGGTCGCGCTGGTCCTGGTGGCGTGTGGGCTGCTCGCCTCCGGCGTCGCAGTGACCTCGATCATGCGGCACACCGAGGTGAGCCGAATCGACCAGACGCTTCTTGACGCCGCGGGAAGTTGGGCCCAGGAGCCGCGCCAACTGCCGTCGACGCCGCTGGAAGGGCCGAACCCAGCCCGCCCGCCGTCGAATTTCTATGTGCGCGGTGTCGACCAGGACGGCAGGACCTGGATCGCGGTCAACGACCGTGAGGCGGAGCCCGAGCTCCCCGATGACAACGATGTCGGTCCGGTGCCGGTGACCGTCGAGTCCGTCGGATCCTCCGACGTGCAGTGGCGGGCCATGACGGTGCAGGGGCCGAACGGCGAGCTCACCACCGTCGCGATCGATCTGTCCGACGTCCAGTCTTCGGTCCGGGCGTTGATCTGGTCGCAGGTCGGCATCGGCACGGTCGTCCTGGTGGTGCTCGGCGTCGTCGGCTACGCCGTCGTGCACCGCAGCCTGCGTCCCCTCGTGGAGGTGGAACAAACAGCCGCGGCCATCGCGGCCGGACAGCTGGATCGCCGTGTCCCCGAACGTGATCCGCGGACCGAGGTGGGACGACTGTCGTTGGCGCTGAACGGCATGCTCGCGCAGATCCAGCGGGCGGTGGCGTCTTCGGACGCCTCGGCCGAGCAGGCGCGGACTTCCGAGGAACGGATGCGCCGCTTCATCACCGATGCCAGCCACGAGCTGCGGACCCCGTTGACCACGATCCGCGGATTCGCCGAGCTCTACCGCCAGGGCGCGGCGCGCGACGTCGAGATGATCATGGGCCGGATCGAGAGCGAATCCCGACGGATGGGCCTGCTGGTCGAGGACCTCCTGCTACTGGCCCGACTCGATGCACAACGGCCGCTCGATCAGCACCGGGTCGACCTGTTGACCCTGGCCACCGATGCCGTCCACGACACCCAGTCGATCGCCCCGAACCGTCGGGTGCGGATGGAGGTGTTCGACGGTCCGGGGACCCCCGAGGTGCTGGGCGACGAGGCCCGATTGCGTCAGGTGCTGAGCAACCTGGTCGCCAACGCCGTGCAGCACACACCGGAAACCGCCGGGATCACGGTGCGGGTGGGCACCGACGGCGACGACGCGGTGATCGAGGTGTGCGACGAAGGCCCTGGCATGAGCCAGGAGGACGCGCGACGGGTCTTCGAGCGGTTCTACCGAGCGGATACCTCACGCACCCGCGCGAGCGGCGGTACCGGGCTGGGCCTGTCGATCGTGCATTCCCTGGTGCTGGCGCACGGCGGCACGGTGAACGTCACCACGGCGCCCGGTCAGGGCTGCCGGTTCACCGTCAGCCTGCCGAGGATTGCAGATCTGCCAGCGCGGCTTTGATCTTGGCCTGAGCCTCGTCGAGCGACTCGGCCGACGGGTTGTTGTCGACGTGGGCGAAACCGAAGTCGGCCAGGTTGTAGGCCGGGAACACGTGCACGTGCAGGTGCGGCACCTCAAGACCGGCGATGATCACGCCGGAGCGCTGTGCGCCGAATGCCCGGCAGACGGCCTTGCCGATCAGCTGCGACACTTCCATCACCCGGGCGAACACCGCGGGTTCGACGTCCTGCCAGTTGTCGATCTCGGCGCGGGGAACCACCAGCGTGTGGCCCTGCGTCATCGGGGCGATGGTCAGGAACGCGACGATCTCATCGTCTTCATAGACGAATCGTCCGGGCAGTTCTCCGTTGATGATCTTCGTGAAGACGGACGCCATGGAGACCAAGCATAGTGGAGGCCACCGCGTCCTGAACTCCGGTTATGTCCCGGAAATGGCCTCGTGCAGTTCCTCGACGGTCCACGGCGGCGCACTGTGGTGATCTCGGTATCCGATGAAACCGGTTGAGGGCCGGGCGAATTCGCCGATGAACCCACCCGCGGCGATGAAGATGCGGCCCGTCACGTCTTTGGCCTGGTCGCTGACCAGGTAGGCGTACGTGGGGGCGACGTAGTCCGGCGAAGCGGCGTCCAGTGCGCCCTGCATGCTGACGTCGTCGAGCAGTCCGCGCCGGTTGAGGTCAGCGATGTGCTGTTCATAGTCCGATCCGGTGGACAGCCGGGTGCGGGCGCCCGGGCACACCACGTTGGCACGCACGCCGTGTTCCTTGAGTTCGGCGGCAATCGCCAGGGTCAGCCCGTTCACCGCGCCCTTGCCCGCCGGATAGCCGCTGCCGCCGTAATCGCCCAGGAATGCAAAGGAACTGGTGTTGACGATGGCGCCACCCCCTTGAGCCACCATCTTGGGCGCCGCTGCGCGACAGGTCTCGAACACCGTACCCAGATGTGCGTCGAGCAGGCTCCGGAACTCGGCGCTGGTCACGTTCAAGATCGAGGACCCCGCCGGCTCCGCGGTGCCGGCGCAGTTGATCAGGATGTCGACGTGACCGAACTCGGATACGCAGGTGTCGACGAGTGCGTCGGCCACCACAGGGTCGGCCGGTGAACCGGCATGGGCGACACCGGAAATGGATTCGGCCGCGGCTGAGGCAGCCCCCAGGTCGCGGCCGTTGACCACCACACCCGCACCCTGGGCGGCCAGGAGCTCGGCGACCGCCAGGCCGATGCCGCGGGTGCCGCCGACCACGATCGCGCCGCGGCCGGCGAGCGATCCGGTGGTCAGTTTCCGTCCGCCTCTGCGAACTGCATCGCTTCCAGATTCCAGTAGCCGCGCAGGTTCGTGATCAGCCCTTCGTCGTTCACCTTGTAGGTGAAGACGCCTCGCACCGTGGCGGTGAACCCGTTGGGAAACTTGGTGCGCAGCACCAGGATGTAGGCGATCTCGGTCGGCGAGCTGGACGGGAACGTCTCCTCGCACGTGACGGTCAGCTCGTTGGGACCGATGTTGGTGTCGTAGAAGGCGGCGAGTGCTTCCTTGCCGCGCACCCCGGTGCCGTCGGGGTTGGTGACGGCCTCACCGATCGGGTCCTCGACCAGGATGTCATCGGCCATGAGGGCCAGCCAGCCCTCCCGGTCACCGGATTGCACGCATCTCCACGACGACCGCGAGGCGACGACGACGGGTGTCTCAGTGGTTGTCTCGGTCACGAAATTCCTTCCTCCATATGCCGAAATGGCATTCCAGCAGGTGGTTACTCGACCTTTGTCTGCTGGAATGCCATTTCGCGGGTAAGGGGTTTAGCGGTCGGCGTCGGTGTAGCGGATGACGCCGCGGATGTTGCGGCCCTCGAGCATGTCCGCGTAGCCGTCGTTGATCTGCTCCAACTTGTACTGGCGGGTCACCATGTCGTCCAGGTTGAGCCGGCCGGCCTTGTACATGCTCAGCAGCTGCGGGATGTCGTGGTGCGGGTTGCCGCCACCGAAGATGGTGCCCTGCAAGCGCTTCTGCAGCAGGGTCAGCATCGACAGGTTGAGCTTGACGTCGTTGCTGGCCATGTTGGCGACCGCGGTGGCCACGACCGTGCCGCCCTTGGCGGTGATGTTCATGTAGTGGTCGATGTCCTCGCCCTTGAGCTCACCGACGGTGACGATCGTCTTGTGCGCCATCCGGCCCTGGGTGACCTCGGCGACCCCGGCCATCGCGGAGAAGATGTCCGGGTAGGCGTGGGTGGCACCGAACTTCAGCGCGTTGTCGCGCTTGAACTCGACCGGGTCGACGGCGAAGACGTTGCGTGCGCCGGCGGCCAGGGCGCCCTGCAGCGCACCGGTGCCGACACCGCCGACGCCGACGATGACGACGTCGTCACCCGGGCGGACGTCACCGCTGCGCACCGCCGAGCCGTAGCCGGTGGTGACGCCGCAGCCCACGAGGCAGGCCACCTCGAACGGGATGGACGGATCGATCTTCACGACCGAGCTCTTGTGCACGACCATGTACGGGCTGAACGTGCCCAGCAGGGTCATCGGGATGACGGGCTGACCGTTCTTGACGGAGTGGATGCGATGCGTGCCGTCGGAGACCGCCGTGCCGGCCAGCAGCCCCGCGCCCAGGTCGCACAGGTTGCGCAGACCCTCCTGGCACGCCGGACACTCGCCACACGACGGGATGAACGACAGCACGACGTGATCACCGGGCTGGATGTGGTCGACGCCCGGGCCGACCTCCGTCACGATGCCTGCGCCTTCGTGGCCGCCGAGCACCGGGAAACCTGCCATCGGGATGTCGCCGGTCACCAGGTGGTGATCGGAATGGCACATGCCCGAGGCTTCCATCTGAATCTTGACCTCGTCCTTGACGGGGTCACCGATCTCGATCTCCTCGATCGTCCAAGGTTGGTTGAACTCCCAGATGAGAGCGCCTTTGGTCTTCATCGCGTGTGCCTTCCACTAGAGCCGTTGACCACAGACTAGAGCCATTAGTTGCGTGGGTCACACCCACCCCCAAGCAACTGCTTGGCCGGGAACTACCAGATCTTGACCGGCGCTTCGCCGCGCGGGTAGTAGCCGGGCAATTTCTCGCCGGCGAGGCTGCGCTCGATGCGCTTCTGCATCGTCGGGGTGAGGTCGCCGGAGCTGATCAGGTTCATGAATGCCTTCTGCACGTGCCCGAAGTCGAAGAAGTCGCGCTGCCACTCGATGAGCAGCTGATCGTTGAGCCGGAACCAGCTACCGCCGATGCCGTAGATCTCGGCGGTGCTGCCGTCGGACTTGTGGGCGATCTGCTTCCAGAAGCCGACGATCTCGTTCTGCTTCTCGTCGATCAGCACCCGCTGGTACTCGTAGACCCAGTTCTCCAGGCCTTCCATCTCCAGGCCCAGTGCGGTGTCCCGGATTTCGTCCTTGCCGATGCACATGACGTCTTCCTTGGGCCCGATGTTCCAGCCGTAGGTTGCATCGTCGGTGTAGAAGTCGGCCAGCGGCTTCCAGTCACCGGCCTTCTCGGCCTCCTGGTTGGCCTTGAGCCAGCGATCGGACCAGGTTTCGAGGGCTTCTCGTTTGGAGGATGAAGTCATTGTTCCGCTTTCTTTGTGATGGATAGTGCTCGGGTAGGACACATCTCGACGGCCATCTCGACGGCATCGCGGAGCTCGTCGGATGGTTCGTGATCGAGGATCTCGACGACGCCGCGTTTCGGCACCCGGAACACGTCCGGCGCTTCGAGCTCACACATGGCGTGGCCCTGGCACAGATCCTCGTCGACCTCAACGCGGTAGCAGCCCATGAGTGCGCTCCTACTCGATTCCCCGGTCGCTGCGCTCATGCCCGCCGGAAACCCGCTTCCGATAGCGAACCTTGGCCGGCTGAGCCAGCTGCACGACCATCTTGGAGTGGTCGTTCTGGTAGCTCTCGGCCGGCTGGGCCATCTCGAACTCATACTCGCGCAACAGAACCGAGAAGATCGCCTTGATCTGCATCTGCGCGAACGCCGCACCCACGCAACGGTGTTTACCGGCGCCGAAGGGGATCCAGGTCCACCGGTTGATCAAATCTTCCTGACGCGGCTTCTCATAGCGGGCAGGGTCGAAAGTGTCGGGCTCGGGGAAGTCCTCCGGGATCCGGTTGGAGATTGCCGGGGAGGCTGCCACCATCTGGCCCTTGTGGATCGGATGGCCCGCCACCTCGAACTCGTCCTGAGCCACGCGCATCAGGATGATCAGCGGCGGATGCAGGCGCAGGGTCTCCTTGAGCGAGTTGTCCAGCTTCGGAATCTGCCGCAGCGCATGGAAACTCACCTCCTGGCCGTCGGCGTAGAGGTCGTCGAGCTCCTGCTGCACCTGTGCGTACACCTCGGGGTTGCGCAGCAGTTCGATGAGCGTCCACGAGGACGTGCCCGAACTGGTGTGGTGCCCGGCGAACATCAGGGAGATGAACATCCCGGTGACCTCGTTGGCTGTGAACCGGGGGTTGCCCTCGTCGTCCTTGATCGACACCAGAACGTCGAGCAGGTCGCGATCCTCCTTGCCCTTCGGCGGATTGGCGATGCGACCGTCCATGATCTCCTGCACCAGCGCTACGAGTTTGACGCGCGACTCATCGCGGATGCGGAAGCTCTCGATGTCCAGGTAGGGATCGACGTAGCAGAGCGGGTCGGTGCCCCGCTCCAACTGGTGGTAGTACTCGGCGAACCGGCGATCGAGCTGCTCGCGGAACTTCAGCCCGATCAGGCACGCCGTCGAGGTGTAGATCGTCAGCTCGGAGAAGAAGTCGAGCAGTTCGATCTCGCCCTCGTCGCCCCAATCGGCGATGATCTTCTTGACCTCGTTCTCGATGGTGGCCGCGTGGCCCTTCATCTGCTCACCGCGCAGCGCGGTGTTGTGCAGCATCTCGGCGCGGCGCTCGGGATCGGCGTCGAACACCACGCCCTCACCGAAGATCGGCGTCATGAACGGGTAGGCCTCGGCCTGGTTCAGTTCGCTGTCGCTGGAGCGGAAGAAGAACTCGTTGGCCTCCGCACCGCTCAGCAGCACCACCTGCTTGTCGGCCAGCTGGAACCAACCGACGTCACCGCATTCGTCCCGGATGCGCTGCATCAGGCCGATCGGGTCGGTGCGAAATTCTTCCAGGTGGCCGTGTTCGTCTGCTTCACCGCCCGAGACGCGCTGTACTTCCTTGAGTTCTGAGCTCGTCATGTTCTTGTCAGCCTTCCACTCTCAGCTTCTGGCGGTCCTTGACATCGGCGAGCGGAGCTTCGGGCTGAATCTCCAGTTCGGCGATGAAGCCGCCGCGGGGGGTTTCCGCGACGAAGGTGATGGCCCGCGCGAGGTCTGCCGCGCGCAGGAAGTAGTCGTGCCGGGCCTGGCCCCACTTGGCCCAGTCCTCGAGCATTTCGCCGACCTTGTCCATGGGCGCACTCCAGCCCATGGCGGTCTTGGTGGGCCCGGGATGGACCACGGAGGCGCGCACGCCGGTGCCCTCCAGTTCCATCTGCAGGGTCTTGGCCATGCCCAGCAGGCCGGCCTTGGCTGCGCCATAGCCGCCCATGTACGGACGCGGCCGCAGGGACACGTCAGAGCCGACGAAGATGATGTCGCCGCGCCGCCGCTCGACCATGCCCGGAAGCACAGCGGTGGCAAGGCGATTGGCGCCGATGAGGTGAATCTGGATCTGGTTCTCGAACTCGTCGGTGCTGATCTCGTGGAGCTGGCCGAAGAAGGTGTCACCGGCACCTGCCACCAGTAGCTCGATGTCGCCGAGCGCCTCGGTGGCGCCGTGCACGAACGACTTCACCGACTCGGCGTCGGTGACGTCGAGCGGCAGCGCGATTGCCTCGCCGCCATCGGCGGTGATCTGCTCGACGAGCTCCTGGCATTTCTCGACGCGGCGAGCGCCGAGGGCGACCGGGAAGCCGTGCGCGGCAAGCTCGGTCGCCGTGGCGGCGCCGATGCCGGACGACGCGCCAGCCACGATGGCCGGTCGGCGGTCGGGATGGGGTTCGAAACGTGCCATTTAGCGTGCCTTTACTGTGATGGGCTTCAGCGGTGGGACACCGCAATGGGCAGGTGAGCGAATCCTCGTACGGAACTGGAGTGGACACGGACAGCGTTGGCCTCGTCCACCTCGTATCCGCGGATTCGCTTGAACAACTCGGTCAGTGCCACCCGCGCCTCCATGCGCGCCAGGTGCGCGCCGAGGCAGAAATGGGCTCCACTGCCGAAACTCACCAGTTTCGGGCCGATCTCGCGATCGATCCGGTATTCGTCGGGGTTCTCGAAGGCGCGCTCGTCTCGGTTCGCCGAGCCGATCAGCAGCACCAGCACATCGCCGGCGGGCACCGTGGTGTCGTAGTACGTCTGGTCCTCGGTGACCAGCCGCGCCAGGATCTGGCTGGAGGCGTCATAGCGCAGGGTCTCCTCGACCCACGGCACGACCAGGGCGTGGTCGTCGAACACCGGGGCCAGCTGGTCCGGATTCTTGAAGCCCCAGTACGCGGCGTTGGCAAGAAGTTTGGTGGTCGTCTCGTTACCCGCCACCACCATGAGGAACAGGAAGGCCATGATCTCGTCGTCGGTGAGCCGGTCTCCGTCGATCTCGGCCTCCACCAGTGCCGACGTCAAGTCGTCGGTGCGGTTCTTGCGGCGCTGCTTCACCATGTCGGCGTAGTAGACCAACAGTTCCCCGGAGGCGGCGATCGCGGATTCGGGGACATCGGCGACACCGTCCTCACGGTGCATGACACCGTCGGCAAGCGCCCGGATGCGAACCCGGTCCTCGTCCGGCACGCCCATCAGTTCGGAGATGACGTCCATGGGCAGCTTGCCTGCGAAATCGTCTACGAAATCGATGGAGCCGGACGTTCCGATCTCTAGAGCCGTATCCAGGTGCTGGTGGGCGATCTCCGTGACCCGGCCCTCCAGTTCGCGGATACGCCGCGGGGTGAATCCCTTCGAGACCAGGGTGCGCAGCCGGAGGTGACCGGGATCGTCGAGGGCGAGGAACGACATCACCCGGTGGGCTTCGTCATTGCGGGAGATCGGATCCAGGGACACGCCGTGCTTGTTGGACAGCGTGACGCTGTTGCGGAAGCCGGCGACCACGTCCTTGTGCCGCGACAACGCCCAGAACTTGAGCTCCTCGTTGTGATACAGCGGTGCCTCGTCGCGCAGTCGGCGGTAGTAGGGGTACGGATCCTCGTGGAATTCGTAGTCGTACGGGTCGAGGATCGGTTTGACTATGTCCAAGCTCATCAGTGCTCTCCCAGGCTCATGCTCATTTGTCCTCTCCGAGGACGAGGCCGACGACATAGGTCAGCCGATCGGCGATCTGGTGGTAGGTGAAGGCGCCGCTGCCGGCGTTGACCAGCGCGCCGAAGAACGTCATCTCGAGGGCGGAGACGATCCGCGAATCGGCATCGGGCCCGACGGCTGACCGGATGCGCTTGTGGATCTCGGCGCCGATACGGTCGCGCACCTTGCGCACCGCCGGATCGGTGCCGCCGCCCAGCAGGGCCGTGGTGCAGGCAGCTGCCACCTCGGGCTCGTCGGCGACGACCAGCGTCAGTGCCCGGAGCGCCTTGTCGACGCGCGTGGTCATGGAGTCGTTCACGTCCGTGAAGTACGGGCACTGGCTGACCAGATCCAGGTACATCTCGGCGATCAGATGATTCTTCGACGAGAAGTATGTGTAGGCCGTGGCCGGCGCTACCCCGGCGCGTGCCGCGACTGCGCGCACGGTCAGATCGGCGTAGGAGGACTCGCGCAACATCTCGGTCCCGGCGGTCAGGACCTTGCGGAAGGTCTCCTCCTGCCGGCGGTTGCGCGGGGACTCCTTGTCTGGCTCGGGAGCTGGCTCTGTGACTGCGGACACCGCATCGCTGGACACATGTCCAAGTTATCGGACGATGTCGCGGTTGGGCAAGTGCGTATCCTGAAAGGGGCTGATGAACTGCGTATTTTTCGCTATTCGCGGGGCGGTTGGGGGCCGCTCTTGCGGCTTGACATTGTCTGCGGCTATCGTTCGAGACGAGACAGCCGGACAGTTGTCCAGAATCTTCTGAAGTGGAGTTCACCAATGCCGGTACTGGCCGATCGCCAGAGTCAACTGCTGATCGACGGCAAGCTCGTCGCTGGACGCGGCGGAGTGTTCGAGACCGTCAACCCCGCTACCGAGGAGGTGCTCGGCGTTGCCGCCGACGCCGACGCCGAGGACATGGGCAACGCCATCGAAGCGGCTCGCCGTGCGTTCGATGACACAGACTGGTCGACGAACACCGCGCTCCGGGTGCGCTGTCTGCGGCAGTTGCGTGACGCGCTGCGCGAAAACATCGAGGAACTGCGGGAACTGACCATTGCCGAGGTGGGCGCACCCCGCATGCTCACCGCCGGCGCGCAGCTGGAAGGCCCGATCGACGATCTGGCCTACTCGGCCGACACTGCCGAGAACTACGAGTGGAAAACCGATCTCGGCTACGCCACCCCGCAGGGCATCCCGACCAACCGCAAGATCGCTCGCGAGGCGGTCGGTGTCGTCGGCGCGATCACCCCGTGGAACTTTCCGCACCAGATCAACCTGGCCAAGGTCGGCCCGGCGCTGGCCGCGGGTAACACCCTGATCCTCAAGCCGGCCCCCGACACCCCGTGGGCAGCCGCGGCTGTCGGCCAGATCATCGCCGAGCAGACCGATTTCCCGCCCGGCGTGATCAACATCGTCACCTCGAACGATCACTCCGTCGGCGCGCTGCTGTCCAAAGATCCTCGGGTGGACATGGTTTCGTTCACCGGCTCGACCGCGACCGGGCGCGCCGTGATGACCGATGCGGCACTCACACTCAAGAAGGTGTTCCTCGAGCTGGGCGGCAAGTCGGCCTTCCTGGTGCTCGACGACGCCGACCTGGCGGGGGCCTGCTCGATGGCCGCCTTCACGGTGGCCATGCACGCCGGCCAGGGCTGCGCGATCACCACCCGCCTGGTGGTGCCGAGGGCCCGTTACGACGAAGCCGTCGAGGCTGCCGCCGCCACCCTGGGCGGCATCAAACCTGGTGACCCCAACAGCAAGCGCACCGTGTGCGGCCCGCTGATCTCGGCCCGCCAGCGCGATCGGGTGCAGTCCTACCTGGACCTGGCTCTGCAGGAAGGCGGCCGGTTCGCTTGCGGTGGTGGACGTCCCGCGGACCTGGACACCGGCTTCTTCATCGAGCCGACCGTGATCGCCGGTCTGGACAACACCGCCCGGGTGGCCCGCGAGGAGATCTTCGGGCCGGTGCTGACGGTGATCGCCCACGACGGCGACGACGACGCCGTGCGCATCGCCAACGACTCGCCGTACGGCCTGTCCGGCACGGTGTTCTCCGGTGACGACGCCCGCGCCCAGGCGGTGGCCGCCCGGATGCGCGTCGGCACCGTCAACGTCAACGGCGGCATCTGGTACTCGGCCGACGCACCGTTCGGCGGCTACAAGCAGTCCGGCGTCGGCCGCGAGATGGGCCTGGCCGGCTTCGAGGAATACACCGAAATCAAATGCGTCGCGACGCTCGCCAATTAGAACGGGTGCCGAGCGGCCAGTTATGACACGCAAACTCGTGAGAGCCGTGCACTAACTGGCCATTCGGCGGGAAAGGAACAGACATGGGACAGTTCACAGACAAGGTTGCGATCGTCACCGGGGCCGGTGGCGGAATCGGGCAGGCGTATGCCGAGGCGCTGGCACGTGAGGGCGCGGCGGTCGTGGTCGCCGACATCAACACCGAAGGTGCGCAGAAGGTCGCCGACGGCATCAAGGGTGAGGGCGGCAACGCCCTGGCGGTACGGGTCGACGTCTCCGACATCGACTCGGCCAAGGACATGGCCGCGCAGACGCTTTCGGAGTTCGGCGGCATCGACTACCTGGTCAACAACGCCGCGATCTTCGGCGGGATGAAACTCGACTTCCTGCTCACCGTCGACTGGGACTACTACAAGAAGTTCATGAGCGTGAACCTCGACGGCGCGCTGGTGTGTACCCGCGCGGTGTACCGGAAGATGGCCAAGCGGGGCGGCGGCGCGATCGTCAACCAGTCCTCGACCGCGGCCTGGCTGTACGCCAACTACTACGGCCTGGCCAAGGTCGGCATCAACGGTCTGACCCAGCAGCTCTCCCGAGAGCTCGGCGGACAGAACATCCGGATCAACGCCATCGCACCCGGACCGATCGACACCGAGGCGAACCGCACCACCACGCCCAAGGAGATGGTGGACGACATCGTCAAGGGAATCCCGTTGTCCCGCATGGGCCAGCCGGAGGACCTGGTCGGCATGTGCCTGTTCCTGCTGAGCGATCAGGCCAAGTGGATCACCGGCCAGATCTTCAATGTCGACGGCGGACAGATCATCCGGTCATGAGCACCGACGAGCGCGGGCGCGAGGAGCCGACCAGCACAGTGAAATACGGCTACATCGGCCTGGGCAACATGGGTGCCCCGATGGCCAAGCGGCTGGCCGCATGGCCCGGCGGGTTCATCGTGTACGACGTGCGGGCCGACGCGATGGCGCCGTTCGAGGAACTCGGGGCCACGTTGGCGGGCGACGTCGCCGACATCGCCGAGGCCGACATCATCAGCATCACGGTGCTCAACGACGAGCAGGTGCGTTCCGTGATTGCCGAATTGGCGGCAAAGGTCAAGCCGGAGACGGTGATCGTCATCCACTCGACGATCAGCGATACCACCGCCGCTGAACTTGCCGACCAGTACAAGCCGCAGGGTATCCACATCGTGGATGCCCCGGTCAGTGGTGGCGGCGCCGCCGCCGAGAAGGGTGAGCTGGCCATCATGGTCGGCGCCGAACGGCCTGTCTACGAGCGGATCAAGCCGGCACTCAAGCAGTTCGGCTCGATGGTGATCCATGCCGGCGAGCCCGGTGCCGGTACCCGGATGAAGCTGGCCCGCAACATGCTGACCTTCACCTCCTACGCCGCCGCGTGCGAGGCCATGAAGTTGGCCGAGGCGGCCGGGCTGGACCTGGGCGCGCTGGGCCGCGTGGTGCGCCACACCGATGCGTTGACCAGTGGGCCCGGCGCCATCATCGTCCGCGAGAACATGACCGAGCTGACCCCGGATCATTGGCTCTACGACGCCTTCACCCACACCCGCGGACTGGGGGAGAAGGACCTGAGCCTGGCTCTCGGGTTGGGTGAGGTTGTGGGAGTAGACCTTCCGTTGGCCCAGGTGGCCCTGCAGCGGCTCGCTGAGGGCCTCGGCGTACCGCACGAGAACGACTAGGAGAACTTCGATGGACGAGTTGCGCGCCAAGGGCCTGGCCAAGATGAACGAGGTCTACGGCTGGGAGATGCCGAACATCGAGGGAGATCCGTACTTCGATCTCACCGTCGACCACCTGTTCGGCACCATCTGGAGCAAGCCGGGACTGTCGATGCGCGAGAAGCGGCTGATGACGTTGTCCGCTGTGACCGCCGTCGGCTCGCAGGACCTCGCCGAGATCCAGGTCAATGCCGCGTTGCTCAACGGTGAGTTCACCGAGGAAGAGCTCAAGGACATCGCCATCTTCCTCACTCAGTACCTCGGCTTCCCGCTCGGCTCCGGTCTCAACGGAACCGTGTCCAAGGTGGTGGCCAAGCGCCGCAAGGCCGCCGAGAAGGGGCTGGCCGAGGATCGGAAGGCGAACGTCAACGCCGCCGTCAAGATGAACACCGGGAGCGAGCTCGATGACAAGTAGGTATGCGTCGCTGACGCACGACGAGCTGGTCAAGCTGGTCCCCGAGCTCCTGCTCATGGGGCAGATGATCGACCGCTCCGGGATGGCCTGGTGCATCAGCAATTTCGGGCGCGAAGAGATGCTGCAGATCGCGATCGAGGAGTGGGCCGGGTCCAGCCCGATCTACACCAGGCGGATGCAGAAGGCGCTCAAGTACGAGGGCGTCGACATCATCACCATCTTCAAGGGGCTGCAACTCGACATCGGCGCTCCTCCGCAGTTCATGGATTTCCGCTACACGGTCCATGATCGCTGGCACGGCGAGTTCCACCTCGACCACTGCGGCGCGCTGCTCGACGTCGAGCCGATGGGCGAGGAATACGTGCGCGGCATGTGTCACGACATCGAGGACCCGACCTTCGATGCCACCGCGCTGGCCACCAACCGCAAGTGCCAGGTGCGTCCGATTCACCGGCCGCCCCGGACACCTGCCGACCGGCAGCCACACTGCGCCTGGACGGTCATCATCGACGAGTCCTACCCCGAGGTCGACGACATCCCCGCGCTCGAGGTGATCGGCCGGACTCGCGCAGCCCAAACGGTTCTGGATCCGATCGACCCTTCCGATGAGGGTGCGGCCGACTACTCGGGCCCACTGCTGTCGGATTTCGATTTCGCGGCGTTCTCGCATTCCGCACTGGTCCGGATGGCCGACGAGGTGTGCCTGCAGATGCACCTGCTGAACCTGTCGTTCATCCTCGCGGTGGGGGCACGCGCTGGTGCCGACACCGCGTTGGCCACCGATATCTGCGCCAAGCAGCTCATCGGGGTGGCGGGTGTCGGTGCCGAGCGCATCCACCGAGCTCTGGGCCTGCCCGGCGGCATCGAGGGTGCGGTGCGCGTGCTGGAACTGCACCCGTTGTTCAACCCGGCCGCCTACGTCGACGCCGAGTTCGGTCCCGACACGGTGTCCGTGCGTCGGTCGCCGGCACACGAGGATGGTTCTTGGGTGGCGCTGGTTTCGCCCGCCGAGATCCGGCCCCTGCTGGCGATCGTCGCCGCTGTCGACCCGCACCTTGCCGTCGAGGTGATCGGGTCGGATGTCGAGTGGACCGCCCGGGTGATCGAAACCGAGACCGCGGCAAAGGAATTCGGTGAGGTCGCAGTGGTCAAATTCAGTGGCGGGGCCGAGTTCGTGTTCGAGCCGAGGAAGTCGTTGCCGCTGACCGTGGTGTGACGCGCAGCGTCAGGATTTCGCCCGTTCCAAGGCTCTGCCCACTGCGGTCGAGGCATCAATCAAAGTTGCGGCAAACGTCCGCTCAGGGGCCGATTTCCCGTCTCTGAGACCATATGGATGGCCATCTCGGCGATCTAGAGTCGCGGGGTGGGCATCGCAACCGTCCGCGTATGTGCCCTGGTGGTGGCAGTGTTCACCGGGTGCACGGCGGCGTGCGCCGGTGGCGCGCCCGAACCGGTGCGGGCACCCGAGAGCATCTCTGCCTCGCCGCAGAATCCGCGGCCCAGCGTGGAGCCGGAGCAACCCGCCCGGGTTCAGCCCGTCGACGAGGCCGCGTTGGGCGCCAGTTGGCGGCCGGGATGCCCGGTGCCGCCGGCCGACATTCGCCGAATCACCTTGTCGTATATCGGTTTTGACGGTCGATCCCACCGGGGTGAGTTGGTGGTGCACCGTGATGTGGTGAGCGACGTGATCGAGATTTTCGGGGATCTGTATTCGGCGCGATTTCCGATCGAGAAGTTGCGCACGGTGGACCACTATCCGCGCGCCGACGACGAGCTGTCCATGGAGGACGACAACACCTCGGCGTTCAACTGCCGGCCGCTGCAGAGTGGAGCATGGTCGTTGCATGCCTACGGTCGTGCGGTCGACATCACCCGCTGGTCAACCCGTATATCTCAGCCTCTGGCGACCTTCAGCCGGTTACCGCGCGGGCTTATCTGGACCGCACCCGCACCGATCCGGGGATGATCCACGACGGAGACGTGGTGGTGCGGACCTTCGCCGAGCGTGGCTGGCGCTGGGGCGGGCACTGGAATGACCCGGTCGACTACCAGCACTTTGAACGACGTTGACGTGCCAGCCCGTCTAACGTCCGGAGACCGGCCCTTCGGACGCCAATTTCCCGGCCACGACGGCCGAGCCGACCCACCGGCGCAGGTAGCTGCGTAGCGCCTCGCCGGTGCGCGGAGGACGCCCAGGGTCGATGACGAACGACTGGATGATCCGCAGGAGGTGCTCAGCGAGCTCATCGAGATCCGCGTCGGTGTAGCCGATCGCGGCCCAGTCGACGTCGAGCATGCGCATCATCGTCCGGGCAAAGTCGACCGCCACATCCGAGGTCACCCCTTCGGTGTGCGCGGTCGCGTGTCCGGGAGCCACGAGCAAACCGATGTGCTTGTCCTCGGGCAGCCACTCCAGGGCGACGGCGATGGCCTCGGTGACGGCCTCCGCCGGATCGGTCGTGCCCTTGACGTGGGCGGCCACCCGGTCCTGGAAAGCGCTGGCCGCTTGCACGGCCGATGCCACCAGCAAGGCATCGGTGCTGGGGAAATAGCGGTACACGGTCTGGCGGGTGACACCGAGGGTGCGCGCCACGTCGGCGATGGAGAAGTCTGCGCCCCGCTCATCGATGGCGTTGCCCGCAGCGACGAGGATGCGGGCAATCGCCTCCTCGTCGCTGGCCGGCGCCGAGCCGGACCACCCGTGCGTACGCATGGGCGAATCCTAGAACAGACAGCTGATCACCTGCGGTAGGAGACCGGCAGATCCTTGACGCCGTTGATCCATCCCGACCGGAGACGTTGGGGCTCACCCAGTTTGGCGATGTCCGGAATCTGATCGGCGAGCTCGTTGAAAATCAGCTTGATCTCCATCCGCGCCAGGTTGGCACCGATGCAGAAATGCGCGCCGTTGCCGCCGAAGGCCAGGTGCGGATTGGGGTTGCGCAGGATGTTGAAATCGAAGGGCTTGTCGAAGACCGATTCGTCATAGTTGGCCGAGCTGTAGAACAGGCCGACGCGTTGCCCGGCCTTGACGGTGACGTCGCCCACCTGGACGTCGGACAGGGCGGTCCGCTGGAAACAATGCACCGGCGTGGCCCAGCGGATGATCTCGTCGACCGCGGTCTCGGGGCGTTCCCGCTTGAAAAGCTCCCACTGGTCGGGGTTCTCGAGGAAGGCGTTCATGCCATGCGTCATGGCGTTGCGGGTGGTCTCGTTGCCGGCCACGGCGAGCAGGATCACGAAGAAAGCGAACTCCACCTCGGTGATCGCCTCGCCGTCGATATCGGCCTGGATGAGGCGCGTCACGATGTCGTCGGCCGGGCACTTCCGTCGCTCCTCAGCCATGTTGTAGGCGTAGCCCATCAGTTCGGCATTGGCCATCGTCGGGTCGGCGTCGAAGTCCGGGTCGTCGGTGTTCATGATCGCGTTGCTCCAGTGGAACAACTTCTCCCGGTCCGCCTCGGGTACACCGATCAGGTCGGCGATGGCCTGCAGCGGAAGGCTCATTGCGACGTCGTCGACGAAATTCCCGCTGCCCTTGTCCGCAGCCGCGGCGACGATCTCGCGTGCGGAGACGGCGAGCTTCTCCTCCAGTGCGGCGACGGACCGCGGGGTGAACAGGCGGGACACGATCTTGCGCAGCCGGGTGTGCTCGGGAGCGTCGTGATTGATCAGCAGCGCCTTGGTCAGATCAAGCTGCTCGCTGGTGACCCCCTCGGGCAGCCGCATGACGGCGCCCTTGGCGTTGGTGGACCACAGGTCACCGCCGTTGCGGGAGATGGTCTTGATGTCCTCGTGGCGGGTGATCACCCAGTAGCCGCCGTCGTTGAAGATCGATTCGCCCTGCTCGTTCCACCACACCGGGGCGGTCTGGCGCAGTTGGGCGAACTCCTCGACGGGGATTCCGCGGAGCAGGACGTCGGGGTCGGTGAAGTCATAGCCGGCGCCGAACGGGCAGGCGCTCATCGTTGTCATGCCGGGGTCATCTCCTTGTGTGACGGCGGGCACATTCCTGCATTCGACCATACACCGTGGCGTCAAGTGTATGCCCGTAGGTTTCCCGCTACGCTACGACCGTGCGCGTCCTCGTTATCGGATCCGGAGCCCGTGAACACGCCCTGCTGCTGGCCCTGCGCCGCGACCCGCAGGTGGAGGAGTTGGCGGTGGCCCCCGGCAACGCCGGAACCCAGTCCATTACCGACCAGTACGACGTCGACATCACCTCTGGTGAGGCCGTCGTGAAGCTGGCCCAGCGCCTCGGCAGCGACCTGGTGGTGATCGGACCCGAGGTTCCGTTGGTGCTCGGCGTGGCCGACGCCGTACGGGCCGCCGGTATCGCCTGCTTCGGCGCGAGCAAGGACGCCGCCCGCATCGAGGGCTCCAAGGCGTTCGCCAAGGACGTCATGGCCGCCGCCGGGGTGCGGACCGCGACCAGCGAGATCGTCGACAACCCGGCCCACCTGGACGCCGCGCTCGACCGCTTCGGGCCCCCCGCCGGCCAGGCCGCCTGGGTGGTCAAGGACGACGGACTGGCCGCCGGCAAGGGAGTGGTGGTCAGCGCCGATCGCGATGCCGCCCGGGCGCATGCCGCCAGCCTGCTCGACTCCGGACACCCGGTGCTGCTGGAATCGTTCCTGGATGGGCCCGAGGTGTCACTGTTCTGTGTGGTCGACGGCGCCACCGTCGTGCCGTTGCTGCCCGCGCAGGACTTCAAACGCGTCGGCGACGGCGACACCGGGCCCAACACCGGTGGCATGGGCGCCTATGCACCGCTGCCGTGGCTTTCGGACTCGGTCAAAGCGCAGATCGTCGACGACGTCGTCAAACCCGTTGCGGCAGAACTGGTTGCCCGGGGCAGCTCGTTCTCGGGCCTGCTCTACGCCGGCCTGGCGATCACCTCGACCGGTCCTTCGGTGGTGGAATTCAACTGCCGCTTCGGCGATCCGGAGACGCAATCGGTTCTGGCTCTGCTGGATTCGCCGTTGGCGCAGCTGCTTAACGCTGCGGCCACCGGGGAGCTCGCCTCCTTTGGTGACCTGCAGTGGCGCGACGGCTACGCCGTGACCATCGTGGTGGCGGCCGAGAACTATCCGGGCCGGCCGCGCGTCGGCGACGTCATCCAGGGATCGGAAGCCGACGGCGTGCTGCATGCCGGTACCGCGCGCCGCGAGGACGGCGCGGTGGTTTCCTCGGGCGGCCGGGTGCTCTCGGTGGTCGGCACGGGAGCAGATCTGCCCGCCGCGCGCGATGCGGCCTACGCGCTCGCCAAGTCGATTCGGTTGCCGGGCAGCCACTTCCGCAGCGATATCGGTCTGGCCGCCGCCGAAGGGCGGATCAGCGTCCAGGAATCAGGCGACCAGTAGCGGTGCCATCCAGGAGATCTCGGCGGGCAGCTGCGAACTCCAGAAGCTGCCATCGTGTCCACCGGGGGAGAACCCACCGGCCGGCGGATTGGGCAGTTCGGAGATGAACTGCTTGGTTGCCGAATAGAACGGATCGCTGTTGCCGCAATCGATCCGGATCGGAATCGATCCCAGCGCGGGCTGGCCCCACACAGTGTTGGCGGCGTAGTCCGCTGCGCTGTCGAAAGCCCCGGGCGCTGCGGCGCCCGACGACGTCCACAGCGCGGGGCTGACGGCACAGATCGCGGCGGTACGTGCCGGCCCCAGCCGCGAACCCAGCAGCAGTGCACCGTAGCCGCCCATCGACCAGCCCAGGAACCCCACCCGTGAGGTGTCCAGACCCTGATCGCCGAGCAGCGGCATGAGTTCGTCGAGCACCATGGCGCCCGAGTCCTCACCGGATGCGCGCTTGTGCCAGTAACTTCCACCACCGTCGACGGCGACCACCGCGAACGGCGGCAATCCCGCGGCCACGGCCTCGGCCAGGCCCTGCTCGACTCCGCCGGCCATCACACCGGCCGCGTCCTGGCCTTTGCCGTGCAGGGCGATCACCGGACGGAGTTTGCCGGTCTGGCCGGGCGGGCGCGCGATCGCCCAGCTCGTGTTCGTCCCACCGCGTGCGGCCGAGGTGAACGAACCGCTCGTCATCGTGGGGGCTGCGACAGGGCTGGCCACCGATCCCGGGGCGGAGGCGAGGGCCAGGGCGCCGGCGGCGCCGGCGGCTGCACCGACGCCGAGGCGCAAGACTGCGCGACGACTCAAGTTGGGCATGCGGGCCATCTTGCCATCGCCCGACAAAGGCATCGGTCAGTGGCATTCTCGCGGGGTGGCCGACGCGCCAGCAAAACCTGAGTAAAGGCTGATGATTGACCGAAAGCCCCATGTGGAGAGGGTCCGACTGGCACGATGCTAAAGGTGACGGCAGCGGTCACCCCTAAAGGGGAGCGTCGGCGGTACGCCCTCGTCAGGGCGGCCGCTGAATTGCTCTGTGAGGGCGGCTTCGACGCCGTCCGGCACCGCGCCGTGGCCCGCCGCGCCGGCCTCCCGCTGGCTTCGACGACGTACTACTTTTCTTCACTGGACGACCTCATCGCGAAGGCTGTCGAGTACATCGGCACCCAGGAAACCGAACATCTCAGTGCCGGTGTGGCTGCGCTCTCGCGGCGGCGTCGCGGTGCCGAATCGACCGCCGACGTCCTCGTGGATTTGTTGCTCGGGGAGTCTCCGGAACGTCGTGGCGCCGAGGACCTGATCTCGCGCTACGAGCGCTACATCGCCTGTGCCCGGCAGCCCGGACTGCGTGACATCCAACGGCGCATCCTGCAGCAGCGGACCGACGCCGTCGTCGAGGTGGTGGAACGCTCGGGCCGCTCGGTGCGGGCCGAACTGGTCACCGCCCTGGTGTGCGCCGTCGACGGAGCTGTGGTTGCATCGTTGGTCGACGAAGGGGAGGGGCCCCGGGCCAGCGCCAGGGCCACGTTGATCGACGTCATCGACGTATTGGCGCCCGTCGACGAACGGGCGGTGCGCGTCTGACCGGTGAAGGAGGGGGAATGTCGCAACCCGCAACCGCGGCGCAGCCACAGCTCAAGCGGGTGATGGGACCCGGCCTGCTACTGCTGTTCGTCGTCGGTGACATCCTCGGCACCGGTGTGTACGCGCTCACCGGTCAGGTCGCCAAGGAGGTCGGCGGCGCAGCTTGGCTTCCCTTCCTGGCGGCGTTCCTGATCGCCACCATCACCGCGTTCAGCTACCTCGAGCTGGTCACCAAGTATCCGCAGGCCGCCGGTGCAGCGCTGTACGCGCACAAGGCCTTTGGCATCCACTTTGTGACGTTCCTGGTGGCGTTCATCGTGATGTGTTCCGGAATCACCTCGGCCTCAACGGCTTCGCGCTTCTTTGCGATCAGTTTCTTCGACGCGATAGAGGTCAACTTCGGGCAGTTCTATACCGATAACGTCGCTCACCTGAAGGTGATCGGAGTCATCCTCCTTGCGCTGTTGTTCATGGCTCTGATCGCCGCAGTCAACCTGCGCGGCGTCAGTGAGAGCGTCAAGCTCAACGTGGTCCTGACGTTCATCGAGATCACCGGCCTGGTGCTCGTGATCGGGGTGGGGCTCTGGGCGATTGTCAGCGGCGTGGACGTCGACTTCTCCCGCGTCGTCGCATTCGATACCTCGGGGGAGAAGAACGCGTTCATCGCGGTCACCGCCGCGACGTCACTGGCCTTCTTCGCGATGGTCGGATTCGAGGACTCGGTCAACATGGCCGAGGAGACGAAGGATCCGGTGCGAATCTTCCCGAAGGTCTTGCTGACCGGGTTGGGTATCGCCGGGCTCGTCTACGTCGTCGTGGCTGTCATCGCGGTCGCGTTGGTGCCGGTCGGAACGCTCGCCGAGTCGGACTCGTCACCGCTGGTGAAGGTTATGGAAGCCGCCGCGCCGGGACTCCCGTTCTCGAACATCCTGCCTGTTATCTCGATGTTCGCCGTCTCGAACACCGCATTGATCAACATGCTGATGGCCAGCCGGCTGATCTACGGCATGGCCCGTCAGCACGTCCTGCCGCCGATGCTCGGCGCGGTGCACCCGAAGCGTCATACGCCGTGGGTGGCAATCGTTTTCACCACGCTCATCGCGTTCGGCCTGATCTTCTATGTGTCGGCGTTCGCGAGCGGCGACACCGTCGCGATTCTCGGCGGGACCACCTCGTTGCTGCTACTCGCGGTCTTCTCGGTGGTCAATGTCGCGGTCCTGGTGCTGCGCCGCGATGTGAAGAGAGAGGGCGGGCATTTCAAGACACCGACGGTGCTGCCCGTCATCGGTTTCATCGCGTCGTTGTACCTGGTACTGCCGACGTCGGGGCGGCCGGCCGTGCAGTACGTGCTGGCGCTGGCCTTGGTCGCCACCGGCGTGGTGCTGTTCTTGATCACCAAGTTGATCAACCGCCAACTGGGTATCACCGGGCCCGGCATCACCGATCCGACCCATCTGGCCGACGCGCCCTAGGAGTCGGTGCGCAGCTTCGCAATTCGGTTCTGCAGCAACGCGACCCGGTGGGCATTACCGTCCAGCCCGATGTAGCGGTCGTCGAACACCGCCAACAACGCGTCGTCGAGGCGACGCACCGCGCCGGGCGGATACCGGTAGTCCATGAGCCGGTTGATCTCGTCGGTGTCCACCGAATCCAGAAGACCGGTCAGCGCTTCCAACGTGGTGATACCCAGCTCGAGCAGCAGCCCCGAGATCCAGGCGTAGTGGTCGGTTCGCGACCAACCGGCGTCCGCGAAGCGGTTGCCCAGATAGGTGGCGAGCACCGGGGTGGGGATACGGGAATCCCTGGAAAACCCCGGAGACTCGGCCTCCTCGTCTTCGGACATGGTCAGCCGCAGGCGTTCCCGGATCTCGGTGAACTCACGGTCGGCGAGTTCCAGAAGCCCGGCGGCCAACGTGAACCGACGGTCCAGCTCACTCACGTGCTCGGCCGGTATCGAACCCTTGTACCGCACATCGTGTTCGAACTCGGCCCACGCATGCTGCAGGACGGTACGGACCTGGATGGATGCCGGATACTGTTCGCCCTCGACCCCGAACAGCAGATGCCGGCTCGCATACCCCCACCGGCCCTGCCGGGCGGTCTGCAGGCCCATGTCCTGGTCGTCGAGCAGCCGCATCTCCTCGGCCAGCAGATTGGCCACCGCGTCGACATCCTCACGCAGATAGGTGATGACACGCAGACCCACCTGATCGGTGATCTCCACCAACGGATCGCTGTACAACGGAGTGCCGTCGCCGGCGCGGCGGTTGGCTTTCGCGGCGAACGAATCGATGCTCTTGGTGCGGGCCGTGATGCTCAGGTAGTTGATGCCCGCCTCGTCGAGTAGGCCGGTGACCAGCTTGAGGTACTGCTCGGTGGCCGCCACCAGGTCCGGGCGCCGCGAGGCGTACTCGGCCACCGCCGTCGACGGGGCGGTCTCGCGTACCGGGGCCGGCCGCGGCCGGGGGAGCCGATCAGCAGGCAGAGACGGGGTGACGATGTACCCCGAGGCGAAGTCGCCGTAGATCGTCACATCCTCCGGCCGGTCATACCAGTACAGCGCGATGTAGGCACAGAGCATCGCATCGACGGGATCCTCGTCCCGGTCGAGCTGGCCCGGCCGGGTGGCCGCCTCGATCCGCCGCCGCAGCTCCACCCAGTTGACATTGCGATTGGCCCGCAGCCTCGGCGTCGCCGTGTCGAGTTCCTCGATGTACGTCATCAACTTGAGCAGCTCCCGCTGCCGGTCGCCGAAGGCGCCGCGCTTGTACTTCAAGGTCTTGTCGAGTCCGAACAGCACCACGCTCGCCGGATGTGGATACACCTCGATGGCGCGCCGATTCGACTGCGACGACGGATCCATGTCGAGGCCAAGGGCCGTCGCGATACGCGCGCCGCGCGGATGCTTGAACTCGGGTCGCTCGGTGAATGCGGGGCGCGCCCCGGCGTCGAACCGCTGGAAATCCCGGTTGAGATCCCGCTCGCACGGACGGTGGCCCGTCGGGTTGTTGACGATGAGCGGCGCATCGATCGCAACCAGGCAGTCACCGCTGACATAGGGCTCGATCGCCGCGCCTATGTCGTCGTCGTCCTGTGCCACCCCGACGTGAAGGACCCGGCCACTGGAGTCGATGACAGCGACCCCCGTCTGATTCTTCTCGCCCCACGCGAGGTCGAGCCCGACGAAGTACATCCGTCCACTGTCTCATTGGTGGTCCGGCCCGGGCCGTAAGCTGTGTGTTCGTGACGATCCCGAATGTTCTGGCCAACCGCTACGCCAGCGACGAAATGGTCGCGATCTGGTCGCCGGAGGCCAAGATCGTCGCCGAACGCCGACTCTGGCTCGCCGTGCTGCGGGCCCAGGCCGAGCTGGGTGTCCCGGTGCCCGACGGGGTGGTCGACGACTACGAGCGGGTTCTGGAGAACGTCGACCTGGCCTCGATCGCGGCCCGCGAGCGGGTCACCCGCCACGACGTCAAGGCGCGCATCGAGGAGTTCAACGCGCTGGCCGGCCACGAGCATGTGCACAAGGGCATGACCAGCCGCGACCTCACCGAGAACGTCGAGCAGCTGCAGATCCGCCGCTCCCTGGAGCTGGTGTTCGCCCACGGCGTCGCCGTCGTCGCCCGACTGGCCGAGCGCTCCGTCGTCTACCGCGACGTGGTCATGGCGGGCCGGTCGCACAACGTGGCGGCCCAGGCCACCACGTTGGGCAAGCGGTTCGCCTCGGCGGCCGAAGAAACCCTGCTGGCGTTGACCCGGCTGCGCGAGCTGATCGACCGGTACCCGCTGCGCGGTATCAAGGGCCCGATGGGCACGGCCCAGGACATGCTCGACCTATTTGACGGGGACACCGAGAAACTGGCCGAGTTGGAGCGGCGGGTCGCCCAATTCCTCGGATTCACAGACGTTTTCACCAGCGTCGGGCAGGTCTACCCGCGCTCGCTGGATCACGACGTGCTCTCGGCGCTGGTACAGGTGGGTGCCGGGCCGTCCTCGATGGCGCACACCATCCGGCTGATGGCCGGCCACGAACTGGTCACCGAGGGCTTCGCACCAGGTCAGGTCGGGTCGTCGGCGATGCCGCACAAGATGAACACCCGGTCGTGTGAGCGGGTCAACGGCCTGCAGGTGGTGCTACGCGGGTATGGCTCGATGGCCGCCGAGTTGGCCGGTGCCCAGTGGAACGAGGGCGACGTGTTCTGCTCGGTGGTGCGCCGTGTTGCGCTGCCGGACGCGTTCTTCGCCGTCGACGGGCAGACCGAGACGTTCCTGACCGTGCTCGACGAGTTCGGCGCCTACCCGGCGGTGATCCAGCGTGAGCTGGACCGCTACCTGCCGTTCCTGGCCACCACCCGCATCCTGATCGCCGCGGTGCGGGCCGGGGTCGGCCGCGAGACCGCGCATGAGGTGATCAAGGAACACGCTGTCGCCGTCGCGTTGGCGATGCGCGAGCAGGGGCGTGAACCCGACCTGCTCGACCGCCTGGCCGCCGACCCGCGGCTGCCGCTGGACCGGGCCGCCCTGGAGGCCGCGCTGGCCGACAAGCAGGCCTTCACCGGCGCCGCCGGCGCCCAGGTCGACGGGGTTGTCGCGGCCGTCGACGAACTGGTCAGCCGCTACCCGGAGGCCGCCAAGTACACCTCGGGCGCCATCTTGTGACGTTGGCGGCCGACCTCACCGACCTGGACAACTTCGCTGCCGGTTTTCCGCACGAGTTGTTCGCCGCGCACCGCCGCGAAGCGCCGGTGTACTGGCACGAGCCGACCGAGCACACCCCGGACGGCGAGGGCTTCTGGTCGGTGGCCACCCACGCCGAAACCCTTGCGGTCCTACGGGACGCCGAGACCTATTCCTCGGTGACCGGCGGCTCCCGGCCCTACGGCGGCACGCTGCTGCAAGACCTGGCCATCGCGGGCCAGGTGCTCAACATGATGGACGACCCGCGGCATGCCGAGATCCGGCGACTGGTCAGCTCCGGGCTGACCCCGCGGATGATCAGGCGGGTCGAAGACGACCTGAGGGCGCGGACCCGCCGGCTGCTCGACGGGATCTCCCCGGGTGATCCGTTCGACTTCCTGGTCGACGTGGCCGCCGAGCTGCCGATGCAGATGATCTGCATCCTGCTGGGAGTGCCTGAATCCGAGCGGCATTGGCTGTTCCACGCGATCGAGCCCCAATTCGACTTCGGCGGTTCCCGTTCGGCGGCCATGCCGCAGATGTCGGCCGAAGAGGCCGGATCGCGGATGTACACCTACGGCTCTGAGTTGATCGCGGCGAAGCGGGCCGAGCCCACCGACGACATGCTGTCGGTGGTCGCGAATGCGACGGATGCTTCTCTGTCCGACCTTGAGCTCTACCTGTTCTTCTCCCTGCTGTTCAGTGCAGGTGCCGAGACCACCCGCAACTCGGTGGCCGGTGGGCTGCTGGCGCTGATCGAAAACCCTTCGCAGATGGCGTTGTTGCGTGAGGATCTGGGTGAACTGCCGACGGCAATCGAAGAAATGGTGCGCTGGTCCTCGCCGTCACCGTCGAAGCGCCGCACCGCAACCCGGGCGGTGACGCTCGGCGGCTGCGACATCGAGCCAGGACAGAAGGTGCAGGTGTGGGAAGGGTCGGCGAACCGGGATTCACTGGTGTTCGCGCAACCGGACGTTTTCGACATCACCCGTAAACCCAATCCGCACTTGGGTTTCGGCTACGGCATCCACTACTGCCTTGGCGCCAATCTGGCCCGGCTGGAGTTGCGGGTGGTTTTCGAGGAGCTCCTTCAGCGGTTCTCGGCGGCCCGTCTGGTGAAGCCCGTCGAATGGACCCGCAGCAACCGTCATACCGGTATCCGACATCTGGTGGTGGAGCTCGGGGCGTGAAACCCGAGTCGTTCGCCGCCGTCATGGCGACCGGCATCGTGTCGATCTCCGCGGGGCAGCACGGCTATGGCGTCATCAGTTGGCCGCTGGCGGTGCTCGCGGCGCTCGGGCTGCCGGTACTGATGTACCTCGCCGTCCTCCGTTGGCCGTCCCTCGATCTGCAGAGCATCGACACTGTGGTCGGTTTGTTCACGTATGTGGCGGCGTGCGCGGTGGTGGCTGCCCGGTTCGCCGAGTACGGGCCCGCGCTGTGGATCCTGGGAGCGATGGGTCTTGCCGGCTGGCTGGCGCTGATCCCGATGCTGCTGGTGCAGATGCGGCGGCTGGGGCCGACCGGCCTGCGGGATCGTGCCCGTGGCACCTGGGAGCTGGCCAGCGTTGGGACGTCCGGGCTGTCACTCATCTTCGTCGCTGAGGGAATCGTGTTCTGGGGGTTCATCTTCTGGGGTGTCGCCCTGTGCCTGTACGGCGTGATGACTCTGCTCATCGCGTGGCGGGCACTCGGTGAGCCCGAGGTTCGGCGCAATGTGCCATCCGATCACTGGATCCTCATGGGTGGCCTGGCAATCGCAACGCTGGCCGGTGAGCACATCTACGGTGCGCTGCCACCCGGCCCGATTGCCGATGCGGTGCGCGTCCTCACCATCGCGACTTTTGTTGTTGCCACCGTGCAGATCGTGCCCCTGGCGATCACGAGCCGGCGCCAGATGCTCGACTGGCCCGCGGTGTTCCCGTTGGGCATGTACTCGGTGGCCGCATTCGGCCTGGCCCTCGAAACCGGTTGGAATGCACTGGCTGTCGTATCGCAGGTGTTCTTCTGGATCGCATTCGTGGCCTGGCTGGCGGTGGTTGTCGTGGTGGTCGGGCGCGTCGTTCGCCTAACCTCGGGGCATGGACTCAGGCCAGAATGACCACCTCCGAGTCTCAGACGCCGAGCGCGCGAAGGTGGGACAACTGCTCGAACGCGCGGTAGCCGAAGGCATGATCACGCTCGACGAGTTCAGCGAGCGCTACGACGCCGCCCTGGCCGCCCGGACCCGTGGCGAGCTGAATGCAGTTTTGGTCGACCTGCCGTTGGGGCGGCCGGCCGTACCGACCCCGGCCGCGGCACCCGAGGAGCTGCGCGGCTGGATGTCCTCGGTTGTGCGGCGTGGACAGTGGACGGTGCCGCCCGCCCTGCACATGACCACGCGGCTGTGCAGCACCACCCTGGACTTCACGTCGGCCGTCCTGAACGGCCCGATCGTGGACATCGTCCTCGACGATTACTGCAGCTCGACAGAGCTCATCGTGCCGGCGTCGGCCACCGCCGACCTCAACGGCGTCAACGCCATCGCCGGCAGCGCCACCGTCAAAGTGCGCACCAGCCCGCCGTCGGACCAGCTGCACCTCGTCGTGCGCGGCCGCGTGCGGATGGGTTCTGTCACCGTGCGGCACCCGTTCGGAAGCTGGCTGCGGCGCTTGAGCGGCACCGGATAGCCTCGCTGGGGCGATCGTCAAACTTTTTGACGGTTCTGGTGAGGACTATGGGCCGGGAGTCTGGCCGGTGGTGGTCGTCTCTCGGCGCGACATGTCGCACGGAACTTCGTCAAACTTTTTGACGAAATCACTCGATACGGCGCAGGCGCATGCCGGCGGAACGCAGTTCCAAGGCGGCGAGGCCGCGAATGGCCCGCTGATCTTGACTGCGCCACGCGCCGACAGGGTCGTCCGACACCGCGGTCAGCTTGGCCAGCGGCCGGTTGGCCAGGGCCCGCAGCGCGAGCAGTTGTTCGCCGGCGCTCGTCGAGGCCAGGGTGATCGCGGTCCACTTGCGCCGGAAGAACCGCACCCGCAGGAACAGCCACGGCATGGCGACGAACAGGATCGGAGCGGCGGCCACTGCCAAGGCCAACACCCAGGCCAGCCAGCTCGCGGTGCTGTCCAGGTTGTGGCCGGCGCCGGCGATGTCGAGGGCGGCCTCGCTGGCGGCGCGCAACGGCTTGCTCAGTGTGTCGCCGATCAGCGGAACGTGGTCGGTGCTGTCGCCGGCCGATCCCAGGTTGTCGGCAACCCCGTTGGCGCCGCTCTCGACCTGCCTGCCGACCTCAGCGATGGTCGCCACCGCCGAATGCACGGCCATCCCGACCAATATCCACACCGCGATCCACGTGATGACGGCCACGTCGCTGAACAACTGGGCCAACAAGCGGCCAGGTCTGCTGGCATAGGGCAGGTACCGCGATCTCATGAGACCGATCCCAACACATAGGCTGACCCAATGCGTCCTGCTCTGTCCGACTACCAGCACCTGGCAAGCGGCAAGGTCCGTGAGTTGTACCGCATCGACGACGAGCACCTGCTGTTCGTGGCGTCCGACCGCATCTCGGCCTACGACTATGTCCTCGATTCGCAGATCCCGGACAAGGGCCGGATCCTGACGGCGATGAGCGTGTTCTTCTTCGACCTGATCAGCGCGCCCAATCATCTCGCCGGGCCGCCGGACGACGAGCGCATCCCCGCCGAGGTACTGGGGCGCGCGCTGGTGGTGAAGCAACTGAAGATGCTGCCGGTGGAATGTGTGGCCCGCGGCTACCTGACCGGTTCGGGGCTGATCGACTACCAGGCGTCGGGATCGGTGTGCGGTATCCCGCTGCCGCCCGGGCTGGGAGAGGCGAGCAGATTCGACGAGCCGCTGTTCACCCCGGCTACGAAAGCCGACATCGGTGACCATGACGAGAACATCGCGTTCGCGCAGGTGATCGAACTGGTGGGGCCGGTGCTGGCCGACCAGCTGAAGGAACGCACCCTGCAGACCTACCTGCAAGGTGCCGACCATGCGTTGACGAAGGGCATCATCATCGCCGACACCAAGTTCGAGTTCGGCGTCGACGGGAACGGCAACGTGGTGCTGGCCGACGAGGTGTTCACGCCGGATTCGTCCCGGTACTGGCGCGCCGAGACCTATCAGCAGGGTGTGGTTCAGGACAGCTTCGACAAGCAGTTCGTCCGCAACTGGCTGACCGGGCCGGACTCAGGCTGGGACCGGCACGGCGACACCTCGCCGCCACCGCTGCCCGAAGAGATCGTCGCAGCCACCCGGGACCGGTACATCGAGGCGTACGAACGGATTTCGGGCCTGCGGTTCGAGGATTGGATCGGCGCATGACCCCGTCCGTGCAGCCTCCGGTCGCCAAGCGCGGCAACCACCGCCGCGAGCACCACGGTGATGTGTTCATCGACCCCTACGAATGGTTGCGCGACAAGGACAACCCCGAGGTGATCGCGCACCTGGAGGCGGAGAACGCCTATACCGAGGACGCCACCGGGCATCTGGAGCCGTTGCGGCAGAAGATCTTCGACGAGATCAAGGCCCGCACCAAGGAAACCGACCTCTCGGTGCCGATGCGCCGGAACGGCTGGTGGTACTACGCGCGCAGCTTCGAGGGCAAGCAGTACGCGGTGCATTGCCGGTGCCCGATCGGCGATCCCGACGACTGGACGCCGCCCCAGCTCGACGAGGGTGCCGAGATTCCGGGCGAACAGATCCTGCTGGACGAGAATGTCGAGGCCGACGGTCACGAGTACTTCTCGCTCGGCGCAGCCACCGTAAGTCTCGACGGCAATATCCTGGCCTACTCGGTGGACGTCCTGGGTGACGAGCGATACACCTTGAAGTTCAAGGACTTACGCACCGGTGAGCTCTATGACGACACGATCGCCGGGATCGGCGCCGGTGGTACCTGGGCGGCCGACAGTCGCACCCTGTACTACACCACGGTGGACGACGCCTGGCGACCCGACACCGTGTGGCGGCACCGGCTGGCGTCGGGCCTGCCTGCCGAGAAGGTGTATCACGAACCGGACGAACGGTTCTGGGTCGCGATCGGTCGCAGCCGCAGCGACAAATACCTCTTCGTCGCGTCGGGCAGCGCGGTCACCACCGAGGTCCGCTATGTCGATGCTACTGACCCGACCGCCGAGCTCACCACGGTGTGGGAGCGGCGCGACCTGGTGGAGTATTCCGTCGAGCACGCCGTGGTCGGGGGCGAGGACCGGTTCCTCATCCTGCACAACGACGGCGCCGAGAACTTCATGTTGGTGGAAGCCCCGGTCAGCGATCCCAGCGACGTGTGCCCCCTGATCGAACACCGGTCCGATGTCCGCCTGGACGGCGTCGATGCGTTCGACGGTTTCCTGGTCATCAGTTACCGCAGTGACGCATTGCCGAAGATGGCGCTGTGGCCGCTGACCGCCGACGGCTACGGCACGCGCGAGGAGCTGACCTTCGACTCCGAGCTGACCGCCGCAGGGATGGGTGGCAATCCGAACTGGTCCACCCCGAAGTTGCGGATCGGTGCGACGTCGTTCATAACGCCGGCGCGGATCTACGACCTGGACCTGGCCACCGGCGAGCGCACGCTGCTACGGGAGCAGCCGGTGCTGGGCGGTTACCGGCCGGAAGACTATGTGGAGCGCCGGGATTGGGCGACGGCGTCCGACGGTGCCCGGGTTCCCATCTCGATTATTCACCGGGCCGGGTTGCAGTTCCCGGCGCCGGCGTTGCTCTACGGTTACGGGGCGTACGAGTCGTGTGAGGATCCGCGGTTCTCGATCGCCCGGCTGTCGCTGCTGGACCGCGGCATGGTGTTCGTGATCGCCCATGTGCGCGGCGGCGGCGAGTTGGGCCGGCCGTGGTACGAGCACGGCAAGCTGTTGGAGAAGACCAACACCTTCACCGATTTCATCGCGGCGGCAAGCCATCTCATCGACACCGACGTGACCCGACCGCAGAATCTGGTGGCACTCGGCGGCAGTGCCGGCGGCTTGTTGATGGGCGCGGTGGCCAACATGGCCCCGGAGTTGTTCGCCGGAATTCTGGCCCAGGTGCCGTTCGTCGATGCACTGACGACGATCCTGGACCCGTCGTTGCCGCTGACCGTGACCGAGTGGGACGAGTGGGGAAATCCGTTGGAGGACCCCGAGGTGTACCGGTACATGAAGTCCTACACGCCCTACGAGAACGTGGCGGCACAGGACTATCCGGCCATCCTGGCGATGACCTCACTCAACGACACCCGGGTGTACTACGTCGAGCCGGCCAAATGGGTTGCCGCACTACGGCATACGAAGACTGATGGTCATCCCGTGCTGCTCAAGACCGAGATGGTGGCCGGCCACGGCGGACTGTCCGGACGCTACGAGCGGTGGAAGGAAGCCGCGTTCCAGTACGCCTGGCTGCTAGCCGCCGCCGATGGCGACAACTACGGCCGCGGCCAGGTAGACAGCCTCTTCGGCGGTCCGAACACCTAACCGCGAGGTCATCGACTTCGGCGGGTCGGGCATGCGGGCCGCGTGGACGTTGGCCGGGAACATGGCCAGCATGAGCAGGAACAGGCAGACTGCCGCCGCTGTGCGGGTGGGCGGGTAGAGCAGGCCGATGGCGCCGGCCAACTCCAGTACGCCGGTGACCGTCACCAGGATGCCCGGCGCCGGGAGAGCGGGCGGCACGATGGCGATCATGTCGCGCCGCAACGGATTGACGAAGTGTGCGACGCCGGTCATGACGAACATCGCGGCCAGTCCCACGGCGATGGCCTCAGGCCAACTGTCGAGGTAGTGCACGCCTGCCAGTCCGATCACCCGGGCTGCCACGCTGCCGAGGATCAGGGTGAGAAAGACGGCCATCGCAGGCTCCCATCTTGTCAGTGCCTAGATCGACACGCTACGCCTGATCTAGCCGCTGTCAAGATGCGGGATTAGGATGGACCACATGGGCTATCACCACGGCGACCTCAAGGCCGCGATCCTCGCGCAGGCCGCCGCCCTGGTGGCCGAACGCGGCGCCGACGGCATCTCGCTGCGCGAGCTCGCGCGAGCCGCCGGGGTCTCCCACGCGGCCCCGGCGCACCACTTCACGGACCGGCGCGGGCTGTTCACCGCCCTGGCCACCGAAGGGTTTCAGTTGCTGGCGGCGGCGCTGACGGGGGCCAGGCCGCAATTCATCGACGCCGCCAAGGCCTACGTGCGGTTCGCCCTCGACCACCCCGGCCACTACGAGGTGATGTTCGACAAGTCGCTCTACGACGACACCGACCCCGAACTGGTTGCGGCCGCGTCGGCCGCGGGTGCGGAGTTGAGCCGCGGCGTCGGCACCCTGGCCGACCCCAAGGCCGCAGCCGACCCGGAAAGCGCCGCACTCGCCGCATGGTCCCTGGTACACGGATTTTCGATGTTGTGGCTCAACGATGCGATCGACACCGGGGGAGACCCGATCGCCAAAGTGGAGAGTCTGGCCGCGATCCTGTTCGACGGTTAAGGGGCGGAGTAGCGTCCGCTAACCTCATTGCGATGAGCCTCAACGACATTCCCCTGACCACCCTCGACGGCGAACCGACGACGTTGGCCGAGTTGGCAACCGGCGCAGCGTTGGTCGTCAACGTGGCCTCAAAGTGCGGGCTGACACCGCAGTACAGCGCCCTGGAGAAGCTCGCCCAGGATTACGCCGCACGCGGGCTCACCGTCGTCGGTGTGCCGTGCAACCAGTTCATGGGCCAGGAGCCGGGCAGCGCCGAGGAGATCCAGACCTTCTGCTCGACCACGTACGGCGTGACGTTCCCCCTGCTCGCCAAGACGGACGTCAACGGCGCCGACCGTCACCCGCTGTATGCCGAGCTGACGCAGGCCGCCGACGCCGATGGCGAGGCCGGGGACATCCAGTGGAACTTCGAGAAGTTTTTGCTCGCCCCGGGTGGCACGGTGACGAACCGGTTCCGTCCCCGCACCGAGCCGGACGCGCCCGAGGTCATCGCGGCCATCGAAGCGGTCCTGCCGGCCTGATCGCAGGTCTATCCCAATGGACACTCGGCGTCAGAGTGTTCGACACCGTCCCGACATGTGACGTTGCCACACTGGCAGCGTGACCGGACAACTCATCGTCTCGATATCGCAGATCAGCGATCGCACGATGGCTGATGTCGAGTCGTTCTGCGCCGAGCTCGATGCCCGTGGAGTGCCCGCCTCGATGATGGTGGCGCCGCGGCTCAAGGGTGGCTACCGGTTGGACCGCGACGCCGACACTGTGGACTGGCTGGCCCGTCGGCGCAGCGGCGGTGACGCCATCGTGCTCCACGGCTATGACGAGGCCGCGACGAAGAAGCGTCGCGGTGAGTTCGCCTCTTTGCCCGCCCACGAGGCCAACCTGCGGCTGATGGGTGCCGACCGGGTGCTCGAACACCTCGGCCTGCGTACCCGGCTGTTTGCCGCCCCCGGCTGGACGGTGTCACAGGGCACGGTGACAGCTTTGCCGCGCAACGGCTTTCGACTGCTGGCCGACCTCAACGGCATCACCGACCTGGTCCGCCAGACCACGACGCGCGCACGCGTGGTCGGAATCGGGGAAGGATTCCTGTCCGAGCCGTGGTGGTGCCGGACCGTGGTTCTCGCGGCCGAACGCACGGCGCGACGCGAAGGAATGGTGCGGGTCGCCGTCGCTGGGCGGCACCTGCGGCGGCCCGGGCCCCGGCAGGCCATGCTGGATGCAATCGACCTGGCTTTGCTGCATCAGTGCGTGCCCACCGTCTATCAGTGGCGAGGATTTTCGGTACTGACCGACGCCGCCTGACAGGGGCTACTCTTTCGTCTCATGGCAGACGCCGATGTCATTGTCGTGGGGGCCGGTCTCGCCGGCCTGGTCGCTGCATGCGAGCTCGTCGACAGGGGCCTGCGGGTCCTGATCCTCGACCAGGAGAACGCCTCGAACCTGGGTGGCCAGGCCTTCTGGTCGTTCGGTGGCCTGTTCTTCGTCGACAGTCCCGAACAGCGCAGGCTCGGCATCCGCGACAGTCAAGAGCTGGCGCTGCAGGATTGGCTGGGCACCGCGGGGTTCGACCGACCGGAGGATCACTGGCCCCGGGAGTGGGCGCATGCCTACGTCGATTTCGCCGCCGGGGAGAAACGCAGTTGGTTGCGGGCTCGCGGTCTGCAGACGTTTCCCTTGGTCGGGTGGGCCGAGCGAGGTGGTTACGGGGCGCTGGGCCACGGCAACTCGGTGCCCCGCTTCCACATCACCTGGGGCACCGGTCCGGCGATCGTCGACGTCTTCGCCCGCCGGTTGGTGGACGAGCCCCGGGTACGATTTGCCCACCGGCACCGCGTCGATGAGCTCATCGTCTCCGAGGGTGCCGTCGTCGGCGTCCGGGGTGCGGTGCTGGAGCCCTCCGACGCGCCCCGCGGCGCGGCCTCGTCGCGAAACACCGTCGGGGAGTTCGAGTTTCGTGCCTCTGCGGTGATCGTGGCCAGCGGCGGCATCGGGGGCAATCACGATCTGGTGCGCGAGAACTGGCCGGCCCGCATGGGCAGGGTGCCCGAGCAATTGCTCAGTGGTGTGCCCGCGCACGTCGACGGCCGCATGATCGGCATCTCCGAGACCGCCGGCGCGCACGTCATCAACAGCGACCGGATGTGGCACTACACCGAAGGCATCACCAACTACGATCCGATCTGGCCGGACCATGGGATCCGCATCCTGCCCGGACCGTCGTCATTGTGGTTGGACGCCAACGGAAAACGACTGCCCGGGCCGCTGTACCCCGGCTTCGACACGTTGGGCACACTCGAACACATCTGCCGCACCGGGCAGGATTACACCTGGTTCATCCTCGACGCGCGGATCATCGCCAAGGAGTTCGCACTGTCCGGCCAGGAACAGAACCCCGACCTCACCTCACGCAGCGTGCGTGATGTGCTGGCCCGGGTGAAACCCGGCGCTCCGGCGCCGGTGCAGGCGTTCGTCGACCGTGGCGTCGACTTCGTCAGCGCGCGTTCGCTTCGCGAGCTGGTGGCGGCGATGAACGACGTGCCCGACGTGGTCGAACTCGACTACGCCATCGTGGCTGCAGAAGTCACCGCACGCGACCGCGAGGTGGTCAACAAGTTCACCAAAGACGGACAGGTGACTGCGATCCGGGCGGCCCGAAATTACCTCGGCGACCGGTTCACCCGGGTCGTCGCCCCGCATCGGCTCACCGACCCGAAGGCGGGCCCGATGATCGCCGTCAAACTGCACATCCTCACCCGAAAGTCCTTGGGCGGTTTGGAAACCGACCTGGACTCCCGGGTGCTCAAGGAAGACGGGACGGCGTTCTCCGGCCTGTACGCCGCGGGCGAGGCGGCCGGATTCGGCGGCGGAGGGGTGCACGGCTATCGGTCTCTGGAAGGCACCTTCCTGGGTGGTTGCATCTTCTCCGGCCGGGCGGCCGGGCGTGGCGCCGCAGCCGATATCGCCTGACCCGCACGACCGCTCGCGGTCAGAAGGCCACGGCTGGGCCGTGAATCAGAACTCGGTGCCGTTTTCCTCGGTGAGCACCTGGAAGTCGGTCTTCGTCATCTCGGACAGCCGCCCGTAGTAGATGCCCCGGGCATTCGGCTCGATGATGCCCTGATGGATCGGCACCGCCCGGGCCGGTGCCACCGCGCGCAGGAAGTCCACGGCCTCCGAGATTTTCATCCACGGAGCCGCCGCCGGGGTGGCCAGCACGTCGACCGGTTCACCGGGAACGAACAGCGCATCCCCGGGATGCATGAGCCGGGCCGGATGCTCGTCGTCGCCGAGCAGGTACGAAATGTTGTCGATCACAGGGATTTCCGGGTGGATCACGGCATGCTTGCCGCCGGTCCCGCGCACGTTCAGTGAGCCGACCCGGAACTCGTCGCCGGGATGCACGGCCTGCCACGGCTCACCCAGCTGGGCGGCGGTCTGCGGGTCGGCATACAGCGCGGCCTGGGGGTTGGCATCGATCAGCGCAGGCAACCGGGCAGTATCGGCGTGATCGGGGTGCTGATGGGTGATCAGGATGGCCGACAGGCCGGTGATGCCTTCGAAACCGTGCGAGAAGTTACCCGGATCGAACAGCACAGTGGTGTCCGAAATGCTGGCCAGTAGGCACGAATGTCCGAAATGCGTGAGTTGCATACCTATATTGTGGCGCTCGGTGGGGCTATGGCGGGTGATCGTGGCGATGTCGATAGTGCTCTGCGGTCTGGCCGCAGCGCCTCCTTCCGCGTGGTCAGAGCCCAGCGCCGACTGCCCGCCGCTGTGTGACCGCATCCCCGATTCGGCGTGGGCGCCTGCGTCGCAACTCCCGTTGGCCCGCGAATATCGCTGGCCCGGACTAGCAGGCTTGGCTGTGACCGCAGTGGCACCGCGCTTCCGCCTCGAAGAGGAGTGTGGGTCGCCACTCGTGCCGGGGGATCCGCGCGGCTATGCCGTCGCAGCGCGATCGGAGGTGACGCAGCCCGCCGGGCACTGGCAACTGCGGGTACAGGTCCTGCATTGGCGCGGGGAGACATGGCAGGGCGGTCAGACCGCGCTCGCGGTGGTGCAGGGGGCTGCCGAGGCACTGCGCGCGTGCCAGGGGGCCGGGACGGCCATCACCACCGACCGGCCCGGGCGGCTGGCGGCGGCCGTCAACTTCGGTAACACCAGGTTGCTGCACCAGTACCTGCTCGCCGATCCGGGCAACAGCACCGTGGTGGAGTTGGCCCTCTGGTCGAGCACGCCACCACAGGTTCCGTGGTCGGCTTCGTCCGATCGTGAGGTGCTCGATGCGCTGGCCGACCCACTGTGCACGGCTTACATAGGGTCGTGCCGGTAGAGTGTGGGCCGTGGCAAAGGTGGTTGTGCACGTCATGCCCAAGGCAGAGATCCTCGACCCGCAAGGTCAGGCGATTGTCGGGGCACTTGGTCGGCTCGGACATGGTGGTATCGCAGACGTCCGTCAAGGCAAGCGTTTCGAGCTCGAAGTCGACGACTCCGTAGCCGACGAAACCTTGGCCGAGATCGCTGAATCTCTGCTGGCCAACACGGTTATCGAGGACTTTTCGGTGAGCCGGGAGGACTCGTGAGCACCCGTGTCGGGGTGATCACCTTCCCCGGGACGCTCGACGACGTCGACGCGGCCCGAGCCGTCCGTCTGGCCGGGGCCGAGGCCGTCAACCTCTGGCACGCCGACGCCGACCTGAAGGGCGTCGACGCCGTCGTCGTCCCCGGTGGGTTCTCCTACGGCGACTACCTGCGCTGCGGGGCGATCGCGAAGTTCGCCCCCGTGATGGGGTCGGTCGTCGAGGCGGCCGGCAAGGGCATGCCCGTGCTCGGCATCTGCAACGGCTTCCAGGTGCTGTGCGAGGCCGGGCTGCTCCCGGGTGCACTGACCCGCAACGCCGGTCTGCATTTCATCTGCCGCGACGTGTGGCTGGAGGTCGCCTCCAACACGACCGCGTGGACGACCCGGTACGACGCCGGCGCCGATCTGCTGATCCCGCTCAAGTCCGGCGAGGGCCGGTACGTCGCGTCCGAGGCGGTGCTCGATGAACTCGAGGGTGAGGGCCGCGTGGTCTTCCGCTACCGCGAGAACCTCAACGGCTCGATGCGCGGAATCGCGGGCGTCTGCTCCGAGAACCGCCGCGTCGTCGGCCTGATGCCGCACCCCGAACATGCCACCGAGGCACTGACCGGACCGTCCGATGACGGGCTCGGCTTGTTCTACTCCGCTCTGGATGCGGTTCTCTCGGTTTAGCGCAGATTTTGGTGCCCTGAGCAGGGTTTGGCCTGTGTTAGCTTCACGTTAGGTGTGGCGCTGCGCGGCAGTCCCCACCGCCGAAAGTTAAGGGGGGACGATGTTAGTTGATCCAGAAGTGCTGCGCGCGTTCGCCGCACAGGTAAATACCGCCGCGGCGTCGATCAGCGGCCTCGATATGGGCACCGTCGCTAGTACAGCGGCGGACGGACTACCCGGATCGGCAACTGAATGGGCAGCCCGCTTGAACGGAGCGCACCTGGGTTTGGCGGCAAAGGACGTCGTTAATGACATCGGCGCCATCGGTACCGCAGTGCGTGGCGCAGGTGACAAGTACGAAGTGGACGATGCAGCCTTGGCGAGAACCTTCGGAGGCCTCTTCTAGACATGCTGCCTTCACGTTCACGGTTGGAGAGCTGGAATCCTGAGTCGCTGCAGCGGTCGGCATCATCGATCAAGCCCGCTGGCGACTCGATCTACAACGCGGTCGTCAGCCTAGACAACCGAATTGACGGGATGCCCGAAATGATGGGTTGGGCAGGTGAAGGTCACGATGCTGCTACCCATATGTTCGGTCAGGCAACCGACAGGTCATCGCGGCTGAAGAATTACTCGGAGGCGTTTGCGCGTGCGTTGAGTCGCGGCAGTGCTTCTATCGGTAAGGCCAGAACAGATTTGTTGACCCTCGCAGAGGAAATCGACAGTGGTCCGTTGAAAGTCACTGACCAATGGGTCGTGATGATCGATCCCGCCGGGATGTCCGCAGCGAAGGCAGCCGAACTGCAACAGCAGGCTGAGCTAGCGCAAGTTGAGGTGAACGAACTCCTGCTCGCTGTGGACGACGCTGACAGGTTCACCTCCATGGAGTTGATGGCTGCGAGGGCAGCCACCGACGGTGAATTCGAGGACATTCTTCAAGGGCCTCCGGGTCCACTGCCACCGCACCCAGGTGACGACGTGCCGAACCCCAGCACGGACGAGGGGAAGAAATTCCAGGAGTTTGCGCGCGCGCAGGACATGGCAACCACCATTCGCGACATCGGTGAGACGACGGACCGGGACGGGAACCGAATCACTACCTACACCATGCTTGACGGCAGTAAACAAATTGCGACGGAATACGTCGATGAAGGACCGCCAAGCCTGAAGTCTTATCCCGCTGGAACGCTCCGCGTTCTCCACGTGGATAAGAATGGAAATTGGATATCTGACACTTGGACCACTCCCCGCGAGGACGGAGGCAAGCAAACCGAAGTGTCGTGGGCAGATGGCACGCACATCACCATCTCGCAAAACGCTGATGGGACACGTTCGGGTAGCTGCACGACAGCGGATGACTACGCCTTGTTGCCAGATTCGTTCTTTCAAGATCCGATACCGACCTTGGCTGGCGGTGCGCTCTCTGGACTGGAAGTGCAGGCTGGCCAAGGTGTTAAAGGGTTGAGCGCGCCAGTACTCGATGGGCTGAAAAATGGGGCAAAGTTCGGCGGACCGGCTATGGGAATCGCGCAGTTGGCGCTCGGCGTCGCAACCGCAGACACGGTCCGCGAGAAGTGCGTCGCCGCATGGTCCGGGGGTATCAGTCTGGTTGGAGGCCTCGCGACTACGGTAGCGGTGGGCGCAGTTCCTGGAGTCGGGCCATTCGCGGCGATGGGGGCCAACGTCGCCGGCGGATTCGTGTTCGGGTATGTCGGGAAGTTGGTCGGTAACGTTATGTGTGCGCCGTGAAAGCATTGGTTGCCACGGTGTTTCTCTGCATCGTGTTCACTCCTTTCGGAGTGGTCTGCACAGCCTGGGCCTTCGCTTTTTCCGTTCGCGGCGAGTATCTGTCAGCGGTCGTGGCCCTGGGGTTTGGTGTTTTCACTCTGGGGCTGGCCGCATTACTCATGATCGTCGCGTCGCGCAAAGTAACGCCACGCGTTAGACAAGACGATGTGGGCACCACGGTCCGGCCGGACATCAGAGTCGACCGCCTTCTCGCTGCTTCGCTGTTCGGGATATTTACCGGAATGGCGGTCTACGCGATCTTTACGCCGCTCGGTATGCTTGACATTCCCGTGCCGCGCGGGAATCGGCGCTATCTTCTATTCGTCTGTGCTGCAGCAATTGTCGTGGGAATTTTCACGTTGCGTCAGATAATCAGGCGCCGCGGGACGAGCTATCTCCGCATGACCGTTGAAGGCCTTGAGGCTGGAAACACGATCACCACTGCGCGGCGCTCCTGGGATGAAGTGATCGACATTGCAGACAGGCCGAAGAATGGTCGCCAGCCAACCGGGTCCACGTACATCATGACCACAGACGGTCAGACGCGAACGCTGCCAACCGGATGGTATACGCCGGGAGGGCACGCGCTACGCGAGTTGATGCGCTTTTACTGGCAGCATCGCGAACACCGCGATGAACTCGTCAATGGTCCGGTTTTGGACAGACTCCTCGCAGGATCGTAGGTTCATGCCGTTGAAAAGCCCTATGGCCGCGCACTTTCGCCGGTGGTCGATGGTCGTTCTCACTTGTGTGGCGACCGTTGTCTCCGGTTGCTCGGGCAACACGACCGCGGGGCAGTCGTTCTCGGGCGCGTTCGCACCCGAGTTGCCTGAACAGATACTGCTGACTTCATCAATGCGCCAGCACCCCGTGCCGGGATGGACAATTACCGTTGGTGAGCTTGCGCTCCCGGCGGACACGGTCGTCCGTCCGGTAGGAAACATAGGTGATCGTGGCATTTTCCTCGGCATCACCGAGGAGGGGTGGTGGCTACTCGGTCTCGACGTCACTACAGGGCAGCGGACCTTCGGTCCCATCCGCCTCGCAACTGTCGGCGATGCAACGGATTTCAAATGCTATGTAAATGGCCCTCCGATAGTTCTTTGTGTGCGTCAGGGGCCCGATCCGAACGTGCCATCCACTGCGTGGGTGGTGGACACGTCGTCGGGCATCGTGAAATACGTTGGACCCACTGATCTACGGGTGGTGACGCAAGACAAACCCCGCCTTGAACAGGTAGGCGACTATGCGATTGCTCTGGTGTCGGGGAGAGGTGTCTATGGCGTGGGCGTGCATGGCGAGCTGACGTGGTTCGTGCCCGGCGACGGAATCCTGCCAGCTCAATTCGCATCTTGGGCCCGGGACACTCGTCCCTCGACGTTGGCAGTCCAAGGTCGTGATGACGCAACTGACGTGGTCTTCTCTATGGTGGACGGCGGCATCGTAAAACCGTCTATGTCGCAAGATGTTCAACTTGGCCGCGCGGTCATCTACCCCGGCGGATTCGGTTACGAGTACGGTCCGGCGGGCGACTTCAGAACGCAACGGGTGGCGTTCTTCGATGACACTGGAAAGAAGCTCGGTGAGTCAAATCTGGACGGCAGTCTCGAAACTCGTTCCGTCGATCTACCCTTTGTGGGATCAGAGTCGAAAGACATCGTGCTCACCATCACTGGTCGACAGCTCCTCGAGCTACCACCATCGGTTGTGTCCTCGGATGCCCGCCTCATCGGATCTCGATTCTTCGTTGCCAATGACAAGGACCATCGAGTTTGGCGGCAATTCGATTTGGAGACCGGTGCGCCTGGTAGGACGTGTGAAGGCGAGAGCCTTGGATTTCAGTACCTCGCTTCAGATGGTGAGGTGGCTGTCGCCCACGGAGCGCGCACCCCTGCGCAGGCGATCGATCTGACGACCTGCGATGTGCTGTGGTCGATAGCGGGATCCACCCCGGACGAAGCGAAAGAAGTGTGGAAAGTGAACACCGCGCTTGTCCAGCGCACCAATGATCGACTCTTTTCATTGGTGGCACCGAGATAGCGCTGTTGCGAGCGTGCACAAACTGCGGCCCGCGAGCGGCGTGTCCGGCAACGGACACGCGCGCTCGCGGTGCTGACTGTTACGCGGTGAGGGCGACCGAAGCCTCGGCGGTGTAGGCCAGGAACGTCAGGGTCTCCTGCAGGTACAGCTGCACGCTCTCGGCATCGTGGGACAGGTAGCCGATCGAAACGTCGGTGCCGAGCTGCAGGTCGAAATCACCACCGCGGGTGGACAATACGAAGGCGCCGTCGATCGCGGGCGCCCAAATGATCTCACCGTCCACCAGCCGGCTCAGGTGCTCGCGGATCGGGTAGCCGTGCGCGGTGGTCTCGCTGACCTTGGTGTAGGTGGCAGCCGAGAGCAGCACTGAGTACGGCCCGTCGACACCGGCCAGTCGCAGCTCCGAAAGTGCCTGCGCGATCACGTCGGGAATCTCGCGGGCGTCGTCGGGCAGGGCCAGCGCCGGGTTGGAACTCGAGCTGCGGATGCCTTCGATCGAGGCCGCCGGGTAGCCCTCGAAGATCGCGCGGTCCTCGACGAACGCCAGCTTCTTGGCGGCTTCCTTGACCGGATCCCAGTCGGAGTCCTGGGCGCCGCGCTCGACGTCGTCGATTGCGGTGCGCGACACCGTGAACGGCACCCGCAGCCGCACCAGCGGCCGCGCGTCGCGTAGGTGGGCCACCACGCCGTCACCGGGTGATTTCACGTCGAGCAGATGGCCGGTGCTGACCGCCGCGGTCACGGGGCCGCCGGGCTCGCTGACATCGACCACGCGCCGACCGGCGATGTGCCGCTTGAAGGTTCGGCTGGCCTCGAGTTCGATCTCGGCCCAGGCGGACTCGGTGATCGGAGCAAGCTCGCGGTACAGGTTGTTCATTGCGGGATTCCTTTCAGACTGCCGATGCCGAGCGAGCCGTCACGGTGGCCCTGAGCCGGTGGTGCTTCCGCTGCTGCCGACTCTTGGTCGGAGGAGGGCAGCGGCGGTGGATCATCCAGAAAATCGATCGTGGGGCTGAAGAACAGGCCACCGGTGACGGCGGTGGAGAAATCCAGGATGCGGTCGGTGTTACCGGGCGGGTCGCCGATGAACATATTGGTCAGCATCCGCTCGGTGACTTCCGGGGTGCGCGAATAACCGATGTAGTACGTGCCGAATTCGCCCTTGCCGATCTCACCGAACGGCATGTTGTGTCGGATGATCTTGAGCTCGTTGCCCTCGTCGTCTTCGATCACGTTGAGCGCCACATGAGAATTGGGCGGCTTGACCGCGTCGTCGAGCTCGATGTCGTCGAGTTTGGTGCGGCCGATCACCCGCTCCTGCTCCTCGGTGGACAGCGAGTTCCACGAACCCATGTCGTGCGTGTACTTCTGCACATGGACGTAACAGCCGCCCGCGAAATCCGGGTCCTCGTCACCGATCTGGCTGGCGTTGACCGCCACCGGGCCGTTCGGATTCTCGGTGCCGTCGACGAAGCCCATCAGATCGCGGTTGTCGAAGAACTTGAAGCCGTGCACCTCGTCGACGATCGTCACGGCGCCGGCCAGCGCATCGGCGAACTTGGTGGCGAGCTCGAAGCACACGTCCATGGACTCGGCCCGCAGGTGGAACAACAGGTCACCCGGCGTCGCCGGCGCTCGGTGTCGCGGACCGTCGAGTGGAATGAACGGGTGCAGTTCGGCGGGGCGTGGACCGGAGAACAACCGGTCCCAAGCGTCGGAGCCGATCGACACGATGGCCGACAGGTGCTTGGTGGGGTCGCGGAAGCCGATGGCACGCACCAGACCTGAGATATCGGTCAGGGTGTCGTGAACGGTCGCCTCGCCGCCCTCGTCGATGGTTGCGACCATGAACACGGCCGCCGGTGTCAGCGGGGCCAGGACCGGCTGGGGCTGTGGTGCGGGCACAAGATCGACCCTAACGCGGCGCGCGTTGAAATCCCGGTCAAGATAGAGATATGGCAGCCAGCGCCCAGAGCATGTGCGAGTTCATCGACGCGTCCCCGTCGCCCTTCCACGTCTGCGCCACCGCCGCTCAACGGCTGCGTGACGCCGGTTTCACCGAGCTTGCAGAAGTGGACGCGTGGCCCGGCACGGGGAAGTTCTTCACGGTACGGGCGGGTTCGCTGGTGGCGTGGAACACAGAGGGTGCGGACGCCGCCGCACCGTTCCGGGTGGTGGGCGGCCACACCGACAGTCCGAATCTGCGAGTCAAGCAGCACCCGGACCGCGTCGTCGCAGGCTGGCAGGTGGTCGCGCTGGCGCCGTACGGTGGGGCCTGGCTGAACTCCTGGCTCGACCGCGACCTCGGGATCAGCGGTCGGCTCTCGGTCCGCGACGGCAACCGGATCGACCACCGGCTGGTGCGGGTCGACGATCCGATCCTGCGCGTGCCGCAGCTCGCCATCCACCTGTCCGAGGACCGCAAGGGGGTGAGCCCGGACCCGCAGCGGCATGTCAACGCGGTGTGGGGCCTGGGGGAGCGGCCGCGGTCCTTCGTCGGATTCGTCGCCGAACGGGCCGGCATCGAACCGGATCGGCTGCTCGGTTTTGATCTGATGACCCACGACCTGGCGCCGTCGGCGATCACCGGTGCCGACCGCGAGTTCGTCAGTGCGCCGCGGCTGGACAACCAGGCCACCTGTTACGCGGGGCTGGAGGCATTCCTGGGGGCGGATGCCGGAGCGCACGTGCCGGTGCTTGCACTCTTCGATCACGAGGAAGTCGGCTCGACGTCGGATCACGGCGCCCAGTCAGAGCTGCTGCCGACCGTGCTGGAGCGCATCGTGCTCGCCGCGGACGGTTCCCGGGAAGACTTCCTGCGCCGGGCGGCCGGTTCCATGGTGGCGTCCGGAGACATGGCGCACGCGACGCACCCGAACTACCCGGACCGTCACGAGCCCGGACACCTGATCGAGGTCAACGCCGGGCCGGTGCTCAAGGTGCAGCCCAACCTGCGCTATGCCACCGACGGTCGTACCGCGGCGGCGTTCGCGCTGGCGTGCGATCAGGCCGGGGTGCCGCTGCAGCGCTATGAGCACCGCGCCGATCTGCCGTGTGGGTCGACCATCGGGCCGATGACCTCGGCACGCACCGGGATCCCGACCGTCGATGTCGGCGCGGCGCAGTTGGCCATGCACTCGGCGCGCGAGTTCATGGGTGCCAAGGACGTGGCGGCCTACTCCGCGGCATTACAAGCATTCCTTTCGCCGCACTGACGCGGTGTCACCGCCTCGGTCTAAGGTCGGCGCCATGACGCTCTCCGTGGAAATGATCACGTTCGACTGCGCCGATCCCGATGCGCTGGCCCAATGGTGGGCTCAAGCCGTCAATGGCACGGTAAATGCCGTCTTCCCAGGCGAATTCGTCCTCATCGACCTTCCCGACGGGCCCAACCTCGGCTTTCAGCGGGTACCAGACCCGACTCCGGGCAAGAACCGCGTGCACCTCGACTTCCACGCGGCGGACATGGAAGCCGAGGTGGCCCGGTTGGTGGGCCTGGGTGCCACCGAAACGGGCAGGCACAACTTCGGCGAGGAGTTCAACTGGGTCGTCCTGGCCGACCCGGCCGGCAACGCATTCTGTATCGCGGGCGGATAACCGCCGGTAGCTGGCAGGATTCCGGCCATGCTGTTGTCGCTCGTCGCGGTTTCGGTGGTGCTGGCCGGATGGTCGCTCTTCTCGCGTGGCTTCGAGCGGCTACGGCTGACGGCGCCGATGGTGCTGGTGTTGGCCGGGATCGCGGTCGGCTTCACCACCCAGGACGCGTTGGCGTCGACGCTGAATGCCGTCACCGCCCAGCGCGTCGCCGAGATCATCCTTGCGGTACTGCTTTTCGTCGACGCCACCGATGTCCGCGGCGGGTATCTCGGTGCCGATCCGCGGTCGGCGCTGCGGCTGCTGTTCATCGCGATGCCACTGGGTCTGGCCGCATCGGTGCTGCTGGGGTTGTGGCTGATGCCAGGGCTGTCGTGGGCGGTGCTGCTGGTGATCGCCTGCGTGGTGGTGCCGATCGATTTCGCGCCGACGTCGTCGCTGCTGCGCGACACGCGGATACCCGAGCGCGTCCGCAGCTTGTTGACCGTCGAGGCCGGATACAACGACGGCATCGTGTCGCCGGTGTTCATCTTCGCGCTGGTGCTGGCCTCCGATCGCACCGATGCCGAGACCCCGCTCGACGCCCTGGCCCGGGCCGTTCCGGACGCGGGAAAGGCGCTGCTGGTCGGTGCGGTCGTCGGCGCCGTTCTGGCCATCGCGACCAACAATGCCGAACGCCGCAGCCTGATGACCGGGCAAGCCAAGCGACTGATCCTGGTGACGGCTCCGCTGTTGTCGTTCGGCGCCAGTCTCGGCGTGGGTGGCAACGGCTTCGTCTCGGCTTTCGTCTGCGGCATCGCATTCAACTACTTCCGCACCTCGCCGAGCTTCGCCGCCGAGCTCGAGCTCGTCGACGATCTCGGATTCCTGCTGGCCTCGGTGATGTGGTTCGTGTTCGGGCTCACCGCAGTGCTGGCGCTCGGCTACGGCGTGCCGTGGGGGATCGTGCTGTTCTGCCTGCTCGCCCTGACCGTGGTGCGTATCGCCGCGGTGCTGCTGTCGATGGTCGGCTCGCCGCTCGGGTGGCGCGAGAGGCTGTTGCTGGGTGGGCTCGGGCCGCGTGGCACTCCGTCGATCGTGTTCGGACTGCTGGCGTTCAACGCCCTCGAAGGCGTGGCCGAACACACCGTCGCGCAGGTACTGGTGGTGGCGGTCCTGGGCAGCGTGGTACTGCACGGAGCGGGCGCACCAGCGGTCGCCCGCGCCTATGCGAAATCGCAGGCCAAACCGGTCACGTGAGGTCTGCACCCGCCCGCTGCCACATCACCGTGGACAGCTCTCGAACTGGGCGCGCAGCTTGGTCTGCAGGTCCATCAGCGGTGGTGTTCGCGGCTGGGGTTCCTGGGCGTCCTTCGAACAACCCCCAGGCCGGACGGTGACCTGTTCGTCCTCGATTTCGTACACCGCGGGCAGTCCCGAGTTCTTGACGAGCTGAAGTTGGTCGACGGCAACGCGATCCCCGTCGGCGCCGGCAGGCACGTCCTCGATGGACACGCGAGGCGGCTCCAGATCGAAGAGGCCATTGGTCGGTGCCAGCTGATCGAGTGCCTCCCACAACGCCAGCTGCTCTGCGGTGGGCAGTCCGTGGTCCGAGCGGATGCTGGGTGCGTTGTTGCTGTCCGCATCGAAGATGTGCCAGGCCGTGGTCGAGTCTGCGAGGTCCGCGATCAGCCGCCGCACCGAGGCCGCGAACTCCGATGCGCCCAGGGGATCGCGCACATGGTCGTAGCTGCGCAGGGTCACTCTGAGGCTGGTTCGAGCCGGTTGCCAACCGTCGTCAGGTGAAGCCGACCCGGTGATCTCGTACGCATAGTTGCCCTGTGACAGTTTGAGCCAGTCCTGCCAGGGTGGTTCCGGGGTGGTCTTCTCCGGAGCGACCCCGACGTACATCGTGGAGCCTGTTTGGGCCGGGAAAGACTGCGCTGAACGTCTCACGTTCATGCTGGCTCCCTTGTCGTCGTACACCCTCGATCCGTTCACCTGGTCGGTGAACGTGCGGCCGAGCGCCGACAGTTGGTCAGCGGTGGCGTCGGTACTGACGTAGACGTCGAAGCCGGCGGTGCGGACCCCGAATCCGTCGTTGCTCGAGACCGTATGTGTGACAGACGTAACGCCGGGTTGGCTCTTCAGTACTTCGTCGATCGCGTCGGCCGCACGTGAGCCCCCGAAGTCGCAACCGGTTACGCCGGCAATCAGTACGGCGCCGAGAACGACGAGACGGCCCTTGGCCCCGAGCTTGCGCATCCGCTGAGTATGCCGCCGCTCGGGCAGGCAGAGGTGCACTCAGCAATCGCCTGGTCGGACGTGCGCGAGCGGCAACGATAGACTCTTGGGCGTGACGTCTGAGCTCACCCACGCTATCGACACGGTGCAGCGGGCAGCCGCCACCCCTGATCAGCCCCAGCCGTACCGCGAACTCGGCCTCAAGGACGACGAGTACGAGCGAATCCGCGAGATCCTGGGTCGCCGCCCCACTGATGCCGAGCTGGCCATGTACTCGGTGATGTGGAGCGAACACTGCTCCTACAAGTCCTCCAAGGTGCACCTCCGCTACTTCGGCGAGACCACCACCGACGAGATGCGCGCCGGCATGCTGGCCGGGATCGGCGAGAACGCCGGCGTCGTCGACATCGGCGACGGCTGGGCGGTCACCTTCAAGGTCGAATCGCACAACCACCCGTCCTACGTCGAGCCCTACCAGGGCGCGGCGACCGGCGTGGGCGGCATCGTCCGCGACATCATGGCGATGGGCGCCCGGCCGGTGGCAGTCATGGATCAGCTGCGCTTCGGCGCGGCCGACGCACCCGACACCCGCCGCGTGCTCGACGGCGTGGTCCGCGGGGTCGGCGGCTACGGCAACTCGCTGGGCCTGCCGAACATCGGCGGCGAGACGATCTTCGACCCCTCCTACGCGGGCAATCCGCTGGTCAACGCGCTGTGCGTCGGTGCGCTGCGCAAGGAAGACCTACACCTGGCGTTCGCCTCGGGTACCGGCAACAAAATCATCCTGTTCGGTGCGCGCACCGGCCTGGACGGCATCGGCGGTGTCTCGGTGCTGGCGTCGGACACCTTCTCGGGTGACGAATCCGGCGCGGGCCGCAAGAAGCTGCCGAGCGTGCAGGTGGGCGACCCGTTCACCGAGAAGGTACTCATCGAGTGTTGCCTTGAGCTGTACTCGGCCGGCCTGGTGGTCGGCATCCAGGACCTCGGCGGAGCCGGACTGTCCTGTGCCACATCCGAACTCGCTTCTGCCGGCGATGGCGGCATGCGCATCGAGCTGGACCAGGTGCCGCTGCGGGCCAAGGACATGACCCCGGCCGAGGTGCTCTCCAGCGAGTCGCAGGAACGCATGTGTGCGGTGGTGACGCCGGAGAACGTCGAGGCGTTCATGGCCGTCTGCCGCAAATGGGACGTGTTGGCCACGGTGATCGGCGAGGTCACCGACGGGGACCGGCTGGAGATCACCTGGCACGGTGACATCGTGGTGGACGTCCCGCCTCGCACCGTGGCCCACGAAGGCCCCGTCTACCAGCGGCCGGTGGCGCGCCCCGACACCCAGGACGCCCTCGTCGCAAACACCTCGGCCAACCTGCCGCGGCCCAAGACCGGCGACGAGCTCAAGGCCACCCTGCTGGCACTGATCGGCAGTCCGCACCTGTGCAGCCGGGCGTTCATCACCGAGCAGTACGACCGCTACGTCCGCGGCAACACCGTGCTGGCCGAGCATGCCGACGGTGGCGTGCTGCGCATCGACGAGACCACCGGCCGCGGCATCGCGGTCTCCACCGACGCGTCGGGCCGCTACACCCAGCTCGATCCGTACACCGGCGCGCAGTTGGCGCTGGCCGAGGCCTACCGCAACGTCGCGGTCACCGGGGCCACCCCGGTCGCGGTGACCAACTGCCTCAACTTCGGGTCCCCCGAGGACCCGGGGGTGATGTGGCAGTTCAGCCAGGCCGTCCGAGGGCTGGCCGATGGCTGTGCGGCTCTTGGCATTCCGGTCACGGGTGGCAACGTCAGCTTCTACAACCAGACCGGCTCGACCGCGATCCTGCCGACCCCGGTGGTCGGCGTGCTCGGCGTGATCGACGACGTGAAGCGACGCATCCCCACCGGCCTGGGGACCGAACCGGGTGAGACGCTGCTGCTGCTCGGAGACACCCACGACGAGTTCGACGGGTCGGTCTGGGCGCAGGTCACTGCCGACCATCTGGGCGGGGTCCCGCCGAAGGTGGACCTGGCCCGCGAGAAGCTGCTCGCCGAGGTGCTGACCGCGGCCTCGCGCGACGGACTGATCTCGGCCGCCCACGATCTATCCGAGGGTGGGCTGATCCAGGCCGTGGTCGAGGCTGCGCTGGCCGGTGAAACCGGTTGCCGGGTAATCCTTCCGGAAGGCGCCGATCCATTTGTCACCCTGTTCTCCGAGTCCGCCGGCCGGGTCCTGGTGGCCGTGCCCCGCACCGAGGAGAGCCGGTTCCGGTCGATGTGTGAGGCCAGGGACCTGCCGGTGACCCGGATCGGCGTGGTGGACCAGGGAAGCGATTCGATCGAGGTCCAAGGACAGTTCAGTATTTCGCTCGCGGAGCTACGGAGCACGTCGGAGGGCGTGCTGCCCGGGCTGTTCGGGTGACGGGGGAAACCCTCGACGAACGTCATCCCCTGCTGCGCTGGGCCTGGAGCCTGGTGCGACTGGACTTCACCGGCATCGCCGTCGGAGCCCTGTTCTTCTGTCTCTCGCTGACCCCGTCGCTGCTGCCGCGCGACTGGCTGTTCGCCGGGTTGATCGGCGGCATCAACGCAGCGATCGGCTACGGCATCGGGGTCTTGCTGGGAAAAGCGCTGTACCGCTTCGTGTTACGGCGCAGGGCGTGGTGGCCCCCGGGTAAGCGGGTGCTGCTGGGCCTCAAGGTGGTTGTCGTCGCCGGGGCGATCACGGCATCGATCCTGATGCTGATTCCCGCCGCGGCCTGGCAACGGCAGGTCTCGGCGCTGATGGGCATGGAAGGTCCGGCCACGGCGGGCTATCTGCGGACCCTGATAATCGCGGTCGCGGTGGCGGCAGGTTTGATCGCCACGGCGCGGATGCTGCGCGACTTCGTGCGACTGCTGGCCAAGGTGTTCATCCGCCGCTGGCATCTGCACCGGGAGGTGGCCCAGTTCATCGGTACCGCCATCGTGGTGGTGCTGGTGGTCACGTTGGTCAACGGTGTGCTCTACCGCGGATTCCTGGCCGGGGCCAGTCGGGTGTTCCAGCCGCAGAACTCCACCACCCGTGAAGGCGTCAGCCAACCTTCCGAACCCGAAAGGTCGGGCAGCCCAGCGTCATTCGCAGCCTGGGATTCTCTGGGATTCCAGGGCCGCAACTTCGTCGCGACCGGACCGCGTGCGGCCGAGCTCGAAAAACTCAACGGTGCGCCCGCCCGCGAACCCATCCGGGTGTACGCCGGCCTGCATACGGCGGACTCCGACGATCAGCGGATCGCGGTGTTGCTCAGCGAACTTGAGCGCACCCACGCCTTCGACCGCAAGCTACTGGTGATCGTCCCGACCACCGGCACCGGCTGGGTCAACCCAACGGCCGCCCGTGCGCTGGAGCTGATGTACAACGGGGACACCGCGATGGTCGGCATGCAGTATTCCTATCTGCCGAGCTGGATCTCGTTCATGGGCGACCGCGAGAAGTCGATGAACAACGGCCGGTTGATGATCGACGCGATCCACGCCCGTTGGGAACAACTGCCCCCCGACCACCGTCCCAAGCTGGTGCTCTACGGGGAGAGTCTGGGATCCATGGCCGGGCAGGGCGCGTTCAGCTGGTTGCCCGACATCTCCAGGATGGGCTTCTCCTCGGTGCTGTGGGTCGGCCCGCCCAACGCGAGCCCGCTGTGGCGCGGTCTGACCGTGCGCCGTGACCCGGGCACCCCGCAGGTGCGTCCGCGCTACGACAACGGCCGCACCGTCCGGTTCTCCGAGGCCGCCGACGCCGCCGAGATCGCCGCCGACGCCGCCGAACCGTGGGAGGGGACCAGGGTCCTGTTCCTGCAACACCCCTCCGACCCGATCATCTGGTGGTCGACGGATCTGCTGTTCTCCGAACCGGATTGGCTCGTCGAACCGCCAGGGACGGACCGCACCGCCTCGATGCGCTGGTACCCGATCATCACGTTCTGGCAGGTGGCCGCCGACATCACCAACGCCTCCAGCGTGCCCAACGGACACGGGCACAACTATGGCGAATCGGTACTCGACGGCTGGGCTGCGGTGGCCGCACCGGACGGCTGGACGCACGACGACACCGAACGCATCCGGCTGGCACTGGAGAAGACCGAAGCCGACAACGGACCCGAATACTGATGGCAGCGAACCGGGTTCGCGCCGTGACGCTGGCGGCCGGCCTGGTGGCGTGGAACGGTCTGGTCGATCCGAGGCTGCCGGCCCGGTGGCAACCGCTGGTGCGCGCGGTCCTCGGCAGTGCGTTGATGTTCGGAACCGGGGCCCGGCCGGGGTTACGGCCACCGGCGTTGTGGTCGGGTGTGCGCCTGGGCGCGGCGGCCGCGACCGCGGTGAGCGCCGGTGTGGCCGCGACCTCGGCGGTGCCGATCGTCCGCACCGGCATGCGCGAAAAGACCCTGCCTGCAGCGCCCGGCAGCTGGTTGCTGCTGCGGATCCCGCTCGGGACCGTCTGGCCGGAGGAGGCCGCCTTCCGCGCCGCACTCGGCAAGGTCGCTGCCGAAGCGTTCGGCCCCGCCGGCGGTCAGGTGCTGCAGGCGACCGCGTTCGGACTGTCTCATATCGCCGACGCGCGCGCCGCAGCCCAGCCCGTGATTCCGACCGTGCTGGTCACCGGGGTCGCCGGATGGGTGTTCGGCCGGCTGGCGCAGCGGTCGGCGAGCCTGGCCGCGCCGATGCTGGCACACCTGGCGATCAATGAGGCGGGCGCGCTGGCTGCACTGGCCTGCCGAGCCGTGCCAACAGCGCTGCCACCGCGAGGATCGCGGCCGTGACGATCAGGGGCCACAAGGTGGGCATCGAGAAGTCGGTGACCCGCAGCGGGATCAACACCACACAGACCGCCACCACGGCCAGGATCAACCGCGGCGCCTGCTGTGCCGCAGCCGAACCAGCCACACGCGAATTGGCCTCGGCGACAAGCACATAGACGGCCACCAGGAGCAGCGCGGGAACCACCACCGGCAGCCTGCCGACGTAATCCTGGAACCGGGAGAAGGTCACGGCCAGAACGCACATCACCGCGGGCACCAGGAGTGCCACCTCCGGGCCGGACCCGAACAGCCGTCCCGCGACCCGGGTGGCCGCCCACATCAGGGCCAGCAACGCAGCCGAGCCCAGGCACAATGCCCCGGTGGTGAACCAGTAGAAACCGGCATCGGCGAAGAACTGGGAGTTGATCAGTGAGAGATTCACGGCGGTGCTGTGGAACCCGCCGGTCGCGCCGATGTTGGCGGCCGCCAGTAGGACCACTGCGCCCAGCGCCGTAACGCCCACCGCGGTGCCCACCGGCCGCGCCACCGACTCCAGACGACCACTCACCACGGTCGCCGCTTCGAAACCGACCAGGCCGAGGCCGAGCGGGATGGCCGCCGCCGTGGCCAGCAGGACCGAATCGACGTGGGAGCTCCCCATCATCATCGGCGGTGTACCCGCTGCCACCCGGGCCATGATCGCCAGCGCCAGGTAGACGAAGATCAGCAGGCCCACGCCGGCCAGGGCGGCAGCCGTCGCAGCCACCGCCCGGGTGGGCAGGTAGGCCACCACCGCACCCGCGATCACCACCACGGCCACCGACCAGCCGGGCCACCACCAGCCGGCCAGCGCGGTCTCCAGGTCCGGTGCGCCGGTCAGCGGCTGCAGTGCGAGAGTCAGGGCGGCGCCGACGCCCAGAAGCGCATACGCGGCCAGTTGGACGAGGCTGGTGAACCGCCCCGCCGCCGGACCCACGGTGGCCGCGACCAGATCACCCGTCGACACCGCCTGCGGCGCGTACCGGTGCAGGCGGGCGAACGCGACGACCAATACCGCCGCGATCGCCGCGGCGCACAGGCCGGCGACCCCGTTGAAGATCGCAGCGCCGATCGGTGCGAGGGACAGTCCGACGGCACGCCACGCGGGCAGAGCGGGCGGCCAGGTCGCGGGCGGTTCGGGGCTCGCCGGTACTGCGCGTTTAGGCATCCGCACTGCCGTTCACAAAATCCCCTCTCACCCGAATCCCCTGGATCAAGATCGTAAGGCCGTCACGGATTGATCGTGGGCTCACCGATCTGACGGCCCCAGACGTAGTCGACAAAGATCGGTGAGCCCAGCTCGACATGGTTGTACGGCGCAATCGACAAACCGGTGTCCATCACCAGATACGGCGCAGGCCACAGGTCGGCCGTGATTGGCTTCCAACAGCCCGGCTTGCCCTCGGGCCCGCCCTTGGCGTTCACCCGCGGCAGATTGTCCGGATACACGTAGGTGTTGCCGACGCCGATGCTCGACAAGGTTCCCGTGCTCTCGAAGGAGTATCCGTTGTCGCCGCCGAACGTCGCATAGAAGGCGGGCGCCACGTCGTGGTAGTTGCGGATGGTGCAGAACAGTTGCCCCTGGTACTTGTCGAACAGCTTCGACGTCGGGATCAGGTCCTGCGCGCCGCGTTGCAGATACGGACCGCCGCGCTCGAGGATGTCCGAACCGGTTCCGGCGAAGCCGATCGCCGCGACCAGCGCGGCATCGAGGTTGCCGCGCTGGGAGTTGAAGGTGGCAGCGCTACGCGCCGCGTCGCCCAGGCCGTCGAACAGATCGGGACCGGCCGCCGCATAGCGTTCGCCGAGGTCGGCCAGTGCGGTGATGTCGTGGCGCAGCGCGGGCATGCGCGGGTTCAGATCGTCGAGGATGGTGTTGCCGTCGGCCAGAGACTGGCCGAAGGCGCTGCCCAGCCCACTCAACGCCTGGGCCGTGGCAGACAAGGTCTGGTTCAGTTTGATCGGGTCGACCTGTTCGGTGATCGCGGTGATCGTCTCGAACAACGTGTTGAACTCGGTGGTGACCGCCGTGACGTCGAGTGGGGTCGAGATCGAAACCCGTTGCGGGCTGGGATGTTCCGGAGAGGTGAAGGCCACGTATTTGTTGCCGAACACCGTGGTCGCCTGGATCGAGGTCTGTACGTTGGCCGGGAGTAGGTCCAGGTATTTCGGGTTGATGTCGAGATGCACCAGAGCCCGGACCGGGTCGGAGTCGGCGTCCACCGAGCCCACCCGCCCGATCGGAACACCGTTGAAGGTCACCTTCGAACCCGGATCGAGCACCAGGCCCGCGCGTGAGGCCAGCAGTGTCAGTGGGGCCCTGGGCTCGAAGGCGCCCCGGAACTGCGCCACGATCAACCCCAGTAGCAGCGCGATGATCACCAGAAACACGGCACCGGCCAAGCGGTACGGCGGATTTCGGTGATCGGCAGACATTTTGCGAGACTCTATGGCATGGCCGCGCGAGGCAATGTCGATCCGCAAAAGACCAGGGCGGCGGTCGCCGCCGTGGCCGACTGGCTGCGCGCACCCACTCACCCGGAGCCCGCCCGCACCGAACTGGCCGAGGCGGTCAGGTTGACCGCTCGCACCCTGGCCGCGATGGCGCCGGGTGCCAGCGTCGAGGTCCGGGTACCGCCCTTCGTGGCGGTGCAGTGCATCGAAGGGCCGCGGCACACCCGCGGCAATCCGCCCAACGTCGTGGAAACCGACCCGCGGACCTGGCTGCTGCTGGCCACCGGACTGCTCGATCTCGATGCAGCCGGATCCGCCGTGCAGATGTCAGGTTCGCGGGCCGGTGAAGTGGCCCGATGGTTGCCCGTGGTGCCGCTGGGGGCCTGATCACCGGAAGTAGGGATACTCCTGCACCCAGTGAAAGCCCCGATTACGCAGCGTGAACTGGTCGAGATCCAGGCGATCCAGCCATATCGTGACGTCGCGACCGGACAACGTGCCGGTCAGCTGCAGCTGGTCCGGAGTCGGACGGGATGCGGTGAGTGTGGCCAGGGCCGTGCCGTCCGGTCCCGACACGGTGAGGTTGTGCCCGTCGACCTTGACCGGTGCGTCCACCAATTCGCCGCTCATGCGCTGATAGGTCACGACCTCGGGCAGGTCGAAAACGACTCGCTGCCAACGGTACTGGTCGGTGGTCAGCGGCGGTGCCGTCCTGTCGTCGACGTCGAACCGGCTCACCGTCCAGATCCCGTACAACTCGGGTTTGGCGCGCCCGCCGCCGTACTCGCTCCAGCTCTGCCATCCGGTCAGGACACAGCCGGCCACCATCCAGATGCCGAGTACGGCCTGGACCCGTGTCGCGATGGTGTTGGCCCTGGCACCGGCGAACAGTTCGGGTTGCACGGCCGGTTCCGTGTTGCGCTGCAGCACCAGGAAGTCGGCCAGCCGCCGGTACTGCGGCGCCAGCAGCACCAGGCCCATCAACATGAGATGCCCGGACAGGATCTTGACCGGCACGTCGAACGTCATGTTCAGCAGGAACACCTGGACCATGCTGGCCAGGGCCAGCAGCGCGCCCAGCGTCGCGGTTCGGGGCACGAACAGCAGCAAGCCGGCCAGAACCTCGACCGCACCCAGTGCCATCTCGTACGGATAGGAGCTGCCCACCTGCAGCCACAGCACCGAGGCCGGGCTGAACTCGCCGTACGGGCGTAGCAACGCCGCCAGCGGTGGAGCCGGCATCTGCGTCGGGATGAGCTTGGCGAATCCGTAGAACAACATCTGACCGGCCACGCACAACCGCACAAACGTCAGGAACCACACCCACAACCTCGAGTAGTCCTGCCGCTGCCGGTCCACCCACGACCACACCGCGGTGCCGACCACCGAGAAGACGAGCAGGCAGAAGATCATCACCCAGATCGCGGCCTGGTCCCCGCTGCCCGAGTCCTGATGCAGCACCGCCTCGAGGCCGACGACATGACGGCCGACCCAGGTCACCACCGGGCCCAGGACGGTAATCTGCCACATCACCGCCCGGTCCGGCAGCCAGTGGCCCACGATCCCAAGGAAGGCGAAGGTGATCTGCGCGAACAACAAACAGAACAGGCCGAAGTACAGGAAGCAGAACCGGAATGCGATCTTCGTCACCTCCGGCCAGGGTTGCGGCTGAGCCGGGTCGTCGGAATCGAGGGGATCGGTTGCCGGCCTGTCGGAGAGTTGACGCGTCACGAAATCCATCCTTGCCGTTGGCATGTAGTGGGTCGATGGGGTTAACCCGACGGTTCCGGCTACGGCTGATCACACCCTGGCGAACGGGTGGGGGAATGGCGACGGTGGCGCCGGTTGTTGCAAAAGCCGGTGCCAGACCGGCCATTCGATTCTTTTGTTGGCCCGCCTGGACCGTAGACTCGGTTATGTCACCAACCGCCGCCCCGGGAGCAGCCCTATCGTGACTGGTCAGCAACTCGACGAAAACGAACCGCGCGAAGAGTGCGGTGTATTCGGAGTCTGGGCTCCCGGCGAGGACGTCGCCAAGCTCACCTACTACGGCTTGTACGCGCTGCAGCACCGTGGCCAGGAAGCTGCGGGCATCGCGGTGTCCGACGGCTCACAGATCCTGGTGTTCAAAGATCTCGGGCTGGTCAGCCAGGTGTTCGACGAGCAGACCCTGGCCGCGATGCCGGGCCACGTCGCCGTCGGGCACTGCCGGTACTCCACCACCGGCTCCACCACGTGGGAGAACGCCCAGCCGGTGTTCCGCAACACGGCCGCCGGAACCGGCGTCGCACTCGGCCACAACGGCAACCTGGTCAACACCGCCGAACTGGCCACAAGGGCCCGCGCCGCCGGACTGATCGACATGACGATCCGGGGGAGCGCCACCGCTCCAGCGACAACGGACTCCGACATCCTGGGTGCGCTGCTGGCCCACGGCGCCGCCGATGCGACCCTGGAGCAGGCCGCCCTCGAGCTGCTGCCCACGGTGCGCGGCGCCTTCTGCCTGACCTTCATGGACGAGAACACCCTCTACGCCGCCCGCGACCCGCACGGTGTGCGGCCGCTGGCGCTGGGCCGCCTCGACCGGGGTTGGGTCGTGGCCTCCGAGACCGCCGCCCTCGACATCGTCGGCGCCTCCTTCGTCCGCGACATCGAACCCGGTGAACTGCTGGCCATCGACGCCGACGGGGTGCGCTCCACCCGGTTCGCCAACCCTGAACCCAAGGGCTGCGTCTTCGAGTACGTCTACCTGGCCCGCCCCGACAGCACCCTGGTGGGCCGCTCGGTGCACGCCACGCGCGTCGACATCGGCCGGCGGCTGGCCCGCGAGCACCCGATCGATGCCGACCTGGTGATCGGCGTCCCGGAGTCGGGAACGCCCGCGGCGGTCGGGTACGCACAGGAATCTGGCATCCCGTTCGGGCAGGGCCTGATGAAGAACGCCTACGTGGGGCGCACGTTCATCCAGCCCTCACAGACCATCCGGCAGCTGGGTATCCGGCTCAAGCTCAACCCGCTGCGGGAGGTGATCCGCGGTAAGCGGCTCATCGTCGTCGACGATTCCATCGTGCGCGGCAACACCCAGCGCGCACTGGTTCGCATGCTGCGGGAGGCCGGCGCGCTGGAGGTTCACGTCCGGATCGCGTCGCCCCCGGTGCGATGGCCCTGCTTCTACGGCATCGACTTCGCCACCCCGGCCGAGCTGATCGCCAACGCGGCGTCGGCCGAACACGAGGGCGAGATGCTGGAGGCGGTGCGGCACGCGATCGGCGCCGACAGCCTGGGCTACATCTCTCAGCAGGGCATGATCGCGGCCACCGAACAGCCCGCCACCCGGTTGTGTTCGGCCTGTTTCGACGGGAACTATCCGATCGAGCTGCCCGGCGAGACAGCACTGGGCAAGAACGTCGTCGAGCACATGCTGGCCACCGCAGCCCGCACCGGCGTCCCGCTGCAGCCCGACAACGACAACGCTTCGGCACTCAGGCGTCCTTGACGTCTCCGACATCGTGGCGTCCTTGACGTCTCCGACATCGTGGCGTCCCTGACGGCGCCACCTCCTTGAGGGGTCCTTAACGCCTCCTGCGCTGTACCCCCGCAACAGCGGGGCGGTAGCCTTGCTTGCGATGACTAAGGGCGCCGAACAGCACGGCATCGCCGAACACAGCAACATTTCCTACGCTTCGGCCGGAGTGGACATCGAAGCCGGTGACCGCGCCGTCGAACTCTTCAAACCCCTCGCCGCGAAGGCGACCCGTCCGGAGGTCAGGGGTGGCCTGGGCGGCTTTGCCGGGTTGTTCGCCCTGCGGGGCGGATACCGCGAGCCGGTGCTGGCTGCCTCGACCGACGGGGTGGGCACCAAGCTCGCCGTCGCGCAGGCCATGGACAAGCACGACACCGTCGGGCTGGACCTGGTCGCCATGGTGGTCGACGACCTCGTGGTGTGCGGCGCCGAGCCGTTGTTCCTCCAGGACTACATCGCCGTTGGTCGCACCGTGCCGGAGCGCGTCAGCGCGATCGTGTCCGGTATCGCCGAAGGCTGTGTCCAGGCCGGCTGCGCCCTGCTGGGCGGTGAGACAGCCGAACATCCCGGCCTGATGGAACCCGACCACTACGACATCTCCGCGACGGGCGTCGGCGTCGTCGAGGCCGACAACGTGCTCGGGCCCGACCGTGTCCGCCCCGGCGACGTGATCATCGCCATGCGCTCCAGCGGACTGCACTCCAACGGCTACTCCCTGGCCCGCAAGGTGCTGCTCGAGATCGACCGGATGAACCTTGCCGGCCACGTCGAGGAGTTCGGTCGCACGCTCGGAGAGGAGCTGCTGGAGCCGACGCGCATCTACGCCAAGGACTGTCTGGCGCTGGCCGCCGAGACTCAGGTGCGCACGTTCTGCCACGTCACCGGTGGCGGCCTGGCGGGCAACCTGGAGCGCGTGGTGCCGCACGGGCTGACCGCGGAACTGGATCGCGGCACATGGACGCCGGCCCCGGTGTTCCAGATGATCGCCCAGCGCGGACGCATCGAGCGTGCCGAGATGGAGAAGACGTTCAACATGGGTGTCGGGATGGTCGCGGTCGTGGCCCCTGAGGACACCGATCGCGCGCTGGCCATTCTGACCGCACGTCACCTGGACTGCTGGACGCTGGGAACCGTGAAGAAGGGCGGCAAGGACAGTGTGCGCGCCCAACTGGTTGGACAGCATCCGCGGTTCTAGGCATTAGACAAGGTCGCGCTGATAAGCGACATGCGCTGTCAGCGCGACCTGTGTCTAGGTTCTACAACGGAGTGTCGACGGCTCAGCGCCGCCAGTCATCCTCGCCCGACCAGTCTTCGGCGTCGTCATTGGCGTCACCGGAATCGGGAGATCCCGACAGCTCACGTTGGAGCTGACTGAAGTCGGTATTCGGCGAGCTGTACTTCAGGTCACGTGCAACCTTGGTCTGCTTTGCCTTCGCCCGGCCGCGGCCCATGGGGGACCCCCTCGCGCAATAACGGAGCGGCCCAATAGCTAGGCGGCTCCGATCTGTGTGTCTTTATTGTCCTGCCAACACTTTACCGTGCCCGTCCGAGAAGTGCTGTCAGGCCCTGCCTCACATCGAGTGGCCGGGGCCCGGCTGCCCTGCGTCGTTGCACAGTTGGGCGACCGTCACCAGGTTCGCCGAAGGGGCGATGAGACGGTCGTCACGTCGTCGTTGACCGGGTGAGTTTACGTGCTGGTGAGCAGTTTCACGGCTTAACGGCCTCGGAGTCGGTCGACTGCCGCGCGGCCGGCTCCGGCGGTGGCGTCGGCCTCCGGCATCGAATCGGGGTCGATCACGGCCGGTGCCTGGGCCTGCTCCCCGACGACCAGCTCGATATCGACCGGTATTCCCCGCTTGACCAGGGCCAATGCGATCGGGCCCTCGTCGGCGTGCTCGACGACCGTGCCGACGCGACCGACGTTGCGGCCGCCCGCGGTCACCGCATCGCCGGTGACCGGGCGGTCCGTGGAACCGTCGAGGTGCAGGATCACCAGCATCCGGGGCGGTTTGCCCAGGTTGTGCACGCGGGCGACGGTCTCCTGACCGCGGTAGCAGCCCTTGTCCAGGTGCACGGCCCCGACGCCGGGCCCGCCGATCCAACCGACCTCGTGGGGGATGGTCCGCTCGTCGGTGTCGACGCCCAGCCGCGGTCGTGCGGCCGCCACCCGGTGCGCCTCATAGGCCCACACCCCGGCCGGTCGGACCCCGGCATCAGCGAGCCGCCGGGTGTAGTCCGCGATCGACTCGTGTGGCACCACCAGGTCCAGTTCGATGCCGGGTGCGGGCAACCGGCGCAGGAAACCGCCGCCGGGCAGTGCCACCGCGGTCGACTCCTGCGGCAGCTCCTCGACACCCACGGCCTTGAGCACCTTCTCGTCGGCCAACCCCGGCCCCAGCAGTGACAACACCGCCAGGTCGGCCGGCTCGATCTGCACGTCGGCCCAGAACACCATCTTGCGCAGGTAGGCCAGCAGCGGCTCGCCCCGCCACGGCTCGGTGTCCACATAGGTGGTCCCCGCGAGCTCGGTCTGGATCCAGTGATCTTCGACACGGCCCTGCAGGTCCAGGCTCAGGTTCTCGGTGACCGCACCGTCCGGCGATGCGCTGACGTGCTGGCTGGAGATGCTGTGCAGCCACGTCTGCCGGTCCTTGCCGGTCAGTGTGAGGACCGCCCGGTGCGAGCGGTCCACCAGGACCGCGGCGCTTGCCGCTGCGCGCTGTTCACCGAGCGGATCACCGTAATGCCAGACGGCGCCGGCGTCGGGACCTGCCTCGGGCGCCGGAACCGCTGACGGTAGTGCAGTCATAGCCCAACTGTACGTTTGTCGCTCTTCGCCCAAGCTGCTCGCACGCGCAAACTACGCTGGGGCCCCATGGCGAGCCCACCAGCCGTGCTGGTCACCCTTGACGGGCAGATCCACGACCCCAACGCCCCGCTGCTGTACGCCGACGACCTGGCCGCGGTGCGCGGCGACGGGGTCTTCGAGACGCTGCTGGTGCGTGACGGCAGGCCCTGCCTCCTTGAGCCGCACCTGGCCCGCCTGGCCCAATCCGCCAAGATGTTGGATCTGCCCGTGCCTGACCTGGATGCCTGGCGGGCGGCGGTGGCGCTGGGGACCGAGTGCTGGATCGCCGACCACGACGACGACGGCGTGCTGCGCCTGGTGTACAGCCGAGGGCGCGAAAGCGGTGGCCCCACGACTGCGTTCGTCACCATTGGCGCCCTGGCCGACCGGGTGGCCGGCGTGCGGCGCGACGGCTTGGCGGCGATCACCCTGGACCGAGGGTTGCCGCTGGGTGCCGGTGACATGCCATGGCTGGCCGCGGGTGCCAAGACCCTGTCCTACGCGGTGAACATGGCCGCGCTGCGGCACGCCGAACGCCAGGGCGCCGGCGACGTGATCTTCGTGAGCTCCGACGGCTACCTGCTGGAAGGTCCGCGGTCGACCGTTGTCATCGCGACCGAGGAGAACGATGGTCAGCCTCTGCTGCTCACCCCGCCGCCCTGGTATCCGATCCTGCGTGGCACCACCCAGCAGGCACTGTTCGAGGTAGCCCGCAACAAGGGTTACGACTGCGACTTCCGTTCCCTCAAGCCTGCGGACCTGCTTACCGCACAAGGGGTTTGGCTGATTTCCAGCATCACCCTGGCAGCTCGGGTGCACACCCTGGACGGCCGACGGCTGCCCGATGCGCCACTGGCGGCCGACATCTCCGGCCTGGTGGACGCGGCGATCCTCAGTGACCGCTGAGCCGCGCGTAAATCGCTTGTCGGCGTGAGCGGACGGGGGTAGCTTCGTGATCACACAGGGAAGGAGGTGGTCCGAGAAATTGAGTGACTTATGGACATGTGAGGTGGCTGCCCGCTAGCAGCGCCGGGGATACTGCCTGCGCGCGCTGGCGAATTCCCCGCAGCCACCCGGCCCCCGAGCCCCTCGGTCTGTCCAACCAGGTACCAAGGCTCGGGGGCCGCCCCATATCTGGGGTCGGCTGAAACCGTTACTGCGGTGGCGGGTGTGGTGCCAGTGACTGGCAGGACTGCATCGCGTCCTCCCACTGCGCCTGATCGACTCCGGGTGGTGCCGGCGGCGTCGCACCCGCACCGGACGGCGGGCTGTCTGACCCACCCGGAGGCGGACCGTCCGGGTGGTGACCGGGTCCGCCCGGATGCTCAGGTCCGCCGGGTGCACCGGGTGCGCCCTCGGGAGGCGCGGGAATCCCGTGCTCCTGCATGCACTGTCCGAAGGCATCCGGGGTGACCGACGCCGACGGCTGCCCCGACGATGACATGGGTGCCTGCATCGTCGACTGCGCGGCCTGCGTCGGGGAATCCGTCGACTCGTCGGAGGAGCACGCGGCCGCCGAACCGATAACCGCGAGCGCGGCCAGGCCCGAAAACGCGGTTCGCACAAAGGTTTGTCTCATCACGGCGCTCTGTCTCATGCGATGACCGTATGAGACCCCGCTGAGCGCGGATTAATCGCCGGCTATGTGTCCGCTGTGCGGCGGGCAGGTACCGCGAGAACTAGCTCGGACCGGGAGCCAGCGTGGAACACGCCTTGACGGCCTGCTGCCAGGTCTGTTGGTCGACACCGGCCGGAGGCCCGGCGACCGGGCCGGGCGCGACGGGCACGCCGTGTTCGGACAGGCAGTGCGCGTAGTTGCCGTGCTCGGCAGGCGGCTCGGTGGGAGCCGGTTGCGGCCCCTCCGACGAACACGCTCCGAGAATCGCTGCCGCGGCAAGCAGACCTGCCGCGATGATCGGCCGGCGCATCAGCCGACGTACCGGGACAGTCGGGCCGACAGGTGCGGCACCAGGCCGCCGTCGGCGTCTACACGTTCCTCCACGTAGCCCAAATCTCCGCCTTCGACGATGCCGTACAACCGTTTGGCGCCCCCCACCAGCAACCCGGACTTGCTGCGGGCCAGTGCATCGGTGACCAGCTCCCAGGACGCCTGGGTGAGGGGTTTGCCGTAGAAAAGCTCGACATAGCCGGCCGAATGGGCCAGCAGCAGTTCGATGGCCTGCGACTCGTCCCGGCCGGCGGGATCCTCGGGATCGGTCACGAATCGCCAATAGCCGGTCTCACGCAGGCCGGGGGAGTCGTATTCGCCCGATTCGTTCAGTCGCCACGACCGGGAATCCCAGTTCAGGTAGTCACCGCCGTCATGGGAAACGATGATCTGCTGGCCGAACCGGTAGTCGCCATGGGTGTCGCGGCCTTCGCCTTCGCCGCGCCAGACGCCGACCAACGGCAACAGTGCCAGCAGCGCATCGTTGAGTCCGACGCCGTCGCGCAGATTGGCGGTATCGGCGGGAACCGGGAGGCCATCGAAGACCGGAATGTTTCGGGAGGCCGTGGCCTTGGCCCGTTCAGCGGCGGCCGCTATGGCTCGGTCACCTGAGCCTCGCTCAGGGACGGAGGCCTCGGCTGGAATGTCTCGGTCGGAGGTCACGACTCGTCGGTGACGAGGCGGTACAGCGCGTACAACGCGAACCACGTGATCACCACGACGGCCGCGACGAGCATTATCTCGAAGAAGAGCACCACGGGAGTGAGTCTAGTTCCTTGTCGAAGGTGTCGGCGCCCCGGGTCGGGACGCCCCTATACACGCCGAACGTGAGCTTGCGTGTCAGATTCGTGCGAATCCTCGTACACAAGCTCACGTTCGACTGGAGGAAGGACTAGGCCGAGCTGGATGGCCTAGCTCCTTCGTCGCTAGGCAACCTTGACGTCGACCTCGTGGATGCCGGCGCCGGTCGGGGCCACGCTGGCGTCGCCGTTGCCCGCGGGGGACAGGGCGCGCAGCGTCCAGGTACCGGGAGCGGCGAAGAACCGGAAATCACCGGTTGCCGAGGCCACGACCTCAGCGGTGAACTCGTCGCTGGAGTCCAGCAGACGCACGAAGGCGCCACCGACCGCCTGGCCGGAGCCGTCCACCACGCGACCGGTGATGACGGTTTCCTTCTCCAGGTCGACGCCGGCGGGCAACGTCAGTCCTTGCTTAGGTGCAGAGCACATATCAACTTCCCAACTCGATCGGGGCGCCCACCAGGGAGCCGTATTCCGTCCAACTGCCGTCGTAGTTCTTGACGTTCTGGTGTCCCAGCAGCTCCTGCAGCACGAACCAGGTGTGCGAGGAACGCTCACCGATCCGGCAGTAGGCGATGGTCTCCTTGTCTCCGTCGAGGCCCGCCGCGGCGTACAGCTGCGCCAGGTCCTCGTCGGACTTGAAGGTGCCGTCCTCGTTGGCTGCCTTGCTCCACGGAACGTTGATGGCGCCGGGGATATGCCCGGGGCGCTGGCTCTGCTCCTGCGGCAGGTGTGCCGGGGCCAGGATCTTGCCGGAGAACTCGTCGGGGGAGCGCACGTCGACCAGGTTCTTCTCGCCGATTGCGGCGATGACCTCGTCGCGGAAGGCGCGGATGTTGTTGTCGGGTGCCTTGGCCGAGTACGACGTCGCCGGGCGGCTGACGGCATCGGTGACAAGCGGGCGGCCGTCGAGCTGCCAGCGCTTGCGGCCGCCGTCGAGCAGCTTCACGTCGTTGTGGCCGTACAGCTTGAAGTACCAGTAGGCGTAGGCCGCGAACCAGTTGTTGTTGCCGCCGTACAGGACCACCGTGTCGTCGTTGCCGATGCCCTTGTCGGACAACAGCTTCGAGAACTGCTGCTGGTCGACGAAGTCACGCTTGACGGCGTCCTGCAGGTCGTCCTTCCAGTCCAGCTTGACGGCGCCGGGGATGTGGCCCTCGTCGTCGTAGGCGCTGGTGTTCTCGTCGACCTCGACGAACACCACGCCGGCGGTATCGAGATTGTTCCCGGCCCATTCGGTCGAGACCAGGACGTCGGAACGTGCCATGTAACGAATTCCTTTCGGTTGCTTGCTATTTGATATGTCTGTTGGGTGTCATGCGGGATTGGGGACGCGGCGCAGCCGAGCCACCAGGGGATAGATCTGGCAACCCAGGCAGATGCCGAAGGCGGCGTTGAGGAAGGCCGCCACCAACGCGAACGCGGTGGCGGTCAGGCCGAGCGCGGTGATGCCGAAGGCGAACCCCACGGTCCCGGCGACGGCGAAAACGAACCCGACCAACTGGGCGAACTTCAGTGGCGCAACCGGCTCACGTTCGGCGACCGGTGCCAGGCGCGGCGCGATGAACGTGGCGAACAGCCGGCCGTAGGGATGCTTGCGTGGGCCGCCGGCCGCGCCGATCGCGAACACCACCGCCTGCGCGCCCAGCAGCACCGCGGCCGCGGGCTCACTCACCCCGGCGACCAGCAGCGTGCCGATCAGGACCGCGGTGGTGACCCAGGCCGCGAACCGCGGCCCCCGCACGTCCACCTGAGCAGGCTGAACACCGGTGATGGGGCGGGTGGATGTCGAAGACATGTGAAAGAACTCCTGTTGTTGTCGAAGGCCCGGTTGTGTGCAGGCTCAGGGCACAAGGCCCGAGCGGGCGCGCGAAAGCGCGCGGCTGCGCTCAACAGCAACAACAACAGCAGCAACCCGCGACGCGGCACAGATCGACTGCGCGGCGCTTGGTGAGCACAAGCTCAAGGCGGGCTGACACGACCGACAGCTTACCCAATAACCGCCGGGTCAGGCCAACAGTGGCTCCAGCGCCGAGCGCAGGTCAGCGGCCTTGGGGACCCCGCTAGTACGGTATCGGGGCCGCCCGTCCCGGTCGAAGATGATGGTCGTGGGCAAGGACAGGACCGAAAGCCGCCTGGCGGCTTCGGGATTGGTGTCCATGTCGATTTCGACGTGAGCAACCTCGGGCAGCTCGGCGCACACCTGGTCGACGACGCGTCGTACCCCGGCGCAGGGCCCGCACCATTCGGCTGTGAAGTGCAGCACCGTCGGGCCGGTGTCGGACAAGCCCAGGTCGCTGGTGTCGACGTCGGCGGCTTCCTTGCCCGCCCTGATCAGGCCGGCGCGCAGCGTGATGAGGCGACCGATCACATAAGCCACCCCGAGCGCGGCGATCAGCACTACGATCGCCAGCACCAACGAAGAGCTCATGACTGTCTGAACCCCGCCAGGTCGATGGTTACTCCCGACGCGATGCCCTCGATGATCACGTCGGATCCCCGGGCACCCGCAGTGGTCGGGGCGATCCCGAACGGCAGCTTCTGCCCGGTGATGGTGTGGCTGAACTCGGCCAGCACCGCCGCGGTCTTCTCGTCGGGTACCGGTTCGTCGGCGGTTCCCGGGCCGGTCAGGATCCCGGTCGCGGTCAGCACCAGGGTGGTGTCGTCCCGGTCGGCGAAGGACAGGTCCACCGAGACGCTGACCCGTTTGTCGAGTCCCGAGCCCTTGGGGGTCCCGGTGAACACCAGCCCCTGACTGCTGGAGATGCCGGACTCGGTGGTGCCCCCGGTGGCGTCGTTGGTCTCCCGCGACGGAGCCTCCACCAGCAGATCGTCAATGCCCATGAACCGGCCGATGTGTGTGGAGTCGATGATGATGCGGCTCTCGGCCTTGTTGACGGGCAGTTTCGCGTCCGGCGGGATCAACCACGACGAGCCGCTGATATCGATGCCGTGCAGGGTGGCCTCGAGCGAGGCTTTGCCGACCACCGGGTGGTCGACGCCGGCGGCACGGATCTCGATCTCTCTGTAACGGTCGTTGCGGACCTGGGTGAGGAACGGGAAACCGAGGATGGCGACCCATGGATCCCAGCTGAGGTCGGCCGCGCTGCGAACGTTGCGGGCCAGTCGGTACTCGGCGTAGATCGCCGAACCGAAATCCGTGCCGACGACGCCGACGACAAGCGCGGTCACGGTCGCGGTGAGCCCGATCAGCAGTTTGCGCACCGGCACATTGTCGCCCACGGCTGTCTGGTCTAAGCGCTTGGCGCGGCTGATCAGCAGGTGAGGCGTTATCGTTAGATCGCAAAAGGCCGGTAACGGCTACATGTCAGTCATGAATCCGACCGTGTGGACATCGGGGTCCGGGCGATCGTGGGAAGTGATTGCCGGCGCGCCGGAGGACCCTGTTGGATCTACTGCTACTGACCGTCGACCCGCATCCGGAGTCGGTGCTGCCCTCCCTGACGCTGCTGGCGCACACGGTGCGTACGGCACCGACCGAGGTGTCGTCGCTGCTGGAGGCAGGCAGTGCCGATGTGGCGATCGTCGACGCGCGGACCGATCTGGCGGCCGCTCGCGGTCTGTGCCGACTGCTGGGCACGACGGGCACCTCGGTCCCGGTCGTCGCGGTGATCAACGAGGGCGGGTTGGTCGCGGTGAACCACGAATGGGGCCTGGACGAGATCCTGCTGCCCAGCACCGGCCCGGCCGAGATCGACGCCCGGCTGCGGCTCCTGGTCGGCCGGCGTGGTGGGGGTGCCAGTCAGGAGAACGCCGGAAAGATCACCCTGGGTGAGCTCGCGATCGACGAGGGCACCTACACCGCCCGGCTGCGCGGACGTCCCCTCGATCTCACCTACAAGGAGTTCGAGCTGCTCAAGTACCTCGCGCAGCACGCCGGGCGGGTCTTCACCCGGGCGCAGCTGCTGCAGGAGGTGTGGGGCTACGACTTCTTCGGCGGCACCCGCACCGTGGACGTGCACGTCCGTCGTCTGCGCGCCAAGCTCGGTCCCGAGTACGAAGCGCTGATCGGCACCGTCCGCAACGTCGGGTACAAGGCGGTACGCCCGTCGCGCGGCCGCACCCCCGCAGGCGGGGCGGCCGGGACCGGAGAAGCGGCCCCTGACGAGGGCCACGGCGACGACGACTTCGAGCCGGCAAGCGAGGATGCGGACGAGCCGCTCGCCGGGCGGTTACCCAGCCAGTGACCGAACTCGACTGGCGTACCGGGCTGTCAGACGCCGAACAGGCCGGGATCCGGGAACTCATCGGCGCAGCCACCGCGGTCGACGGCGTGGCCCCGGTCGGCGATCAGGTGTTGCGCGAGCTCGGCCTCGACCGGACCCGTCACCTGCTCGCGACCGACGGGACAAGACTCGTCGGGTACCTGAACCTGGCCCCGGCCGGCGCCGACGACCCGGCGATGGCCGAACTGGTGGTGCATCCGGACGCCCGACGGCGCGGTACCGGTGCGGTGCTGGCCCGTGCCGGGCTCGCCGAGGGTGGGGCCGGCACACGCATCTGGGCACACGGCAACCTCGAGGCGGCCCGCTCCCTGGCGGCCACACTCGACCTCAAGGTGGCGCGCGAGCTGCTGCAGATGCGTCGCCCGCTGAGCGACCTGCCGCCGCTGCGCACCGCCGAGGGCGTGCGGATCAGTACCTATGCCGGTCCCCAGGACGACGCCGAGATCCTGCGGGTCAACAATGCTGCCTTCGCCTGGCATCCCGAACAGGGCGGCTGGACCGAACAGGAGATCGCCGAACGGCGAAGCGAGCCGTGGTTCGACCCCGACGGTCTGTTCGAGGCGTTCGACGAGCGCACCGGCGCACTGCTGGGCTTCCACTGGACGAAAGTCCACGCCGGTGTGGGCGACGACGCGGGTCTCGGCGAGGTCTACATCGTCGGCGTCGACCCCGCCGCGCAGGGCAGAGGCCTGGGCTCGGTACTCACCCTGCTCGGCCTGCACCACCTCGCCGAGCGGTCCCTGCCGACGGTGCTGCTTTACGTCGAGGCAGATAACTCGGCGGCCGTGGCGACCTACCGAAACTTGGGTTTCGAGGTGTTCGGTGTCGACGCGGCGTATGCCGCCGGTTAACCCGTTTAGCTGTGAACACGCTGAACCTATTCACTGCTGATTCACCTGTTGTCCGCGAGCCGTCCACTGCGGCCGAATACGTTGCCGGAGAGTTCGAAGCCGTCAACTGAAAGTGGGACAAGTGAAGCTCATGAGCATTGGCAAGCCGTTCGGTGTCGCGCTTTCCGCGACGGCGATCGCGGCACTCACGCTGACCGCGTGTGGCAGCGACAACAACGCCGCGGGCACCAGCTCCCCGGCCGCGGGCACCAGCTCGGCGTCGTCGGCCGAGTGCGGCGGCAAGGCCGCGCTGACCGGCGAGGGCTCGACGGCGCAGCAGAACGCCATTGCTGAGTTCAACAAGGTCTGGGGCCAGGTCTGCTCCGGCAAGAACCTGTCCTACAACCCGACCGGTTCGGGCGCGGGCGTGGATCAGTTCATCGCCAAGCAGGTCGACTTCGCGGGCTCCGACTCGGCGCTCAAGGACGATCAGGTCGCCAAGGCCGCCGAGCGCTGTGGCGGCAACGAGGCCTGGAACCTGCCGCTGGTGTTCGGCCCGGTCGCGCTGGCCTACAACGTCGAAGGCGTCGACAAGCTCGTGGTGAACCCCGACGTGCTCGCCAAGATCTTCCAGGGCCAGATCAAGAAGTGGAACGATCCGGCGGTGGCCGCGTTGAACGCCGGCACCACCCTGCCCGACCTGGACATCAAGCCGATCTACCGGTCGGATTCCTCGGGCACCACCGACAACTTCCAGAAGTACCTGGCCGCCGCCGCTCCGCAGACCTGGACCAAGGGCGCGGGCAAGGAGTTCCAGGGCGGTGCCGGTGAGGGTGCGCAGAAGTCCTCCGGCGTCGTGCAGGCCGTTCAGGCCACCCCCGGCTCGATCGGCTACGTCGAGAAGAGCCCGGCCGCCGCGGCCGGCCTGCCCTATGCCCAGATCGACAGTGGCGCCGGCGCGGTCCCGCTGGACGACCAGTCGACCACCAAGGCCGTCGGCGCCGCCACCTTCAAGGGTGAGGGCAAGGACCTGGTGCTGGATCTGAACGCGCTGTACGCCTCGAAGGAAGCCGGTGTCTACCCGCTGGTGCTGGCCACCTACGAGATCGTTTGCTCCAAGGGCTACGACGCCGAGACCGCAGCGGCCGTGAAGTCCTTCCTGACCGTGGCCGCCAACGAGGGCCAGGCCAGCCTGTCGCAGGCCGGATACATCGCGCTGCCCGACGAGTTCAAGCAGCGCCTGCTGACCTCGGTCGAGGCCATCGCCTAGTAGCCGGACTGGCTTTAGAGGACGGATTTGGGCGAGGATGGATTTACCGACCGCATGACGACCAGGGGCCCCGACGGGACGACAGTGACAACGCCGAATCCAGCTGATTCGGGGTCAGGGGAGACGCTCGCCTCCCCCCACCCCGAGCCGGCACCTATATCCACCAATCCGTCCAAGGGAGCCAAGGTTCGCCTTGGCGACCGAATTTTCCGTGGGCTCGCCGAAGGCTCAGGCGTCCTGATCGTCGCGCTGATCGCGGCGATCGGGGTGTTCCTGCTCTGGCGCGCAGTTCCGGCGCTGGCCCGTAACGAGGAGAACTTCTTCCTCTACGGCGGCAACTGGATCACCACCGACACCTCCGCGATGCACTTCGGCATCTTCGATCTGCTGCAGGTGACGGTGTTCGTCTCCCTGTTCGCCCTGGTGCTTGCGATGCCGGTGGCCCTGGGCATCGCGATCTACCTCACCCAGTACTCGTCGAGGCGACTGGCGGGTCCGCTGGGCTATCTAGTGGATCTGCTGGCCGCGGTGCCGTCGATCGTCTACGGCGTCTGGGGCCTGTACGTACTGGCGCCGGCGATCAAACCCTTTGCCGTGTGGCTCAATACGAACTTGGACTGGCTGTTTCTGTTCAAGACGGGCAACGCCTCGGTCGCCGGAGGTGGCACCATCTTCACCGCAGGCATCGTGCTTGCGGTGATGATCCTGCCGATCATCACCGCAGTGACCCGCGAGGTGTTCACCCAGACCCCGCGCGGCCAGATCGAAGCCGCGCTGGCGCTCGGCGCCACCCGCTGGGAAGTGGTGCGTACGACGGTGCTGCCTTTCGGCTTGTCCGGCTACATCAGTGGCGCGATGCTCGGTCTGGGCCGGGCGCTCGGTGAGACCATCGCACTGCTTATCATCCTGCGCGGCACCCAGACCGCGTTCAGCTGGTCGCTGTTCGACGGCGGCTACACCTTCGCCAGCAAGATCGCCGCCACCGCAAGCGAATTCAACGATCAGTACAAGGCAGGCGCCTACATTGCCGCCGGCCTGGTGCTGTTCATCCTCACCTTCGTGGTGAACTCGCTGGCTCGCGCCGCGGTCGCCGGAAAGGGGCGCTCATGACCTCCACGCTTGAGCGGCCGGTCAAGGCGCCTGCGTTCCAGGGCGTGAGTCTGCGCCGCAAGGTGACCAACCACCTCGCCACGGTGCTGGTGACCATGTCGTTGCTCGTCGCCCTGGTGCCCCTGGCCTGGGTGCTGTACTCGGTGATCGTCCGTGGCTGGAGCGCATTGACCTCAGCCACGTGGTTCACCAACTCCCAGGCCGGGATGACGACGTTCACCGCAGGCGGCGGTGCCTACCACGCGATCGTCGGCACCCTGCTGCAAGGCATCGTGTGTTCGCTGATCTCCATTCCGATCGGCGTGATGGTGGGTGTGTACCTGGTCGAGTACGGCGGAGGTACCCGCCTCGGCAAGATCACCACGTTCATGGTGGACATCCTCACCGGTGTGCCCTCGATCGTCGCCGCACTGTTCATCTACGCATTGTGGGTGGCCACGCTCGGGTTCGGCCGGTCCGGCTTCGCGGTGTCACTGTCGTTGGTGCTGTTGATGATTCCGGTGATCGTCCGGGCCACCGAGGAGATGCTGCGCATCGTCCCGATGGATCTGCGCGAAGCGAGTTATGCGCTGGGCGTGCCGAAATGGAAGACCATCATCCGCATCGTGATCCCGACGGCGCTGTCGGGCATCGTCACCGGAATCATGCTGGCGCTGGCCCGCGTGATGGGCGAGACCGCGCCACTGCTGATCCTCGTCGGTTACGCCCAGGCGATGAACTTCGACATGTTCGGCGGCTTCATGGGATCGCTGCCGGGCATGATGTACGACCAGATCTCGGCGGGTGCCGGCGCCAATCCGGTGCCCACCGACCGCCTGTGGGGTGCGGCGCTGACGCTGATCCTGCTGATCGCGCTGCTCAACATCGGCGCTCGCACGGTTGCCAAACTCTTTTCCCCCAAGAAGGTGTAGGAACTATCCATGGCCAAGCGGCTGGATCTCAAGGACGTCAACATCTATTACGGCGCGTTCCATGCCGTCGCCGAGGTTTCGCTGTCGGTGCAGCCGCGCAGCGTGATGGCTTTCATCGGCCCGTCGGGTTGCGGTAAGTCGACGGTGCTGCGGACGCTGAACCGCATGCACGAGGTGATCCCCGGCGCTCGCGTCGAGGGCTCGGTGCTGCTCGACGGTGAGGACATCTACGGCGCCGGGGTGGACCCGGTGGGTGTGCGCAAGACGATCGGCATGGTGTTCCAGCGTCCGAACCCGTTCCCCACCATGTCGATTCGTGACAACGTGGTGGCCGGTCTGAAGCTGCAGGGCGTGCGCAACAAGAAGACCCTGGACGAGGTGGCGGAACGCTCGCTGCGCGGCGCCAACCTGTGGAACGAGGTCAAGGACCGCCTGGACAAGCCGGGTGGTGGCCTGTCCGGTGGTCAGCAGCAGCGGTTGTGCATCGCCCGCGCGATCGCGGTGCAGCCCGATGTCCTGCTGATGGATGAGCCCTGCTCGGCGCTCGACCCGATCTCCACGCTGGCCATCGAGGACCTGATCTCCACGCTAAAGCAGGATTTCACGATCGTCATCGTCACGCACAACATGCAGCAGGCCGCCCGGGTGAGCGATCAGACCGCGTTCTTCAACCTCGAGGCCACCGGCAAGCCCGGCAAGCTGATCGAGATCGACGACACCGAGAAGATCTTCTCCAACCCCACCCAGAAGGCCACCGAGGACTACATCTCGGGCCGCTTCGGCTGAGTCTCCTCCCGCATTTTCTCCCGCGAGCAGACGCAGACTCGCACTATCTGACTCGAAAACGTGCGATTTCACGTCTGCTCGCGAGGCATCAGGGTGTGAGTACGACGCGGGTTCCCGAGGGCTCCCCGCCGGCCCAGACCTCGGCAACGTCGGCCAATGCCCTTGGCTGGGTGCGTAATTCGAGCCGGCTGTCGGCGACCATCTGAAACAACTCCGGCAGCGCCTCGGTACGGGCCTTGATCAGGACCTCGGGCGGGACACTGCCGATGCCGACCCCGCTCAGGGTGATCCCGGTGCCGCGCAGCACCCCGGCGTCCAGGGGTAGCGTCGGCCCCGCCATCGACCCGATCTGCACGAACCGGGTCGGGTGGTAGTGCGCGGCCGGATGGGCGCCGGCCAGGGCGGTGAGCACCTCCGCGGCGGGCTCGCCCCACAGGTAGTCGAGCACCGCGTCGAACGGACGCTCGGCGTGCATCTGAGCGACCACGGCACCCAGGTCCTGCTCGCCCATGGCGATGGTCGCGTGCGCCCCGGCCGACCGCAGCCACGCAAGCCGCTCGGTGTTGCGTCCGGCCGCTACCACCGTCCCGGCGCCGAACATGGCCGTGGCCAATTGCACTGCCATCGAACCGGTTACGCCGGTGGCGCCCAGTACCAGCACGTGATCGCCGGGCTTGACGGCCGCGGCGTGCGCCAGTGCGGTCCAGGCCGAGATGCCCGGATTGGGCAGCGCGGCGGCAGTCACCGAGTCGACGTGCTCAGGGATCTCGACGCCACCGTCTGGCTGGACCAGCGCGCGCTGCGCCATCATGCCGGAGGACCCCAGCGCACCGGTGTAGATCCGACGGCCGTCGGCGAGCCGGGCGATGCCGTCCACGCCGGGAATGGCTGGGAGCTGAATCTCCTTGCTGGCGTAGTGCTTTCCTGACACCAGGGCTCGGGTGAGGTTGGTCAGGGCCGACGCCTCGACCTCGGCCACCTCGGCTCCGTCGCGCGCTTCGGGCTCAGGGACCTCGGTGTAGACGGGGTGTCGCCCCCACTCGGTGACCACGGCAGCCAACATGGCGACTCCTTTGGTTTCTGAAGATATGGTTTCTATGGAAACAACCTACGCATCGTGGTGGTCGGTGGCAAGATGGTTTCCGTGAAAACCAAACTCGAGCTGATCGACGCCATCACGGCACTGATCGCCACGGTGGGCGATCGGCTCGGTAACGACGGGGACGGCGATGCGGAGCGTGATTTCATGGCCGCCGGATGCCCGCAGCGCCTGCAGCAGTTGGTGCGGACGCTACCCACGTCCTCGATGCACCTGCTGGCAGAGATCGCCGAAGGTCCGGTCAGTGTGGTCGGGCTGGCGGCGCGCTCCGGCCGGCTCAAGGGCACGGTCTCCAAGCACGTGCAGCGACTCGTGGAGGCGGGCCTCGTCGTCCGCACGCCGGTGCCCGGCAATCGCAAGGAGATCGAGCTCGGTCTGACCGCGGACGGAGAACTGGTCGCCGACGTGCACCGGAGGATGCACGACGAGATGAACCGTGGGGCCCGTGACTTCCTGCTGCGCTACAGCGGGGCTGACCTGCAGGTATTGGTGAAGATCCTGGGGGACCTGGCCGGGGCGCACAAGGACGGGGTCCGCCTCGTGCCGCCCGACCGGTCCTGAGTGCTACTTCGAAGAAACGGAGTCGTCTTCCGGGTAGGAGCCGGTGACCTGGAAGATGACCCGACGGGCCACCTCGACGGCGTGATCGGCGAAGCGCTCGTAGAAGCGGCTCAGCAACGTCACGTCGACGGCAGCGGTCACGCCGTGCTTCCACTCCCGGTCCATCAGCACCGAGAACAGGTGGCGATGCAGGTCATCCATCGCATCGTCTTCCTCCTGGATCCGCGCGGCCTTCTCCGGATCCTGGGTGAGCAGCACCTCACGCGCGGCGTGTCCCAATTCGACCGCCACCCGGCCCATCTCGGCGAAGTAGCCGTTTACTTCCTCCGGCAGCACGTGCTGCGGGTGGCGCCGGCGCGCGATCTTGGCCACATGCAGTGCCAGCGCGCCCATCCGGTCCACATCGGCGACGATCTGAATCGAACCCACCACCGAGCGCAGATCACCGGCAACCGGCGCCTGCAGTGCGAGCAACACGAACGCAGACTCCTCGGCCTGGGTGCTCAGCGTGCTCATCTGGTCGTGATCGCTGATCACCTGTTCGGCAAGTGCCAGATCGGCCTGCAACAGCGCCTGGGTGGCGCGCTCCATCGCGGTACCCGCCAACTCGCACATGGCTCCGAGTTGGTCCGTGAGTGAATGCAGCTGCTCGTGGTATTGGGTACGCATGCTGCAAGATTAGGCGGTCAGCGGCCGTGTCGTCACGATGCAACGGTGAACGAACGGTGAATGCCGTCCATGCGGGTCACCGGCTTATTCGCAGGTGGTGTCCGCGGCGTTGGTGACGGTCAGGTCCTCGGGCAGATGTGTCGGGCTGGCGCCGCTGCCCTTCAGCACGTGCACCTGCACTTCCGACCCGCTCGGGGTCGGGGCGTTCACCGTGTAGAAATCAGAGCCCAGCACCACCTGCACCACGCTGCCCATGCCCGTGACCCGCTCGATGGTCGGGTTGGTGAAGGAGCTGGCCACGGTCGCGGCCGCCTCCTCGTTCCCGGGGGAGAAGAACACCGTGGTCGCCGGCAGCGTGCTCGGGTAGTCGTCGGGGGTGTTGACGTTGAAGCCGTGTTCCTGCAGTTCGGTAGCCGCTGTGGAGGCCAGGCCGCTCTGGCCCGTCGAGTTCGACACCTGCACCGTGACCTGCTGCGGTTCGGTGGTGATGGCGTTGACCATCTCACCGCTGTCGGTGGCCGGCGCGGGCGCCGGAACCGACGAGGGCGTCGCTGATGCTTCGGGGGGAGCGGCAGCCTGGACGGACGATGTCGCCGATTCGGGAGTGCCCGGGACCGGGGTGTTGTCCGGGTTCTTCTCACCAGGGAGCGGGTCGTCGTTGATGATCGCGTCGAACAGGGAACGCATGTCGTCGGTTCGCGGGACCTCGTTGCCGTACTCGTCGGCGTAACCCACGGTCGGCACCGTCACGAACGTGATCCGGCCCGCGTTCACCCCTTGGACCGACTGCCCGAGGTCGACGAGGTCCCTGGTCCTGATGTTGTCGACGAAGCTATCGCTGATGAACATGTTGACCACGTTGTTCAGCTTGTTCAGCGAGAAGAAAGTGTCGCGGGAGATGAGTGTCCGCAGGAGCGACGAGAGGAACAGCTGCTGTCGTTTGATGCGGCCGTAGTCCCCGTTGTACTCGGTGGTGACCTGGCGGGCCCGCACGTAGTTCAGCGCGGTGTGGCCGTCGATCGTCTGACGACCGGCGTTGGCCAGCACGGTGCCCAGCTCGTAGTCCTCAAGCGGGGTGGTGCTGCACACCTCTATCCCCCCGAGTGCGTCGACCATCTTCGAGAAGCCGGCGAAGTCGACGGCCATGAACCGGTTGATGGAGAGGCCGGACAGCTTCTGGATCACCTTCACCAGGCATTTCGGACCGCCGAAGGCGAAGGCCGAGTTCAGCTTGGTTTCGGTGTAGACCTCGTCCGGGCCGTAGGTCTCGGTCTCTTCGTCGTACAGCGGACCATAGGTGGCGGTCTCGGCGTTCCAGGGCTCGCACTTCATCGGAGTGATCGAGAGGTCACGCGGGAACGACACGGCGACCACACGTCGCCGGTCGGCGGGGATGTTGACCAGCATGATCGTGTCCGACCGGGCGCCACCGGCGTCCTCGGTGCCGCCGGCGCCCATGCCGCCGTTTTCACCGAACCGGCTGTCGGTGCCGACGATCAGGAAGTTTTCGTCACCGAACTGAGCGTTGGGGTCGACGATGTCGCGCGAATTGAGGTCGAGCGCGGCCACCTTGTTGAGGCTGTTGTTCTTCGAGCTCTGCCACTGCCAGGCCCCGCCGGTCAGCACCAGGGTGAGGACCGCGAGCATCGCCGCGGCGGCTCGGCCGGCCAGCATCACGCGGCGGTTGATCGGTGGCCGCACCCGTTCGATCTCGTCGGTGTCGGCGCGATCGTGCTCGGAATCGTGCTCGTCCGCTGAGGTCGGGCGGACCCGCCACGACGGGCGTGCCTTGGGGACGTCGTACTCGTAGACCGCCAGGGCCGGCAATACGTCGGTGTTCTCGACGTCGATCTCGCGGTGATCCGGCGAGGCCTCGAAGGGCTCCTCGAAGCGTTCCTCGAAAGGTTCCGGGTAGTCCTCGGCCTCGGGAGAATCCCGGGGTTCGTCGAGTTCGGCGTCGATCCGCACCGCTTCGATCACGTCGGTCGGGTCGGGCACCCGCGGGCGGACGTACGCCGGTGCGTACGCAGGTTCAGGTTCGACTTCGAGCTCGGGTTCAGGGTCCGGCTCTGGCTCCGGGTCCCAGGCGTGGGCGGGCTCGGACTCGGGCTCTGGCTCCGGGTCCCAGGCGTGGGCCGGCTCGGACTCTGGCTCTGGCTCCGGATCCCAGGCGTGGGCCGGTTCCAGGTCGGGCTCGGGCTCGTCGGGTTCCAGCCGATGACGGGTCGGTGCGTATCCGGTTCCGGCGACCTTGGCGATCAGATCGGCGACAGTTACCCCGTCGGCGTGACTGCCGGTGGGCTCATCGAGGGGCGAATCATCGGGTGAAGGCGGATCCTGGCGTTCCCACGGCGCGGCGCCTGGCAAAGGCTCCCGGGATCGGGTAATCCATTGGTTGTCCGACGAATCCTCCGGAGCGCGGCGCCGACGGCCGGGAGTGGCGTTATCACCGTCACTCATGTCGTTACCGGCCTCCGACTCTTCGAACTAGTGCATGCGCGTCGGTGCGCATCGTTCCTGCGTTGTGTGAATGGGTGCTGCTGAGGTTTTCTCCTCATCTCTTCTAGCAGCACTGTGCCGGACTGGCTACCTGAGCCGGCCGCGGCAAGGTTTTCATCGTACTGAGCGACCCTGAGCCTGAGCTAGACCCAACCCGGTGACAGTGCCGTCTCGATGTCATCTCGGAGCGAGCCCAGCTCAGCCACCGGAATGCATCACGTCGGCTCCGGCCGGCACCGCGCAGTCGTCGGGATCGTCGAGCCACCCCTCCGGCAAAGACACCGAGGCGGCCGAACCCTGGCGCCCACGCGGACCGGTGGCCGCGGGCGGGAACGGGGCGTCGCCGTCCAGTTGGTCGAGCAGCGCGTCGAGTTCGGCCCGGGTCTTGACGAGCGCCAGTCCACGCCGCAGGTCGGCGCCGGCGGGGAACCCGTGCATGTACCAGGCCACGTGCTTGCGGATATCGCGCATGCCCTTGTCCTCGCCGAAGTGGTCGCTGAGCAACTCGCCGTGGCGGCGCACGATGTCGGCCACCTCGCCCAGGTTCGGCGGGGTGGCAGCGGGGCGCCCGTTGAAGGCCGCCGAGAGTTCGGCGAACAGCCATGGCCGCCCCAGGCAGCCGCGGCCGATCACCACGCCGTCGCACCCGGTCGCGGCCATCATCGCCAGTGCGTCGTCGGCTTCGAAGATGTCGCCGTTGCCCAGCACCGGAATGCTGGTGACATGGGCTTTGAGTGCCGCGATCTGATCCCAGTCGGCCGTGCCCGAATAACGTTGTGCCGCAGTGCGGGCGTGCAGTGCGACGGCTGCCGCGCCTTCCTCGGCGGCGATCCGTCCCGCGTCCAGGTGGGTGTGGTGGGCGTCGTCGATGCCGATCCGGAACTTCACCGTCACCGGAATATCGGTGCCTTCGACACCACGGACCGCGGCCGCCACGATCTGACCGAACAGGCGCCGCTTGTACGGCAGGGCCGATCCGCCGCCACGCTTGGTGACCTTGGGCACGGGGCAGCCGAAGTTCATGTCGATGTGGTCGGCCATGCCCTCGTCGGCGATCATCTTGGCCGCGAGGTAGGTGGTCTCCGGGTCGACGGTGTAGAGCTGCAGCGACCGCGGTGATTCGTCGGGCCCGAACGTCGTCATGTGCAGGGTCACCGGATGGCGCTCGACCAGGGCCCGGGCGGTGACCATCTCGCAGACATAGAGGCCGCTGACGGTGCCGGCACGGGCGATCTCGAGCTCGCGGCACAGTGTGCGGAATGCCACATTGGTCACCCCGGCCATCGGGGCGAGTACGACCGGGCTTGGCAACGCGAACGGCCCGATCCGCAGCTGGGATCGGGCCGACGCTGCAGTTGCAGGAGGCGTGGCGGTCAGGGTCATGAAGACGAAGACGACACCAACAGGTTCTTCATGGCCTTCTTCTCGGCCACCTTGCGCTCGCGCTCCAGGCGACGCTCCTTGGCCACCTCGAACTTGTCGCAGGCGTCCTCGAGCTCCTCGACGATGCGGCCGATGTCGTCACGCAGGCGTGCACCCTCGCCCGTGAAGTCCTCGCGCTCGAAGATGCGCCACTTGCGCAGCACCGGCATCACCACGTCGTCCAGGTGGATGCGCGGGTCGTAGACGCCACCGACCGCGATGATGACGGCCTTGCGGCGGAAGTCGGGCACGGTGTACCCGGGCATCTTGAAGTTGTCCAAAACCCGGTGCAGCGAGGCCATGCCCTGGTTGGGGGCAATGTCCAGGCCGGCCGCCGAGACGTCGCGGTAGAAGATCATGTGCAGGTTCTCATCGGCCGAGATGCGCTGCAGCAGTTGGTCGGCGATCGGATCGTCGCAGGCCTTGCCGGTGTTGCGGTGGCTGACACGGGTCGCGAGTTCCTGGAACGACACGTACATGACCGAATCGAACAGGCTCTCGGCGAACAGATCGCCCTGCTGGTTCTGGCCAGGCGAGAAACCGCGGGTGACCTGCTCGACGCGCAGTTCCTCCAGCTCGACCGGGTCCACCGCGCGGGTCACCACGAGGTAGTCGCGCAGGGCGATGCCGTGGCGGTTCTCCTCGGCGGTCCAGCGGTTGACCCAGTTGCCCCAGGCGCCGTCCATGCCCATGTTCATCGCGATCTCGCGGTGATACGAGGGCAGGTTGTCCTCGGTGAGCAGGTTCTGAATCATCGCGGTCCGGGCAACCTCGGACAGCTTGGACTGCTCGGGATCCCAGTCCTGCCCGCCTAGTGCGTAGTAGTTCTTGCCGTCCGACCACGGAATGAAGTCGTGCGGATTCCAGTCCTTACGCATCCGCATGTGGCGGTTGATGCTGGTCTCTACGACAGGCTCGAGTTCATGCAGCAGCTGCAGGTCGGTGTATTCCTGCGACATGTGCTCCACCCTCCTCGCGTCTCGGGGACGCTCAGTTATCTGTACCTGTTGGTAGCAGTCAATATATCTGTGTAACTCGGTGACATCAAGTTGCCGCGCTGGTGTTGCGTGAGCCCTGTTTCGCGAGCCCTGCGCCGCGTGCGATGCGCCGGTAGGATCCGCACGAACATCTGTCGGATACCCACGCTCGGAGGTTGGGCACACGTGAAAATGTTTGTCGTCGGCGCCGGAGCCGCGTTCGCCACCGGTGCGGCCGTATCCCTGCTGTTCGGTGCCGGCATGGCAGCCGCCGCCCCTGACGTGGTGGGGCAGACCTACTCGGACGCCTCGAGCGCGATCGAGGATAGCGGTTCCAGCGCCAAGGTGGCGGTCACCGTGGGAAGCAAGCTGTCCCAGGGGGATTGCATCGTCACCAACGCGTGGGACGCACCGTTCGTGCGTGACGGTAGTCACGCCTCCGGCGAGGTCATGGTCGCCCTGAACTGCGACGGCGCTCATGCCAGCGCCAACCATCCCGGCGCTTCGGTCGCCAGCCCGGCGGGCCGCGAGGCCAAGGCTGCTGACGATCTCGAGGAGGCGAAGCAGGCGTACGCCGAGCAGCAGGCCCAGCTCGCCGAGCAGGAAGGGCTTGCCGAGGCCAGCACCCCCGACGAGTAAGGGTAATTACTCGATGTGAGCCCCGCTGCCGACTAAAATCCAGGTCAGCTCCCAAAGAGTGTTGCCGTGACACCTTGTCGCGGACCGCGGGGTTGCTGACACGTACGGCCGAAAGCGCCGTCGCCCCACCTCTCCGGGAGAGATCGCCGGACGGGGAAGGTCGGGCCATATGAAGATCGCGATCGGGTTCGGAAGCGCTATCGGCATGTCCGCGGCGGGTTTTGCGTTCGCGGTGATGGGGGCGGGGGCGGCTCAGGCGGCGCCGGACGTCGTAGGGCAGACATACAGTGACGCGGTCAGCACCATCGAGGACGGTGGCGGCACGGCGCACGTCGCGGTGACCGTGGGCAGCCGGTTGCCGCGTGACGAGTGCATTGTCACCAACGCCTGGACCGTGCGCCAGCTGGTGCCGCAGACTTCCGACACGTACTACGAATACCGCGAGGACGTGACAGAGGTGTCGCTCAACTGCGACGGTGACCACGCCACCGAGGCTCACCCCGGTGCGTCCATCGCCAGCCCGGCCGGACGTGAGGCCAAGGCTGCCGAAGACGAGGCCGCGGCCGCCGAGCAAGCGCCGATCGCCGAGGCCAGTACCCCCGACGAGTAGCCGGGGACCTCGGGGAGTCTGCTCAGAAACTGCCGATGCGCCCGAGCAGCATGTCGACGCAGTAGTCGATGAACTGTTCGCGGCTGGCCGGCAGCCTCTCGTCGAGGTAGGCGCTGAACAACGCCGTCAGTGCTCCGATCAGGCTGGTGGCGACCATGGCCTGGCGCACCGGGTCGGCGATGCGGGTCAGTTTGCGCTGCAGCAGTCCGATGAAGTTGGGCATCCATTCCGCGCCCGAGCGGGTCAGCACCGGTTCGGATTCCGGGGCCAGCAGCAGCACGCGGCCCTGGGTGGGGTCGTCCACCATCAGTGCGACGAAACGCTCGACCGCGTCGCGGGGCGTAGCCGCCGTGGTCAGGGCCGACATCGCCCGGGCGCAGACGTCGTCGTAGACGGCCCGGACGAACGTGTCACGGTCGCTGAAACTCTCGTAGAAGTAGCGTTCGGTGAGTTCGGCCGCACGGCAGACGGCGCGGACGGTCAGGGCCGGGCCCTCGGCTTTGCCGAGTAGGCCGACCCCCGCTGCGATCAGCTCGTCGCGACGACGGGCCGCGCGTTCCTGCAGCGGAACGCCCGACCATCGGCCGCGTCGTTGACCGGATGGCACATCTACTCCTAAGCTCTGATGACAACGTGTGTAGTCACAATTGAAACAGGACCTTCGTTCTGCCGGCAGAAAGCGCACCTGTGACACAAGATACTTCTGAGACATGCCCGGTGACCAGCGGTTCCGATGCGGTGGCGGCGGGTTGCCCAGCTGCCCCGGGCGGGTACGAGGCACCGCCGATACCCCTCGGGCCGGATTCGCTGACGTGGAAGTACTTCGGTGACTGGCGCGGCATGCTGCAGGGTCCGTGGGCCGGTTCGATGCAGAACATGCATCCGCAACTCGGTGCGGCCGTCGAGGAGCACTCGATCTTCTTTCAGGAGCGCTGGCCCCGGCTGCTGCGCTCGCTGTACCCCATCGGCGGCGTCGTGTTCGACGGCGATCGGGCGCCGCAGACCGGCGCCGAGGTGCGCGACTACCACGTCAACATCAAAGGCGTGGACGCTCAGGGGCGCCGCTATCACGCGTTGAACCCCGAGGTCTTCTACTGGGCGCATTCGACGTTTTTCGTCGGCACGATCATCGTTGCCGACCGGCTCGCAGGCGGGATCTCCGAGGCCGAGAAGCGGCAGCTCTTCGAGGAGCACAAGCAGTGGTACTCGATGTACGGGATGAGCATGCGCCCCGTACCGGAGACCTGGGAGGACTTCCAGGTCTACTGGGAACACATGTGTTGCAACGTGTTGGAGAACAACACCGCGGCCCGTGAGGTCTTGGATCTGTCCGAGCTGCCCAAGCCGCCGTTCGCGTCGAAGATGCCCGACTGGATGTGGGCGCTGCAGCGCAAGTATGTGGTGCACCCGCTGTTCGTCTGGTTCACCGTCGGTCTGTATCACCCAGCGGTGCGCGAACTGATGGGCTACACCTGGTCGGAGCGCGACGAGAAAGTACATCGCCTGTTGGGCAAGGTGATTGGCAAGGTGTTCGCAGTGGTGCCGCGTCGGCGCCGCATGCATCCGCGGGCGCGCACCGCGTGGGATCGGGTCACCGGCCGTCTCCCGGCGGACGCACCGCTGGTGCACACGCCGGCCCGCAACCTGCCGCCAATCGGCCACCGCGACAACGGGATGCACTACTGCCCGAAGGTCTGAGCGGACCGCCTCAGCGCCCGACGAACGGGGCGTTCTGTGGGCAGTAGACCTTGACCGCACCCCGGACCAGGTTTGCCGCCTGGTGCTTGTCGATGCCCGCCTGGTTCATCAGCTGGCTGATCACTCCACGCACCGTGCGGGCGGGCTCGATCTTGCCCTTCGTCAGCGCGTCGCAGACGCCGCGACCGACCTGGCCGGCCTCCTCGGCGGACGTGGTGGGGATTTTCAGGTCGTTGACGATCGTGAAGAACTGGTCGTCCTGAGTGTCCGCGTGGGCCGGCGCGACCCCGAATGCGGCGCTGGCCGCGAGCGCGGCGGCGCCGATCGCGGTCGCCATGGCTCGAGTGCGTAGGCGCCGGGAGAACATGCTGCTGACTCCTTCATGCTGTCGACCTCGACCGTGAACATGATCGTGAGGTTTCTCGGCGATCTCGCCATCTTCGTTACGTTGGGCCGTCCGACCTCAGTGCACCACGATAAACGGCCCTGGCCCACGCCGCGCAGGCCGCGTCGTCGCGTCGCGCCCGTGAGGCGGCCGTAGCGGCTCGGCTACGCGTCTGAAATTGGGCGGCAACGACGCCAGGCGAGGCTGGCCCCATGACGACCATCTATGACCAGATCGGCGGAGGAGAGGCACTCGAGACCGTCGTCGAGGACTTCTATCGGCGGGTGCTCGCGGACGACGAGCTGGCCGGGTTCTTCACCGGGACCAACATGGCCAGGCTCAAGGGCAAGCAGGTCGAGTTCTTCGCCGCGGCACTGGGCGGCCCCGTGCCCTACAGCGGCGCACCGATGCGTCAGGTCCATCAAGGGCGCGGCATCACGATGCATCACTTCAAACTGGTGGCAGGCCACCTCGCCGACGGCCTCGCCGGTGCCGGAGTGCCTGAACCGATCGTGGGCCAGATCATCGCCGCGATCGCTCCGCTGGCCGACGAGATCGCGACGGCGCGCAGCGCGTAATCCGCTGGAGCGCGGAGCGCGTGAACCGCACCGTGACCCGCCTTGCGGCGGGTGTGTGGTGCCCCCAGTAGGGCTCGAACCTACGACCTGCGGATTAAAAGTCCGTAGCTCTACCAACTGAGCTATAGGGGCGCGAGAAGACAGGGTACAAGATGACCGAAATTGGTGCTGCGACCACCTGGTTTGAAGATTTGGGCATCCGTACCCTAAGCTATCGAAGCTCCCAACGAACGAGGTTGATGAGTACCCCGGAGAGATTCGGATTAGGCCCCCATCGTCTAGTGGCCTAGGACGCCGCCCTTTCACGGCGGTAGCACGGGTTCGAATCCCGTTGGGGGTACGCAACGCGGAAACGTGGAGCATGCTGGAAAAGTAAGGCCCTGTGGCGCAGTTGGTTAGCGCGCCGCCCTGTCACGGCGGAGGTCGCGGGTTCGAGTCCCGTCAGGGTCGCCATCACGGCGAGGCACTTCGGTCTAAGGCCGACGGCCTTCCGGCCAGGTAGCTCAGTTGGTACGAGCGTCCGCCTGAAAAGCGGAAGGTCGCCGGTTCGATCCCGGCCCTGGCCACTGAGAGAACCCATCGGCGACGGTGGGTTTTTCTGCATTCTGGGGACGTTCCGGCATGAGCGCATATTGGTAGAGCCGCCGCCTATCGACGGGTCCGCAAGGGTGTGCCCGTGGCGAGCAACCAAGTTCCGGGGTCTTCACGTCAGCCGCGGCGCCAGTGCTCGGCTCCACACCTCTCGCGTGGCGATGCCGAGGAGCACCAGGAGGAACACGAGCAGCGGCGGAAGATCGAGCTGACCTCCGCCGAGGAACCCCGCTCGTTCGTATAGCGCGGTGAGGATGATCGCCGCGCCGATTATCGGAGCGAGCACGGTCCCCGCACCTGACAGCCACCGCCGCCCGAGGACGGCTTCGACGAGCGCCGCGATCACGGTGACGGCCAAGGCGGCCACTGAGACGGTCACGATGATGTTCGCGCTGTAGAACGGGTCGGCCAAGGCCGACGGCGGCTGGTCGGTCAACGGTTCATAGGCGGTCCAGCCGTAGTCGGCTTGGCCCAGGCCGGAGCCGAAAATGGAATCGGCGCTGTAGTCGGCGTAGCGCCGCGGCATCCCGCCGCCCATCGTCAATCCCAGCTCCGACATCAGCCGAGCGACGACGAATATCCACCAGCTCACATGGCCGACGACCCTGGCAACACCCACACGGCGGAGTCTATCTACCCCACAACCGAAGTCGGTGGCGCAGCAAAGAGACGGGCCGTGCCTTCGCGTCACCAGGCAAGCTGCAACGTGAAGAGCGAGAGCAGCGCGAACGGCGCAGAGGCCACGAGCACCAGCACGATCGGGATGATCGCGCGGCCGGTGACCACGGACACCCATGCACCCAGGGCGGCGACGATGCTCCCGACCGCAGCGGCTCGGACACCTGCCACGTCGGCCCCAGGCGGCACGACGCCATTCTCGAACTTCGACGCCATGTTCGTGTCGGAAAGCACGGTGAATGCCAGCACGTATGCGATGACCATCGCCACGATGCCGATCATCGACAGTGCAGGGTTGCGGCGCAGTTCGCGGCTCATGGCACCATCGTTGGCCAAACGGCCCGCGGCCGGATCAGTAGAACTACGTGGACACGTCAGTCGATGAGGCTCACGAGTGCGGGATCGGCGAACAGCGCCGTCGGGATCCCGAGAACCTGGTTGGGGCGGACTCGCAGCACGATCAGGGCACCGGCCGGGCGGACCGAGATGATGTTGCTGCGGCTGATGACCAGAGTGGACGCCGGGGTGTCGATACGGATTCGGGTTTCGTCACCGCCGGCGGCCCATCGCGAACCGGTACGCAGAACTCGCCGGTTCGGGATGTAGGCGCACACCAGACTCACCAAGACTGCGAACGCCGCGTACACCGCAGCTGCCCCCGCGAATATGACGGACCCGACGAGCCACCCGCTGCCGTTGACGACACACACCGCGGCGGCGATCGCCGCGACCACCGTCGTGAATGTCAGCAGCCGTTTCCACAGCGCGGGTTGCCGCAGAATCGAAAGCGTTGCCCGGCGCGCGTCGCCGGGCTGAGCGGTCCACTCCGTGGTGGCCTTGGGGATCTGATCCACGCTGCCGGTCACGACAGCAGTCTGGCACGGCGCGGGGACACCACCGGGCCGTAGCCTCGATGCATGGAGCACCGGATCTTCGGCACCGCCGTTGCCGCGGTGTACCCGCACTACCTGGCGAAGATGCAGCGCAAGGGCCGTACACAGGCCGAACTCGATGAGGCGATCTGCTGGCTGACCGGGTTCGACGAGACGACTCTGCGGGGCCATCTCGATGACGAGACCTCGTTCTCGGAGTTCTTTGCCGACGCCTCTCTGAACCCGAACGCCTCGCTCATCACAGGCGTCGTCTGCGGGGTGAAGGTGCAGGAGATCGAGGACCCGCTGATGCGAAAGATCCGCTACCTCGACAAGCTGGTCGACGAGCTCGCGCGCGGCAAGCCCATGAACAAGGTGCTGCGCACGGCGTAGTCGGGATCCCCAGGCGGTGGACTACTCCCGCACCCAGATCGCGTAATCCCAGTTTGGGACGATCAGCTCGGCCTGAGGAGCGGTTGCGCTCTCGCCGTTTTTCCGACCGCCGGCAAACCGTCTCCGAGGTGGGGCGTCGAGGAGCTCCCCGCTTCGTAGCTCAGCACCAGCAGCCGCCGAAGGACGAGGTGTGTTCGTCGGTCTCGATCGACTCCTCACGCACCACGGTGCTGCCGCGCTGCGGATCGAAGTGCAGCACCGAGCTCAAGGGGTCGTGCCGGATCCACACCGCCACCGACAGCGGATGCCCCTGGCCGATCATGTAGGAAGCCAGTTCGATGTCCCCGGGCTTCCCGAGGCTGTGGACATCGGACACCGCGGCCCGTATCCGCTGTCCCGACAGATCCGCCGCGGTGAACGCCGTCTCACCCGCGTGCAGGTCGGCAATCGAGTCCATGTCCTCCACCTCGCCGTCGCGGATCCAGTACAGGTGGAGTTGACCGTCAGCGGCGACGGCCTCGACCGAGATCAGGTTGGAGGTCACGTCCACTCGCCGCATCGGCAAGTCGCCGAGTTGTGCGCGCACCACATCCAGTTCCGCGTCCAGGCGCTGCGACGAGAACAGGTCCTCGCGTGGAACTCCGCCGAACATCTGGCTGATCCGGCCGGGTGCATCAACAGCGACCGCGACCACTGCTGCTACGGCCACGGCAACCGCTACGACGATGGTCACGATGTACTTCACCCGGAGGTTTGGTCGGGGTGCACCCGGTCCGGTGCCCGGCATGCTCATGGGCGGATGTTTCCACAGCCCGGTGCCCCAAGCAGTCGCGGGGCCCAATCCATGTGCCGCAGCGCTCCTCTGCGTGTCCTGCCGCTGCGGCCAACGTCTTGCCCCTCGTACCCTCTCCAGCATGACCGACGGGTTCCTCGAGGAACTGGGAACTCATGGCGAAGTTCGTTTCGGATTGTCCGCTGCGAACGCGTTGGGGATGCTGCGCTCTGAATGGGTGATCGTCAAAACCGTTGCAGCCCTTCTCGACTAGCTCTGCTACGGGCTGGGTGTCACCGCTGCGGCACCCACGGCCACGTGCCTTCCCTGAGACGCCAGCGGACGAACGTGATCGCGAACGCGATCACGGAAAACGCCAGCGCCACGATCCAATCCATGCCGAAGGACAGCAACGCGAGAAAGATCACGAGCGGCGCGACGACCAGCAGGACGAAGCGGACCACGCGAACACGTCGTTGGCGGAAAGCTTCGAAATCTTCGGCCATGTATGGAACCCTACTGGGGCCGAACCCAGCCGCACCGCACCCATAAGTCGGGAGCCAACGGGTCGAACCGTCTGTGGGCGAGGCCAGGTTTCGTAGGGTCGGTCGCACCGACAGCGCAGGTTGAGCTATGGGGGTGACATGCGAGCGGAACTGAATCCAGCGATCGATGACCGTTGGGCGCCCGCGCTGGCCGAGGCGTACCGAGCACTCGAGGAGGGCCACGCGCCGGCGGAGGTCGCGGCAGGTCTTGCCCCGATGGGTGTGGTCGTCACGCCGGAGTGGCTCGACGGTGCCTTCGGTTCGGTGTCGCCGGTGGAAGCGGCGGTTGATGCGTACGTCGCCGCACACGCCGAGGAGATCGCAGCACTGGATCCGTCACGCGAGGAACTGATCGAGATGGTGCGCGAGATCCTCACCCCGCGCAGCGGGCAAGAGCTGTGGACGGACTGGTGGCTCGCCGTATTCGGGGCCCATGTCCCTCATCCGCGACCGAGTGACCTGATCTTCAACCCGCCCACCGACGTCGTACCGGAGGATTGGTCACCTTCGCGGATCGTCGATGAGGCCCTCGCCTATCGACCGTTCGTGTTCTGATTCCAGCGGACTCAGATCTGCCAGTCGTTGGAGCCGTCGTAGCGGGTGTAGGTGCCGGTCGAGTTCTGAACGATGATGGGATCGCCCGGGCGGACGGTGTCGAAGAACCACTGCGCGTTCGACGGGCTGATGTTGATGCAGCCGTGACTGACGTTGCGCTTGCCTTGATCGGCCACAGACCATGGGGCGCTGTGGACGAAGTCGCCGCTGTCGTCGAACCGGACGGCCAGATCGACGTCCAGCTTGTATCCGTTCGGCGAGTTGACCGGAACACCGTAGGTCGACGAATCCATCACCACCGAGGGCAGCTTCTCCTGAACGTAGAAGGTGCCGTTCGGAGTCTGGTGGCCGCCCGATGCCATGCCCATCGACATCGGGATGGTTTTCTCCACGGCCCCGTTGCGGGTGACGGTCAGTTGGTGGGTGGCGTCGTTGGCCGTGGCCACCAGCGCGTCCCCGATGTTGAAGTTGGACACCGTGCCGCCGGCATCCACGGTGACCGTGGTGTGGGCCGGCCAGAAGCTCAGCGGCCGCCACCGCAGCTGCGTGGGGGTGATCCAGTAGAACTTGCCGGGCACTTCCGGGACCGACGAGATGTGGATGGCGTTCTCGGTGGCACCGGCATCGTCGACGGGGCCTGGGAAGTTGATGATGACCGGCTGGGCCACACCGACGGTCGCGCCGTCGGCCGGCACGAGCCTCGGCGGCTCGAACGGAGCCGGATCTGCCTGCGCGGCACCGGCGCCCAACACCAATGCACAGCCCACTATCGAAGCCGCTCCGGCCGCCCTCAAGGCACCGAAAAGTCTTCCCCTCGTCCAGTCACTCATCGGACCATCGTGTCACGCTGCCCGGGCTGTCCGGTATTTCAGCGCCACACGGACCACCACCGGCGCTGACGAGGGGCGGCACCCGAGTGCGCGTCGCGTTTGTGACGACACACCTCGCCTGCCGCGGCCACGGCCGCCGGATCGAAACCGGGCGGCACCGGACCGTCGGCCACCAAAGCCCGGACGAGGGCTTCCTGCCGCCGAGCCAGGCTTTCGCTCATGCCCACACCTTTCGTGCGCGGGAGGTGATCGACGCGGCTCCCGCGGCCGTGGCGATCTCGTCCAGTTCGTCGAACAGCTCCGCCGCCGGCGGGTACCGCCCGTCACGCTCGAGCATGAACGGGGTGTCCACCCGCTCACGCAACGCGGTGACCAGGTCCAGCACCTCCGGTGGCGTCCGATCGGTGTGGGTGTCGTGATAGAAGTCGTCACCCTGCCGGCCACCTGCGACGTGGCTGTAGGCGACCCGCTCGACAGGGAGCCGGGCGAGCTCGCGTTGCGGGTCGAGGCCCCGATTCCGGGCATTGGCATAGACATTCGCCACGTCGAGCACCAGTAGCACGTCGGTGCGTTCCACCAGCTCGGTGAGGAATTCCGACTCGCTGAGGTCCGATTCCGGCCACTCCACGAAGGAGGCGATGTTCTCCACCGCCAGTGGTACGGGCAGCTGCGCGGAGGTACGGGTGATGTTGTGCACCAATGTATCCAGTGCCTCGCGGGTGCGGGGCACCGGCAGTAGGTGCCCCGCCTCGATCCCGCCGGCCCGCACGAAGGCGATGTGCTCGCTGACCAATGGGGATCCCAATGCCTCCGCGCAGGCCGCCAATCGACGGATTCGGGCCGCCTGCACCGGTTCCGCACCGCCCAGGGACAGCGCGACCCCGTGTGGGATCACCGGAACCCCGGCGGCCGCGAGCCCGGCGAGCATCGGATCGGGCCGGGCCCGACGGCGCCGTATCGGCACCGTCTCGGCGATCACCTCACAGAAGCCCGGCGTGAGGTCGGCCAGCAGCCCGGCGATCTCGCGGCGCCACCCCAGCCCCACGTCGCCCAGCGCGGGCACGGTGCGGGTCGCGGTGGTCATCCGCCGCACCCTCCGCAGCCGCCGCACCCACCACATCCGCTTCCACAACCACCGCCGCCGCCGTCGCCGCCGCAGGAGGCGCCACAGCCGCCACCGTCAGCGCCGCCGCCGGAGGAGTCCCCGGCCAGTTGCACGGAACTGGAGTAGTCGGAGTCCACCGCCCACAGCGCTGCGGTGCCGAACAATGCCACCGAAAGGGCCACCGCTGCCGGCCCATACGTTTCGTACGCCGGGCGCTCGGCCGGGTTGAGGTAGGCCAGGCGCCCCTGCTCGGCGGCGAGGCGTTGCCGGCCCGCTCGCGTCAGCCGGTCGACGGTGAGCAGGCGAGGCAGGACCACCGCGGTGTAGAGAACGGTCGCCAGGATTGATACCACCATTGGCACCACGTAGCTCGCATTGTTGTCGACGTGGGTCGCCAGGTACACGCAGTAGGCGATGCCGATCGCCAGCACGAGAAACGACGGTGCCGCGCCCCACCGCATCCGGGTTCGCTCGGACCGGCTGCGGAGCAGGCCACGTTCGGCCAGCTGTTCTTCCAGCGCGGCCAGGTCGGCCTGGGAATCGGTGAACAGGCCCGGCACGGTGTGCCCTGGATCGGCGGCGACCCGGGCCAGAGTCTGTTCGGTGAACCGGTCGTGCTCCGGGCCGGCGGACACTGCGCGGTCCACTCGTCCGTCGCCGGTGATCCGTCCACTGGCGCGAAGTCCGGCCAGGGCAGCGACCACCGGGGCGACCTCCGATCGCAGCAGTGCGAGCTCGGTCGGGCTGATCGGATCTTGGCTTGCGGGTCGCCGTGGGGCAGTGGCGGTCCGCCAGAGCACCGCGAAGACCGCCGCTGCGACCAGTGCGGCCAAATACCATTTCGCCTCTGCGGTCGGGGCTGACGCGTAAAAATCAAGCACTTCGTGGATCGACATCACAGTCACCTCCTGGTGTTCGGTTCAGACCACCGTGCCGGGGTTGTGCCCGTTACCGGTCACAACTTTCAGTCGGATCGCTGTGGCGCACGGCCCGGCTGAACCAGCCAGCGTGCACGGCGGGGGACAGGAGTTGGTGAGGGCTCATTGGCCGTTGAATGAGGAAAATCCGTTGCGTCAGCGGGTGTTCCGAAGCCCGTGATTTCGGGCGCGGACGTGCCGGAACACCCGGAAAGTCACAGTAGGCACACTGCGCCTCACGGATCTTATCTGTAACATCGCCCTCAGAGGCATCGATAATCACGCGTGTCGCAAAATTTTCGGGGGTGAACCTGTGCGCCGAGGGTTGGCGGCGACTGTCCTGGCCGTGACGGTGGTGCTCGGCGGGCTGAGCGCGCCCGTCGCCCAGGCAGTCCCGCCGGTGGCCGGCAAGGACTTCACCAAGCCCGCCATCGTCATCCTGGGCTACGGGCTGAAGCCGGACGGGTCGATGCGCGCGATCCTGTATCACCGTGTGCTCACGGGGCTGGCGATCGCGCAGTCGTTCCCGCAGTCGCCTGTCATCGTCACCGGCGGCAACCCGCAGAACGGTCAGACCGAGGCGGCGCAGATGCGCAATCTGCTTCTCATGCTGGGTTTCCCGGCCAACCGGATCATCGTCGAGGACAAGGCCAACAGCACCGTGCAGAACGCACAGTTCTCGGTGCCGCTGGCCAAGAAGGCCGGGGCCACCGGGATCATCGTGGTGACCTCTTCGACTCATCAGGGCCGCGCGGATCAGAACTTCGCGGACGCCGGCGGCACTGTGCTGGCCACCGTGAGCTTCCCGGACGGAAACCCGTCGGTGAACATCGCGCAGTTCGTGCGCGACGTCCTGAGCCCGATAACGCCGATCGGCTGACCTGCGGGGTTACGCTGCCGGAATGGGTCGGATCGTCTTGGCCGTCGTCGCGCTGGTGGTGGTGCTCGCACCGCCTGCCGCCGCTGAACCGGCCGCGTTGGATCCGACCGGCAACCGTTCCGGGGGGCCCGTTCCGACGGTCAACGGGGTGCCGTGTGTGGGCGGCAATCTCGGGGTCTGTCTGAGCTTCCGGCAGAACCGGCCACCGTCCGCCAGTCCGGGGGCGCGGTCCAGCGTCGGCCATAGCCCCACCGTGCGTCGTTGACCGGCACTACCATGGCAGCCCGAGATGAACAGTCCTACGACGTCGGTTGAGGCCGACAAGAGCGCGTTCCGGTCGCGGCTGCTCGATGCCATGATTCAGTCGGTCGTCGAGGACGGCTATCAGAACACCACGGTCGCCGACATCGTGCGGCGGGCCAAGACGTCGCGCCGCACGTTCTATGAGCACTTCGCCAGCCGTGAGGAGTGTTTCGTTGCGCTGTTGACGACGGTCAACACCAAGCATGTGCGGGAGATCGCCCGGGTGGTCGATCGTGATGCGCCGTGGCAGGCTCAGGTCCGCCAGGCGGTCGAGGCGTGGATCGGCTCGTATCAGGCCCACCCAGAGTTGATGCTGGCCTGGATTCGCGATCTGCCGACCATGGGGACCGCGGCGCGGACGCTGCAACGCGAGTCGATGGAGAACTTCGTCGCGATGGTGCAGGTGATGACCAGCTCTGAGGCGTTCCGAGCGGCCGGGGTGTCGATCTCTCGGCGCCGCACGATCATGATGATCGGCGGGTTGCGTGAGCTCACCGCGATGACCGTCGAGAGCGGCGGCGAGGTGGGCGAGATCATCGAGGACGCGGTGCAGGCCTGCACCGCGATGTTGACCCCGCTCAGCTGACGGTGACCTCGGCCTGCTGGTGGCGGCGCTGCCGTTCGATGGTGGCGAAGTAGAAGGCGAACGCGAACGCGAAGCTGGTGAACAGGCTCGCGACAAAGAACAGCCAGGGATGGCGGATGCCGCGTCGTAGCCCATCGATGATCGTAAACAGCGGCAGCAGAATGACATTCGCGATCGTGTAGTCGGCGCTGGCGGAGCCGGCGGCGGGGTTGGTGTAGCCGAGAGCGATGAACTCGGCCCAACTTCCGGGCCCCCAGATCGGGTTGCCGCCGGGTACGGCGTACTGCGCGACGAACCGCATGTTGAAGTACCAGCAGATCGGGATCGATGCGAGGCCGACGACGTAGAAGGCCAGTTCGACGCGGGACAGCGCCGGCCCGGGCGGGCGGGCGAAGATCCCAGGGTTCAGCCGGATGACGAGCGCGACGACGGCCGCGCCCAGAATTGCATGAACGATGAGCGACACCATGGCGTGAGCACACTCGCGATCCGAAGTTTTGTCAATATTGACATTTCGAGTCGTCCGGGTACGGCTCGGCGATACGGTAATTTCACTGCCATGGCCAGGCCCGCGCAGACCGCGCGCAGTGAGCGCACGCGCGAGGCGCTGCGGCAGGCCGCGTTGGTGCGATTTCTCGCCCAAGGGGTCGAAGACACCTCGGCCGAACAGATCGCCGCGGACGCCGGGGTCTCCCTGCGCACGTTCTACCGGCATTTCACGTCCAAACACGACCTGCTGTTCGCGGACTACGATGCCGGTCTGCACTGGTTTCGCGCTGCGCTGGCCGAACGCCCCGCGTCGGAATCGGTCCTCGATTCGGTGCAGTCGGCCATCCTGGCGTTCCCCTACGACGTCGACGCGGTGACGAAAATCGCCAGCATGCGCGCAGTGGAACTCGACCCCGACCGGATCGTGCGCCACATTCGCCAGGTCGAATCGGACTTCGCCGACGCGGTCGCCGAACTGCTCGTTGCCCGTCGGGGCCAGGTCCCGCAGGGCGATGACCGGCTGCGGATCGTGGTGACGGCCCGATGCGTTGCGGCCTCGGTGTTCGGCGCCATGGAGTTGTGGATGGTGGGCAACGAGGCGGGGGAGCGATCGCTGCCCGAACTGGCGCGGATGTGCCGGACCGCGCTGGAAGCGTTGCGCTCCGGGCTGGATTGAGTCCGAGCTCGGTGCCGCTTCGTCCAATGTTTTGTCATTATTGACAAAACATCCGGATCGGTGCCAGCCTCAAGCGATGGCGGACTACGACGCGATCGTGATCGGCGCCGGGCACAACGGGTTGGCCGCGGCAGCTCTGTTGGCGCGGGCCGGAATGCGCACCCTGTGTCTGGAGGCCAAGCGGTATGCCGGCGGGATGGCCTCGACCGTGGAGCTTTTCGACGGCTACCGCTTCGAGATCGCCGGGTCGCTGCAGTTCCCGACCTCGGCCGTGGTCAGCGCCGAGTTGGGGCTGGACGCCTTGCCGACCGTGGACCTGGAGGTCATGTCGGTGTCACTGCGTGGAATCGGCGACCCGCCGGTGGTCTACTACGCCGACCCGATGAAGATGCTGGGTCACCTCGGTGAGGTTCACGGCGCCGACGCGGTGGCCGGCATGGCGGGCCTGATGGGCTGGAGCCTGGCACCCACCCGGGCGCTGGGCCGGTTCGACGCGGGTCGCCCGCCTCGCACGCTCGATGAGATGTACGCCTGCGCGGCAACAGAATCCGAGCGGGCAGCCATCGATGACCTGCTGTTCGGGTCGGTCAGCGACGTCCTGGACCGTTACCTGCCGGACAAGGACAAGCACGGGGCGCTACGCGGCATGCTGGCATTTCTCGCGGTCAACACCACCTATCGCGGGCCGGAGACGCCGGGCAGCGCGGCCGCGCTGGCCTACGGCCTGGCGGTGCCTGACGAGAACGCCGTGCTGATGAAGAAGCTGGCCGGCGGAATCGGTGCTCTGACCGAACATCTGCACGCCCTGCTGATCGCCGCCGGGGGTGAGCTGCGGTTGCGCAGCAGCGTCGACCGGATATCGGTCGACGACGGGCGGATCACCGGCGTGCGACTGGCCGACGGTACGACGGTCACCGCGCCCGTCGTGGTGTCCGCGATCGCCCCGGACACCACGGTGACCCAGCTGATCGACCCCGAGACGCTGCCGGCCGAGGTGCGCGAGCGGTTCACCCGGATCGACCATCGTGGCAGCTATCTGCAGATGCATTTCGCCCTCGACGGAGCCCCCACCTTCGACGCTCCGTACGAGATGCTCAACGACCCTGAAATGCAGGCTGCCATCGGCCTTTTCAGCACCCCGGAGGAACTGCAGCAGCAGTGGCAGGACGCCCGTCGCGGGATCGTGCCCGTCGATCCTGCCATCGCCTTCCAGATCCCGTCGGCCCACGATCCGACGCTGGCCCCGGCGGGCAAGCATGCCGCCTCGGCGTTCGCGCTGTGGTTCCCGGTCGAGGAGTCGGCATCCGGTTACGGCGAACTCAAGGATGAGATGGGGCGGCGGGTCATCGAGAAGATCACCCGGCTGGCACCGGATTTCGAGCGGCGGATCATTCGGCACACCACGTTCACACCTCGCCACATGGGCACCATGTTCGGCGCGCCGGGTGGCGACTACTGCCACGGCCTGATCCATCCGGAGCAGATGGGACCCAATCGCCCCGGGCCCAAAGGGTATGTCGGTCAGCCGATTCCGATCGATGGTCTGTATCTGGCCAGCGCCGGGTGCCACGGCGGCCCTGGCATCACCTTCATCCCCGGTTACAACGCGGCCATGGCGGTGCTGGCCGGCTAGCGATTGCGCAGCTGTTCGGCCCAGTCCTTGGGTACCCGACCCTTGGGGCCCGGCACCGGCTGGTCCGTCGGATGATGCTGCGGCTGCGCGAGCTCGGGCCCGTCGTAGTACTGGTTGGTCTCGAAGTTCCAGAACCAGTCCTCGCCCGGCTCGAACGAGCGGATGATGGGGTGCCCGCTTTCACGCCAGTGCGCCGAGGCATGACGGGCCAGCGAATCATCGCAGCACCCGATATGGCCGCACGCCGCGCAGCGTCGCAGATGGACCCACCAGCCTCCATCGGCGGTGCACTCCGCACATCCGGGTCCGCTGGGGCGAGCGGTCGGATCGACCGGATTAGTCATATCGCTGAGCGTAGCCCCGGGTAATCTCGCCGCATGGCAACCAGCGATTCCCGTGAAGTAATGATCGAGGCGACGCCCCAGGAGATCCTCGACGTCGTTGCCGATGTCGAGGCGACGCCGAGCTGGTCGCCGCAATATCAGCGTGCCGAGATCCTCGAGTCCTACGACGATGGTCGGCCCAAGCAGGTGAAGATGACGGTCAAAGCCGCCGGGCTGACCGACGAGCAGGTCATCGAATACACCTGGAGCGAGAACAAAGTCAGCTGGACGCTGGTGCGCGCAGGCCAGCTCAAGGCCCAGGACGCCAGCTACACCCTGACTCCCGATGGTGACAAGACCAAGGTGCGGTTCGACATCTCCATCGACCTGTCGGTGCCGCTGCCGGGCTTCATCCTCAAGCGGACCATGAAGGGCGGCGTGGAGACCGCCACCGAGGGCCTGCGCAAACAAGTACTCAAGGTCAAGAAGGGCTAGCAGGACTAACTCGAGTTGGCGTCCGAGGCGGACTGCGCCAATTCGGTCAACAGTGGTGGGATGTCCATCCGGCCCAGCATCACCTCGAGAAACACCATCCGGTCCGGGGTGGCCGCCGCGGCGGTCAACGCATCGTCGAGTTCGCCGTAGGTGCTGACCCGGAAGGTGAGCGCATCGGGGACGCCGAGCGCGGCGGGCAGCTCCGTCCAGCGCCAACCGGTGATGTCGTTGTATTCGGCTGTGACACCGTGGATTGCGCGTTCCACGGTGTAGCCGTCGTTGTTGACCACCACGACGACCGGGGTCAGGCCCTCACGGCCGAAGGCGCCCAACTCCTGGATGGTCAGCTGGGCGGCGCCGTCACCGATGAGCAGCACGGTGCGGCGGTCCCGGTCGGCCACCCCGGCCCCGAGCGCGGCGGGCAGGGTGTAGCCGATCGAGCCCCACAGTGGTTGGCCGATGAACGTCACACCCGACGCCAACCGGTGTCCGGCCATGCCGTAGAACGAGGTGCCCTGATCGGCGAGCACCACATTGCCGGGCGTGAGAGCCTCAGAAAGGCGGTCCCACAAGGCTTCCTGTGTCAACGCGGCATCGCGCCCGGGTGGGTCGGTGTGCGTTCGGACGGGGAGCGGGGGCAGCGCGGGTGAGGTGATGCCGCGCTCGGTGAGGATCGCCGTGACGGCCTCGAGCGCGGCCGACATGTCGAGCGGGGCGTAGACCTGCCCGGCCACCACGCTCTGGTTGGCGCCGATGTCGATGGTGCGGGCCGGGTCGATGCGTTGGCTGAAGAAGCCGCTGACCATGTCGGTGAACAACACGCCCGCGGTCACCAGCACCGGAGCGTCTTCGATCGCCTCGCGCACCGAATCTTCGCTGGCCGCACCGGCATAGATGCCGAGATAATTGGGTGAGCTCTCGTCGACCAGACTCTTGCCCCACATCAGGGTGGCGTGACCGACCGTATCGGCCGACAGCAGCGCGCTGAGTTCGTCGACGCAGTCCAGGCGGTGCACCAGGAAATCGGCGAGCACGGTCAGCGGATGATCGCCGATCAACTCCGCGGCCGTGGCGGTGAACATCGACAGGGCCCGCGGACTGGTGCCGCCGGTGTAGCGGGGCAACGGTGCGACGGGAGGTTCGGTGGGGAACCGGGCCACATCCGTCGCGATCAACAGGTAGCCGGGCCGCTTCTGCTCGCGTACCTCCGATAGCACCCGGTCGATCTCGCGCGTCGCGGTCGCCGGTACCAGATTGGCCTGGGCGCAGGTGATCTCGCGACTGATCCGTAGGAAGTGATCGAAGTCCCCGTCGCCCAGGGTGTGGTGCACGATCCGACGCGCCGCCTGGGAATCCTTGGACGGCGCACCGACGATGTGCACCACCGGCACATGTTCGGCATAACTGCCCGCGATCGCATTCGCCGCCGACAGCTCACCGACCCCGAATGTGGTGACCAGCGCGGCCATGCCGCGCAGCCTGCCGTAGCCGTCGGCGGCATAGCCGGCGTTGAGCTCGTTGGCGCCACCCACCCAGCGGAGCGTCGGGTGGGCGAGGATGTGGTCGAGGAACTCCAGCTGGTAATCGCCGGGAACGCCGAAAACCTCGGTCACACCGAGTTCGGCGAGCCGGTCGAGCAGGTAGTCGCCGACGGTGTAGCCGTTTTCGCTCATGCCTTAGTGTGCCTCGCATGACCAACACGGGACCGCTCGCCGGAGTGCGAGTTATCGAACTCGGGGGCATCGGCCCCGGGCCGCACGCCGCGATGATGCTCGCCGACCTGGGTGCCGACGTGGTGCGGGTGCGCCGTCCCGGTGGCCTGACCATGCCTGCCGAGAACGTCGACCTGATGCACCGCGGCAAGCGCATCGTGGACCTTGACGTCAAGGCCGAGCCCGGCAAGCTGTTGGATCTGGTCGCCAAAGCCGATGTGCTGCTGGACTGTTTCCGTCCGGGCACCTGTGAACGTCTCGGCATCGGTCCGGCCGAGTGCGAGGCCGTCAATCCGCGGCTGATCTTCGCCCGGATCACCGGCTGGGGTCAGGAGGGGCCGCTGGCCACCACGGCGGGCCACGACATCAACTACCTGTCGCAGACCGGTGCGCTGAGCGCGATCGGCTACCGCGACCGCCCGCCGGTGGCCCCGCTCAACCTGGTCGCCGATTTCGGTGGCGGCTCGATGCTGGTGCTGATCGGCATCGTCACCGCGCTGTATGAGCGGGAGAAGTCCGGCAAAGGGCAGGTCATCGACGCCGCGATGGTCGATGGCGTCAGCATGCTGGCGCAGATGATGTGGACCATGCGGGCCACCGGCTCGCTGCGCGACGAACGCGAGTCGTTCCTGCTCGACGGCGGCGCCCCGTACTACCGCACCTACGAGACGTCCGATGGTGGCTACATGGCCGTCGGTTCGATCGAGCCGCAGTTCTTCGCTCAGCTGGTGGCCGGTCTCGGTCTGGACTCCGCCGAGATCCCCGGACAGTTCGAACTGGCCCGGTACGACGAGATGCGGGCCATCTTCACCGAGCGGTTCGCCACCAAGACCCGCGACGAGTGGACCAAGATCTTCGCCGGTACCGATGCGTGCGTGACACCCGTGCTCACCTGGGGTGAGGCTGCCGAGGGCGAGCACCTGCAGGCGCGGTCGACACTGGTCACCGTGGACGGTGTCGCTCAGGCGGCCCCCGCCCCGCGGTTCTCCCGGACTCCTCCCGCAACGCCCGGCCGTCCGCCGCAGTCGAGCACCGACATCGCCGACATCGGCTGGACCTGACCGACACCTGAGGTCTTTGTGCCCTGGCGATCGGGCTCAGAAGCGGCCACGATGAGGGTGTGACTTCCTCGGACGCACCAGTAGTAGTCGGAATCAACGGCAGCGACGGCGCACTCGACGCGGCCCGCTGGGCCGGCGCCGTCGCCGCCCGGTTCGGCGCGCCCCTGCGCATCGTGCACGCCCTACCGTCCATCGGCCGCAATCTGACCCAGACCGCGGCCGCCCTGACCGCGGCGATGATGTCGTATCAGCGCGACATGGCCGAGGCGTTCCTCAAGGCTGCGGACGAGGCCGTACGCGCCGATCACCCCGACCTGTCGGTGTCGACGGTCTCGTTCAACGAACCCGCCGATCAGGTACTGATCGAGGCCAGCCGGGAGGCACGCCTGGTGGTCCTCGGCGGTAAGACGGTGACCCCAGCGGCAGCCCTGTTGATCGGGTCGACGGCGCTGTCCGTGGCGACCCGGGCCGCATGTCCGGTGGTCGCCTTCCGCGGCGACCGGGTCGCCCCGGGGGACGGCCCGGTCGTCGTCGGGGTCGACGACAGTCCCGCGGCCCAGGCTGCACTGGAAACAGCGTTCGAGTTCGCGGAGCGGTTCGGACTGCCGCTCACGGCCGTGCGGTCGTTGTCGCTGACCGCTCCGGCCGAGACCGGTGTCACCATCCCACTGCTGATCGACTGGGATGGCGTGGAGTCCGCCGAACTGGCGGCCCTGACCGAGACCGTCGACGCCCACGACAAACGCCACCCCGCCGTCACCGCCAAGTGCTTCATCGAGCCGGACTCACCCGGCAAGGCACTGCTGAAGCATGTCGACGATTCCGGGCTCGTGGTGGTCGGGTCACGTGGCCGCAACGCGCTGGCCGGTGTGCTGCTGGGCTCGACGAGCCTGAACCTGCTGCACCACAGCCCGGTACCAGTGATGATCTGTCGGGCACAAGGAGATTCGCATGAGTGAGCACGAGCGGTACGGCATCGTCGTCGGGGTTGACGGGTCGCCGGCATCGGACCACGCAGTGGCCTGGGCTGCCCAGGATGCGGCGTTGCGGGGAGTAGAGCTCACGCTCGTGCACGCACTGCCGGGTGCCATGTCGCCGATCTGGTTGGATGTGGCTCTGCCCCAGGACTATTGGGACTACCAGGATCAGTTGGGGCAAGAGGTCCTCGATGGTGCCCAACGGATCGCCGTGGAGGCTGCGGGGGCGCATCCGCTTCGCGTCGTCACCAAAGCTGTTCCGGGGCATGCGGTTGCGACACTGATCGAATACTCGCGGCGGGCCGATCTGGTGGTCGTGGGTTCTCGTGGCCTGAGTAAATGGGGACGCCGGTTGCTCGGATCGGTGAGCTCGAGTCTGGCGCTCCATGCCCACGGTCCGATGGCGGTGATCCCCCACAGCGAACGCCCGCCGACGGCGCCCGTGGTGGTCGGGGTCGACGGGTCACCCGCATCGGAGCTCGCTACCGAGATCGCCTTCGACGAGGCGTCGCGCCGCGGTGTGGAGCTCGTGGTTCTGCACACCTGGACCGACCTGAACTTCGAGTTTCCCGCCATCAGGTGGGAAGACCTGAGCGCCGAAGCTGAGCGCATCTTGGCGGAGCAGCTGGCCGGCTGGTGCGAGCGGTATCCCGATGTGGCCGTCCGCCGGGTCGTCATGCCTGACGAGCCGGGCCGCCAGCTCTTGGCTCAGGCCGAGACCGCGCAACTCGTGGTGGTCGGTAACCGTGGCCGGGGCGGGTTCGCCGGGATGCTGCTCGGCTCGGTCAGTTCCGCGGTGGTGCATTCATCCACGGCGCCGGTGATCGTTGCGCGGCAAGCCAACTGATTGTCGGCAGTATTCAATGCGGAGAACCGCAGCATTAGGCGGCACACTTCGCTAGATTTGTGGACGTGGCCGTACAGGCATCACGCGAGGCCGTCTTCGATGCCTCGCCGGAGGCGATCATGGAGGTGCTCGCCGATGTCGACGCGCTGCCGTCCTGGTCTGCGCTGCACCGTCGCGTGAAGGTGCTCGACCGCTATCCCGACGGCAGGCCCCACCACGTCAAGGCGACGATGCGGTTGCTGGGCATCACAGACAAAGAGCTGCTTGAGTTTCACTGGGGCGACCACTGGATGGTGTGGGATGCCCAGCCGAACCTGCAACAACGCGGTCAGCACGTCGAATACAACCTGACGCCTGAGGTGGACAGGACGCGGGTGCGGTTCGACGTCATCGTCGACCTCGCGATGCCGATCCCGGAGTTCCTCATCAAGCGCGCACGCACGCTCGTCCTCGATGTCGCCATCGAGCGGTTGCAGCGGCGTGTCATGAATAATTCACGGCGCCGGTAATTTTCGCGCCAGCTGAACTCGGAACTTTCCAGAGTCAGGCGCATCGTGATCACAACGGAATAGCGCCGACCGTCGTGGCGGTTGGTGCCTGGTATGCCGACCGGAGTCGTCCTCACCCTCAACCCGTCCGCCCCCAATGTCGTCGATGCCGCGATCACACAGGCCCGTACCGCGTACGCCGCCGGGGTCCGCCAGATCTGGGTGGCCCAGCAGTTCGACATCGACGCCATCACCCTGGCCGCGTTGATCGGGTCCGCGGTGCCCGGTCTCGGCGTCGGCACCTCGGTGGTGCCGCTCAATCCCCGTCACCCACTGGTGGTGGCGTCAGCCGCGCAGACCGCGCAGGCCGGCACGCACGGGAACTTCACGCTGGGTCTCGGCCTGGGCTCGCATGCGCCCGAGCACCGGGCATTCGGCACGGTGTGGCCGGATCCGGTCGGCCGGTTGCGGGAGCACCTCCAGGTGCTACACGCGATCCTGCACGACGGAGCGGTCGACTTCCACGGCACGGAGTTCACCGCCAGCCCCGAGTGGCCCGTGCATGTGCCCGGTGGTGCCCCGGTCCCGGTGTACGTCGCCGCGATGGGGCCGAAAGCTCTGCGAGTGACCGGTGAGCTGGCTGACGGGACACTGCCGTACCTCGCCGGGCCGCGCACGGTGGGGGACTTCATCGTGCCGACGATCTCGGCCGCTGCTGCCGCGGTCGGCCGTCCGCAACCGCGTGTGGTGGCGATGGTTCCGGTACTGGTCAGCGATGATGCCGACAGTGCCCGCGCTGCCGCTGCGGAACGGCTAGCATTCTATGAGGCCATCCCTTCGTATCAGAAAGTGATTGCCCGAGAACAGGTTTCCAGCGTTTCTGAACTCGCCGCGGTCGGGACGACCGAACAGGTGCGCGCGCAGTTGCAGCGCTACCTCGACGCCGGGGCCACCGACGTGGCGCTCAGCCCGATCCGGACCGAGCCGGAAGATCTCGCCGCGATCTGGGCGGTGGCTGCCACCCTGCCCTAGTTGGTGGGAATCCGTTCGCGTATGTCGTAGGCGATGGCCACGGCGCGTGCTGGATCTCCGGTGCCACACACATCGACGGCAACGACGATGTTGGACTTGGCAGCCAGGGCTTGGGTGCAGTCCGGGTTCGCGGTCGACGACGCCGAATCAGGCATGGACAGAATGCGTTCCTGTACTCCGAGAGTTCCGAGAGTCCGGGGCTGCGCCTCGCCGTAGCGGTTCAACGCGGCGGTCATGCCTGCGCAAGCGTTCCAGCGGTCCAGGGCGCCGGCCATGAACTCCTCTGCCTGGGCAGGGTTGTCGAACATCATGGCGCGTTCACGTACCCACGGGCCGTCGCCGGTGAAGGCACGTTCGCGCACAATCGGTGTTTTCGCCAGAAAGTCTTCAGGCACACACTCGTCGGGTGTGGCCGTGTTGTCACGGTCGGGCGTGATCGTGTCGGGGCCGGTGACGCTCAGGCGACCCGCGCCCGACAGTGTCTGGGTGGTCTCCGCGCTCAGCAGGATGGGTTCGAGGTCGGAGGGCTGGAAGACCCGCACCACCTCCGGGCACTGCCAGTACGGGTCGACGGTTCCGCCTTTTGCCACCTGTGTGGAGTTCACGACACCCGTGATGCGGTGTGACGCATCGGGTGTCACCGTGATGACGTAGCCATTCTCGCGCGACCACCGGGCGGGCACCAGCACATAACGTCCGCCGTGCGCTTCCAGGACACGCAGGCACTGGTAGCGATAGACCGGGGCCGCGGGCGGGCCCTCCGCGGGCAGAGTCGATTTCTTGACGAGCGAGCCCGGAATGCCCAGTACCTCGGTGGTGTCCAGCTGCACTGCGGTGTATTCACCGTCGGCGGCCCACAGCACGCCTGCGGCGAAGGCTCCGTCGCGCTTGCCCTGATCGGATGCGTAGATCTTCGTGACCCAGAACAGGGCCGCGACCGTGGTGATCACTGCGAGCACGAGCATCGTCCGCTCGGCGATCTTCGGCAGCCGCCCCAGGCTGCCGACGCCGCCGGTGAGGGCCAGCACCGAATAACCGGCGACGAGCAGCGCGATGCCCGCCACGATCAGTCCCGCCATATAGATCGGGGGAGCGCCTTTGATGACCCAGTTGATCATGCTGTACTCCGACGTCAGCCAGACGACGGCAACGATCAACCCCGCCGCACCTGCGGCCGCTGACAGCCATGCGATGGTGCGGAGTAACGGAATTCGACGTTCTGAAGCTGCCCAACGCCGAACACCCACGGTCAGAGCCACCAGCACGGCCATCACGACGAGCACGCGAAAGGCGGCGAAGAAGAACACCCTGATGGTGGTGACGGCGTAGTCGGCCGACGTGTATCCCAGGGTCGACGGGTCGACGCCGAAGTAGTGCAGTCGGTCGTGGATGAACAGCAGACCGTAGAAGTAGCACAGCCCGGTGATCAGCGATGTCGGTGCCACGATCAGGGCGGCCAGGCTCAGCCACCGTTCGGCGGACTGGGTGAGCGACCTTGTCTCGTCGCTCACGATGGCGGTGTCGCCGGCGATGTGGTGGTGGTGATGGTCGTCGTCGGAAGCGTCGTGGTGGTCGTGGTGGTGGGGGCAAGCGTCGTGGTCGTTGGCGGGGTCGTCGTCGGGTGCGTGAACCCCACGCCCGAGGTCGTCGTCGGGTCCGAGTACGCGGTCGTCGTTGTCGTGATGGTCGTCGTAGGCAGCGGGACCGTCCCGGTCGTCGGGGTGTGCGTCGTCGTCGGGTCTGTGTGGTCCTGTTGTCCGCCACAGGCCACCGCCAGCACTGCCGATAACCCAAGCGCCGCGATCCCCATCGCGCGCCCCACCGTCGATCCGACGTTCATCAGGCCTCCCACCAGTGTCTTTACGATGGTGGCAAATTTGGGAACGTTGCGCGCGAGTATCGGACTACTCGATTCGCGGACGTCCCCGTTGAAGATGGGCGTACCACTCGATCGTCCACGGCGTGCCGGAATGGCGCAGCAAAGTGTCGCGATCTGCGGTCGATTCTTTACAGGATGACAACCGGCCGCCTTCGGGCGGGCTGGCAGCATGGCAGGCCACACGCCACTTCGTCCAAAGGGGTGAACGCCTTGTCCCGCACGCTGTTCGACAGGCAGCCGCCGCTGGAATTCGTTGCGCGACAGGCGATCCGAGATACCCCTGTCAGCCGTCCGGCGATGCCGTTCTACCGCTCACCCCGCAACCTGCCGCCACCCGCATTCGATGCGTGGAGCTGGCAGTTGCACGGCCTCTGCCGGGACCATCCGGCGGAGGTGTTCTTCCCGGAGGAGCTTCGGGGCCGTCCGCTGCGCAGGCGCGAGGACGCGGCCAAAGCTCGATCTGCCGGGCCTGTCCGGTGCTGGACCGGTGTCGCTCGCATGCCCTCTCCGCTCCAGAGCCGTACGGCATCTGGGGAGCGATGACAGCCCGGGAGCGCGCCATCAAGCTGAGCGACGAACGCTAGACCCGCAACGCCTCGAGTCGGCGGATCGCCTCTTCCATGGTCTCGTCGCGCTTGCAGAAAGCAAAGCGCACCAAGTGATTCCACAGATCGGCGTGCGGAGCCTCGGCGTCGCAGAAGGCTGACATCGGGATGGCTGCCACCCCGGTCTTGTGTGGCAGTTCGGCGCAGAACTGCGCGCTGTCCGCATAGCCCAGTGGCCGTGGGTCCGCGCACAGGAAGTAGGTGCCGTGACTGTCGTGCACCTCGAACCCGATGTCGGCCAGTGCGTTGCCCAGTCGATCCCGCTTGGCCTGGAACGACTCCCGCAGGCCGGCCACCCACGCGTCCTCGTGATTGAGCGCGTGGGCCACCGCGGGCTGGAACGGCCCGCCGCCCACATAGCTCAGGTACTGCTTGGCGGCACGCACCCCGGCGATCAATTCGGCCGGCCCGCAGGCCCAGCCGATCTTCCAGCCGGTCACGTTGAACATCTTGGCCGCGCTGGAAATGGTCACGGTGCGCGCGGCCATACCGGGGTAGGCGGCCAGGGGAAGGTGCGCGACGCCGAACACCAACTGCTCGTAGACCTCGTCGGTGATCACCAGCAGGTCATGTTCGATGGCCAGCGCAGCGATGGCGCGCAGCTCGGCGTCGGAGGCCACGGCGCCGGTCGGATTGTGCGGCGAGTTGAGGATCAGTGCCCGGGTGTTGGGCGTGATGGCGCGGCGCAGGCCCTCGGTGTCGATCGCGAACCCGGCACCATCGGCCGTCAGCGGCACGGCCTTCCGTACACATCCGGCCATGGCGATCACGGGGGAGTAGGAGTCGTAGAACGGCTCGATCACCAACACTTCGGAGCCCGGTTCGACCAGGCCGAGGACGGATGCGGCGATGGCCTCGGTGGCACCGACGGTCACCAGCACCTCGGTGTCGGGGTCGTAGTCGATCCCGTAGTGCCGTTTTCGCTGTGCCGCGATGGCCTGGCGCAACTCGGGGATGCCGAGGCCGGGCGGGTACTGGTTGTGGCCTTCGGCGATGGCGTTCTGCGCCACTTTGAGCATCTCGGCCGGGCCGTCCTCGTCCGGGAAACCCTGGCCCAGATTGACCGCGCCCAGTCGGCCGGCCAGTGCAGACATCTCCGCGAAGATGGTGACGGCGAAGGGCTGCAGCCGTGTGACAGTCATGTTGCATGAGGCTAATGCGGGAATGATTGCCGCGCCCACGGCGCTTTAGACCGGCGTGAGCTACAAACTGAACGCCGACGCCGCACTGCTTCAGCCGATCCAGGTCGGCGACACCGTCGCCACCAACCGTCTGTTCATGGCACCGCTGACGCGTTCGCGCGCCGATGCCGACGGCACCCCGTCGCCGCTGGCCGCGCAGTACTACACGCAGCGTGCCGGAGCAGGCGTGATCATCAGCGAGGCCACCGCCATCGCCGAGACCGCCAACGGCGCCTACATGAACACCCCGGGCATCTACACCGACCGCCACCAGCACGGCTGGGCCGAGATCGCCGATTCGGTGCACGCCGCCGGCGGCAAGATGTTCGTCCAGTTGTGGCACGTCGGCCGGATGGCTCACCCCGACATCAGCGGGTTCGAACCCGTCGCGCCCTCGGCGATCGCCGCCGACATGGTCACCCACACCCCCACCGGCAAGAAGCCGCTGCAGACCCCGCGCGCCCTCGAAACCGCTGAGATCCCCGCGATCGTCGAGCAGTTCCGGGCCGCCGCACGCCGGGCGATCGACGCCGGCATGGACGGTGTGGAGATCCACGGCGCCAACGGCTATCTGCTGCACGAGTTCGCCTCCGATGTGGTCAACCAGCGCACCGATGCCTATGGCGGTTCCCCCGAGAACCGGGCCCGGCTGACCGCCGAGGTGGTCGAGGCTGTCGTCGACGAGATCGGCGCGGGCCGGGTCGGGCTGCGGATCTCGCCCGGGAACACCGCCGGCGACATGCACGAGAACGACCCCGTCAGCACCTACGAGGCACTGCTGGAGCGGATCGCGCCGCTGGGCTTGGCCTACCTGCACGTGCTCATCGATCCGGGCACCCGCACCTTCGGCGCCATCCGAGCCCTGTGGTCCGGGACATTCGTCCTCAATACCGGCCGTGCCACCGGCACGGACTTCGCTGCGCTGGAGGGCTATGCGGAGTGGGGCGCGATCAGCGCGGCCGCGGTGGGTCGGGCATTCCTCGCCAACCCGGACCTGATCGACCGGCTGATCCTCGGCGCCGAGCTCAACGAACCCGACGTGTCGACCTTCTACGCCCCCGGTCCGATCGGTTACACCGACTACCCGTCGCTGATGGCGATCGAGGAGCCCCGCTCCGCCTGAGGTGTGCGCTTTGAGCTGTGCGTCTTGAGGTGTGCGTCCTGAGGTGTGCGTCGTTTTCTACGCCTGGGTCGCTGCGTCGCGTGGTGTGCAGCCCTGGTGTCGAAAACGGCGCGGGGAGGCGCGGGGTGCGGCCTCGTGTGGCGGCGCTTCACGCCCGTTTTCTACGTCAGGGTCGTTGCGCCGCGTAGTGCACAACCCTCAGGTCGAAAACCGCGTCGAGGCCGCTCGTCTGATCGAGATCGAGGAGCCGCGCTCCGCCTGAGGTGTGCGTCGTTTTCTACGTCAGGGTCGTTGCGGCGCGGGATGCACAGCCCTGGTGTGGAAATCCGCGACGAGTCCGCGGACAGACCGCGAGGAGTCCGCGACGAGTCGGGTCGACGACCGGTCAAAGAGATGCTGAGCACAGGCCCAACCAACGGGTTGGGCGAGGCTGCTACGCTGCCGTTCAGAGGACTGCACCCGTAATGGGGCGGTTCCACAACCCAACCTGAACCTGGACGCCGATACGGCAGGGGAGCAGACATGTCCGAAGAAGCCTTCATCTACGAGGCGATCCGTACGCCCCGTGGCAAGCAGCGCGGCGGCGCACTCAACGAGATCAAGCCGGTCAACCTGGTTGTCGGCCTGATCCAGGAGATCCGCGCGCGGTACCCCGACCTGGACGAGACGCTGATCAGCGACGTCATCCTGGGCGTGGTGTCCCCGGTCGGCGATCAGGGTGGCGACATCGCCCGCACCGCCGGTCTGGTGGCCAAGCTGCCCGAGACCACCGGTGGTTTCCAGCTCAACCGCTTCTGCGCGTCGGGCCTTGAGGCCGTCAACCTGGCCGCACAGAAGGTCCGTTCCGGGTGGGACGACCTGGTGCTGGCCGGTGGTGTCGAGTCGATGAGCCGCGTGCCGATGGGCTCCGACGGCGGCGCCTGGGCGTCTGACCCGGAGACCAACTACCGCATCGGCTTCGTCCCGCAGGGCATCGGTGCCGACCTGATCGCCACCATCGAGGGCTTCTCCCGCGAGGATGTCGACGCTTACGCAGCCCGCTCGCAGGAGCGCGCCGCGGCGGCGTGGTCCGGCGGCTACTTCGCCAAGTCGGTCGTGCCGGTCAAGGATCAGAACGGCCTCGTCGTCCTCGACAACGACGAGCACATGCGTCCCGGTTCGACCGTGGAGAGCCTGGGCAAGCTGAAGACCGCGTTCGACGGCATCGGCGCGATGGGCGGCTTCGACGACGTGGCGCTGCAGAAGTACCACTACGTCGAGAAGATCAACCACGTCCACACCGGTGGCAACAGCTCGGGCATCGTCGACGGTGCCGGCCTGCTGCTCATCGGTAGCGAGAAGGCCGGCCAGAGCCAGGGCCTGACCCCGCGCGCCCGCATCGTGGCAACCGCCACCAGCGGCGCCGACCCGGTCATCATGCTCACCGGCCCCACCCCGGCCACCAAGAAGGTGCTGGACCGCGCCGGCCTGACCGTCGATGACATCGATCTGTTCGAGCTCAACGAGGCCTTCGCCTCCGTGGTGCTGAAGTTCCAGAAGGACCTCAACATCCCCGACGAGAAGCTCAACGTCAACGGTGGCGCCATCGCGATGGGCCACCCGCTGGGCGCCACCGGCGCCATGATCACCGGAACCATGGTCGACGAGCTCGAGCGTCGTGGCGCTCGGCGTGCCCTGATCACGCTGTGTATCGGCGGCGGCATGGGCGTGGCCACCATCATCGAGCGCGTCTGAGAGGGCTGAACAACAATGGCTGAGAACACCATTCAGTGGGACAAGGATGTCGACGGCATCGTCACCCTGACGTTGGACGACCCGACCGGTTCGGCCAACGTGATGAACGAGCACTACAAGGAATCCATGCACAATGCTGTGGAAAAGCTTGTAGCTGAGCAGGATTCGATCACCGGTGTGGTCATCACCAGCGCGAAGAAGACCTTCTTCGCCGGCGGCGACCTCAAGGGCATGATGAACATCGGCCCGGACGACGCCGCCGAGGCGTTCGAGATGGTCGAGACCATCAAGGCCGACCTGCGCAAGCTGGAGACCCTGCCGAAGCCCGTCGTGGCCGCCATCAACGGCGCCGCGCTCGGCGGTGGCCTGGAGATCGCGCTGGCCACCAACCACCGCATCGCCGCGGACGTCAAGGGCAGCCAGATCGGCCTGCCCGAGGTCACGCTGGGCCTGCTGCCCGGCGGTGGCGGCGTCGCCCGCACCGTGCGCATGTTCGGCATCCAGAAGGCCTTCATGGAGGTCCTGAGCCAGGGCACCCGCTTCAGCCCGTCGAAGGCCAAGGACACCGGCCTGGTCGACGAGTTGGTCGGCAGTGTCGAGGAGCTGGTTCCCGCCGCCAAGGCGTGGATCAAGGCCAACCCCGAGGCCCACACCCAGCCGTGGGACGTCAAGGGCTACAAGATGCCCGGTGGCACCCCGTCGAGCCCGGGCCTGGCCGGCATCCTGCCGTCCTTCCCGGCACTGCTGAAGAAGCAGCTCAAGGGTGCCCCGATGCCCGCGCCGCGGGCCATCCTGGACGCCGCTGTCGAGGGTGCGCAGGTCGACTTCGACACCGCGAGCCGCATCGAGAGCCGCTACTTCGTCTCCCTGGTCACCGGCCAGACCGCCAAGAACATGATTCAGGCGTTCTTCCTGGACCTGCAGGCCATCAACGGCGGCGCATCGCGTCCCGAGGGCATCGCCAAGCAGGAGATCAAGAAGATCGGTGTGCTGGGCGCGGGCATGATGGGCGCCGGTATCGCCTACGTGTCGGCCAAGGCCGGCTACGACGTCGTCCTCAAGGACGTCACCATCGAGGCCGCCCAGAAGGGCAAGGCGTACTCGGAGGGCATCGAGGCCAAGGCGCTCAAGCGTGGCAAGACCACCGAGGAGAAGTCCGCGGCCCTGCTCGCCAAGATCACCCCCACCGCCGATCCGCAGGATCTCAAGGGCGTCGACTTCGTGATCGAGGCCGTGTTCGAGAACCAGGAACTCAAGCACAAGGTGTTCCAGGAGATCGAGGACATCGTCGAGCCCAACGCGCTGCTCGGCTCGAACACCTCCACGCTGCCGATCACCGGTCTGGCGACCGGCGTGAAGCGCCAGGAGGACTTCATCGGGATCCACTTCTTCTCGCCGGTCGACAAGATGCCGCTGGTGGAGATCATCAAGGGCGAGAAGACCTCTGACGAGGCGCTGGCCCGGGTGTTCGACTACACCCTGGCGATCCGCAAGACCCCGATCGTCGTCAACGACAGCCGCGGCTTCTTCACGAGCCGTGTGATCGGCACCTTCGTCAACGAGGCGCTGGCGATGCTGGGCGAGGGCGTCGAGCCCGCGTCGATCGAGCAGGCGGGTTCGCAGGCCGGTTACCCGGCGGCGCCGCTGCAGCTGAGCGATGAGCTGAACCTGGAGCTCATGCACAAGATCGCTGTTGCCACCAAGGAAGGCATCGAAGCCGCAGGCGGCACCTACGAGAAGCAGATGAACGAGGTCGTCGTCGAGAAGATGATCGAACTCGGTCGCCCGTCGCGCCTGAAGGGCGCGGGCTTCTACGAGTACGTCGACGGCAAGCGCGTCGGCCTGTGGCCGGGGCTGAAGGAGACCTTCAACTCGGGTTCGGTGGAGCTGCCGCTGCAGGACATGATCGACCGCATGCTGTTCGCCGAGGCGCTGGAGACCCAGAAGTGCATCGACGAGGGCGTGCTCACCTCGACCGCTGACGCGAACATCGGCTCGATCATGGGTATCGGCTTCCCGCCGTACACCGGTGGTTCGGCGCAGTTCATCGTCGGCTACCAGGGTGCCGGTGGAGTCGGCAAGGCGGCGTTCGTCGCCCGCGCCAAGGAACTGGCCGCCAAGTACGGTGACCGCTTCCTGCCCCCGGCCTCGCTGGAGAGCTAAGCACCAAACGTCAAGAGCCCCCGACGCAAGTCGGGGGCTTTTGCGTCTGGTCGTCGGCCCACGGTGCGGCAGTATTGAGAAATACCGACGACAAGGGGGCGTAATGGCGGACGCGACGTTGATCCCGCTCGAAGTGCTGCTCGGCAATCCGGAGCGCGCGGGCGCACAGATCTCACCGGACGGAACGCGGCTGTCGTACGTGGCTCCGCTCGACGGCGTGCTCAACGTATTCGTCGGCGTCATCGGGGCGGGTGACGATCGTCCGGTCACGCACGACACCGACCGGGGGATCGCCAACTATGTGTGGGCGCACGACAACCGGCACATTCTCTATGTGCGCGACCGCGACGGCAGTGAGAACTTCCGGCTCTACGACGTCGACGTGGAAACCGGTGTCGAACGTGACCTCACCCCGTTCGACGATGTGCAGTGCCGAATCATCAGACTTCCCAAGAAGTTTCCCAACGATGTGCTGGTCGGGATCAACAAGGACAACCCGCAGCTGCACGACGTCTACCACCTCGACCTGACCACCGGGGAGTTGCGGAAGGTGGTGGAGAACCCCGGTTTCGTGGGCTGGCTGGTCGACGACGAACTGCGGGTCCGCGGCGCGATGCAGCCGACCGCCGAGGGCGGCATGACGATCCTGGTGCGCGACGACGAACACTCTGACTGGCGAACCCTGTTGGACGTTCCGCCAGAGGATGCCGAGACGACGGCCCCACTCGCCTTCAACGGCGACGGCACGGCGATGTACCTGCTGCTGTCGGTCGGCTCGAACACCACCCGACTGGTGACGATGGACATCGCGACCGGGGCCGTCGAGGTGCTCGCCGAGGATCCGGTGTACGACGTCAGCAACGCGGTCTTGCACCCGGACACCCGTGAGGTCCAGGCCGCGACCGTGTACGGCGAACGGTTGGAATACCGCATCTTCGACGAGTCGATTCGCGGCGACATCGAGGCGCTCACGCGGGTGAGCCCGGGCGACCTGTCGATCACCGACCGCAGCCACGACGACGGCACCTGGCTGGTCGCGTTCGACCAGGACGCCGGGCCGGTGAAGTTCTACTCCTGGGACCGGGCTTCGCAGACCCCGACGTTCCTGTTCGACCATCGCCCTGAGCTCAACGACTACCCGCTGGTGCCGATGGAGCCGTTCAGCTTCACCTCCCGCGACGGCCTGACCGTGCACGGCTACCTGTCGTTCCCGCCCGGCGTGGAGCGCTCCGGCTTACCCGCCGTGCTCAGCGTGCACGGAGGGCCGTGGGCCCGTGTCGGCTGGGGCTTCGACCCCGAGGCGCAGTGGCTGGCCAACCGCGGCTATGTCGTCGTGTCGGTCAACTTTCGCGGCTCCGCCGGCTATGGCAAGGAGTTCCTCAACGCGGGCAACCGCGAGTGGGGCGCCAAGATGCACGACGACCTGCTCGACGCCGTCGAGCATCTCGTGGGCAAGGGCTACATCGACGCCGAGCGGGTCGCCATCTACGGCGGCTCTTATGGGGGCTACGCGGCACTGATCGGCGCGACGTTCACGCCGGATGTGTTCGCCTGCGCGGTCTCGATGGTCGGTCCGTCCAACCTGAACACGCTGATCGCGTCGTTCCCGGAGTACTGGAAGCCGATGATCCAGTTGTGGCACAAGCGAGTTGGGGATGACCCCGACTTCTTGTGGTCCCGTTCTCCGCTGTCCAGGGTCGACGCGATCAAGATCCCGATGCTGATCGCGCAAGGCGAGAACGACCCTCGGGTCAAGCGGGCCGAATCCGAGCAGATCGTCGCGGCGATGGCCGAGCACGGCATCGACCACGAATACGTGATGTACGAGAACGAGGGTCACGGCTTCGCCAAGCCCGAGAACCGGCTGGACTTCTACCACCGCGCCGACCGCTTCCTGGCCAAGCATCTGGGTGGCCGCGCGGAGTGAGTCAGCCGGGGTTCGAGTAGACCCGGGTGGGGGCGATCAGCACCGCGGTGCGACGCTCCTCGCGCATGACGCGGTCGTAGGTGTCCCAGTCGTCGTGGGTGCCGCCGGCGGCTTCGAAGATGGCACGCAAGAGCAGCCGCAGCCCCTCGGCGTCGGTGCCGGGATCGGGGTCGTCGGGTCCGATGATCTCGGCGGTGCCCTCGACCGTCACCCACTGCCAGCCGGCCCGGGCGACGACGGTGGTGCGGGGATCGGCGCGCAGGTGCTGCAGCTTGCGCGCTCCGCCGATGGCCACGAGTGCGACGACGGGATCGCCGGTGCTCGGGTGTGCCATCACACCGGCATTCACCACCGAGGACTGGATGCTGCCATCGCGACGCAGCGTGCTCAGCACACACAGCCCGTGGTCACGGGACAACATCTCGGCGAATGCGGAAACCTCGGCCACAATGCCTCCCTTCAGTCCGCCACGTCGAATGCGGCATGGACTTTCGTCGGCTTGACCCGCACCACGAGTTCTCCGGGAACCCCGTTGCGCCGGCCGAATTCCTCGGCGCGCTCGGCGCCCATGTATCGGCCGCCGATGCGGGTGGCGGTGGCGAGCAGCTCGTCGGGATCCTCGCTGACCGCCGCGACACCTTGGACCTGGACGAACGCGAACGGCGGGGTGTCGTCGTGGATACACAGCACCACCCGCGAATCCCGGGCCAGTGCCCGGCCCTTGGCGGTGTCCTTACCGGTGTTGAAGACGAGCGCGCCGTCGTCGACCACGAACCACACGGGTGCCGACAACGGCCGACCGTCTGCTGCCACCCAGCTCAGTACGGCGGTGCGGGTGCCTTCGGACAGAAACGCGATCACTTCCTCGGAAAGTTCGCCCATGCCGCCACGCTACGCCCGCCGGCGCGTTCTGATCAGTGAAGCGCGGCAGGCCAGGTAGGCAACGGCATGGTGTCGTAGAGCCGTACCCCCTTGGTGTTGAGCCGGGCCAGCGACTGCGTCACGCCCAGCGGCAGCAACGAGATCAGCCTGCCTGTGCCCACCAATGCGCGTATGCCCCAATTGCTCATGGGCACCACGGTTTTCGCGTTGACGGCCGCGAGCTTTCGGCTGCCTTCGACCGGTGGGCGCATCGTGCGTTCATACGCGGCGAATGCGGCGGCGTAATCGTCGCCGGCCCGGACCATCTCGGCGGCCAGGACGTAGGCGCCGTACACCGCCAGGCTGGTGCTACCGCCGACCGCCGGGCCGGGGCAGTAGCCCGCATCGCCGACGAGAGTCACCCGGCCCCGGGACCATGTGGCCATCTGCAGCTGCGTGATGGCGTCGAAGTAGAACGTCGGCGTCTGCGGTACCTCGTCGAGCCAGCGGTCGACCTCGGGCGCCGTGTGCGCGAATGCGGTGCATAGTTGCGCCTTTTGACGTTCCACGTCGCGGTAGTCGTAGTCCAGTCGTTGACCCGGGCGGAAGATGAACACCGCGCGGGCATCGTCCAGGTGGTCGGCGGTGTAGATACCTGCCATGTGGCCAGGCTTGAAATAGCCGGTCATCTCACCGTCGCGGGCCAGATCCTTCGGCACGGACACCACCGACAGATAGCCGCCGAGGAATCTCTCGGAAACGTTGTCGCCGAACGTCAGACGACGCACACCGGAGTGCAGTCCGTCGGCTCCCACCACCACGTCGAAGCGCCGGGGTGCGTTGTGCTCGAAAGCAACGTCCCCGTCCGGTGAGATCGAGGTGATGGTGTCGCCGAAGAGGTACTCGACGTCGTCGCGGCCCGCGTTGAAGTAGATCTCGCTGAGGTCATCCCGCATGATCTCGACGTGCCGGTCGGACATGGCGCCGATGATCTTCAGATAGTCCAGATGGGCTGGGCGCGATCTGCCTGGTCGACGGATGATCATCTCGGTGGTGCCGGTGGCGTGCGCCTCGATGTCGGACAGCACGCCCATGCGTTCGGAGATCTCCATGGCAGGCCGGAACAGATCGACGGCGTGGCCACCGGTTTTGCGCAGCGCGGGTGAGCGTTCCACCACGGTGATGTCGAATCCATGCCGCGACAGCCAGTAGGCGAGAACCGGCCCGGCGATGCTGGCGCCGGAGATGAGTACCTTCACGATGCCCCCTTACTTAACGGTCGGTAAGTGTTTCGATGGCCAGCTTACCGATCGTTAAGTAAGTTAGGGTGGCTACGTGGCCAAGCCTGCATTGGATACCCGCCAGCGCATCCAGGACGTGGCGCGCGAACTGTTCGCCGAGAAGGGCGTGGTGCGCACCAGCCTGCAGGACATCGCCGACCGCCTGGGCATCACCAAACCCGCCTTGTATTACCACTTCCGGTCACGCGAAGACCTGGTCCGCAGCATTCTGCAGCCCCTCATCGACGAGGGTGAGGCCTTCATCGCCGAGCAGGAACGCAAACGCGGAGCGGCCCGCGCCACGCCGCGGGAGCTCCTGGAGGGCTACTTCGACTTTCACTACCGGCACCGCGCCGATCTCATCCTGATCGTCTCCGAGCTGACCACATTGGTCGATCTGGGGCTGATCGACCAACTGCTGGCCTGGCGCGCCCGGCTCGGTGTACTGGCGTTCGGGCGGCGCCCCACCCTCGAACAATCCACCCGCGCCGTCATCGCCTTCGGCGGCCTGCAGGACTGCTGCCTGCAGTTCCCCGACGTCCCCGGAGATCAGCTGCGCACCGCCACGGTCGACGGAGCGCTGGCCGCGCTCGGGTTGTGAAATCAGCCGAGCTTGCCCACGAGCTGGCCGGCGACTGCGGTGACGGCTGCGGCCGATTCTGTGGATGAGACCGCCACGATCGCCGTGCCCGCCAGTCGGTATTCCGTGGCGTCGCCCGAGCCCCCGCCTGACAAACTGGGATTGGGTTTGCGCTTCTGGGTGAAGCGCACGACATCGGACCCGCTCTCACCCGGAGTGACGACGAACGGTATGCCGTCACCTGCTGACGCCTTGGCGCATGCCGGAACTCCCGCGGCGAGCTGTGCGAACTTCTGCGAGGCGGTGTCCGCATCGGGATATACCGCGATTGTCTGGCTGACGAAGTGCTGACGCGGCCCGCCTGCCCACTGCGAGACGTACTTGGCGGTGGCTGGGGTACCAGCGGCGAAGTACAGCGTGTTCACCGCATCGCATACCGCCGTGGGCCCCGCATCAGGAACTCGCGGCGTCGTTTCGGCCGGATTCAGCGAGTCGAACTCTGCGGCACCGGGATTCGCCTGTTGCACAATGCTGTTCAGGGTGTCGACAGATAACGTCAGGGTGGCGGTATCGGTGGGTGCGGTTGTGGTGTCCACCGGGGTGGCCGTGACGGGGGCGGCATGGGCGGGAGTCGTGGGCGAGGTGGCTCCGAGGGTCGACGGGCCCTGCGAATGACAGGCGCTCACCGTCAGCAGGGCTGCCGTGCAGAGCGTGCCAAGTGTGCCAGTTCTCATTTTCGGGTCTCCAGGTCGAGGTTGTGACGGAATCAGTTGGGCCGCACGACACGGACGGTACCGTCGGACGTCGTCGCTGCCTGTGAGTGTGCGGGCGTACCGGATTCGCTGGTCTCGACCGTGACACCGTTGCCCATGTAGATCGCGACGTGCGCCCCCGCGACGCCCAGGCCGCCGTCGTAGTAGATGACGTCGCCGGGTTGCAGTTGCGAGGTGTCCAGCTTGGGCCCGGTCTGCACCACGGACCCGAATGCTCCGGCCCCCTCGGTCATGTTCCCGAACTGCACCGATGTTCCCTTGCCCGGGTCATACCCGGTGGCCTGGTAGATCGCGTATTCGGAGAGGCCGCTGCAATCGAAGCCGGTGTGTTCGTAGTCGTGCATCTGGTCCGCGTACGGATCCGTCCCTTTGGCCGGTGCTCCTGAAGTGCCGCCGTCCTTGCTGCCGCCGCCCCAGACGTAGCGCGTACCCTGCTGATTCTCGGCCGCACCGATGATCTTGAGCTTCTTGTCGGTGACCGCCTCCGGCAGCGGGTAGGCCGCAGGGGGCTCTCCCGACGGCCGTTGGGTGCCGTCGCCGTTCTTGCCGTTGAGGTAGTCACGCCAGTTCTGATCCCGCGCTTCGCCCGGTGGTTGCGCCGGGTATCCGGGCGGGTTCGTCTCACCTTTGGCATCGACCTTCCACCCGGGCTTGGGAGCCACCTCCGCCGGGTCGCCAGGCGCGTGGGGCACCTTGTATCCGGGGTCGCCCGGTTTGGCGTCCGGACCTGGAACCGGCGCGTTGGTTTCGTCGCTGTCGGGCTTCGGCTGGTCGGGAGGGGGTTGCGGCGGGGTGTTCGGGTCCTTGGGTTTGTCCTCGGCCGGGTTCAGGCCGTCGGTGGCCTTGCGTATCGCATCAGCGAGTTCACGGTCCTGGCTGTCGAATTGGGCCAGCAGGGTCTTGAGCTTGACCGAGTTGGCGGCTGCCAGTTGCCGAATCTCGAGGGCCGTGACCGGACTGAGTTTCGCCGCGACATCCAGCGGGCCGCCGGGACGGATTGACACGGTGCCGTCGTCGGCCACCTGATAGCCGTATTGCGTGAGGTTGTCCACCGCGTCGATCAGGGCGGTTCGACTGGCGGACAACCGCCCGCCGCCGTCGGTGAGGACCGTTTGCAGCCGCTGCAGGGCGTCGGCCACCTTCTGATGATCGGTGAAAGTACGGTTCGCACTGGCATTCGCGGCGTCGGCGGCCGAGCCGTTCCACCCCTCGTCCAGCTTCTTGAGGGTGCCGTGCCCTTCGGCGATCTGCTGCGAAGCCTTGCCGGCAGAGTCCGCCGCGCGATGACCGGCATCGGTCAACTGCTCGGGGTGAGAGTTCTTCACCTCGGAGATCGTCATCGTCATGTCGGGCTCAGTGCCTCAGCATTCCCAGATCGAGCACAGCTGGGGGTTCATGGCGGCGAAGACATCCTCGTCGGCAACGGTCTGCCACTGTGCCTCAGGTGTTCCGGTGGACCACACGCTCAGTTCGGTCACCGTACTTCCCACGACTGCCAGGTATACGTGCGCCGTGATGTGCTTGTCCGGCAGTCGAATTTCGGCTGCGACTTGATTGCAGCCGCCGCGTTGCACGCTCGGGCAGAACTGCTTCGGGGTGGTCATGGTCAGTTGCGCTGTCGGAGAGGTGGTCTGGCATTCGGTCAGCGTGTCCAACGTGGCGGTGAACAACGCGTGCGCGGTCTGGCCCATGGTCCAGGGATCGCCGGGATAGTGGACGATCACTTGTTGCGCCGACCAGTTGTCGTCGCCTCGATCGATCAGAGATCGTGCGTTCTCGCCGCCGCCGAGTTGCGCCGGCGTGCCTCCACACAGGCCGTCGATCTGGAACGTGTTGCTTCCCAACGGCTGTGCCGAGTCGGCCAGATTGGGCCAATGCTGGGAGTCGTTGAGCGGGAGGCGATTGGAGTGCACCCACGCGGTTGTGGGTACGGCTTCGGCGTTCGGCGCTGTCGTGGACACCGGGCTGGCAGGGCTCGTCGCGGGGTGGATCATGCCGGTGGTCGCGGAAGAGCTGTCGGCCCTGGGTGTGCCGACGACCGGAGTGTCCTGACATGCCGTCAGCCCCGCCACCATGGCGCCTACGGTCAGGACGATCGAGACTGCGCGCGTGAGCTTCACCAATTCTCCTGTCATCTCAGTAGCCCTGATGGGTGCCCGGATTGGTCTGCGGAATCTTCGCCCGGATGTCGGATCCGTCGGGATTCACGCCGTACTCCCCGACCAGATAGTTCATCGATGCGGCGATGTTCGCGGCTGGATCGTAGATATTGTTCGACGTCCCGGGCTGGTGGTACTGCGCGAAGGTTCCCGGGACGCATTGGGCGAGTCCGCGTGAGCACCCGTTGCCGTAGCCGTCGGACACGTCGTAGGTCGAGTTCGGCGGTTTCGCGTTGACGTCCCAGTCATTGACCGACATGGGGTTGTAGGACGATTCGTGTTCGGTCAGGGTCAGGTAGGCGTCCATCCAGCGTTGCCTGGCCGCGGGATCGGTCACGCCGCGTTGGTCCAACGCCTGGTTGATGTAGTTGCGGGTGGCGTCCTGCCCCGATGGCCAGGACCCCTTGTCGTAAGTCACCTGATCCACCGGAATGGCCTCGGGCCCGGGCTGGGCCGCCGGTGGGGGAGTGGCGCCTTCGCCGCCGTCGTCCGGCCCACCCGTGTCCTCACCGGCCTTCTTCACCTTCTTGCCCAGGTCGGCATCGGTCTTCTCGTATGTGTCGGCCGCCGAGTTCAGATTGGTCGAAAGTTTGGCGTACTGGTCTGCCACTCGCCGGCATGCGGTGTCTACAGCGGTTCCGGCCTGCCGGCAGGCGTCACCGCTGCTCAAACCGCGAAGCTGGGCGGGCAGTGCGGTGAATTGCAGATTGGTGCCGGTGCCGGCGCTGTCGGTGCCCAGATGGTCGAAATCGCCCGCGGCCGACCGGAGGGTGGCGGGATTCACGCGCAGCGGCGAGGTCATAGCGGAAGCCTAATGGCGCCGCAGGGTCGGGCCTGACACCAATTCCGTTGCGGGAGAACGGCTGTGAACTACCTGTGGATTTACTGCGGAGAGGTGCCGATCGTATGCCGCCGGGTGTAATGCGGCTCGCCGTCGGGCGACCTCATGCGGCGCGGCGGAACAGATAGAACCGCGCTGCGTTCGCCCCGTTGTGGTCCATCGCCAGCTCGTCCCCGCTGGACATCAGCGTCCAGCCCGTGCTGAAGCGCCGGAGCACTTCGTCGAACCCGATCCCGGGCACACCCATGGATGCACCCGGGATGAACGCCACGATCAGCAGTTGTGCATCGGGGGCGGCCACTGCGCTGACCTCCCGGACGTAGGCGTCGCGGTCGTCGGCGTTCATGCCATGCAGGCAGCCACTGTCGACGATGAGATCGAAGCCGCCGCCGATACCTGACCAACTCAGTTGGGTCACATCGGCTTTGGCGAAGATCGCGGGCAGTCCGGCGGCCTTGGCGCGTGCTTTCTTCAGCGGTTTGGCCACGTAGTCAACACCGGTGACCCGCCAACCGTGTCTGGCCAGGTACACCGCGTTGTCCCCGGTGCCGCAGCCCACGTCGAGCGCGGTCCCGGGAGGCGTCAACGCGTGTGTTGTGCCTTCCACGATCGCCATCAGGCTATGCGCCAACGGGTGGCCGTCCCAGGGGGTGAACCCCACCCGGTACAGCCACCGGAACAAGCGTTGACGCGAACTCACCGAGCTAGAGCGAACCCAGGTCGGAGGACAGCCAGTGCTCGGGCTTGAGGAACACTGCCACGCTGTCGCCCTGCTCGCGGCGGGCGAATTCCAGATACGGCTCCACCTTCTCCGGGGCCAAATAGCGCTTGGTCATCTCGACGAGTTGCTCGTCGGTGCCGGGTTCGATGCGGTCGACGGCGCCGTCGACGGCCACATAGCGCACCGACGGCTCGAGCCGCTCGACCATCAGGCTCAGATGGCCGGCTGCCTCGATCAGCCGGTGCTTGCGGGACCCGGTACCGGTCAGCAACCATGGCTGCCCGCCGGGGGTGTACTGATACCAGATCGGGACGGTCAGCGGACCGCGCTTGTCTCCTGCGTACACCGACAGGGCGGCGATGTGCGGTTCGGCCAGAAACTGCTCGCGTTCTTCCTTGGAAAGGGGCATGTTGACAGCCTAGACCGACTTTGAAAAAACTTGCCCGACAACGGTTTCAGCTGATGGCAGATGTCGAATGGCCAGTTTTTGCGCGGCCACGGCCAAATTGTGTGCGACATCTGGCCACTGGGCGCCCGGCGTCGTAAAGTCGGGGTCCATGCGCTTTGGACTCTTCATCCCGCAGGGCTGGCGTCTCGACCTGGTCGACATTCCCACCGAAAACCACTGGTCGGTGATGCGTGACCTGGCCACTTACGCCGACGCGGGCGCCTGGGACTCACTGTGGGTCTACGACCACTTCCACACTGTTCCGGTGCCGACCGACGAGGCCACCCATGAGGCCTGGTCGCTGATGGCTGCGTACGCGGCGACGACGTCGCGCATCAAACTCGGCCAGATGTGCACCGCGATGTCGTACCGCAACCCCGCCTACCTGGCGAAGGTCGCCGCCACCACGGACATCATCTCGGGTGGCCGGGTGCAGATGGGTATCGGTGGCGGCTGGTACGAGCACGAGTGGCGCGCGTACGGCTACGGGTTCCCGTCAGCCGGGGTGCGGTTGGGCCGGCTCGACGAAGGCGTGCAGATCATGCGCGACGCCTGGCGGGACGGGCGGGTCAGCTTCGACGGCAAGCACTATCAGGTCGACGGTGCCATTGTGGCCCCGAAGCCACTGCAGGACAACGGCATTCCGATGTGGATCGCCGGCGGCGGGGAGAAGGTCACGCTGCGCATCGCGGCCAAGTATGCGCAGTACACCAACTTCACCTCCGAACCCGAGGGATTCGCGCACAAGTCTGAGGTGCTCGCCGGGCACTGTCGCGACGTCGGCACCGACTACGCCGCGATCGTGCGCTCGGCCAACTTCAACGCAATCATCGGCGAATCTGAGGCCGACGTAGCCGAACGCGTCGCGCGGCTGCGGGCTCGGCAGGTCCCGGTGGCCGGGGAGGCTGCCGTCGACGCGATGCTGGCCAACGTCACCGCACCCGAATCGGCAAGCGGCACACCCGAACAGGTCATCGAGAAGCTCAAGCGGCTGCGCGACCTCGGGTGTGAGTACGCCATCCTGTACTTCCCCGAGGCCGCGTACGACCGGTCCGGTATCGAGTTGTTCGAGCGTGAGGTCATCCCTGCGCTGGGCTGACCTGATAGAACGCAATGCGCCAGCCTGCCTCGCCGCCGGTCACCAGCACGCTGAGATTCAGCGGGATCACCGTGCCGTCGGGCCGGGTGAAGTCTGCGCGCAGGTAGCCGAGCGCCACATCGTCGGCGGGCCTACGGGTCTCGTGAAACGAGTAGGCCACCGTAAGCCCGGCCGGCTGGGATTCGTAGTAGTCGATCACCCCCTGGCGTCCGACGCTGTGCGGGTGCAGGCCCTGAAAGATCGCGTCTTCGGTGAACACCGCGGCCACCCGTCGCGGATCGTGCGTGGCGATTCCGGCCCGCCACTCGTCGAGTACCTCGCGCAGGATCTGCTCGGTGTTCTCAATGTCCGGCACTTTGACCTCCATCGACGTGCAGGATCTCGCCGGTGACGAATCCGGCCTGCTCCAAGTACAGCACTGCGGTGACGACATCGTCGATATCGCCCATGTGGCCGACCGGGTGTAGCGCGTCGAGGAACTCGTGTGTCTCCGGCGAATGCATGGGTGTGCGGATGGTGCCCAATGCCACCGCGTTGGCGCGGATCCCGCGTGACCCGTATTCAATTGCCAGTGCTCTGGTCGCGGCGTTCAGCCCGCCCTTGGTCAGCGACGCGAGTGCCGACGGCACCTGCGAATTGGCGTGGTCGACCAGGCTTGTCGAGATGGTGACGACATGGCCGCCCTCGCCGTGCGACTCGAAGGCCTTGATCCCGGCTCGGGTCAGTTCGAAGAATCCACGCTGATTCACGCCGGTGACGGCGTCGTAATCGGCGTCGGTGTACTCGGTGAACGGTTTGGCGATGAAGATGCCGGCGTTGTTGACGATGGTGTCGACCCGGCCGAATCGTTGCACGGCGGCGTCGATCACCCGCTGACCGACACCGGGCTGCCCGATGTCGCCGGCGACCGCCAGCACCATCGGATCGTCGCTCTGGCCGATCGTCCGGGAGTTGGCGACGACGGCGTAACCGAGCTTGCGGTAACCCGCCACCAGGGCTTCGCCGATGCCCTGCGAGGCGCCGGTGATGACTGCGACGTGCGGTGTGGTGCTCATTGGGGTGGTCCTTTCTGGTCCGATGTACCGCTCAACGCGGCCGCAGTACGTGGCGATGTCCGTCCGATGTGACGGGATGGCTCGTTGCTGAGAGGTTCTGCCTAATAGGCTGCGACGGTGGAACTGCGCCAGTTGCGGTACTTCGTCGCCGTCGCCGAGGAACTGAACTTCGGCCGCGCCGCCGAGCGGCTGCGTATCGCCGGGCCGTCGTTGTCCCAGCAGATCAAGGCGCTGGAACGCGACCTCAAGGTGCAGCTGTTCGACCGTGACCGGCGCTCGGTTGCGCTGACTCAAGCGGGTGCCGCACTGTTACCCGGGGCGCGGGACCTGATTCACCAGGCCGACGAACTGCGCAGGCAGGCACAAGGTTTGGCGGTGTCAGAGCCGGTGCGGATCGGGTACGTCAACTGGCGCCCCACAGATTTGGCCGAGCGAGCCGCCGGGGTGGCGCAGTTGCGGGTGGACACCTGGGTGATGCCGTCGCACGCCCAGGCCGCGCGGGTGGCCGACGGCACCTTGGACCTGGCGATCTGTTGGGTGCAGAACTCCGACCTCACGGCCTTGGGGCTCGATGCCCGGTTGATGGGTGTCGACCGGCTCTATGCCCTGTCCGCGGGAGCCGACGAGACGCCGGTGAACGCCGCCGACGTGTTGGTCCTGGTGGATGCCGACGACACCAGCTGGTCCTCGTGGAACCGGTACGGCGAGCAGTTCGCCGCCGAGACGGGGGCACGCGTCATGCGGACCGACGACGGCGGCGTTACCGGGCCGACGTTCTTCGAGCATGTCCGTGAACTGCGGCGTCCGGTTCTCAACAATCCCAAGGGGCAGGACGCGGCGCTGCCCAAGGGCCTGGTCCGGCGTCCGGTGCTGGCCCCGGTGCCGTTGTGGACGTGGTCATTGGTCTGGCGTCGCGATGAGGACAGTGCGTCCGTGCGCGCGGTTGTCGAGGCGTTCACGCGCGGCGTCGGTGATCTCGGCGTCCGCGAGGACGGAACGTGGCTGCCCGCCGACGACCCGTATCGCCAGCGCGGCGATCGCGGCGAGTAGCACCACCAGCGCTCCGACCGCCAGCGCGATCCGAAAACCGTTGTGCACGAATGGGGACACCGCGACCGGCCCGATGATCTGGCCGACGGAGTAACCCGCGGTCAGCAGCGCCACTGCGCCTGGGAACTGGAGCTGCCGCCCGGCCGCCAGGGCCAGGGTGCTGATACCGATGAAGGTCCCGCCGAACAGAACGGCACCGAGGACGGCCGCGACGCCGCTTCCGGTGCAGGCCAGCCCGATTCCCCCGGCCTGTAACAGCAGCGCCCCGGTGAGCAGCACCGGATGGGAGTAGCGGGAGCTCAGCCGTGCCCACAGTGCGGCAGAGGGAATCGCCGCCAATCCGACCACCAGCCACGCGCCGATACCGAGCCGGCCCGGCGAGTTCTGTGCGATGGCAGCCACCAGGAAGGTGCCGGCGATGATGTAGCCGATGCCTTCGAGGGTGTAGCTGCCGAAGAGCAGGGCGAAGGGGCGCCACGTGGTCTTGCGTTGGTCGGCATGGGCTTTCACCTCGCTCGGGGTGGTAGCCGGACGCATGAACCAGGCGGCCACGCTCAACGCCGCGGTGCAACCGGCGGCCAACCACCACGCGCCCTGCCACCCTGCCCGGGCCGGCAGGCCGAACACCAGGCCGGCGGACAGGGCGATGCCGACGCCGACTCCGCCGAACGCCCAGCCCGGCAGATGGGCAGGGTGCCCGTGCAGATGGTCCAACACCGTGTTGACGGCGATGACGAACACCAGGGCGCTGGCCACCCCGGCGGCCAGGCGCAGCGCCATCCAACCGAAGGCATTGCCGGTCAATGGCATTGCTGCCAGGCTGACCACCAACACGATGAGCGAGACCCGGCACGCCGACATCGAACGGGACAGCCGGGGCGAGAACGCTCCGGCCACCGCGCCCACCAGATAGCCGATGTAGTTGGCGGTAGCCAGATGTCCGGCAGACTGGGGACTGAGTCCGGCCTGCGCGGTCATCAACGGCAGGATCGGGGTGTAGACGAAACGTCCGATCCCCATCGCGGCGGCCAGCACAGCGGCCGTACGGGCGACGTGCAACCAGGGGGCTTTTGGCATTGCCCCATGGTCTGCGGCGGTGGCCGGCCCTGCCACGTCCAGTTGTCTTACAGCTGGGAGGTCCAGCCTCCCACCGCAGGTATCGACATGGCCCGCGCGGAAAGGTCGTCAAACGTACATCGCGTGACTGGCAAATGGCCGCAAAAGGTATGTCGGGTGAAACGTGCGGTGGATTGGCACCGCGATGTGCTCCATGATCCCCACGTGACGCTGATATCACGGGAGTTCGGGAGCGGAAGCGTATCCGCCCCAACAGTCGGGGCCGACCTGGCCACGGTGCTCAACCCCTTGCCGCGCACGGCTTCCCGCGCGGCCGCCCCGATTGACTGTTCCCGGCCCGTGCACAGCGCTGACGTTGCCCAATCGCGCCTGTTCGAGGACATTCTGATCGGCGAAATCGCCGAGCTGCGGGACCTTCTGGCCGCGACCGAACAGCGGTGGCGGCGGCTTCGGGAACGCAGCCGGGTGGCTGACGCGCCGGTGCCGGAAGCGTTGCTTCGTCTGCACGCGCGCATCGCCGAGGCCGAGCGGTTGCTCGTCCAACTCCGGTGCCGGTTCGGTTACGAGGGAGATTCACTCCGCGTGATTTGAAATTCCGCGGGTGCGCTCCGGACGTTCCGGCGCCGTCGGCGGGGTCGGTCGAATGTCACGACGATCTTGCCGGCGGCGCCGGGTGTCGACGGCATGGAAGTCCGTCGAACTGCTCACCGACAAAGTGCTGCCCGCACCGGCCTGAATCGCGTTCGAACACATATCGCGACCCCACGCCTACGGGGCTGCCGGAAGTGGCACGATTCTGGGTATGGAGAAGATCTCGCTCACCGCGATTGCCCGTCAGCAGTTGGCCTCAGCCCGCACGGCCAACAGTGGACGCAGTGCCCACACCGTCTACGGCGGGCATGAACACCAGCTGCGCCAGACCCTGATCGCGATGACCGAGGGTACCGGGCTCGACGAGCACGAGAGCCCCGGTGAAGCCACGCTGCAGGTGATCGAGGGCCGGGTGAAGCTGGCCAATTCCGACGCCAGCTGGGAAGGATCGCCCGGCGATCACATTGTGATCCCGCGTACCCGCCACAGCCTGCATGCGCTCACCGATTCAGTGGTGCTGCTCACCGTCGTCAAGGCGATGGGGCCGCACACCTGACTCAGCGGTGGCTCAGCACATTGACCACGTTGCCCGACTGATCGGCGAAGAAGAACCGCCGTACACCCCACTCCTCGTCGCTGAGAGGATGCACGATTTCCAAGCCGGCCTCGACCGCGGCGGCATACGCCGCGTCGACGTCGTCGACCTCGATGGAGACGGACGGGTTGACCGGCGCCGTCGCGTCTTTGGTCATCAGACTCACCTGGTGACGGAGTTCGGCGTCGGCCAGGGTGACGATCCAGCCGTGGTTCATCACCTCGGTCAGCCCGAGGGTCTGGGTGTATGCGGCGGCGGTCGCGGCGAGGTCGGACACCGTGAGCACCGGCATCACCCGCGACACTGTCATATCGCCGGCCCCAGCAGGTCGTCGGCATCCTTGATGACGTAGCCGTAGCCCTGCTCGGCCAGGAAGCGCTGGCGGTGGGCGGCGTACTCCGCGTCCAACGAATCGCGTGACACCACGGAGTAGAACACCGCGCCGCCGCCGTTGGCCTTGGGCCTCAGCAAGCGGCCCAACCGCTGCGCCTCTTCCTGGCGGGAGCCGAAAGTCCCTGAAACCTGAACGGCGACAGATGCTTCCGGTAGGTCGATGGAGAAGTTCGCCACCTTGCTGACCACCAGCGTGGAGATCTCGCCGCGGCGGAACGCGTCGAACAGGGCCTCGCGCTCGGCGTTCTTCGTGGACCCCTGGATCACCGGGGCGTCAAGTTCCTCGCCCAGTTCCTCCAGCTGATCCAGGTAGGCGCCGATCACCAGGGTCGGCTCGCCGGGGTGGCGCTCCAGGATGGACTTCACCACCGCGATCTTGGTGTGCACCGTCGAGCACAGCTTGTAGCGCTCCTCGGGTTCGGCGGTGGCGTAGAGCATCCGCTCGTTGTCGGTCATCGTCACCCGCACCTCGATGCACTCGGCGGGGGCGATCCAGCCCTGGGCCTCGATGTCCTTCCACGGTGCGTCGTAGCGCTTGGGCCCGATCAGCGAGAACACGTCACCTTCGCGGCCGTCCTCGCGGATCAGCGTCGCGGTCAGGCCCAGCCGCCGCCGGGACTGCAGGTCGGCGGTCATCCGGAACACCGGTGCCGGCAGCAGATGCACCTCGTCGTAGATGATCAGGCCCCAGTCGCGGGTGTCGAAGATCTCCAGGTGCTTGTATTCGCCCTTGGTGCGGCGGGTGATCACCTGGTACGTCGCGATCGTGACCGGCCGGATCTCCTTCTTCTCACCGGAGTATTCGCCGATCTCGTCCTCGGTCAGCGAGGTGCGGGCCACCAGTTCGCGTTTCCACTGCCGCCCGGCCACCGTGTTGGTGACCAGGATCAGCGTCGTCGCCCCGGCCTTGGCCATCGCGGCCGCCCCGACCAGCGTTTTACCGGCTCCGCAGGGCAACACGACCACGCCGGAGCCGCCCGCCCAGAACGAGTCGGCGGCCATCTCCTGGTAGTCGCGCAGTGCCCAGCCATCCTGGGCCAGTTCGATCGGATGGGCCTCGCCGTCGACGTAACCGGCCAGGTCCTCGGCCGGCCAGCCGATCTTCAGCAGCATCTGCTTGACCCGGCCGCGCTCGCTGTTGTGCACGATCACGGTGTCGTCGTCGATGCGCGCGCCCAGCATCGGGGCGATCTTCTTGTTGCGCAGCACCTCCGCGAGCACGGCACGGTCGAGGCTGACGAGCGTCAATCCGTGCGCCGGGTGTTTGATCAGCTGCAGCCGCCCGTAGCGGCCCATGGTGTCGACGATGTCGACCAAAAGCGGCTGCGGTACCGGGTAACGCGAGAAGCTGACCAGCGCATCCACCACCTGCTCGGCGTCGTGGCCGGCCGCGCGGGCATTCCACAACGCCAACGGGGTGATGCGGTAGGTGTGCACGTGCTCGGGGGCGCGTTCCAGTTCGGCGAACGGTGCGATCGCGGCACGGGCCGCCCCGGCCTGCTCGTGGTCGACCTCGAGCAGCACCGTCTTGTCGGACTGCACGATCAGTGGGCCGTCAGTCATTCGCGGGATCCCATCCACTCATCGCGCGCATCGCGGGAGAATTCATCGGATCCCATTATCCCGAATCGGCGGACACGCGCATTCAGCGCGGGGTCAGCGCGGGGCGGCTGTCGGTGCCGGGGGCGGCGCGCCACCGGCCGGGAGCGGCACCTGCGGCACTCCCGGGGTACCGACCGCACCGGCCAGCCAGGGCAGCGTGGTGCTCAACACCTGTTCGGCGAACGGCCAGTCATGTCTGCCCGGCAGCGCCGTGATCGCGCAGGTGATGCCGTGGCTGCGGCCGAGGTCGCACAGGGTGTGCGCGGCCTCGGTCTGATCGCCGGGGTTGCCCCCGGCGTCCTGCCCGCCGAGGCCCACCGCATCGGGATTGGCCGCATGCGCCCCGTGTTTGACCGGGGCGTCCGAGGAGATCACGAACCAGCCGGACACGCCCTGGTATCTGCCGTGTTTGTCGATCACGGTGGCTGGGTCGTAGGTGGCCCAGGCTGCGGCGTCCCCGCCGTACAGGCGCGCGATGGTCTGCTCCCTGGTCCCCGCGTTCGGGCCGGTGTCCCCGGCGATGTCGACGAACGAACTGAACAACTCCGGATGCATCACGGTCAGGTCCACCGCGCAGGTCCCGCCCATCGACCAGCCGACCACACCCCAGCCGGTGTCGCGCACGCCGAAGGTACTGGTCAGATATGGCGGTACATCCTTGGTGAGATGGTCGGCGACATTCCCGCGCGGGCCGTTGACGCATTCGGTGTCGTTGTTGAAGGAGCCGCCGACGTCGACGAAGACGAACACCGGGGTGTTGCCGCCGTGCTCGGCGGCGAAAGCGTCGATGGTGGCGATCGCGTTGCCGCTGCGCGCCCAATCTGCCGGGGTGTTGAATTCGCCGGCGATCATCATCACCACGGGAAGCGCGGGCGCCGAGGGCGCGAACCAGGCCGGCGGTAGGTACACGAGTTCGTCGCGGTGCTTGAAGCCGGACTCGTCGGCGGGAATCGTGACGGACACCAACTCGCCCTGGGACGGAATCTCACCGCGCTGACGCTGGTCGAGAGCGGTGGCGAGGTCGGTCTCACCCGGTAGCGGGCCGGCCGTCACCTCGTTCCACAGGGTGGTGACCGTGGGGAAGTAGCCGACCCAGAGGTTGACCGCGACTCCCACGCTGAGCAGGCACAACGGAACCGCTGCCACCGAGGCGGCCCGCCGGCGCCAGCGACTGCCGAGCCAACCCAGGGCCAGCACGGCCACGGCCAATCCCGTCAGCCCGATCCAGATCCACAACGCCGCCGGTGCGGGATCGCCCGCGAGACCCTGCGAATGGACGAACCAGCGGGCCCATGCCGTCAGGCCGAGGCCGACCGCGATCGCACACGGCAGCCAGATCAGGCGCCAGCGCCGGGTGCGCCAGCCGATCGCCACGATCAACGCCACGCCCGCCAGCGCCCACAATGTCGGGGGCAGCCAACCGTGCAGCAGCGACACTCCCCGGTAGGCCGGGGGTACCTGATCCGCTGCCGTCAACATCGTTGTCACACCGCCATATTGGTGAACCGCTCTGTGAGCACGCTGTGTCGTGGCTAGTCGGAGTCGGCCGACACCACCGACGTGACGCGGTGGATGGCGAACTCGCGGACCCGTCCGGCGGCCGGATCGAACGCGGTCAACTGGCCGCCGCGCACGTTGACGGGGGACACCACCCGCTGGGTGGCGACCCCGGCCGGGTCGACGTAGCCGATCACCACGGAGGTCTGGTTGATCGCGGCCTCCTGCAACTGGGTGATGGCCATCGCCGGATCGAGGCGCACGCTGGCGAACGGACCGGCAGCCACCTTGCGCAGCACCGCGACGATCGCACCCAGGGTCTGGGCGGTCGGCGGAGTGGACGGCCGGTAGACGCGGCGCCGGGACGGTGCGACGACGCGTGCGCCGCGGGCCTTGATGTCGACGACGGTGCCGGTGGAATCCTCGGCGGCCGGGGCGAATCCGGCCTCGCGCAACACTGTCAGTACGTCGGCGATGGGTGCCTGGGACACCGCCACGGTCGGCGCCAGCAGCCGCAGCTCGAGGCGGTCGGCACCCGGTGAGGCCACCGCCTGAGCCAGCAGGGCCGGATCCTCACATCGCAGGAACGACGTGGCCATGCCGACCCGCAGCTGGCCGTGCCGGCGGGCGACGTCGTCGATCAGATATGTCAACCCTTGCGGCACCGGAGTTTTCGAGTGCTTCTCGAACAGGGTGTGCAGCTCGCTGGCGGTCCGCCCGGCATCGAGGGCGCGCCGGATCGACGTTTCGCTGATCCGGTAGACCATCGCCGCGCCCGCCGATTCGACGGTGGCCACCTCGGCCAGGTGCTCGGCCAGATCCCGCTCCAGCGGACCGGGCACGATCACCGTCAGGTCGGCCTGCAGCAGGAAGTGGTCGAGCGGTTTGGGCAGTGCCTTGGCCATCGCGGCCAGCACGTCCTCGTCGGGATCGCCGGCGAGCAGACCGCGGGCCGGGGTGCTGATCGCCCCGCGGCCCACCATGCCCAGCGCGTGCGCCTCGGCGAGCAACCCGCTGACGGTGTCCGGTTGCAGCCGCAGCGCCCAGCGTGGCCGCCGCCAGACCATCGCCCGGGCGGCCTCCGCACCGTCGACCCCGGCGCCCGGAGCCAGCTCGGCCAACACGCGCAGCAGCAGCCTGCGGTCCAGGGGAGCCGCCGTCGAATACAGCGAATCCGACAGTGCGGCAAACGGTTTGTTGTCCGGCCCGCGGCTGCCGATCAGAGCGGGCCGGGCCGGCAGGTCCAGCCAGGTCGAGGCCAACAGGTGCCAGCGGGTGGCGGTGGTGGATTCGACGAACCGGTCGGCGGCCACCGTCGGCGCCCAGTACGGCCCGGTCCCGTCACCCGGGTCCGGTTCGGGCATCCCGGCCGCGATCAGCCCCGCCCCGGCGGCCAGTTCCAGCAGCAGTCCCAACCGGGGTTCCTCGACGCCGGTGGTCTTGGCCAACCGTTTCACGTCACGCACCCCGAGGCCGCCGTTGCGCAACTCGGGAACCGGTGTGCTGCCGAGGGTTTCGATGATCAGATCGATCTCGCGCAGCAGGTCGATCGCCGCTCCGGCAGCCGCCGCGTCCACGTCGGCCGGTGTCGTCGACGACGTCTGAAGCACCGGCGTGGTCAACTCGACCGGGCCGGGAGCCTCGCCCCGCATCACCTGGCCGACCAACCGCGGCAGGATCACCGTGTCGTCGTCGATCCGGCGCAGCAGCCCGGCTTCCAGCAGCCGCGGCACCGGCCGGTCCGGCGGAGTGTCCGGTGCCGCGTCGCGGGTGCGGCCCACGGGTGAACCCTCCAACAACCGGGCCAGCAGATCGTTCTGCGCGTCGTCGAGCCCGTCGAGCAGGCCGGTGATCTCCTCGGCACTGCGCGCGGCCACCTCGACGGTGGCCTGACCGACAACCCAGGGCAGGCCCGCGGCCACCTCGGGCGCCACCCGGACCTCGGCCTCGCCCCACACCAGGGCCCGCTCGCGCAGATCGTCCAGCGCGTCGGCAAGCTCGTTCGCACCGACCCGGTCGCCCAACAGTTCGCCCAGCTGCGACACCGGCACCGCGTGGGTGTCGGCGTGCAGGACCAGCAGCGCATCCAGGATGGCCAGCCGCCGGAAGTCCAGGGAATCGGTGGCAGCCTTGACCGACTGACGTGAGGTCGCGCGCGCGGCGAGCGCGGCGATAGTTCCCGGTGGCGGCTGGCTCAGGTCGGGCCGCAGCTCCAGGAGGCGGATCAGGGCCTTGTCATCGAGGTCGGACAGCCAGGCACCCAGCGGGAATCCGGGAGTCTGTGCGGCGGTCATATCCTGACCAGCGTAAAGCAGCCCGCGCGATCCCTCTCCCGGCTCTCCCCTGCAAGCGGGGGGGACCCCCGGCCCGCCGGTCTCGCCTCCGGTGAACGAGCCTGCCACAATGTGGAGCGTGGCTGACAACAAGAAGAACCATTACGTCGACAACGGCTGGCCCGTGCTCTCCGACGGCGATGATCACGCCGTGAGTGAGCTCGCCACCGACCGCACCGGCGCGCTGTCCCCGTTCGGCGACCTCACCTTTCCGTTGCCGGCCGAGGAGCTGCCCTTCATCCAGTCGGCCACCGTCGTCAACAGGTAGTAGTGGGACTGTCGCACCTCGACGAGTCCGGCGCGGCGCACATGGTCGACGTCACGGCCAAGGACGTCACCAAACGCATCGCGGTCGCCGTGGGCACCGTGCGTACCCGCCCCGATGTGGTGGCTCTCATCGCCTCGGGCGGCCTGCCCAAGGGTGACGCGCTGGCCACGGCTCGCGTGGCCGGGATCCTGGCCGCCAAGCGGACTCCCGAGTTGATTCCGCTGTGCCATCAGCTGGCGCTGACCGGCGTCGACGTGGACTTCGACGCTCGCGACGCCGAGGTCACCGTCACGGCGACCGTGCGCAGCACTGACCGCACCGGCGTCGAGATGGAAGCCCTGACCGCGGTGAGCGTGGCCGCGCTGACGCTGTACGACATGATCAAGGCCGTCGACCCCGCGGCGCGCATCGACGACATCAAGGTGCTGCGCAAAGAAGGCGGTAAAACGGGAGTATGGGAAAGCCCGTCGGAAAAAACTCAGCGGTGACGCGGTCGGCGCGGGTCATCATCGCCTCCACCCGTGCCGCGGCAGGGGTCTACGACGACCGGACCGGCCCCCTCATCGTCGGCTGGCTCTCCGATCGCGGTTATGACGTCACCGAGCAGATGGTGGTCGCCGACGGGCACGCGGTCGGCGATGCCCTGCGCGCCGCGCTGGCCGAGCGCGTCGACCTGATCATCACCTCCGGTGGCACCGGCATCTCACCCACCGATGCGACACCGGAATCCACGATCGCTGTACTCGACTATCAAATCCCTGGCCTGGCCGACGCCATCCGTCGCGCCGGCGTGCACAAGGTGCCCACGGCGGTGTTGTCCCGCGGGGTCTGCGGCGTCGCCGGGCGCACTCTGGTCATCAACCTTCCCGGCTCGCCGGGTGGGGTCAAGGACGGGCTGGGGGTGCTGGCCGGAGTGTTGGAGCATGCGCTGGATCAGCTGAGCGGTAAGGACCACACGAGATGAACGCATCCGTCATACGCGTCGATCTGACCGAGACGCCGATCTCGTTGACCGAATACGAGGCGCTGGTGGCCCATGAGGCCGCCGGAGCCGTGGTCGGCTTCTCCGGGGTGGTGCGTGATCACGACGGTGGCCGTTCGGTCATCCGGCTCGACTACTCCGCGCACCCCAACGCACTTCAGACCTTGGAGGAAGTTGCCGCCGAAGTCGCCGCTCAGACCACCGGGGTACGGGCGATCGCGGTCAGCCACCGCATCGGCACCCTACAAATAGGAGACGCCGCCCTGGTGGCCGCTGTGGCAGCGGACCATCGCAGGGCGGCGTTCGAAACCTGTGCCCGTCTCGTCGATACCGTCAAAGAGCGGCTTCCGGTGTGGAAGCACCAGTACTTCTCCGACGGCACCGACGAATGGGTCGGTTCGGCCTGAAACTCAGCCGTTGATGACGATGTTGCCGTCGATGCCCTGCTTCTCGATGGCCTGCTGGATCTGATCGAAGTAGCTGACCGGCTGTACCGCAGGAGCGGGAGCGGGTGCTTCTTCAGGAGCCGGAGCCGGGGCCTCAGGGGCGGGTACCTGCAGCGAGGCGTCGGCGATCGGAGCGGACTCAGGGGCCGGGGCGAGCGCGGCGTCCATCGGAGCGGCTTCGGGGGCCGGGGCCGGAGCCTCAGGGGCCGGCGGGAGGTCCTCGGGTGCCGGCGGCAGCGGGGCGTCCATCGGAGCCGCCTCAGGTGCCGGGGCGGGAGCCTCGGGCGGAGGCGGCAGTTCGCCGTTGACCGCAGGTGCATCCAGCGGGGCAGCAGGAGCGGGCTCATTGACCACGTTGCGCGGGGTGGCGCCCGAGAGGCCGCGTCCACAGACCGGCCAAGCGCCCTTGCCCTGGCCGGCGAGCACGCGCTCGGCGACGGCGATCTGCTGTTCCTTGGTGGCCATGTAGGCGTTGGGTGCGTACTCGCCGCCGCCGTGGGATGCCCACGTGCTGGGGGAGAACTGCAGGCCGCCGTGGTAGCCGTTGCCGGTGTTGATTGCCCAGTTACCACCGGACTCACAACGTGCCACGGTGTCCCACTCGCCGTCGGTCGCCGCCATCGCCTGGCTGGCCATCGCGAGGCTGCCGCCTGCGATCGCAGCGCCGGTCACCGCGATCTTCGCGACGTTCTTGGCTGATGAAGACGTGGTGGGCTTGCGATGCCGTCCACTCATAAGCGTGAAGGTCCTCTCGTATGCGCCCACGAGGTCAGCTGTCGGGTTCGGGTGGGAGAGGTCACCCGGCCGTCGTCGTCGAAACTCTGACGGCTTCACCCCAAGGGGCCGCAAGCGGCTCCTGGTCCTGAAGTAAATCGGTGGACCGGTGGGTCCCCCGCCTCCATCCTTGTTGTTCGTCGTTAACCCCTGCCCGATGGATGGAGCTCGGCGCTTCGGTATGAGGGTGGGCCAACTGATTAGGGTCCGTTGACTTGGGAATGAACGGTAACTGCTGCCCGCTATCCCGTCACCTTTAGCGGCCTCGGGCGTTTTCGATCCGAGCAAACTCTAAAAGTTGTTTAAAGGTGCAGGTTATTTCTGCGTTGTCGCAGGTGGGCGAGGCGCTCCACCCCGCCGTAGCCAGCTCGTGACCATTTCGTTATGTGATGCAAATCACGTTAACCGCCGGCGAAGGGGGGTAACACATCGATCGTCTGGTGCGTTGATATCGGCTTGTCCATATCGCGGACGGCCACCCCGTCCGCCAGGTATGAGCAGCGCTTTAGCACGCGCCCGAGCTCCGCGTCGCGACCGCTGAGATGCTCGACGAGCGTCGCGATCGTGCTGCCCTGCGCCAAACCTAACGTTTCCGTATCAACTCCCGCCGCCGCGGCGGCAGCAGCGAAATAGCGGACTGTGACGGCCATGGTGTGCCCTGTCATCTAGCCGCCGATCGCGCTCATCGGCCGGGCGGGCTGCACGAAATCAGGGTTGTTGATGCCGTGCCCGGCGGGCTTGCCCCACATCGCCGTCCGCCAGGCCGCCTCGATGTCGGCGTCGTCGGCGCCACCGCGCAGCAGGGCGCGCAGATCGCTCTCCTCGGTGGAGAACAGGCAACTGCGGATCTGGCCGTCGGCGGTCAGCCTGGTGCGGTCACAGGCCGAACAGAAGGCGTGCGACACCGAGGCGATCACCCCGACGGTGCCCGCGGGGTGTCCGGCGCCTGCGGCTACCTGCCACAGCTCGGCGGGCGCCGAGCCGCGCGGCTTCGGATCGGTCCGCAGGTCGAAGTGCTTCCGGAGGGTGGCCAGGATGGTGTCGGCGTCGATCACCGTGCCGCGCTGCCAGGTGTGGCCGGCGTCCAGGGGCATCTGTTCGATGATCCGTAGTTGGTATCCGTGGTCCAGGCAGTAGCCCAACAGGGTCACGGCGTCGTCGAGGCCCGACACCGGATCCAGCACCGCGTTGACCTTCACCGGCGCCAACCCGGCCGCCTTGGCGGCCGCCAGACCGTCCAGCACGTCGGCCAGCCGGTCCCGACGGGTGATGCGGGCGAAGTGCGCGGCGTCGACACTGTCCAGCGAGACGTTGATCCGGTCCAGCCCGGCCTGTTTGAGGCCTGCGGCGCGCCGGGCCAGCCCGATGCCGTTGGTGGTCAACGTGATCTCCGGGCGCGGCTCCAGCGCTGCCGCGGCGGCCACCACGTCCTCCAGATGGCGGGTGACCAACGGTTCGCCGCCGGTGAACCGCACGCTGGTGATGCCCAGGCGGGTGACCGCGATGCGCAACAGCCGGCTCAGTTCGTCGGTGCTGAGCAGCGCGTCACCGGGCAGCCAGTCCAGGCCCTCGGCGGGCATGCAGTACGTACAGCGCAGATTGCACTTGTCGGTCAGCGAGACCCGAAGATCGGTGGCCACCCGGCCGTAGGTGTCCACCAGAGGGCCGCTGGCCGGGGCCGGTCCGAGCGATGGGCGACCGGACCCGCTCACGGCGGGCAGCCCGAGCGAGGTCAGCGTCATACCGCGGCCTTCAGCGAGTCGACCGGGACGATCTCCTTGCCCAGCGGCACCAGCGAGACCGGGATCAGCTTGAGATCGGCCAGCGCCAACGGGATACCGATGATCGTCACCGCCATGGCCACCGCGCTCACCAGATGCCCCAGCGCCAGCCACCAGCCGAACAGGACGATCCAGATGATGTTGCCGACCAGGGCGCCGGGCCGGGTGCCCGGCTTGTCCACGATGGTGCGGCCGAACGGCCACAGGGCATAGGAGGCGATGCGCAGCGAGGCGAACCCGAACGGGATCGTGATGATCAGGACGAAACAGATCAGCGCGGCCAGCAGGTATCCCAGCGCCAGCCACAGGCCGCCGAAGATCAACCAGATGATGTTCAGAATCACTCGCATTACCGGCGCATCTCTCTTCCAGAGGTGGTTTCAAGCCTACCGAGTAATAGGGGTGAAGCACCCAGGGAGGGCCGAGTAAGATCGCTCCATCGCGTCCCGGCGCTGACGGGGCGCGAACTTTATGTGTGTAGGTAGTTCTGACAAGACGAGCGGGTGAGTGCAGTGCCGACCGGCAAGGTGAAGTGGTACGACGCCGAAAAGGGCTTCGGCTTTGTGTCCCAGGAGGACGGCGAGGACGTCTATGTGCGGTCCTCGGCATTGCCCGCGGGTGTCGAAGGCCTGAAGGCCGGTCAACGTGTCGAGTTCGGCGTCGCGGCAGGCCGTCGTGGCCCGCAGGCGTTGAGCCTCAAGCTCATCGACCCGCCGCCAAGTCTGGCCCGGTCGCGGCGCGAGGCCGAGCGGCCCGAGCACAAGCACACGCCCGATGAGCTGCACGGCATGGTTTCGGACATGATCACGCTGCTCGAAGACATCGTGCAGCCCGAGCTGCGCAAGGGGCGCTACCCCGACCGCAAGGTCGCGCGCCGGGTGTCCGAGGTGGTCAAGGCTGTCGCGCAGGAGCTCGACGCCTAGTACTCCCGTGCCGAACGTCAGCTTGTGTTCGAGGATCCGCTGACTTTTCGAACACCAGCCAACGCTCGACGGGCAGACTGGGTCCATGGCTCAGGGCACCTACGTCGCCAACAAGTCCAGCTCCGGCGAGTTCAATCGCGACACCAACTACATCACCACCAGGATCACGGCCGATGGGCGTGACGGGTTCCCCGTCGAGCCCGGCCGGTACCGGTTGATTGTTGCGCGGGCCTGCCCGTGGGCCAACCGCACGATCATCGTGCGGCGCCTGCTGGGCCTGGAAAACGTTCTCTCCATTGGCTTTTGCGGGCCGACGCACGACGCGCGCAGCTGGACCTTCGACCTCGATCCCGGTGGGCTCGACCCGGTGCTGAAGATTCCGCGGTTGCAGGACGCGTACTTCAAACGCGACCCGAACTACCCGAAGGGCATCACCGTGCCGGCGATCGTCGAGGTGGCCACGGGTGCGGTGGTGACCAACGACTTCGCCCAGATGACACTGGACTTCTCCACCGAGTGGACCGAGTACCACCGCGAGGGAGCCCCGCAGCTGTATCCCGAGCCGTTGCGCGCGGAGATCGACGAGGTGGCCAAGCGCATCTACACCGAGGTCAACAACGGGGTGTACCGGTGCGGCTTCGCCGGCTCACAGGAGGCCTACGACAAGGCCTACGACCGGTTGTTCGCGACGCTGGACTGGCTCACCGACCGGCTGAGCACTCAGCGTTATCTGGTGGGCGACACCATCACCGAGGCCGACGTCCGGTTGTTCACCACGCTGGCCCGGTTCGACCCGGTCTACCACGGCCATTTCAAGTGCAACCGGTCTAAGCTCGCCGAGATGGACGTGCTGTGGGCCTACGCGCGAGATCTGTTCCAGACGCCCGGCTTCGGCGACACCGTCGATTTCGTCCAGATCAAGCAGCACTACTACCTCGTGCATTCGGACATCAACCCGACGCAGATTGTGCCCAAGGGCCCGGACCTGGCCAACTGGCTGACGCCGCACGGTCGGGAATCCTTGGGCGGCAGGCCTTTCGGTGACGGCACTCCGCCGGGGCCGACGCCTGAGGGTGAACGTGTCCCAAAGGGGCACGGCGCGTCATAGAAGCTAGAGCCCGGGCAGGCAGTTGACGAAGGGGATGAGCCCGGGGCACTGCTCGAAGATGTTCGGCGGATTCTCCGGCGGCGGAGGCGGCGGGATCGGCGTCGGGAACAGGTTGGGTCCCTCCCAGTAGTGGGCAGGGGCATGGGTTCGCACGTCGTATTCGAAGTAGTAGGTGTGGCAGATGCCCATGTCCCACACGAGGTCTGCATCCGACCTTGGCGGGTCGTTCGGCAGGGGTTGCCCGGGGCACCACTGGAACGGGCCGTAGGTGTAGGCCCGGGCGGTGCCGGCCCCCGCTCCGAGCGCCCCCGCGACGCCGCCGCACGCCAGCAATGTGATTGCCAGCCCCACCGCCAGTGGCCTCATGGAATTACGTTAACGCTGCACAACCGCGGAAAATCGCGGTCTGAGAGATCTGGTCCGACGTTGCTTGTCAAGGCAAACAGCAACCGGCCGGAGGCTCAGGGCCAGACGGTGCTGATCGACCATTCGGCGTGCGGCAGCGCGAACTCCTGGCCGTCCTGGTCCTGAACCAGGGTCAGCAGCTGCACCGCCAGGCCGGTGAGCCGGCCGCGGTTGGGATCGACCGTCGGGATGGTCACGGCCAGCGTCGTCTTGGGTGCGAAGTACGACACCGTCGTGTCGATCGGGTTCTCGTACACCTGCAGCAGCCGCCACGGTGCACGGGCGACCGCGCTGGGCACCGACAGTTGCACCGGGTTGTCCTTCCTGACCGCCAACTCGCCCGTGTCGCGCGGCTCCTTGCAGTCGTCGAGGTTGAGCACCTCGCAGTACTGGAACGGGCCGACCCGCACCGAGTGTCCGTGCGAGTACGCGCTGATCTCCGGAAGCCGGTCGCCCTGCGCACTGTGCAGCCGCCAGACCCCGACCGCGGTACCGGCGATCGCCAGTACGACCACGGCCCCAAGGACCGCAAGGACACGCTTCATCAGGACTCCCACTGTGCTGTTGTCGGGGCTGCCGCGGGACGGCTGCCGCCTTCTCGTGCGGCATGGACCGGGCGATTACCGCCCAGGCCCGGAATCAGGGATTCGCCGCGGTAGCTCACGATCGTCTGCGCCAGTCCGAGTATCAGCACGGCCGTGATCGTAGTGAACCCGACCGTGAGGTCCGTGTAGATCAGCACCCCGGTCGCCCCGCCGATCACCCAGGCCAGCTGGAGTACCGACTCCGAGCGGCCGAAAGCCGAGGCCCGCGAGGCCTCGGGGAGATCGTCCTGCAGGGACGCGTCGAGCGAGGCCTTGGCGATGGCGCTGGCGCCGGAGGTGATCAGGGTCGCTCCGGCGGCCACCAGCAGGTTCCCGGTGAGCGCGGTGGCCAGTGCGACCACCGTGACGGCGGCCGCGGCCCGCACGACCAGTTGTGCGGGACGGCCGAGCTTGAGCCGGGCGGCGGCGATGTTGCCGCCGAAGTTGCCGATTCCGGCCGCGGCCCCGATCAGTCCGAGGATCAGCAGCTGTTCCCAGCCGCTGGCATCGTGGGACTTGGCGACGAAAGCCGGGTAGAGGAACAGGAATCCGACCATCACCTTGATGGTGCAGTTGCCCCACAACGCGGTGATGGTGTTGCGGCCCAACGGTTGACGTTCGGCCTTGGGCTTGCCGGGGTGACGGCGCATCTCGTCCCGGCCGCCCGATTGACCGTGGTAGCTCAGGGTGGTGGGCACCTCGCCTTCGGTGACCTCGACCCATTTGGGGATCCGCATCGACAACACCGCGCCGGCCACCGAGACCGCGACGACCACGTACAGCGCCCCGGGCAGTTGAGCCACCTTGAACAGGTATTCGGCTCCCGCGGCGATGCCGCCGCCGACCACGGTGCCGCCGAGTAGCCCGAAGGTGGTCAGCCGGGAGTTGACCCGGACCAGGTCGATCGACGGGGGCAGCACCCGCGGCGTGACCGCGCTGCGTAGCACCGAGAAGGATTTGGACAGCACCATCATGCCCAGCGCGCACGGGTAGAGCACCCAGGACGGATAGCTGCCAGTGGCGCCGTCGTAGTTGGCGATCAAGATCACGATCAACCCGGTGCGTAGCGCGAACGAGGCCGCCAGCGCCATCCGGCGACCGTGCTGGAGGCGGTCCAGCGCGGGTCCGATCAGCGGAGCGATCACCGCGAACGGCGCAATGGTGATCAGCAGGTACAGCGCGACCTTGCTCTTGGACTCACCGCTGGCCGCGGCGAAGAACAACGTGTTGGCCAGAGCGACAGCCATGGCCGCGTCGACGGCGAAGTTTGCCACCACCGGCCAGGTCAGTGCGGTCAGCCCGGACTTGTCGGCGCCGTCGGCGGTGGCCGCGCGGTGCACGAAACCGTACATCCGCGAACCCATTTCGCGGCTGCGTGCCGCGGCTGCCCTGGTGACGGTCACCTTCTCACCGGCTGCCGCGCCGACGCCGTGGGAGCGTTGCGAGTCGTCCTGCCTCGGATGCGCGGTCGTGTGTTGCTCGTCGAGCGGCGGCAGCCAGCGGTTGGAGCTGGGCACCGATTGTCTGCGTGGCCGCCGCGGCGTCTCGTCGCTGGGGTAGTTGGCCATTCCGGGATGTTCCGCGCCGTGATCGGCCGGCGGCCGCGGCGGGTAGTAGGTCACCCCCCGATTCTCTCTTATCGGGCGCGCAGGCGGCCGACAGGCGACCGGTGTGGTCTGGGGTCGTCCCGATCAGGCACTATGGAGGCGATGGAAAGCGTGACCGAATCTGCTGAGCAGACACCCGAGACCAGCCCGGCGGCTCCGTCGCAGGAGCAGGAGGCGGTGCTGTTGGGTGCCGCCGAACAGGCTCGCGCTGCGCTGATCGAGTTCAGCGGCGAGGGCGCCGTGGGCGAATACCTCGGCGCGAGCATCGAGGACGCCTCCTCGGCCACGCACCGATTCCTGGCTGACCTGCCCGGTTACCGAGGTTGGCAGTGGGCCGTCGTGGTGGCTGCCTATCCCGGCGCCGACCACGCCACGATCAGCGAGCTGGTCCTGGTTCCGGGTCCGACGGCGCTGCTGGCGCCCGAGTGGGTGCCGTGGGAGGACCGGGTTCGTCCTGGAGACCTCGGGCCCGGCGACCTGTTGGCCCCGCCGCCCAATGATCCGCGTCTGGTCCCGGGCTATGTGGCCACCGGCGATCCGCTGATCGACGATGCCGCCCTCGAGCTCGGCTTCGGCCGGCGTCAGGTGCTCAGTGAGTGGGGTCGGGCGCAGGCGGCGCAGCGCTGGCACGACGGCGATTACGGGCCGGGTTCGGCGATGGCCCGCTCGACGCGCCGGGTCTGTCGCGACTGTGGCTTCTATCTGCCGCTCGGTGGGGCGCTGGGCGTGATGTTCGGTGTGTGCGCCAACGATCTGTCGGCCGACGGGCATGTGGTGGAGGCCGAGTACGGGTGCGGGGCCCATTCGGACACCCCGCAACCTCCCGGCACCGGGTCGCCGATGTACGAGCCGTACGACGACGGTGTGCTCGACACCGCCGACTGAGGCGAATTGGGCCCTGCCGACTGAGGCGAATTGGGCCCTGCCGACTGAGGCGAATTTGGGCCCGCCGACTGAGCTCTGCTCAGTTCTCGGCCGCGGCCTTGATCCGGGCCAGCGAGGCGTTCATTCCCTCGACGAGTTCGTCCTCGAAGCTGGGGACTCCGCCGAACAATGCGCCGACCAGAGCGTTGGACACGGCGGTGGTGCCGTTCTCGGCGTGGCGGGATTCGGTCACCCGGGTGCCGCTGCCCGTCGGTTCCAGTTCGTAGCTCCACACGGTGTTGTTGCCCTCGACCAGGAAGGACAGCTTCTTGTTGTCGACGACCTCGGTGAGACGTGACGTGGTGGGCCAGAACACGAACTTGCGCCGGTTCAGGTTGAACGTGCGGGTTCCCGGACGCAGCGGGCCGAGCGGCTTCATCAGCCGGCACTGCGGGCTCCACTGCGGCATCCGGCGGAGGTCCGAGATCAACCCCCAGACCTTGTCGACCGGTGCGTCGATGTCGATGGTGGCTTGCAGTAGGGGTGCGGCCATGGTGTCTCCTCAGGTCAATCCGCTTTGCGCACCGCGGGATCCGCGGCGCACGGCGCGGCGCTGGATCAGAAAGATGGTCGTGCCGAGAACGCCGATCGCCAGTCCGGCGACTGTGAACGGCCGCCAGTGTTGCAGACCGCTGACCGTGAAGGTCAGGACGGTGGCGATCAGCCAGCCCGTGGCGATCACCAGAATCACCGGCCACGGTTCGAGCAGTGCGGCAGGCAGGGCCGGCGGTTGGGGCTCCGGCGCGTCGTTGGTGTCCTCGGTCATCGGTGACCAACGTATCCGATGCGGTCGGCGTTCATTGGTCTTGGTTTTAGCCCTTTACCTTCGGCGCCTCAGTACTATTTCCGATGTGAAGGATCCGGAGGCGCGGCTCGCGAATGATCTGGCGCTGGCAGTTGTTCGACTCGCACGTCAATTACGTACGCGGCGTGCGGAATCCCCGGTTTCGCTGACCCAGTTCTCGGCGCTGGCCACCTTGGCCAAGGAGGGCGCGATGACACCGGGCGCGCTGGCATCGCGTGAGCGGGTGCGTCCTCCGTCGATGACCCGGGTGATCGCCTCACTGGCCGAACAGGGTCTGGTGGCGCGGGCCGCCCATCCGCTGGACGGTCGCCAGATCGTGGTGTCCGCCTCGCCGGCCGGGATGACCCTCGTCGAGGCCGAGCGCCGAGCCAGCCAGGAGTGGCTCAAGACGCAACTGTCCCGGCTGGACCCGGACGAACGTCAGACGTTGATCACCGCAGCCGATCTGATGTCGGCCATGGTCCTCGAAGGCGTGTGAGTCTGCTGCAGGTTATCAATATCGACGATCCGGCCGATTCCCGGTTGGACGACTTCCGCGACCTCAACAGCGTGGACCGGCGACCCGATCTGCCCAGCGGCAAAGGTCTGGTGATCGCCGAAGGCGTGCTGGTCGCGCAGCGGATGCTGGCGTCCCGCTTCGCCCCGCGCGCATTGCTGGGCACGGACCGGCGCCTGACCGAACTGGCCGCCGACCTCGAGGGTGTGGACGTGCCGTTCTACCGGACCGACGCCGACGTGATGGCTGCCGCGGTCGGGTTTCACCTCAACCGTGGCGTGCTGGCCTCGGCCTCGCGGGCGCCGGAGCTGTCGGTGGCGGAGGTGATCTCCGAGGCGCGCACCGTGGCGGTGCTCGAAGGGGTCAACGACCACGAGAACCTCGGCTCGATCTTCCGCAATGCCGCCGGGTTGGCGGTCGATGCCGTGGTGTTCGGGGCGGGGTGCGCCGATCCGCTGTACCGCAGGGCGGTGCGGGTGTCGATGGGCCATGCCCTGCTGGTTCCGTTCGCGCGGGCCGCCTCATGGCCGGGTGATCTGGAGCTCTTGCGGGACAAGGGGTTTCGACTCATGGCGATGACACCCGATCCGGCCGCTGCGACCCTGTCCGAAGCGATGACACAGCTCGAAGGGGACCGGGTGGCGGTGCTCGTCGGCGCCGAGGGGCCAGGCCTGACCGAGCACACGATGCGGGCCAGCGACGTGCGCGTGCGCATCCCGATGTCACGCGGCACGGATTCGCTCAACGTCGCCACGGCGGCGGCGCTCGCGTTCTATGAACGTGCCCGGCTCGGGAGCTGAACTCGCGTTAGATTGGCACCGTGACCGACGATTCCACGCCGTGGGCGACCGGCCTGACGGTGGCCGGTTTCGTGGCAGCGGTGCTCGCCGCGGCCATCGTGGTACTCGGGATGGGGCTGTTGCGCGTGCACCCGCTGCTGGCGGTGGGGCTGAACATGGTGGCCGTCGGCGGATTGGCCCCCACGGTATGGGGCTGGCGGCACCGGCCGGTGTGGCGCTGGTTCGTGCTGGGATCGGGTGTGGGGGTGGCGGCCGGGTGGCTGGCGCTGCTGGCCATCGGGCTGACCCAGGGCTGACCCGGCCCGCTCAGGCCACCAGTTCTGCCGCGGTGTAGTTGGCGTCGAGCAGTCCCGCTACGGCCTCGTCGCGGCGGAACGGCAAGCCGTGGACTGCGAACATCCGCTCGGCCGTGGTGGTTTCGGGTTGCCAGCCGGTTGCGGTCAGGTACTCCGCGACGGCGTGGCGGTCGCCTTCGAAGATCAGGTCTGACAGATCGTCCAGCTCCAGGCCCTGCTCGCGTTGGTGGTCGGTGAGGGTCCGGATCCGGCTCTCGGCCAACTCGGAGTGCTCGGTGATCCAGTCGGTGGCGATGCGGCTGCCCGGGGCGCTCAGCGCAGTGATGTTGTCGAACAGGCGATCCTGGGCGTCCGGCGGCAGGTAGCCGAGCAGCCCTTCGGCGATCCACGCCGTCGGGGCCTGCGGATCGAAGCCGCGGGCGAGCAAGGCGGCCGGCCAGTCGTGGCGCAGATCGATACCGATGGCGTGCAATTCTGCGGCCGGCGCGGCGCCCAGACCGGCAAGGGTGCGGCCCTTGAAGTCGATGACAGCCGGCTGGTCCAGTTCGAAGACCGTCATCCCGGCCGGCCAGGGCAGCCGGTACGCGCGGGCATCGAGGCCCGAGGCCAGGATGACGGCCTGGCGGATGCCTGCGTCGATGGCGGTCAGGAAGAAATCGTCGAAGTAGCGGGTGCGGATGGCCATGCCGTCGGCGATCACGTGCGGATCGAGCGGCTCGGCGGCGCCGTCGGCGACCAGGTCGCCCTGCGCCAGGCGGACGTAGTAGTCCACGCCGACGGCGTCGACCAGGGGCCGCGCATACGGGTCGGAGATCAGCGGTTCGGCGGCGCTGGAGGCCAGCGCCCGGGACGCGGCGACGCCCGTCGCGGTGGCACCCACGCCGGTGGCCAGATCCCAGGTGTCGTTCTCGGTGCGTGGCATGGCCCCTCCAGATGTATAGCAAAGCTAATTATTAGCTACTATAACTAACTTGCGGGCGTGCGTGGTTGTCGCGTGCGTCACAGAGCGGCCCGACAGCGCTGAGGATTGGGGTCATCTGGTAGCCCCAATCTTCAGCACAAGTAGTTGTCCACAGGTGCGGGGAACGGGTCTGGTCGTGGCGGAGCCGGTGGGCGAGCATCGATGGCGTGGACATCGAGGGCGTGCTTCGGCGGCAGTCGGGGGTGATCTCGCGTCGGCAGGCCCTGGATGCGGGGCTGCAGCAGCACGACATTCGACGGTTGCTCCGGCGCAATGACTGGGCGCGGGTCCACGACGGCGTATACGTCGATCACACCGGACCGTTGTCCTGGCTGCAACGAGCGTGGGCCGCAGTGCTTTACGCAGCTCCGGCAGCGTTGTGCCTGGAATCGGCGTTGACCGACGAGGGTGCGGTGATCCATGTCGCAGTCTCCCGTGACCGGGGCGTGCTGGCCGAACCACACGGAGTGCGCATCCACCATCTGGCCCACCTGCAGGAGCGGGTGCTCTGGCAGGTCGGTCCGCCACGTCTGCGCTTTGAAGAAGCCGCCCTTGACGTCGCATGTCGGGCCGTATCCGAGTTCGATGCGATTGCGGTGCTGGCCGACGCGTGCCAATCGCGGCGCACCACCGCGCGACATCTACTGCGAGCCCTCGACGCCCGTCGGCGGGTTCGCAGACGACGCTGGCTGCGGGCCGTGATCGTCGACATCGCCGAGGGCAGCTGCTCGGTCCTGGAGCACGGGTACCTCAACCGCGTGGAACGGGCGCACGGATTGCCCCGGGCCGCTCGTCAGAAGCGTTCGACCTCGTCGGTGAATGTGACCTACCGCGATGCCGAGTACGGCCAACGGCTCGTGGTCGAACTCGACGGCCTCCTGTTCCACAACACGGCATCGGCACGAAACAACGACGTCGAGCGTGATCTCGATGCCGCGGTCGACGGCCGCTCAACCGTCCGACTGTCCTACCGTCAGGTTTTCGACCGGCCGTGCCGGACCGCCGCGAAGATCGCCCAGGTGATGCGGCGACACGGGATCACAGTGAGTGGCCACGCCTGTGGACCAGACTGCGAGTTCACCGGCGTCGAGCTGGCGGCCTGACTTCGACAACGCCAACGCCAACGCTGGAGATTGCGGCTACCTGATGGCCCCAATCTTCAGCACAGGCTCGAAATCGATCAGGGCTGGGTGCCCGAGGAACGTACGCCGAGCAATACGTCCTCCCAGGCCGGAACCGTCGCACGTGCCTTTCGGCTGCGCTTGGGTGCCGGGGGAGTGGGCGCGGGCATCGGTTCGGCCGGCCGGCTGAAGTGCTCGGGTGCCGCCGCGGGAACGTCGTGGGCTTCGTCGGCCTCGTGATTGTCGAACAGGTGCGGCACGGCAGCGACCGGACGCAGCGGCCTGTCGAAATCGGGGTTGATCAGCTGGCGGGCAGCGTCGTCCGACGCCGAGACGGTGCCGCCGTGGGCCCCGGGTGAATAGCGGAAATGCGCGACGTTGTCCGACCGGCCGGCCTTCCAGGCCAGCTGCACGGTCCAACGGCTGTCCTCGTTGCGCCACGCGTCCCAGGCGATCGAATCGGGGTCCAAGCCCCGGGCCACGATGGCCTGGGTGACGGTTTCGAGCAGCGTCAGCACCGCGGGCCCGTCGGCCAGTACCGGATGCGCTGCGGTGGCCAACTCGGCTGCCCGCGCGCGCTCCAGCAATACCGGATGGGCAAATCGCTCGACCCGTTCGATGGGCACCCCGGCTGCTGCGGCCAACTGCTCGACCGACGCCCCGGCGCGAATCTTTGCCTGAATCTCCTTGGGTCGCAGCACGTTCTGCACCTCTACATCGATATCGGGCTGATTCGAGGCGACCTTGTCACCGCGGACCGCGGCGCGCAACCGGTCATCGACACGCAAGCTGAACGTCTCTTTGGAGTCGTCGTCTTCGCAGATGATGCGTCTGCCGTCTACGTTCAATCCAACGACTCTGAGTTCTCGCATACCGACCTGACCTCCTGCGCGAACCCTACTGCGTTATCAGCCCGTTACCGGGCTGACACGCTGGCGGAGGGCTACCGGGATCGAGGGATTGCTCAGAGCTGGCCGACGACCCAGTCGACGCAGGCGGTCAGGGCGCTGACGTCGTCGGGCTCCACGGCCGGGAACATGCCGATTCGCAGCTGGTTACGGCCAAGCTTGCGGTAGGGCTCGGTATCCACGATCCCGTTGGCGCGCAGCACCTTGGCGACCGCGGCGGCATCCACCGAATCGCTGAAGTCGATCGTGCCGACGACCTGCGAGCGCAGGGCCGGATCGGTGACGAACGGGGTGGCGAACGACGTGCCCTCGGCCCACGAGTACAGCCGCTGCGAGGAATCTGCGGTGCGCTTGACGGCCCAGTCCAGGCCGCCGTTGCCGTTGAGCCAGTCGATCTGCTCGGCGAGCAGGATCAACGTGGCGATCGCCGGGGTGTTGTAGGTCTGGTTCTTGAGGCTGTTCTCCACCGCGATGGGCAGCGACAGGAAGTCAGGCACCCAGCGGCCCGACGCGCCGATGGCCTCGATACGGGCCAGCGCCGCGGGGCTGACGATGGCCAGCCACAGGCCGCCGTCACCGGCGAAATTCTTCTGCGGCGCAAAGTAATACGCGTCGGTGTCGGCGATGTCGACGGGCAGGCCGCCGGCGGCCGAGGTGGCATCGATCAGTACCAGCGCATCACCGGCCGGGCGCTGCACCGGCACCGAGACGCCGGTCGAGGTCTCGTTGTGGGCCCAGGCGACGGCGTCGACCGACGGGTCGGACTGCGGCTGCGGTGCGGTGCCCGGGTCGGTCTTGACGATGATCGGGTCGCCGATGAACGGGTTCTTGGCCACGCACGAGGCGAACTTCGAGCTGAACTCGCCGTAGGTCAGGTGCAGCGATTTCTTGTCGATCAGGCCGAACGCCGCGGCATCCCAGAATGCGGTCGAGCCGCCGTTACCCAGGATCACCTCGTATCCGTCGGGAACCGAGAACAGCTCACGCAGCCCGTCGCGGACGCGACCGACGAGATTCTTGATCGGTGCCTGCCGGTGGGACGTGCCGAACAGATCCCCGGCAGCGGCCAGCGCGGTCAGTTGCTCCGGGCGGACCTTGGAGGGTCCACATCCGAAACGGCCGTCGCGGGGCTTGATATCGGCGGGGATGATCAGTTCAGCCATACCGACCAGCCTAAAGTCGGCCGCTACCGCGTCAAAATTCGGGCGCCGTCGGTGGTGACGGCCACAGTGTGTTCGCTGTGTGCGGCGCGGGCGCCGGTGGCGCTGCGAAGTGTCCACCCGTCGGGGTCGTGGACGTAGCCCGTGGTGCCGTCGGCAATCAGCATCGGCTCGATCGCGATCACCAGGCCAGGCTGCAATCTCATGCCCTCCCCGGGCCGTCCCGAGTTGGGGACGTGGGGCGCTTCGTGCATGGTGCGCCCGATCCCGTGGCCGCCGTGGTTGGCGAGTAGTCCGTAGCCGGCCTCGCGGGCCACCGACGCGATGGCGTGTCCGACATCACCGAGGGTGTTGCCGGGCCGTACCGCGGCGATCCCGGCGGCCAAGGCCGCGTCCGTCGCCTCGATCAGCGCGGTGTCGGCCGCTGCTGCAGTGCCCACGACGAAGCTGCGGGCGGAGTCTCCGCACCAGCCGTTCAGGATTGCTCCGAAGTCCACCGACACCAGGTCACCGTCGGCCAGGACGGTGCCGTCGGGGATGCCGTGCACCACCGCGTCGTTGACGCTCACGCACAGCACTGCCGGGAAGGGTTTGGGCGCCCACCGCGGGTGGTAGTTCAGGAACGGCGAGGAGGCGTGATGCGCGGCGAGGATTTCGGCGGCGATCCGGTCGAGATCGGCCGTCATATGGCCTGGAGCGGCCTGACTGGCAATTGTTTGCAGTGTGTCGGCCACCACAGCTCCGGCCGCTGCCATCGCCTCTACCTGGCCTTCGGTCTTCAGCTCGACCACGTGCGGTCACCTATCGGCAAACAATTCAAATCAGGCATGGACTTTTACTCGATACCTGCGGTACCGTTTGTACAACAGGTGGGTAGATGTAAACCTCAGACAAGTATAGAGAGGTCTGCAACATGGCTCGGACCAAGATGGTCAGGCGCTGGCGCAAGAACATGGACGTCAGCGACGACATTCAGTACACCGACATGCTCGCGACGCTGTCCGAGGGCTCGGTGCGACGCAATTTCAACCCGTACAAGGACATCGACTGGGATTCTCCGGAATTTGCCGTCATCCCCAATGATCCGCGCTGGATCCTGCCCGGGACCGACCCGATGGGCGGTCACCCGTGGTACCAGGCGCAGCCGGTCGAACGGCAGATCGAGATCGGCATGTGGCGCCAGGCCAACGTCGCCAAGGTCGGCCTGCACTTCGAGAACATCCTCATCCGCGGTCTGATGGAGTACTCGTTCTGGGTGCCCAACGGCTCGCCGGAATACCGGTACTGCCTGCACGAATCGGTTGAGGAGTGCAACCACACCCTGATGTTCCAGGAGATGGTCAACCGCATCGGCATGGACGTGCCGGGCATGCCGCGGCTGCTCAAGTGGCTGCAGCCGCTGATCCCGCTGGCCGCCGGCCCGCTGCCGATCCCGTTCTTCTTCGGCGTGCTCGCCGGCGAGGAGCCCATCGACCACACGCAGAAGAACGTGTTGCGCGAGGGCAAGGCCCTGCACCCGATCATGGAGCGGGTGATGGCGATCCACGTCGCCGAAGAGGCCCGCCACATCTCGTTCGCGCACCAGTACCTGCACAAGCGGGTGCCGAACCTGCGGCGTCGTCAGCGCTGGATCCTGTCGCTGTTCGTGCCGCTGACCATGCGCATCCTGTGCTCGGCGATCATCGTGCCGCCGCGCGCGTTCTGGAAGGAATTCGACATCCCGCGCTCGGTGCGCAAGGAGCTGTTCTTCCGTTCCCCGGAGTCGCGCAAGATGCTGCGGGACATGTTCGGCGACGTGCGCATGCTGTGCCACGACACCGGTCTGATGAACCCGATCGCCAAGCTGATGTGGCGGATCTGCAAGATCGACGGAGCGCCGAGCCGCTACCGTAGCGAGCCACAGCGCGAGCACCTGGTCTCGGTCGCCTGAAGCTCGTCCGGAAAGCGCAAGGTCTGCAGAGGTTCTAGATGCCCCACGTGATCACCCAGTCGTGTTGTAGCGACGGGTCCTGTGTCTACGCGTGCCCGGTGAACTGCATCCATCCCTCACCGGATGAGCCGGGCTTCGCGACGGCCGAGATGCTCTACATCGACCCCGAGGCGTGTGTGGACTGCGGCGCGTGCGTGAGCGCCTGCCCGGTCGGCGCCATCGCGGCCGATACCAAGCTGACGGACAAGCAGCTGCCGTTCATCGAGTTGAACGCCGCCTTCTACCCGAAGCGGGAAGGCAAGCTGCCGCCGACATCCAAATTGGCTCCGGTGATCGCGGCGCCGCACGTCGCGGCGCGGTCCGGTGGGCCGTTGACGGTGGCCATCGTGGGCTCCGGCCCGGCCGCCATGTACGCGGCCGATGAACTGCTGACACAGCGCGGCGTGCGCGTCAATGTGTTCGAGAAGCTGCCGACGCCCTACGGGCTGGTGCGGGCCGGTGTGGCACCGGACCATCAGAGCACCAAGCGGGTGACGACGCTGTTCGACACCATCGGCAGGCAGCCCGGTTTCCGGTTCTACCTCAACGTCGAGGTGGGCAAGCACCTGTCGCATGCCGACCTGCTGGAGCACCATCACGCCGTGCTGTACGCGGTGGGTGCGCCCAACGACCGCCGGCTCGACATCGACGGCATGAACCTGCCCGGTACGGGCACTGCCACCGAGATGGTGGCCTGGATCAACGGGCACCCGGAGTTCACCGATCTGCCGGTGGACCTGAGCCACGAGCGGGTCGTCATCGTCGGCAACGGGAACGTCGCATTCGACGTCGCCCGGGTGCTCACCACCGATCCGGATGTGTTGGCCCGCACCGACATCTCCGATCATGCGTTGGCGGCCCTGCGGTCGTCCCGGGTACAGGAAGTGGTGGTCGCGGCCCGCCGCGGCCCCGCCGAATCGGCCTTCACGCTGCCCGAGCTGATCGGCCTGACCGCGACCTGTGACGTGGTGCTCGACGAGGCCGATCACCAGCTGGTGGTCGCAGACCTGGCCCGCGAGACCGATGCGCTGACCCGCAACAAGCTGGAGATCCTGACCAAGCTGGGTAATGCCTCCGCGCCGCTGACCCGGCCGCGGATCCGGTTGGCCTACCGCCTCACCCCGCAGCGGGTGCTCGGCGAGGACCGGGTGGCCGGCATCGAATTCGGTGCCACCGGAACCGATCAGGTTCGTGAGCTGGAGGCGGGCCTGGTGCTGACCTCGATCGGCTACCGCGGCAAGGCAATTGCCGATCTGCCGTTCGATGACGATGCCGCCGTGGTGCCCAACGACGCCGGACGCGTGCGCGGTGCGTCAGGCGCCTACGTCGCGGGCTGGATCAAGCGCGGGCCCACCGGCTTCATCGGCACCAACAAGTCGTGCGCGGCGCAGACTGTGCACCAGCTGGTCGACGATTACAACGCCGGTGCACTGACCGATCCGGTGCACAAGGCGGCCGCCTTGGAGAAGCTGGTGCGTACCCGCCAGCCGGCCATGGTCGACGCCGCCGGGTGGCGGGCGATCGACGCCGCCGAGGTCGCCCGCGGTGGCGAGGACCGTCCCCGGGACAAGTTCACCTCGGTCGACGAGATGGTCGCGGTCGCCGCGACGGCACCGAAACCGACTGTGCGCCAGCGACTCACCGCGAGCCTGCAGGCACACTGAGTTGCCGGGGCCCGGCTCGGGATTACTCGAAGCCGGGCCCGTGCAACGGCTCCCCGAAGCGCATCGAAAGATTCAGCAGCGGGTCGACGGTGCGCAGCGCCAACTCGACACGATCGGCCAGTGAGCCCGTCAGCAGCACCCAGGAGTGCCCGGCCGCGGTCAGGGCGTCGGCGAACCAGCCGGTCATCGCCGCCCGCATGTTCAGGTCCCCCTCCCGCATGCCGTCGTCGTGCCATGGCACGTCCGTGTGGTCGGTGAGCAGATACACCGCACGGCGCGGCACCCGGGTCCATGGTTGACCGCTGCGCGCGGCCATGCCGAGATAGCGGCGTTCCCACACCGCGGTGGCGAACGCATCGGTGTCACACACCAGGATCGGTGAGCCCTCGCGAGCAGCAGCTTCTTCCCGGCGGTTCTGCTCGGTCCCGATGTCATCGAAATCGGCGTGATCCCAAACCAATTCGTCGATCGCTCGGTCGGGTTGGCGTTCCCAGAGCCGGGCCGTGTGCTCGCGACCGTACTCCTCGACGTTGCGCGTCCTGGCCCACACTCCGCCGCGTGCCGCATAGTGCTCCTGGAGTTGCGCGGCGACTGTCGTCGTCCCCGTCGACTCGGCGCCCAGCACGACGACCCGGGTGGTCAGTCCCGCACGCGTGGCCGGGGCCAGTTCGAGCCACCGGTCGGCCAGGTCGCGGCGGACGGCCGAGGCGCTGACCGGGCTCCGGGTGATCCGCACACTCGCGGCGTCGAACCAGCGTGCCAGCTCGACACCGTAGTCGTCGCCGCAGAACACCGCGTCGACCTCGGTCGGGCAGCCCGCCGCCCGCAACCCGGCCCGCATGGCGGCCACCTGCGCTGCCCACACGCGTTGGTCGGTGACGTCCAGCGGTGCATCGCAAGGGATTCCGGCGACGGTCACGTTGGTCTGCTCCGAGTGTGTCTCGCGGAGCCAGGCCACCCGATCGGCCAGCGGCACGGTTTCCGGTGCGGCCGCCATCACCAGCACGCTGACCCGGTCGCACCGGTCCGCGGCGATGTCGATCGCGGCGTGGTGTCCGCGATGGGGCGGATAGAACTTGCCGATGAACAGGCCATGACCGAACTCGCTCATGACACCCGCACCTTCCGCCAGGACTGCAGCCCCGACAGGCACAGCACCAGGAACACCGCGTAGATCGCCGCGGTCAGGTTCAGATCCCGGCTCACGTACAGCGGGATGTAGACGCAGTCAGCGGCGATCCAGAAGTACCAGGTTTGGACGTACTTGCCGTTCAGCAGCCACTGCGCGACCAGCGACAGGCTCGTGGTGAGCGCGTCGAGAAACGGGGCTGCATCGTGGGCGGCCCGGAGGACGACCGTCAGCAGAGCCGTGCCGGCCACGACAACGCCGATGCACCAGCCGATTTGGTCGGGGCGGGCGCGGGTGACCATCAGTGGCGTGCGACCGGCGTTGCCGTACCGCCACTGCCACCATCCGGCGAAACCCAGCGCGATGTAGAGCACCTGAAGGCCGGCGTCGGCCCACAGCCGGGCCGAGGTGAACAGCACCAGGAAAAACAGGCAGTTGGCGATGCCCACCGGGAAGTTGGCGATGTGCCTGCGCACGGTCAGCGCCACGCACAGCCCGCCGGTGAGGAAGCCCAGCAGCTCGGCCCAACTGACCGCGTCGCCGCCCAGCACGAACAGTGTGGTGTTGAGTGGCTGCACGAGCTGCGCCAGCCAGTCCAGCATCGACTCTCCCCTCCGGTTGTTCCGCGTCGACCCTAACCGGGAGCGGTGAATTCGAATCTGCCTGCGGTCAGCACCGCGATCAGATCGGCGCACGCCCTGGGGCGGAACCGCGCAATGAACTCGTCCTCCTGGGCGGCCCACCGGTCCCAGTGCGGCCGGTAGGTCTCGCCGTCGCGGTCCAGTGCCCGGCGCTTGCGCTCGGTGTCGTCCGCATCGACCCAGATGCCCAGATCGGCCAGCGCCCGGCCGGCCGGGGTGAGCGCCCCGATGCCCTCGACGATCAGCCGTTGCCCGGGTTCGACCTCGTGGTGGCCGCTCGGAGCGGCGGCAGCCCAATCCCATTGCCGCCAGCACCCGTTACGTCCGGCCGCCCGCGGCTCGAGCAGCGAACGCTGCACATGCTCTGCGGCCCACGCCAATCCATCCCATCCCGGGTAGATGTCGTCAAGGCGGACCACGACGGAATCGGCCCAGCTCTCGTGCAGTTGTACCGCCAGCGTCGACTTGCCCGACCCGGAACGGCCGTCGATCAGCACGGTCGTCGCAGCGGGACCGAGCCGGCTCAGGATCTCATCGAGCGCCAATGAAGTTCCAGGCTCCGGAGGAAACCGAGACGCCGATGGCGACTGCGGCGATGACGAATCCTGCTGCGATCAAGGCGAACTCGCGGGCGCCGAACGTCGACGGCCGGGCCCAGGTACGGGTGGGGTAGGCGCCGAACCCGCGGGCTTCCATCGCGGTGGCCAGCTTCGACCCGCGCCGCACGGCGAACACCAGCAGGGCGAACGTCTGCCCGGCGACCCGGCGCACCCTCGCATGGTCGGCCACCCCGCGGGCCCGCCTGGCATAGCCGAGATACTGCCAGTCCTGCCCGAGCAGTCCGACCAGTCGCAGGCCGGCCAGGGCGCCGATCACGAACCGGGCCGGCAGCCGCAGCACCTGACCCAAACCGTCTGCCAGTTCGGTCGATTCGACGTCGATGAACAGAATGACCGACGGCAGCGCGATGGCCAGGACGCGGAGGAAGGTGGCTGCTGCCAGGGCGATGGATCCGTCACTGATCGTGACGAGGAAGAAGTGCCAGTACACCGTTCCGCTCACTTGCCCGTAGAGCAGGATGGTGATCGCGGTGAGTGTGGCTGCGAGCGCGACCACCGCGCCTCGGGTCAGTGCCGCCCGCAGTCTCACCCCGACCACGGCGAACAGCACGATCTCCCCGACCAGTGCGGTCAGCGCCGAAACCCAGTCGACCGACAGCACCAGGGCGCCCGCGATGACCAGCGCGGTGAGCAGTCGTGCGACCGGGTTGATCGTGCGCACAGTCACGGCCGCGTCTCCGCGGTCGGCTCCCAGTCCGGCAGCACGATCCGGGCGTCGGCGAGCACGTCGGCAAAATCGAGATCGTGGGTTGCGGCGACGACCGCCGTACCGCCGTCGGCGATTTCGGCCAGCAACCCGGTCAACTCCTCCCACGTGCGGCGGTCCTGGCCGAACGTCGGCTCGTCGAGGATGATCACCTTGGGTGCAGTTGCCAGCATCGTTGCCACCGACAGGCGGCGCTTCTCGCCACCCGACAACGTGTAGGGGTTCACCGCGGCGAGGTGTGTCAGGTGCAGGCGTTCGAGGAGTTCGTCGGTGCGGGCGGCGATCTCGGCGGCGGGGAGCTTGATGGCCTTGGGACCCAACGCGAGTTCGTCGCGCACCGTGGCGGTGAGGAACTGATGCTCAGGATCCTGGAACACGCTGCCGATCCGGGTGAGCAGTTCTTTCGACCGCCATTTGACGGGCTTGCGGCGGGACGGGGAAGGGGCGAAGTCGGGGTGCGCCTCGAGACGTCCGGCGGGCACGGGCAACAGGCCACCCAGGGTGAGCGCCAGCGTCGACTTGCCCGCTCCGTTCGGGCCGGTGATCACCGTGGTCTGTCCGGCCTCGATCTCGAAGTTCAACCCGACGTGCATCGGAGGATCGCCCGGGTGGGCCAGTGCGAGATCCGTGGCATGCAGCAGTGATTCGCGGGTTCCGGACCGGTGGCGGGTGATCTCGGGCAGCGGGGTGTCAGGCACCCACACACCCGATCGGACCAGGTAGTCGTGATTGTGCCGGATGGTCGTATCCGGGGTCCCGCCGGCGAGCACCCGACCGTCGGCGCCGAGCACGACGACGCGGTCGACAACGGGCATCCACACATCGGTGCGGTGCTCGATGACGATCAGTGTCGCACCGGTCCGGGCGGCGGAGGCGGCAACCGCATCCCGCACTTCGAGGACACCGGCGGGGTCGAGATTCGCCGTCGGTTCGTCGAGCAGGATGAGCCCGGGATCCATCGCGATCACCCCGGCCAGCGCAAGCCGCTGCTTCTGTCCGCCGGACAGTTCCGACGTGGATTGGGACAGAGCCAGTTTCAGGCCGACCGCGTCCAGGGCCGTTCGGACCCGGGGCCAGATCTGTTCGCGCGCGACGCCGAGGTTCTCCATGCCGAAGGCCACGTCGTCACCGACCCGGGACAGGATCACCTGGGCGTCGGGATCCTGCAGCACCATCCCGATCCGGTGACGTTGTTCGTTCGGCGCGGCACCGTCGACCCGCAGCGTGCCCGCCTGCCTGCCTTCCTCGGCACCGCCGAGCAATCCCGCAATGCCATGCAGCAGAGTCGATTTCCCGGCACCGGACGGCCCCAACAGCAACACCCGCTCGCCGGGCTCGATCCGCAGATCGAGATCCCGCACGGCCCAGGCGGCGCGTCCGGCGTGGCACCAACCCCAGGCGTGTGCCGTGACCGTGGCACCGGCGCCGTGCGGTGAGCTCATCGAGCCTCGGGGCCGATCCGTCCCGACGCGAACCGGCTCAGCGCTCCGGTCTTCGCCAGACCCCTGACCGCGAACCACGACAGCAGCCCGGCGACGAGCGCGCCGGACACGATCGCCGAAACCGTGTAGATCGCGGCGAACGTGTTGGCCGAACCGGGATACCAGAGGATGAGGTCGTTGATCGCCAGGGCCAGCCCGGCGACCGCCCCGGCGATCAGCGCGACCGGCAATCCCCAGCGGCGGTAGAGGAACACCGCGAAAACCAGTTCCGCGCCGAGCCCCTGCACCAGTCCGGATTCGAGCGTGAGCACGCCCCACTGGTTGCCGACCAACGCCGACACCGTGGCCGCGACGAGCTCGCCGTACAGGGCCGCGCCGGGCTTGCGGATCACCAGGGCGGTGAGCACGCCGGCGAACAACCATCCGCCGGCGAGCAACGCCTGCAGACCTGGAAGCGCCGCCGTCAACGGTGCACCGATCGGGTTGGACGCGATGTTCCACACGACGAACACCAGCCCGGCCGCCGTTGCGAGGACGCTGGCGACGACGATGTCCACGACCCGCCAGCGCAGGGCGCGGGCAGCCGGTGTGGTGTCGGTGGGCTGGGTGTTCATCGATCTCCTTCGTGCACGTCGCGATGTCATGCGCGGAAACCAGTATGAGCTGCGCCGGACCGCCCGAACGCCGCCCACTCCTGCGCGGGATCGATCCGTTGTCGCCTACCAGAGGTCGCCGATGCGCCAATCGCAGATCAAGGGCACCGACTTCGCGAAACCGCAGACCGGAGTGCGAATCGGGAGCAGGAAGATCCGGTCGGCTGCATCGTAGGTGTCGATCACCCCACTCGGGGTTTCAGCCTGGGTTGGGCCGTCCCAGGGATGCCAGCCGCGGCCGGCATAGAACGGAGCCGCGCTTTCGACGGCGTTGAGGGCCCCGATGTCGTACCGTTCGGCGAGGATGGCCTCCGTGTCCTCCATCAGCAAGCGGCCCAGGCCCCGGCCCTGTCGGTCGCTGCGTACGGCAACAGCCTCGACGTAGCCGGCCTGAAACACGTCACGGTCGTGGCGCAGCGTCCGGGTCACTACCGCCGCGTGAGCCAGCAACACGTCGTCCTCGGTGACCATGACGTGTACTCCGTCGACACCATGGAGCCAGTCATGCTCGCGGAAGCCGTCGCCGAAAGCGGAGCGGACCAATGTCTCGGCGGAGCGTAGGTCGCCCTCGCTCAGTTGCCCCGGCTCGGCGATCACCACGTCGATCACCGACTCAGAATGTCATGCTGGCACCGCTGTTCCTGGGCGCCGCGCCGTCCTTCCGGTCGCGCCTACCACCTCCCCGGAGCCTGCCTCACCGACACCAACGGTCGCGGTGGGCAGGGCCCGGTTGACGGTGGCCTACTGCCCGGACTGCATGGCCTGTGCGATCTCCTCGGGGCTGACCTCGCGCACCGGCTGTCCGAGTGACCACAGGTGGCCGAACGGGTCGCGTACGACGCCGTAGCGGTCGCCCCAGAACTGATCTTCCAGCGACATGACGACCTCTGCGCCGGCGTCGACGGCCTTGGCGAACTTGTCCTCGACATCGGTCACGGTGAGGTGGATGGTGACCGGGCTGCCGCCCAGCGCCTTGGGCGTCGACGGCTTGCCGTCGTTGTACTCGGGAAAGTCGTCGTTCAGCATGACCGTCGACCCGTTGATGTTGAGTGCGGCGTGGATGAGTTTGCCGTCGGGCCCGGGCACCCGGCCCAGCTCGGTGGCACCGAATGCCTTGACGTAGAAGTCAATTGCCGCGGCAGCGTCGTCGACAACCAGATGCGGAAGGACTGCGGGGGTTACTTCGATCGCCATGATTCTCTCCTGGTGTTGGTGAGCGGGTTCAATGCAGACCCGCGCGGCAGGCGGATCTCATCGGCGGACACATCCATGCAACCACCGCCCACCGACAAAAGCTCGGCCGCGAACCCGTCGTTTCGGCGCAAGGGCGAGAAGTCAGACGACCGAGAAACCGGGAGGCAGATCGGCCCGTCCGGTCAGGGTCATCAGCACCGCCTCACCCGTGCCCAGCTCGACCGCGATCCGCGCGGCCAGGACGGTGGCTGCCGTCATCACCTCGGCCGGCAGATCCGCCGAAACACCAGTGGCCCGCGCGATGTCCAGGCTGTGCACAGCGAGTTCGAAGATGCGGGTCGGCAGGTAGTCGCTCAATCGGATGCCGAACCCGCCGATCACGGTGATCAACGGATCGCCTGCCTTGTCGACATCGGCCAGGGCCTGGCTGACCAGCGCATCCACCGCGGCGGCCGGATCGGAGCCCAGGTCGCGGCCGGCCTGCCTACCGCGTTCGACGACGGCGTCGCCGTCGGACAGGAACGCACGAATCGCGGCGTAGTACTCGACCGGTCCTGCCAGGTCGGCCGCCGACGCCGGGTCCTGTAGGTACGTGCTGACGGTGATCAGCGAGCGCGACGCGTGACCCACAAGGGCGCGCAGATCCCACTCGCCCAGGCCGGGCCCGTCGAAGGAATCCGCCGGCAACGCCCGAACCAGCCGGGCGAAAGCGTGTGCCGCCGAGGCGAATTCGTCGCGAGGACCGCTCACGACGTGGCGATTTTGTCCCATCCGGCGACCGACTGCACGCTGCGCGGTTCGGGGCCGACGTAGATGGCGGCGGGGCGGACCAGCTTGCCCAGCCGTTTCTGTTCCATGATGTGCGCGCACCAGCCGGCGGTCCGGCCACAGGTGAACATCGCGGGCATCATCGAGGCGGGCACCTCGGCGAAGTCCAGGATCACCGCCGCCCAGAACTCGACATTGGTCTCGATGGCCCGGTCCGGGCGCCGTTCGCGAAGCTCGGCCAGCGCGGCTTGCTCCAGGGCCGCGGCCACCTCGTAGCGGGGCGCCTCAAGGCGTTTCGCCGTGGCCCGCAGCACCCGGGCCCGCGGATCCTCGGCCCGGTACACGCGATGGCCGAAGCCCATCAGCTTGTCGCCGCGATCCAGGATGGATTTCACCACCGCGCGGGCGTCACCGGACTTCTCGACCTCTTCGATCATCGGCAGCACCCGGGCCGGGGCACCGCCGTGCAGCGGCCCGCTCATCGCGCCCACCGCGCCCGACAGGGAGGCCGCGACGTCGGCGCCCGTGGAGGCGATCACCCGGGCCGTGAACGTCGAGGCATTCATCCCGTGTTCGGCGGCGGTGACCCAGTAGGCGTCGATCGCCTCGACGTGCCTGGGATCTGGGTCGCCCTGCCAACGCGTCATGAAACGTGCTGTGACCGTGTCACATTCGTCGATCCGGCGTTGCGGCACGGCGGGCTGATAGATGCCGCGGGCGGACTGGGCGACGTAGGACAGTGCCATCACCGAGGCCCGGGCCAACTGGTCACGGGCAGTGGTGTCGTCGATGTCCAACAGTGGCGCGTAGCCCCAGATCGGAGCCAGCATCGCCAGTCCGGCCTGGACGTCGACGCGGACATCGCCGCTGTGGATGGGCAGCGGGAAGGGCTCGGCCGGGGGCAGGCCCGTGCCGAAACTGCCGTCGACCAGAAGTCCCCACACGTCGCCGAAGGTGACCCGGCGTTCGACGAGTTCCTCGATGTCCACGCCCCGGTAGCGCAGCGCGCCGCCGTCCTTGTCCGGCTCGGCGATCTCGGTGGTGAAGGCGACGACGCCTTCGAGGCCGGCAACGAAGTCTTCCGGTACAGCTGGCATGGCCAGATTGTTGCACCACGTCCAGGCGTAGCGTTACCGCGGTGGCCATACCTTCCGGACCAGCCCCTGAACACGACCAACACGACCTGGCTGCCATGCGTGTGGACTACGTGGAGAAGGACGGCTGCGGCGACCTGGACGTCGACTGGCTCGGCGATGACCCGGCAACCGGTTGGCTGACGCTGTTGCGGACCTGGCTGGCCGATGCGTACCGCGCCGGAGTGGCGGAGGCCAATGCCATGGTCGTGGCCACCACCGACAGCGAGGGAAGACCCGTCAGCCGAACCGTGTTGTGCAAGAGCATGGACGAGGCAGGCATCACGTTCTACACCAACTATGACTCCGCCAAGGGGGCACAGCTGGCCGCGCATCCGTACGCGTCGGCGACCTTCCCCTGGTACCGGCTGGGGCGTCAGGTCCATGTGCGCGGTCCGGTCACCAAGGTGAGCCGTGAGGCCACCCGGGAGTACTGGTCCAAGCGGCCTCGCGGTTCGCAGCTGGGGGCGTGGGCGTCGCAGCAGTCGAGCCCGATCGCATCGCGCCCGGCGCTGCTCGGCCAGCTCGCCGAGGTGACGGCGCGGTTCGCCGACCTCGAAACGGTTCCGGTGCCGCCGAACTGGGGCGGCTACCTGATCGCACCCGAGAGCGTGGAGTTCTGGCAGGGCCGGGAGAACCGGGTACACAACCGAATTCGCGTGATCTTCGCCGCCGGGTCGGCATCGGGTGAGGCGCACGCCGAACGCCTCCAGCCATGAATTTCCCCCGTCGCTTCGCTCGCCACAGGGCGACATCCCCCGTCGCTTCGCTCGCCCGCCGTCGTGCGTAGGTTCTTCGCCGACACCACACCGCTGCGCACCCCGGACTTCCGGCGGCTGTGGGTGGCCGGGATCCCCACGGTCATCGGTGCCAACCTGACCATCTTTGCGGTGCCGGTGCAGTTGTACGTGCTCACCGAGAACTCCGCCTACGTCGGATTGTCCGGCCTGTTCGCGCTCGTCCCGCTGGTGGTCTTCGGCCTGTGGGGCGGAGCCTGGGCCGACGCGATGGACCGCAGGCTGCTGCTGATCATCGCCTCGATCGGCCTGGCCGTGTCGTCGGTGCTGTTGTGGCTGCAGGCCGCGCTGGCGCTGAACAACGTCTGGGTGGTGCTGTGCCTGCTGTCGGTGCAGCAGGCGTTCTTCGCGATCAACAGCCCGACCCGGTCAGCGGCGATTCCACGGATGCTGCCGGGCGAGCAGTTGCCCGCGGCGAACGCGCTGAACATGACGGTCTTCCAGTTCGGGGCGATCGTCGGACCCCTGTTGGCCGGGGTGATGTTGCACTGGGTGGATTTGTCGACGCTCTATCTCATCGACGCCATCTGCTGCCTGGTACCGATCTGGGCCACGTTCCGGCTGGCGCCGATGCCGCCGGCGACCACCGAGGAGGGCGGCTCGCGGTGGGGCCTCACGGCGGTGCTGGACGGTTTCCGCTACCTCGCCGGTAACCGGGTGGTGTTGATGTCGTTCGTCGTCGATCTGGTGGCGATGATCTTCGGGATGCCGCGGGCACTGTTCCCCCAGATGGCACATGAGAGCTTCGGCGGTCCGGTGGAGGGCGGCACGGCCATGGCGTTGCTGGCGGCGGCGATGTCGGTGGGTGCGGTGGCCGGTGGCGTCTTCTCTGGCTGGCTGCCGCGGATTCGTAGGCAGGGGCTGGCCGTGGTCGTGGCGATCGTGGTGTGGGGCGCGGCGATGGCCGGGTTCGGTATCGCCGGTGGTGCGGCAGGCGGCAGCGCCGGGGTGGTGCTGTGGATTGCGTTGGCGTTCTTGGCCGTTGGAGGTGCGGCCGACATGGTGTCGGCCGCGTTCCGGTCGACGATCCTGCAGCAGGCGGCCTCTGACGAGCTGCGCGGCCGGCTACAGGGCGTCTTCACCGTCGTGGTCGCCGGCGGCCCGCGGTTGGCGGACACATTGCACGGCGCGGCAGCGGCGGCGGTGGGCACCACGGTCGCCGCTGCGGGCGGCGGGGCGCTGGTGATCGTCGGTGTGCTGATCGCCGCGCTCGCGGTGCCGGCGTTCGTGCGCTACCGGGTGGGCGCGGCCGGCGCGCAGACGACCGTCCCGCAGGAACAGTCCGAGGCTGACAAAGTATGACGACCGGCGAATGGCACTGAGCGCCACATAGTTGCCGAAATGGACCGAAAAGCAGGCCTTTGAGGGCTAACATCCGATCTCGTGGTTGACGGGATGCGCCAGGCCGAGACCGGACTGCGCGAACGCAAGAAGCAGCGCACCCGGGCGATGCTGATCGAGGCCGCGATAGACCTGTGCGACCGCCAGGGATTCGAGAGCACCACCGTCGAGCAGATCGCGGCGGTCGCAGATGTCTCGCCACGCACCTTCAGCCGCTACTTCGCCACCAAAGATGCAGTGGTGCTGGCGTTCGTCGACGAGGTGATCGAGAGTGTGGCGGTCGAGTTGACGGCGCAACCGGCCGACATCGGCCATCTCGAGGCGGTATACCGCGCTCACGTGCAAGCCTTCCTCAAGACCAAGACCGCGCCGCCGACCCAGCTCACGGCCGATCGGCTGTTGGCCTCGGCGCGCATCGTCACCTCGTCGCCGGCGCTGATGCACACCGCGTCGCAGTTCCGGGCGGATGCGGTCAACGTCGCGTTGACCCGGCGGATGGGCGTGCCCGGTGACGATCGCCGGCTCAAGCTGACGGCCGTGGTGTGGGGCTCGATCATCATGACGGCCATCGCTGAGCTGGGATCTCGGGCCGACTGGGCTTCGGTGAGCGTGGACGACATCGTCGACAAGATCAAGGCGACGTACGCCGATTTCCTCGCGGTCGTCGAGGGCGCGGGATAGCTCGCGGGAGCAATACATCCGGGAATCTTGGCGCACAGCCGAGCCCGCAGATGCGGTTAGGCTCAATCGGCCGCGTACGAATGCGAAGTATCGGCAGTATTCGACGGTTCGGTGGCGCAGGTCAGCGAACGCCGCTGCGCACGGCGGCGCCGGGCCCGATTACCATCGAATCTTCGGATCGTCGACGGCTGGCGATCGCTGTTCGGCGGGGTCAACGAGCAATGGGTGGGGAAAAGCAGATGACAGACGGCTGGCACGGGGACGGCCCGGCTGATCCATTCGGCAACAACCCATTCGGCGGCCCACGACGGGCGATCGCTTCGCCCAACCATGGGGTCGCCGTACAGCCTGCTTCGATAGCATCACGTGGTGCGGTTCGGGGGTCTGGCTTCGCTTTCAGTGGTGGGCATCCCACGCTGCGCCGACCTGGCTCGACCGAGAACTGAAGACGGAAGGATTGGTGGCGTTTGAGCACCCCGAGTCCATTCGATTTCAGCGACTTCGGTCCCCCGGCCCGGCCCGGGCCCTCCGGCCCGCCCGCCGGCCCCGGCGGGCATCCCGCACCAGGTCCGGGTGGGCCCTCGTCGGGTTTCGACCCGTGGGCCGGCGCACCTGCGGCCCAGGCCCAGCCCCAGCGTGCGTCGCACGAGGTCTTCGGGGGGCCGCCTGCCGGCCAACCGATGGGGACGCAGGACGCATTCGGCCAACCCATCACGGTCGGGCCCGGAGCCGCCGCGCTGCGGACCACCGGACCACCGTTGATCTGGTTTGCGGTGGCGCTCGCACTGGCACTGGCCGGAGTGATCATCGCGGTGATCGGCGCGATCATGGGACCGATGATCGTCACGGCGGTCGCGGGTTGGCTGTTGGCCGGGCCGGTGGCCATCGGCGCGCTGGCGGTCTACACACGGGTGGACACCCGGCGCCGCACGGATGCCATCTACTCGGCGCCGAATTGGACGTCGACGCTGTACTGGGCGGTGTTGGCGGTCTGCCTGGTCGGTATCGCCGTCGGGGCCTGGCAGATCGCACTGTGGGCGGGCAGGCTCTAGAGCGATGACGAGGGGATTGCACAGGGGATTTGTGCGCGTCGTCGCCGCGATGGTGCTGGTCGCGCTGACCGGCCTGCTGGGCTTGAGCCTCCCGACGGCGTCGGCGCAGGAATCGGCCGGCGGGGCAAAGCGGTTTGGCGCGTGCCTGGCCGCACAGAAGACCGGTGACCTGCTGTTGCTGTTCGACGAGTCGAGCAGCCTGCAGCAAAGCGACCCACAGGGCGCTCGGGTGCAGGCAGCCCGCTACCTGCTGCAGACCCTGGGACGCTATGTCGGACGGGTGGATGCGGACCTTGAGGTGGCCTCGGCCGGCTTCTCCGACACCTACACCCCGGAACACGACTGGACCCGCCTCACCGACGCCAACGCCGGGGAACTGGCGCAGCAACTGGGCAGCCTGGAGTCCAAGAACACCGGCATCGACACCGACTACTGGACAGCTCTGGACGGGGCGCGTCAGGCGTTGGCGGCCCGCGCCAAGAACACCGAGGGCGGTCAACGCTGCCAGGCGATCGCGTGGTTCTCCGACGGCAAGATCGACTTCACCGCACGCGACGTGGCGAAGCCGTACGCCGAAGGCGTCGATCTGAGCAGCCAGGAAGGGGTCGACCAGGCGCGGCAGCGCGCGATCGAGTCGATCTGCCGGTCCGGCGGCGTGGCCGATCAGGTGCGGTCGTCGGGGATCGTGATGCTCGGCATCGGCCTGGGGGCCACCACGGCGCCTGCGGACTTCGACGTGATGAGTGCGATCAGCACCGGGAAGGGTCTCGCGGGGAAAACCTGTGGGGACAAGACCGATCCGGTGCCGGGTGACTTCTATTCGGTGGCCGACATCGACGACATGCTGTTCGCGTTCGACGCGCTCAACCCGGACCCGGGTATCGAGGGCCAGGGTGCAGTGTGTCAGCTGCAGGTGTGCCCGGAGGCCAAGCACAACTTCGTGCTGGACCGCTCGATCAAGTCGGTGACAATCCTCGGCTCCGGCGACGTGCCCGGCGTGGTGCCCTACCTGGTGTCACCATCGGGGCAGACGGTCGAGTTGCCGCGCAAAGACGGCTCGACCGACATCGACGTCGCGGGCGTCAAAGTGACTTACGAGTGGCTGTCCGAGACCGGGCAGAACATCGTCATGCAGAACACCGGCGGCGGCGAGTGGATCGGCCAGTGGGGCATCGTCTACGTCGACACTGCCGGTAAGCACCCCGACGCGGTGTCGAAGGTCAGCATCCACATCTCCACCGACATCTTCCCGGCACTGGTCAGCAGCGACGGGAAGAAGGGGCCTGACGTCACGTGGCACAGCGGTCAGACCCTGGACGGGGTGACCTTCGGCCTCGTCGACGGGCAGAACAAGCCGATGACGCCCACCGATCTCGTTGGTTCGGCCACGCTGTCGGCGCAGCTGGTGCCCGCCGGGGCCGCACCCATCGAACTGCTCGCCAATGTCCCGAAAGAGGACATCGGCAAACCCGTGAAGGTCGATCTGAGCCAGGTCGAACCCGGCCCGGCCACGTTGAAGATGTCCTTGGTGGTCACCACCGCACCAGCAGTGGACCTGACGGGTGTGCAGGTCGCGCCCGGTACCCAGTTGTCGCCGCAGAACGTCGACGTCAATCTGCAGATCCTGCCGAAGCTGGGCCTGCCGTCGCCGGGCGAGCGGATCGACTTCGGCAGCGTCCAGGCCACGGAGGGAGCAACGGCGTCGCTGAACATCACCGGCCCGGGCTGCGTGTGGATCGCCGATTCCGATGCCGTCACGGTGGAGGCCGGCCCGGAGGGTATCGGCACACCGAAGGTGACCTCGGCGGCGAACTCGCCGGGCAACTGTTTGAAGCTGCAGGAGGGGCAGACCGGGAAGCTGGAGGTCACCCTGCGCACCGAGCAGGACGGGCACGGCGGCCTCAACGGCACGGTCCCGCTGCACGTCGCGGCGCTGGAGAACCCGGACGACTCGCAGACGGTCCAGGTGCCGTTCACGGCATCGCTGATCAAGCCGTTGAGCACCGTCAACTTCGTGCTGGTGCTCATCGCCGCGCTCCTGCTCGGCCCGGGCATCCCGCTGGGGTTGCTGTACCTCTCGAAGTGGTGGGTGAGCAAGATCCCCGACATCCCGCTGTTGGCCGAACGGATCCGGGCCGAGGTGCGCTCGGACATCGCGCTGCGGGACGGTGAACCGTTCGCGATGGTCGACACCGATCTGGTCAACCCGGTACCCGGGCTGGCCGGCGGTACGCGTCGACTCTCGGTGCTGGGAACGACGCTGACCGTGGTGCTGGGCCGCAGCCCGTTCGGCGCGGGCCACGTCAGCGTCGACGCCGGCCACCTGGTCACGACCGGTTCCGAATTGCCGGCCACCGACGCAACGGGCCTGCACGCGGTGCTGCCTCTGGCGGTGCACAACACCTGGGTGGTGTTGCACGACCCCCGTGGGCCGTCCACCGAGGCCGAAGTGCTGTTGCTGGTCAGCGGCAACACGGATATCGCGGCGCGGGAAAAGCTCTACGAAGAGGTGGCGCGCCGGCTGCCCGAGGTCCTCAACGGCCTGCGGTTGCGGGCCGTCCAGGCCGGGCTGGCGTCACCGCACGACGATGCCGGTCCGGGCGCATCCCCGTTCGGTGACACCGCCGTGGGAGCGCCGGTCGGCTATGACCCGTTCGCCGACGGTGCACAACCGTCGGGACCGCCGTCGATGGGCCCGCCTCCGATGGGACCGCCCTCGGGTCCGCCGCCTTCGGGACCCCCGCCGATGGGCCCGCCGCCGTCCGGGCCCGGACCCGGTCGGCCTGGGCCGGCCCAGCCACAGCGGTATGACAGCGATCCGTTCAATCCGTTTGGAGAAGGAGCCTGATGCGACGATTCCTGGTAGTGGGATGCGGCGGTTCGGGTGGCGCCACGTTGGCGTTCATGATGGACCAGCTTCGCTCCGAGCTGCACGCCGCCGGCGTCGACAAGGTGCTGTCGGGTTGGCAGTTCGTGCACATCGACGTGCCCAGCGCCGCCGAATCGGGGCCTGAGGGTCTCGCCAACGTGCCCGCGCAGGGCGGCAGCTACATCGGTTGTGGTCCGCAGGGCAGCAGCTACGCGATCCTCGACGGCGCACTGTCGCAGCGGCTGGCCGCCGACGGTGCGCTGGACGCCATCGCCACCTGGGCGCCGCGCAATCCGCAAGAGGTGACCAACCCGATCTCGGCAGGCGCGGGGCAGTACCGCGCCATCGGCCGGATGATCACGCTGAGCAAGGCCAGTGAGATCCATGCCCGGCTGCAGGCGGCCTGGGACGCCTTGTTCCGGGTCGAGACCATCTCGGAGATGTCGACGGTCAGCGTGCCCGGCATGGGCCGGTTCGACCCCAACGAGCCGCCGCTGGTGCTCGTGGTGTCGTCGATGGCCGGCGGTGCGGGCGCGTCGATGGCGCTGGACATCTGCCGACTGCTGACCCTCGTCACCGGCCTGGACCCGAAGCTGATGGGCGTCTTCATGGTGACCCCCGACATCTTCGAGTCACTGCCGGAGAGCGCGCGGATCGGTGTCCGGGCCAACGCGTTGGCCATGCTGGGCGAGATCGTCGCCAGCCAGACCGGCGCGGCCCGTGAACACGACGTGCGCATCCTGCGGGCGTTGGGCCAGCATCACGGTGACGGCGAGCCGATCCCGTTCGCCCGCGTCTTCCCGGTGGGCCGCTACATCGGCGCCGACCGCACGCTGTTCGGCGACGGCTCCCAGTACGCGGTGTACCGCGGTCTGGCCCGCGGCTTGGCCGGCCTGATGATGAGCGGTAAGGCCAGCGACCAGTTCGTGTCCTACGACCTCGGCAACACCGCGTCCCCGACCGGGGACCGCGACGTGCTCGGTTGGGGTATCTCGTCGTGGGATGTGTTGCCGTGGGGCACCTACGGTTTCTCCAGCCTGAGCATGGGACGGGACCGCTACGCCGAGTACGCCGCGCAGCGACTCGCCCGCAGCTGTGCCGACAAGCTGTCGTTCGGGCACCTGCAGGCAGGCAATCCGGCGTCCAGCAACGAACAGCTGGACACGCTGCTGAGCAGCCAGTGGCAGGCGCACTGCAACGAGCTGCGGATGCCGGCCGCGGCCGGCGACGAGCAGGCACGCGTCGGCATCCTGGGCAACTGGATCGCCAACGGCGCCTTCCCGCCCGAGGCGGTGTCCTCCACCGTCAACGGGCTGATCGAGCGGCAACTGCGCGGCTACCTGCCCAACCCCCAGGGCATGTCCGCCGAGCAGTGGGTGCCGGTGTTCCGTCAGGCCGTGATGAACCGACGCGCCGACCTGGCCCGGGCCTGCTCCGAGACCGCGTACGCGATGGTGTTCTCCTGGCACCGGGAGTTCGCCGACCAGGTCGAGCAGATGGTCGGTACCGCGGCTGCCTCGCTCGGCCTGCCCTACGCTCGCGAGCTGATCGACCGGCTGCGCCTGCACCTCGACAGCGTGCTGGCGCCCGGCATCGCGCAACTCGGCGCCATGGGCCCGCCCGATATCGTCGCGATCCCTCCGCAGGTCGACGCGGCCCTGCGGTCGCTGCGCGGCGTGATGACCAACGCCGACCAGGTGCTGGGCATCGCACTGGACGGTTTCCGGTCGACGGTGCGCCGACAGCTCTACGCCGACGCCGCGGCCCGGATGGCCGACGTGCTGCGGGTGATGGGCGCCGAATTGCTGGCGCCGCTGCGCGATGCGCTGGGCGAGGCGATGATCCTGCTGGAGAAGGCCCGGTCCGAGCCGCCGTCAGACGTCGGCCTGGCCCGCCTGTCCACCGACCAGTACGTGGCGTGGCCGTCCGACGCCGATGAGCTCGTGCCCTCACGGTTCGCCGAAGCCAACAACGAGGTGCTGCTGATCAGCTCCTCGGCGTTCAAGCAGCGCTACGAAACCGATCTGCCCAAGGCGGTGGGCGGTTCGAACGCGATGATTCCGTTGCGCACCGCCGTCGACGACGCCACCACCCGGGTGATCCTCGGACTGTGGCAGACCACCGGCGGCACGGCAGCGCCGGGCGGGCTCATCGAACGCACCGCGACGTGGGTGACCCGGGCACTGGGGACCGATCCGGAGAACGGGCGGCCGCGGGTGCCGTCGATGGCGCAGTTCGACGTGCACACCCGGCCCGCCGAACTGCTCGCGCGGGCCCGGCTCTACGTGGGGCGGCCCGGCGAGTCGTTCGAGGAGTTCTGCAAGGTCTCGTTGCGTGACTACGTGCAGGGCGCGGGCGCCTCGGAATCGGAGCTGGTCAATCGGCGTCGCGACATCGACACCAAGTTCGCCGAGGCCCTGTCGCTGGCGCGGCCGCTGGCCAGTGTCAACGATCAGGCGTTGCAGCGGGTGCACCCCGGCCAGCAGGTCGAGTACCGGTACAAGTTCTCCGAGATCCCGTTCGCCGGCCAGCCTGTGGCCGAAACGTTGGCCGAGGTGCTGCGCGCCAACCCGCGCATCGACCAGGCCACCAAGGACAACTACGGCCGGTCCCTGTCCGACGAGGACAGCGTCACCCGTATCGACATCTTCGGGTCCTACCCGAACTACTCGCCGCTGGTGTTCGATTCGGTGCTCAAGCCGGCCGCGCAGCAATGGGCGCAGACCGCCGGTCCGGGCCGGGGGGCGTTCTGGCGGTACCGCCGTTCGCGGCCGTTGTCGGCGTCGCTGCCGATGACCGACGCCGAACGGCGCACCATGACCGCGGGGTGGTTCCTCGGGCAGATGCTCGGACGGATCCAGATCCCGGCGTCGCCGTTCACCGATCCGGTGCGCATCTACGACGGCGACGACAACCAGTGGCTCGGCTTCCCGAACCCGCTGCTGACTCCGCCGTCGGCGTTCACCGCGTCCTACGATTGGCTGCCCGCCGTGCTGGAGTCGAGCCTGCTGGCCATCGCCACTTCACATGAACCGCCGGTGATGCGATCGCTGCGGCCGTACACGGTGCTGCGTGCGCTCTATGACTCGCACAGCCAGGACCCGGCCAGCGGCATCGTCGAACTGTCGGCGGCGGCACTGGTGCGGGAGTTCCTCAAGTCCGGAACGTCCGGTCCGGGGATCACTTCCCGGGTCGGGCCGATCGCGGCCGCGCAGACCGCCGAGGATCGGCAGGCAGCCGCCGAAACGTGGTTGGGCAACGTCCGCGACGTCGCGGCCCAGTACCTGCCGGCCGACACCCCCGGGGCTACTCCCGATGGTGCGTTCACGACCGTCGCCACCCGGTCCAAGGCGGCCAAGACGCCGATCTTCCGTGACCTGGCGCCCGATGTCTTCTGGGCGACCGAGGCGCTGATCAAGCTGTTGCAGCGCGAGGGTGCGGCGTTGGCTCAGGGGGAGACGGCCGGTGCGGGCGCGTTCTTCGATGACGGCGGCTCGGTCGTCATCCCCGACGGGGGGACGTTCTGACGATGTCGCTGCCCGGGACAACTCCGACCGCCGCGCCGCAGCGGGCGTTGACGGTGCTGCTGGCACCCCGCCCACAGACCGAGGAGATCCTGTCCGTCCTGGTGGATTACTCCGCGGTCGGTCTGATCGGGCCGTTCGTGTGGGTCGACGCCGCCGAGGTCGGCGACAGCTCCACGCACGGAACGCTGGTTCGCGACGGACAGGGCGAGCCGGTGGTGTTGCAGCAGATGCTGACCGGTGAGCGCTATGACCGGATCCGGATCGCAGTGCTCGTCCCGGTCGACGTGCCGGCGACCGATCGGGTCCCGCTGGCGGTCGAGCAGGCGGTGGAGCAGACCGTCCGCAGCAGTTCGATGGGTGCCCCGATCAACCTGCTGCGGCTGTTGTTCACCCGCGGCGACGCGATCCCCACCACTCCCGATCTGGCATTGGTGCTCGAAGGCTGGCACAACCTGTTGATCGCGCCGGAAGATTCGGCGGCGCCCGGTCTGGGTGCGGTGGCCTGGGGCCGGCTCACCGATCCGTTGGATGTGGCGCAGTTCGCCGCTCCGGTGGTGGCCGGCGTGACGGGGTTGTGGGCCGGCGTGGACCAGGGTCCCTTCGACACGTTGGAGATCCTGCCCGGGCAGACGGTACGCGCGGTGCGGGCGTTCTATCGGTGGCTCGACACCGATGGCGTGGAGGAAGGCCTGCGGGCGCACCTGTTCGACCCGACGGGCCGGCTGCCGCTGCCCCGCGGCGGCCAGGTGCCGGTGGTCTACGTCGAGGATGTCCCGACCGCCGCCCAGTCGATGGCGCGCGCGTTGTGGACGAAACACCGTGACGTGCTGCGCGGTCCGAGGATCGCGGCGACCGCAGGCCCGGAGCAGGCCATCTCGATCTGGGCCGCGATGAAGATGTTCCTCAAGTTCATGGGTGCGGCCGTTCGCAGTGCGCCCGCGGCGTGGTGGTCGGCCGTGATGGGGACGGTCACCTCGGCGGTGGTCACCACGGTGCAGAGCACCGTCTTCGGCCGTACCGACTCTGCGTTCGCCGTGGTCGCCGACACCACCCAGTCAGACTGGCAGGACCTGGGGCGCAGCGCGGAAACCCTGAGCAACGCCCTGGGCGGGCAGCCGGAACATTTCGCCCAGCAGGACATGAGCGGGTTGTGGACCGACTTCGTCAACGGCGCACTGACTTTGGCCGATGGAGGCCGCCGCGCCGGCGGGCTGGAGCCTGTCCAGGTCGGTGCGGCCATCGGGGTGGTCTACAATGCCGCCGACGTGGTGCCGAGTGCGGCTGAGCGTTTCCAGGGCATTCCGACGTCGCTGGCGGCGGTGATCGGCGTCAGCTCGGTGGAGGGCGCCGACGTGCTCGGTGCGGCCAACCTTCGGGATCGGCTGCAGCGCGCGTACTCCGACCCGGCTGCCGGTGTGGAAGCCCGGAACACCGGCACCGAGCTCGATCGCTGGCAGGCGTCCGTCACGAAAAGCTATGCCTGGCAGGTCAGCTCGATCCTGGCCGATTTCATGCACCGGGGCCGTGCCGAAGTGGCGGATCTGGTGTCCCAGATTCAGACTCTGGCGAACCGCGGGGCGGTCGACGAGCGGCTGAAGGCGCGGCAGCAGGCCATCAGCACCATCCTCAAGACGTTCACCTGGGCGTTGCTGGCCGTGCTGGTGATCCTGATCGGTGTGGCCGCCATGGACTGGGTGCGTTGGAAGTTCGCCCTGGCCACCGGCGGAGCCCTGATCGGCCTGTACATCGTCGTGTCGATGGCGTTGTTCCTGCTCGGTCAGAGAGACCTGTTCGCCGAGATGAACATGCGCAAATCGCAGGCGGCCGAACTGGACGCCCTGCAGGCGAACCTACGTACCGCATTGCAGGACGTGGGCCGGTTGTCGACGGCTTACGGCCAGCTGCTGGCCTGGTGCAGGACCTTGGGCACGGTCCTGCGGGCGCCCTTCGGTGCGCCACCGCCGGCACGCCCGCCGGTCGGTCAACTCGCCGCGGGGCTGCCGCGGTCCACCCAGGTCGGGGTGGCGATGGCGTCAACGGAGCAGGCCGACAACGCCATTCACGGCATCCAGAGCCGGCTCTATGCGTTGGGCTGGCTGAGCAAACCGTGGGAGGACATGGTGGGCGAGGCGGCCGCGCGGCTGCGTGAGGAGCCGACGGCGTTGTTCAAGCAGCCAGGTGTCGGCTCGTCCTCGGGTCTCGACCAGTGGTCTCAGGCGGTGATCGGCGGCCGGGTGAAACCCACTGGCGCCGACGCGCTGTGGGCCCGGGTGGAGCACATGTTCAACGACAGCGGGACTGGGGTGAGCGACACGCTGACCCGAAACGTCCTGGTGCCCACCATCGGTCGGCAGGTGCCCGCCCAGCAGTTCAGCGCCGGCATCACCGATCACCGGCCCGGTCATGCGGCCCCGTTCGACGCGTCGCTGTTCACGCATGCCGCTGTGACGGCGGGCCGTTCGGCGGTCGCGGTGGACAAGGTGACCGTCAACCGGCGCGGGCTGGGCTACCGGGCGGTTGTGGTGCAGGCCAGCGACGGTCTGCCGCCGTATGACTTCGCGTTGTTCGAGACTCCGGTGGCGGTCATGCCCGGCGTCGAGGACGAGCCGACAACGATGATCAGCCGGGCCGACCTTGGTGTGCCGCCCGGGGAGGACATGGTGTTCTAGCGATGAATGATCCACGTCCCGCTCCCGACAACGACGACGATCCGCGGTTGGCGCCGCTGCTGGCCTGGCGTCAGCAGTTGCTCGACTCCGGGGTCGTGGCTGCCCGCAGCTTCAAGGAAGCCCATGTGCGCCTGGTGCTGCGGTCGGGTTGCACCGATGTCGAACGGATCCGGGCCATGCTGCCGGGGTCGGTGGCCGAGCACGCCGAGGACATGGCCCGGGTGCTGGCCGAGTTGGGTGATGCAGGCCGTGGGCCCGACGCCGCTTCGGGGCGGCACCGCTCCGGCGAATCCGTAACCGAGTCCGTGACCGAAACCGTCGAGACGCCGGCCCCGCCGGCTTCGTCGCCCGCCCCGCCGGTGTCTCCCGCGCCGGCTCCGTCGGCCGAAACCGTGCCACCGCCTCCTGCGCCGGTCGAAATGCCCTTGAGCGCAGCCGATTTCGCGCCGTTCGCGTTCGGTGCCCAGCAGCCGCCGAGTCACAACATCGCGTTGCGGCGACGCCCGGATGGCGCCGCGCTGGACCTGAGCTGGCCGCCGTACGAGTCGGCTGAACCGGTGGTGCTGTACCGCCTGGTCAGCGCCGAGGGTGACGCACCGTATGCGCCGGACCGGGCTGACCTGGTGGCCGCCACCGCAACCCCGTACGCCGAGGACGCCCGGCCCGCCACTTCTGCAGCCAGGCATTTCCAGGTGTGGGTCAATGTCGGGTCGTCGCGTGCCGATGCGCTCGCCGCCCAACCGGTGCTGTACGCCGCAGGGGTACTGGTCAGCCCGCTCACCGCCTTCGACATCCGGGAGGATTCCGGACGGGTCATCGGGCAGTGGGCGGTGCCGACCGGGGTGAGCGCGGTGTTCGTCTACCGCATCCCGGCCGAAGAAGCGGGCCGCGACGGCCCTCAGTACCGGATCCTGGCCGACAGCGCCAACCTCTCCGGGTTCATCGACACCGACACCGTTCGCGGGCAACGCTATCTGTACCGGGCCCGGTGCGCGGCCACCGTGGACGGCGTGCTGCGACTGTCCGAAGCGGTCGAGGTCGACGTCGCGGTCTCTGCGGTGTTGGAGCCCGTCACCGACCTGGCGGTGGTGGCCGGTGGCGACGGCTCGGTGTTCGACCTGACCTGGACGCCTCCGCCCGCCGGGCGTGTGGTGATCTACCGCAGCGAGAACGGGCCCAACGCCGGCGCCGATTCCGCCGAACTGTCCGAGGACGCCCTCGAACAGGTGGGGCTCACGCCCGAGCTGCAGCTGACGCAACCGGTGGTCACGCGGCACACCCCGGACGGCAGGCCGGAGTCGGTGTTGGTCGCGGTGTCGTGGCCGGCCGACTGGAGCCGTGCCTACCTGACCCCGGTGACGTTGCTCGGCGGGCGTGCACTGCTGGGCAAGACGCTGTCCTCGGTGCGCACCGGCACCATCACCGACATCGAGCTGGCCGAGTACTGCAACAAACAGGTGCTGACCTTCGACTGGCCTGACGGCGCCGCCGGCGTCGTGATGTACCTGGCTCCCAAGGGCCACGATCCGCGTGACGGGCTCACCGGCAAGTCGTTCGAGATCTCGCTACAGGAGTACGAGAAGTACGGCGGCATGCAGTTGACCGGGCAACTGCCTGTGGGCGGCTGCTCGCTGCACCTGGCACCGGTGGCGTTCTCCGGCGGCCGGCGTGTCACCGGCACGGTCACCAGCACCGAGTACGCCGGGCTGCTCCGGCTGCAGTACGCCGTGCAGGTTGTCCGTGACCCCAACGGTTTTCCGGTTTCCGCCACGATCGCGATGCGCTCCGAACATGACCTGCCGGGATCTCCGGCTTTCGTGTTGGTCAACAATCCGCAGCGGATTCCGCTCGGCGTACATGACGGCCAGGCCGTCGACGTGGCGCCGCTCACCGAGCAGGGCCAGATCGGCGACCGGCCCTCCAAGGAGTTGCGCTGGACAGCTCTCACGACGACCGGCACGGGCGAGCTGTGGGCCGCTGACGTGCGTGGCTTGCAAGGATGGATCAGGTTGTTCGTGAACACCCCCACGCCCGCGCGGCTCCGCGTCATCGCTCTGCTCGACCCGCCGGTGGAGACCCTGCGACTCACCCCGCCGGCGCGATGACCACTCGCTACGGCCAGTTGGCCTACACGTCGTTCGACAAGGTCGGGTCCGCCGGGGGCTGGCAGGTCAAGGAGTCCACCGGAGCGTTGACCGCCGACGAGACACAGCAGTTGATCGCCGGTGTGCGCACGGTGTTCCATCCGGTGGAGCCGTTACCCGCGTACCCGACACCCGAGCAGTTGGAGAGCGGTCCGCGCCGGCTGGCCTACCGCCCGCTAGACAGCGGCGCGGTCGGCTACTGGCATTCGATTCCGGCCGGGTCCGACAGCACCGGCCGGCCGGGCAACGTGTTCGCGCACGTGTTGCTGGACCGTCACCCCGATGCCGCGCGCCGGCCGATCGAATGGTGGCGGTCGGCCCAATGGCTGCGGCCGTACGGACCTGCGGCGGTTTCCCGCGCGGTCCTGCCGCCGCGCGCCCCGGAGCCGGGTGCGGTGGTGACGAAGGACAGCGTGATCGCGTTCGCGCTCGATCCGGCCACGTGGCGCCTGACCACCTTGTTCGGGCTGCTGGATGCCGTCGTCGCCGCGCTCGCCGGTGGTCCGGCGGTGGTGTTCGGGGCTGAGTCACCCGAATCGGCCGCGCAGTGGATCGGGTTGGTCAGCTTCCTGATGTCGTCGGGGACCGCAGCGGACTTGAGTTTCTCCACCTTCGACCGAGCCGATCAGCTGGCCCTGGCGCTGCAGAGCGGCCAGCATCTGACCGCGGTGCCGATCGGGGACCTGGGCGCGGTTCCGCCGGGAGTCGTCGGTATCGGGGAGACCGAGCTGATCTCGCTGGGTGAACTGGGCGGGGAGCCGCACCGCACCGCGGCCGGGCAGACCATCGAGGTCACCCCGTGGTCGGCCATGGCACAGGTTGTGTTGCTGGATCCGGCGTCGGCGCGGACCCTGCTCGACGACATCGACCGGTTCGCCGCGGAGGTGTCCGATGCCGGATTGCATCCGGCGTGGCCGATGGCGATGGCGGTGACGGCCAACGCGGAGTTCGCCGACGCGATCGACGAGGCACACGACGTCATCACCACGTATTCGCCGCCGGGGGTGCCCGCGGGATCTGCCGCGGCCCGGACCATCGCCGGGGTCCTGGGCGAGGTGGTGGGCACGACGACCGCCGAGGCCTGGCAGGCGGTGCAGAACCTCGCAGGTGGTGCCGCCGCAGACTTCGCCGACGTCAGCTATCTGTGCCGGGCGCTCGGTGACGACGCCTGGCTGGCGCAGCCCGGACCGATTCCGCTGGGGCCGAGGGTGTTTCACGGAAAGGTGACGCCGGTCGAGGTGCAGGGGGCGATCGGGCAGGCGCTGCAGCGGGCCCGCGACACCGGACCCGAGCGCGTGCTGAAAGTGGTGGACATGCTGCTGCGGGCCGGTGTGCGGGACGACCGGCTGGTGCCGGCGTTGCGTGGTGACGTGGTGGCGCAGCTCGATGATCCGTCGCGCGCCGCCGACCTGACCCGACGCCTCGGCGCCGAGGGCAAGCTGACATTGGCCGCCGCGCTGCTTCGCACCTCGGGCGGCGACGTGGCGGCCGGGGCCATCGGCGACGGCCTGCTGGACTGGCTGGTCGAGGGAGTCGATTTTCCCACCGCCGCAGAGCTTTCCCGGGCGCAGCCGTGGGATTTGGGCTGGACCCGCGCGGCGGTGCGCGGAGTGCGTGCGGTGCGGCGTGGCCCGTCCGCCCCGGGTGATCGTGTGGCCGAGCTCTGGTGGCTGGGTGTGTCGGGCTCGCCCCGGTTCGTCCAGGTGGCGGGCGACACCGTCTGGGATCCAGCAGATCTGCTGGCCGTCGTGGGCGACGGCGCACTGCCCGGCGCAGCGGCGGTCCGCACGCTGCTGGGTGCCCCCGACTCTCCCGAGCTGAACCAGTTGGCCGCCAAGGTGATCGACGGCAATGACGACAGTGCTGCCGTCGCGCATGCCGCGGTCCGGCACATCACCCCGCAGCAGTGGATGCAGCAGCGCTATGTGGACACCCATCAGCGGGCCTACCTCCCGTTCTGGGAGCAGACACTGACCACGGCCCGGCCGGGTGAGGTACACCGTGATTTCCTGGCTGGTCTGCTGACCTTCGCGGTGTTGGGAACCATTGCCGGCCAGCCCTTCCCGGACAGCTGCCACACGCTGGCTGCCGATCCGGACCTCGCCGCCGACGCGGTACGCCGAGTGCTCCCGCTGGTGGACGGATACGAGATCGCGCCGCACGTGGTGCTGGCCGTCAGCCTGCTGCACACCGTGGCTGCCGAGGACACCGAGATTCCGGTCAGCGGTGTCGAGGCGGTGCTGGCGCAACTGGCCGAGCAGGTGGCAGCACCGCTGCAGAATGACGACCACGAGGTCGAAGGGGTGGCGGCGCTGATGGCGCAGATGTCCGGAGACATGTCCGACGGCGCGCTGCGCCGATACCGAAAAATGGTGAGCAGGCTGTTGACGCGCCGCGCTGATGCACAACCGTCGCTGGCAGCCCGACTGCGGGGGAGCCGCTGATGCCGATCTATGTAGTGGGTGCACGCAACCAGCGTGTCCAGATTCCGAATCAGGCACTAACAGTGTCGATTACCGGCGCGGTCGGAGGTGCCGCGCTGGAAGTGCAGGGTGGGCCGGACCAGCCGGTGGTGCGTTCGACGGCTCACCAGGCGGTGCTGCCGAGCCTGACCGGGCCGGTCACGATCGTGGTGCGCCCGGTCGGCGCGGACCGATTCAATTCCGGCACGCTCATCCACCTGGCGATCGCACATGACAACCCCGGTGATGTCGACCCGGTGCAGGTGATGTTCGATCCTGTCGATGTCGGCGGCGACACGGTCGTCACCTTCGCTGCGCTCACCCCGAACGGCACCCAGATCGAGGTGGCCGTGAGCGCGGTGGCCGATACGCCGATGAGCCCGTTGGCATCCGCGGCCCGGACGTCTGCACGCAAGGTCACCGGCCGGGGCCCGGGGAACTCCGGCGGCTCGGTGGTGCTGGCTCTCGACACGTCGGCGTCGATGCGGCGATGGTTCGCCGACGGCAGTACGTTCGCGGCGGCCGACATCGTGGTCGGGGTGGCCGATGCGCTCGGGCTACGGGACGTATCGGCGGTGTTGGTCGGCGCCGAGGTGACCCCGGTACCGGCCGGCGATGCCGCCGCTTTGGTGGAGGCCCTGCGCGAGGCCGAACCTCGATGGTCGGCGGGTGCCCGGTGGTCGCGGTTGCCTGCCGGCTCGGCGCGCACCGTCATCTGTTCCGACTTCCCCACTCTTGCTGTGCGACAGCAGTTTCCGGTACTGGCGCTGTCCAACGACCGGCGCCTCGACGCGGACGGTGCGCGGCTGCCATCGCCCCGCTCGGGTAACGAGGCCGGGGCCGAGCTGCTGGCGCATCCGCCGGTGCTGGACCGGATCACAGCGGCGTTGGTGCGGGCGCTGAAGTGACGAAATGCCCGCGCTGCTTCTCGGTGCTGAATCCGAACCACTTCCTGTGGACGTTGATTCCGCAGCCGGGCGCGCCTCGCTACCGTGATGACGTGGCGTCGGCCTTTCTCGGCGCGCCCGCCGAGTGCGGTCCGCTCTACACCTGGACCAATCAGGGCCACGGCGGTCCGCCACCGACGACAGCGGACGCCAGCCGCGCATTGCAAGGGCCGGCGGTCGAGATCTGCACGGTGTGCCACTACACGCTGCCCGAGGGGTGGCGGCACGGGCATGCGATCTGCATCGCGATGGCGGGGGCTCGCGCCACCGGCAAGAGCCTCTACATAGCGGTTCTGGTCAAACAGCTGGAGCTGCTGTGCGAACGGCTCGGGGTGTCAATGGAACCCGTCAGCCGGGCCACAGCACAGGCCTACGAGGCGAATTACGAGACCCCGCTTTTCGTGCAGCGGGGGTTGATCCCTCCGACGCCGACGATGCACACCCAGGCATCGAGTCAGCGGGAGCCGCTGGTGTTCTCGATCGGCGGCTGGCACGGGATTCGGCGGTTCCTGGTGCTGCGCGATGTGGCCGGGGAGGACATGGAATCCGGCGACCTGCACACGCCGCCGTTCCGGTTCTTCGCCAACGCCGACGCGGTGTTCTTCATGTTCGATCCTCTGCGGGTCCAGACGATCCGTGATCAGTTGCGAGACCTGTTGCCGGCGCAGCAGTTCAGCGGCGGCGATCCCCGGTCGGTGCTGAACAACCTGTTGATGGCGGTGGGGCAGGGGCAGCCGAAGCTTGCGGTGATCCTGTCGAAGTTCGATGCGCTGCGGACATTGCGGAATGTCGAGGGCTCCGAGTGGAGCATGATCATGTCCAACACCGGCGCGGCGTATCTTCGCGATACCTCCGATTCACCGCGCTATGACGAGCTCGGCGGACAACTGTTGCATGAAGAGGTCCGGAGCCTGCTGACCCGGCTGCACGGCGGCGCGATCGTGGCCGCGGTGGAGAATCCGTCGACGGGAATAGTGTTGCCGCACCGCTATTTTGTGGTGTCTGCGCTCGGGCAGCCGCCCAGCGGCAACAAGCTGCATTCCCGGGGGATCGCGCCGTTCCGGTGCGCCGACCCGATCCGGTGGGTCACCTCGAGCTTCGGGGTGTTGTAGGTGACCACTCAAGATCCGTTCGGGGGCAACCCGTTCGGACAGAATCCGTTTGGCCAGTATCCGCCCCCGGGGCAGCCCCCGTACGGAGGTCCGCCGATGGTCCCGGCGGGTCCGCCGCCGAATGACGAGGCCAATACGTTGGCGACGTTGTCGGTGGTGTTCGCGTTCGTGTTCGCCCCGGCGGGCGCGGTGTTGGGTCATCTGGGACTGTCGCAGATCAAGCGCACCGGCCAGCGGGGTCGTGACCGCGCGCTGGTGGGGTTGAGCCTGTCATACGCGTTGATCGTGGTTGCCGTTGCGGCGCTGGTGATCTGGGCGGTGATGCCGAGTTCTTCGACTACCACGACAGCCGAGACGACAAAGAGGACCACGGCTCCCGTCACTACAACGACAACGACGACGACGACACCGGCGCCACCGCCGCTGGTCACCGAGGCTCAATTGGCGGGCTTACTCCCGAGCCCGGCCGAGATGCAGGAGATCACGAAGAACCCGGAGTTGGTCGCCGAGGAGAAGAACATGGATGTCGGCCTGCCTGCTACCCATACGTACAGTCCGGTCGAATGTGCCAGTTCGTTCAGCATGTTCACACCACTGCCGTTCGAGAACAGCGGTTACGTCAAGACCGCGGGAGTCGCACAGTTCGACGGCTTCGATATGGAGGCGTACGAAGGGGTGGCGATGTTCGCTGATGGCGCGACGGCGCAACGCGCGCTCGCCCACTACGTCGAACTGTGGCGTGGGTGCGCCGGCAAGGCGTTGAAGTGGACGGTCGAAGACGGCCGTTCCACGAACTTCGTGCTAGGTGGCCCGGAGGACAAGAAAGACGGAATCATCGCGTTGCGCAGCAGCAATCAGGGATCGGAAGTGTGGATGCTGCGTGCAATCGGCGTCAAGGCCAACGTTCTCGTGGATTTGCACATCATGGGGCTGGGACTGACCGATGAGGCGGTCACCGTGGTCAAACGAATCTTCGACAGAATTCCGGGTTGATATGACGCAGGGTGGTTTTGGGGGTCCGCAGGATCCGTTCGGCGGTTCGCCATTTGGTGACACCCCGTTTGGGCAGTATCCGTCGAGTCAGCAGTTCTCGTCGGGTCAGCCGCCGTATCTGGCGCCGCCGGTCGTCCCGGCAGGTTCGCCGCCGTCGCCGCCCAATGACGAGGCGAATACGTTGGCGACGCTGTCGGTGGTGTTCGCATTCCTGTTCGCGCCGGTGGGTGCGGTGCTGGGCCATCTGGGTCTGTCGCAGATCAAGCGCACCGGGCAGCGGGGTCGGGATCGTGCCCTGGTGGGGCTGAGCCTGTCGTACACCTTGATCGTGGTTGCCGTTGCGGCGCTGGTGATCTGGGCGGTGATTCCGAGTTCGTCGAGCACCACGACGACGGAGGCCAAGTCAACTGCGCCGACGGCGTCACCCAGTCCCGTGACCACGACAACGACCACGATGACGACGCCGGAGCCCCCGCCGCTGCCCCTGGTCACCGAAGCGCAGCTGCCCGGTCTGCTGCTCAATCTCGACGATTCCATCCGGCTCGTCGGTTTGAACGACGGATACAGCACGTTCGACTTGACCGCATTGAGAACTGCTGCCGAATCGATATCCGCACCACCGGAATGTTTCCCGGTCATAGCTTCCGGAAGCCCCGATATTTTCGCGAACAGTGGTTACACCGCGACACACGATCGATCTTTCGGCAGCGTGGATGTGAAGACGATGTTGGTACGGGGCATCCTCGATGAACGAGCGACGCTGTACGCCGATGCGTCTGCGGCGAATCGACAGGTCGACGCGATCGAGAAGGTGTGGCAGGGATGTCGCGGAACTGTCACGCACACAACGCCCGCCGGGCCGGTCGCCTACGACGTCGGTGCGGTGGCCCGTTCGGCGACCAACTCGTCGATCGTGCTGGTGAGCAGCGCGGTGATGGACGGGAAGTTGGTAGGTCAGCACGCTGCGCGTGCTGTGGTGGCCAAGTCGAACGTCGTAATCGACGTGGTCTTCATGAGCCCGGACCCGGGCGGCCGCGCGGAAGCGGTCGCCGCTGAGATCCTCTCGCGGATACCGGGATAACCGGTCCTAGTCGATCCGGCGCAGCGTTCCCACGATCTGGTCGATCACGCCCGGATCGACCGCGCCGTCAGCGCCCTGCTCCAGGTCGACGATGAAGTTCACGGTGCCGGACTGACCCGGCACGGTGGTGGACACCACCGAATAGAGTGCCGAGTTGCCGGCGCAGTTGTCTTGGATGCCGGTCACGGTCGCGACGACCTGGGCTGCGGGCGCTCCGGAGACGGTGAGGTTGCGTGGTGCTCCGAGTGAGACCGACGGCACCGCACCCTTGTCCGAGGTGAAGATCTTGGTCGCGAACTTTGCCTCCAGCGTCGCGGATTCAGTGACGTCCGTGAGATCCGTGACCACCGTGGTTCCGCTGAGGGCACTGCTGCTCTTCGGGCACGCCCTGCTGGGCATGGTGGCCGCGCCTTTCAGCACCCGCACCGGGCAGTAGCCGAACGGTCCATCGGGACAAGGTTTTTCCCAGCCGACAACGGTGGTACATCCCTCGACGGTCCAGTCTGGGGGCACGTCATAGGCGAGCCCCCGAGGAGTGGTCACCGTCGACCAGCCGGCCGGGGTCTGGGGGCCGGGAGCGGCGGTGCGGCCCTCACAGCTTGCGGGTGCCGCTTTCGGCGGGGCGGCCGGTGCCGTCGAGGTGGGAGCAGCCGTGGTGCTCGGCGGCGCCTTGGTCACCGACGAGGTCGTGGTGGTGGAATCGGCGGTGTTCTTGGTGTCGTTCTTGTCGCCGTAGTTCAGCTTCCACAGCAGACCACCGAGCAGGAGCGCGATGATGACCACTCCCGCGATCGTGCCGAGGATCCAACCGGTGTTGTTCCGATTGGGTGGCTTGAAGTCGGTAGGCGGGGCCTCTCCGTACCCCGAAAACGTCGGCGGCTGGCCGTAGTTCGGCCACTGCGGGGTCTGTCCGAACGGGTCGTTGGAGCCAAATGGACTGCCCGAGGGCTGGTTCCACTCCGGCGGTGGCTGTGGTGGGTATGTCATCGGTGTCCTCCGCGCTCGTGCAGGTCTTTAGTTCCAGGTCAGCTTGGGTGGGCTTGTCGACAGGTCCGCGGTCCCGGATACCAACACCGTCACGGTGTTCGTCGGGGTGAGGCCGTTGGTTTGCTGCGCCGTGATCGTCGCGGTGAGTGTGCCGACCAGAGAGGCCGTCATCGCGCTGGTCAGTGGAATGATCTTGAACGTCTCGGCGCCCTCGATCGGGCCCCATTGCGCTGTGCCGTCAACGTAATTCGGGGCGTTGACCCGAACTGGGCAGTTCGGTGGCCTGATCAGGTTGGAATTGGTGCATGCCGTGAACGACTCCGCTATCGCGGTGCGGATGGTTTGCTCCCCGGCGTCGCTGAGCTTGAAACTCATCGACATCACCGATGCTCCGGCGGCCAATTGCGGCAGCACCATCGGTTTCGACGTGACGCTGAGGTACGGGCTGCTGCTTCCCACGTCGACCCAACCGGGGAACACATAGCGCGGTTGATCGATGGGTTTGCCGAACACGGTGAGCGTTTCGGCGTCCTTCTGTCCGATCTGGGACTTGTCGATCTTGATGAAGGCGTTGGTGAGTTTCCAGCCGTCCTGGTTTTCCACCAGGAGTTTGGCCTCGGACACCTCGTCGCCGAACTTGGCCGTGACATGCACCTGGGACACGTAGTTGTTGTGGGTGGTGTCGAGCACGCGGATGCCGGTGATCGGCCACTTCGCGATCTGCCGGCCGAGGATGTCGTCGGTGAGCAGTTCGGTGGAGACCGGCTGGGACTTGCTGTATGACAGGGCGGTGGCCGCATCACCGCGGGCCAGTGCTTCCAGATATGCCACCACCGCGGCTTGTGCGCTTTCGCCGCCTGGGCCGCTGCCGCCCGAATCCGAGCGGGTGATCACGACGGCCAGCGCCGCCAGCAACGCGAGCACCGTCACCACCGCAGCCACCACCAGGCCGATGACCATGCCCTTGCGGCGCTTGGGCGGGGGCGCTCCTGCCGGCGCCCCGAAGACCGGTGGCGGTGTTGCCAGTGGATAGTCGGGGAAATGGGGTGACGGAGCGGGCGAAAAACCGGGATTCGTCGTTGGCCAACCTGGCGCGGGCGACTGCCCGCCGACGCCGAACTGGCCCCCGGACCAATCGGCCACGGCCCCCTCCTTGCCTGTGTGCGGCACCACGTCGGTATCGCGCACGGGGTTGCCGTGAGCAGTATAAGTGGGCGGCCACGGGCGTCGGTGCGTCAATTTGGAATGGTCGCTGAGCTGGGCTCTCTGGCAAATCGGGGCGCTGTAGACCGGGCCTGTGGCTAGGCGCCCGGCGGTCGGTGGTGACCCGTTGGTAACCCCCCGCGGGCAGCGCGGATCGATTGCGACTACCTTTTGTAGAGCAGTTAGTTGGTTCCCAACGACTTCCTAACGAGGATGAAGGGATTCCCGTGGCCGAAAACCCGTCGAGTGGGCAGGAGCTTGCCACTCTCAAGTACCCCGGTGGCGAGATTGATCTCGATATCGTCCATGCCACCGAGGGCAGTGACGGCATCGCGCTGGGCCCGTTGCTGGCCAAGACCGGCTACACCACGTTCGATGGTGGCTTCGTCAACACCGCGTCGACCAAGTCGGCGATCACCTACATCGACGGTGATGCCGGCATCCTGCGGTACCGGGGTATCCCGATCGAGCAGCTGGCCGAGAACTCCACGTTCATCGAGGTCAGCTACCTGCTGATCTACGGTGAGTTGCCGACGGCCGAGCAGCTGGAGTCGTTCACCACCCAGATCCAGCGGCACACCCTGCTGCACGAGGATCTGAAGCGGTTCTTCGACGGTTTCCCGCGCAATGCGCATCCGATGCCGGTGCTGTCGAGTGCGGTGAACGCGTTGAGCGCCTACTACCAGGATTCGCTGGATCCGCTGGACAAGAAGCAGGTCGAGCTGTCGACCATCCGCTTGCTGGCCAAGTTGCCGACCATCGCCGCCTACGCCTACAAGAAGTCCGAGGGGCAGCCGTTCCTGTACCCGGACAACTCGTTGACGCTGGTGGAGAACTTCCTGCGGATGACGTTCGGCTTCCCGGCCGAGCCGTATGAGGTCGATCCCGAGATCGTCCGCGCGCTGGACATGCTGTTGATCCTGCACGCCGATCACGAGCAGAACTGTTCGACCTCGACGGTGCGTCTGGTGGGCTCGTCGCAGGCCAACCTGTTCACCTCGATCTCCGGTGGTATCAACGCGCTGTGGGGGCCGCTGCACGGCGGCGCCAACCAGGCCGTGCTGGAGATGCTGGAGAAGATCCGCACCGGCGACGACGATGTGCAGACCTTCGTCAAGAAGGTCAAGAACCGCGAAGACGGCGTGAAGCTGATGGGCTTCGGTCACCGCGTGTACAAGAACTACGATCCGCGGGCGCGCATCGTCAAGGAGCAGGCCGACAAGATCCTGGGCAAGCTGGGCGGCGACGACGAGCTGCTCGACATCGCCAAGCAGCTCGAAGAGATCGCGTTGACCGATGACTTCTTCATCGAGCGCAAGCTGTACCCGAACGTCGATTACTACACCGGCGTGATCTACCGGGCCATGGGCTTCCCGACCCGCATGTTCACCGTGCTGTTCGCGCTGGGCCGGTTGCCGGGCTGGATCGCGCACTGGCGTGAGATGCACTCGGAGCCCAACAAGATCGGCCGTCCGCGCCAGATCTACACCGGCTACACCGAGCGCGGCTACGTAGACATCAACAAGCGCTGAGTTTCGTTCCGCGAGCAGACGCAAAACTGCCCCTTTTCACGCGAAAAGGGGCAGTTTTACGTCTGATCGGCAATCCTTATCAGCGCACCGGCAGCGCGAGGCCCCCGGTGAGCGCCAGTAGTTGCGCGTAGGTCAGCGGCATCACCGAATCGGCGGTGCCCGCCGCGGTCCAGATGACCGGGTAGGACGCCAGTGTCTGGTCGATGACGGTGCGCAGCGGTTCGGGGTGCCCGACTGGCGCGACCCCGCCGATGATCTGTCCGGTTGCACTGCGGACGAGTTTCGGGTCGGCCTTGCGGAGGTGTTTGGCCCCGAGATGACTCGCAACGACGCCGGTGTCGACGCGGGCGGCGCCGCTGGCCATCACCAGCAGCGGCTCACCGTCGCATTCGAAGACCAGGCTGTTGGCGATCGCCCCGACTTCGCATCCCAGCTGTTCGGCTGCCGCAGCGGCGGTCTTGGCGTCGGCGTCGAGGATTCTGATGGCCGGTTCGATTCCGGCAGCGACCACCGCGTCGGCGACGCGGGAGTTCCGTTCGTTCACAGTCCCATTGTCCTGGGCCGGGCAAGGCTATTTCTCGTGTCGGACAACACCGTTCATCATCGTCAGCTTGATGTTCGACTGGTGGGTCTCCGATGGTGGGATCGGCGGCCGTGACGCGGTGGAGCGATTTCGACTTGCCTGACAGATAGTTGTAGTTTCACAATGGTTGTGTGAATGCAACCGTTGGCATGCTGAGCGCGCGGCGCAAGGCGATCATCCTCGTCTCGTGCTGCCTGAGCCTGCTGATCGTGTCGATGGATGCCACCATCGTCAACGTCGCGCTCCCGAGCATCCGCGACGATCTGGGTGCGTCGCCGTCGCAGCTGCAGTGGATCGTCGACGTCTACACGCTGGTGCTGGCCTCGCTGCTGTTGCTGTCGGGCGCCACCGGGGACCGGTTCGGCCGCAGACGGACATTCCAGTCGGGCCTGACGATCTTCGCGGTGGCCTCGCTGCTGTGCAGCCTCGCGCCCAACATCGAAACCCTCATCGCGGCCCGCTTGCTCCAGGCCATCGGCGGTTCGATGCTCAACCCGGTGGCGATGTCGATCATCACCCAGGTGTTCACCGGCCGGGTCGAGCGCGCCCGGGCCATCGGGGTCTGGGGCGGTGTGGTCGGCATCTCGATGGCACTCGGCCCGATCGTGGGCGGGGCGCTGATCGAGTACGTCGACTGGCGCGCGGTGTTCTGGATCAACCTGCCGATCTGCGCCCTGGCCGTCCTGCTCACCGCGGTCTTCGTGCCCGAGTCGAAGTCGGCGACCATGCGGGATCTCGACCCGGTCGGCCAGGCGCTCGGGGTGGCGTTCCTGTTCGGCGTCGTGTTCGTGCTCATCGAAGGGCCCGGGTTCGGCTGGACCGACCCACGCACGTTGGCCGTCGCGGCGATCGCATTGCTGGCGCTGGTGGCGTTCCTGCGCTACGAGTCGCGCCGCCGGGACCCGTTCATCGATCTGCGCTTCTTCCGCAGCGTGCCGTTTGCCTCGGCCACGCTGATCGCGGTCTGTGCCTTCGCTGCCTACGGTGCGTTCCTGTTCATGATGTCGCTGTACCTGCAGACGGACCGGGGCTACTCCGCGATGCACACCGGCCTGATCTATCTGCCGGTCGCCATCGGCGCGCTGATCTTCTCGCCGCTGTCGGGCCGCCTGGTCGGCCGGTACGGCAGCCGGCCCTCGCTGCTGGTGGCGGGAGCCACGATCACCCTGGCCACCCTCCTGTTGACCCGGCTGACCGGTGAGACTCCGGTGTGGCAGCTGCTGGTCATGTTCGCGGTGTTCGGCATCGGCTTCTCGATGGTCAACGCGCCGATCACCACCACAGCGGTCAGCGGGATGCCGTTGGACCGCGCCGGTGCGGCCTCGGCGGTGGCCTCCACCAGCCGTCAGGTCGGTGTGAGTGTCGGTGTGGCGCTGTGTGGTTCGGTGGCCGGTGCGGCGCTGGCGGACACGGGGGTGGATTTCGCCGCGGCTGCGCGCCCGCTGTGGTTCGTCTGTGCCGCACTGGGATTAATGATCTTCGTGCTGGGTGTCATCTCCACCACGCCGTGGGCACTGCGGTCGGCGCAGAAGCTGGCGCCCCTGATCGGTCAGCACCATGCCCCGGAGGTGAGTCATGTCCGGTGATCGGCAGGCGGAGTTGGCCGACGAGGTATGGCGTGGTCTGACCGCGTTGGTGTTCGATCACCGCGACCGCTGGAGGCGGGCGGTGATCGAACAGACCGGATTGCCGTTCAGCCGGGTCCGCGTCCTGAAACGGCTGGCGCGCCAACCGTTGTCCGTCAAGCAGCTGGCCTACGCCGCTACTGTCGACGCCCCGGCCGCCACGGTCGCGGTCAACGACCTGGAGGAGCTCGGGCTCGTCGTGCGCGAGATCGACCCCGCCAACCGGCGATCCAAGCTGGTCTCGTTGACCGAGGCCGGGCGGGCGCTGCTGGCGCGCATCGACCGCGTCGAGGACCCGGCGCCGGACGCGCTGGCTGCGCTCGACGTCGAGGATCTCGAAGCCTTGCGGGCGATTCTGTGCAAGGTCAGCGCACCTTAGCTGCGATCCGGGTCAGCTCTCGCCCCACCCGCCCTGCACCATGGTCTGGAACTTCCAATCGCCGCCGCACTTGACCAGCAGATCGCCGTAGCGCACCTGCCGGCTGAACCCGTCGGCGGTGAATGTCGCGTCGGTGACGACGAACACCAGGTTCTCGTTGATGAAATGCGGCGTGCGGGTGGACTCCATGGCGAAATCGGTGCCGGTGCTCAACTGCTCGGTCATCTGGGCGATGAAGCCGGCGCGGTCCACGGACTCCGCGCTGCCGTCGGTGACTTCGTTGAGCGGAAACATCGCCTCGTCGGCCATTGCATCGATGTTCTTGGCCACGGCAAGGGCGTCGTAGCGGGCGAACCACGCCAGCACCGAGTCGACATCGGCGGCGCTGGGGCTGAACTCGGCGGCCTGCGGCATGGTGACCATGAATCTCCTCGCGTTGGATCATTAGGTTCGCTGCACTCTATACAAAGTACACTGTACATCGTACAGATAGGATGCTGGCATGAGAGAACGTGCAGGTAAGGACCGCAGCAGCGCCGGCGATCCGGTGCGTACCCTCGAGCTGCTGTGGCGGGAGCCTGGTCAGGGCGCCCGCAACCGCGGCCCGAAGCAACGCACCACGGTGGACGCTGTGGTCGCCGCTGCCATCCGGATTGCCGACGCCGACGGTCTCGAAGCGCTCACCATGCGGGCGGTCGCCGTGGAACTCGGGGTCACTCCGATGGCGACCTACACCTATGTACCGGGCAAAGCCGAACTGCTGGACCTCATGCTCGACACCGTCTACCGGCAGATGCCGCGCCGTGACTTCGATGAGAAACCCTGGCGGGAAAAGGTTTCCATGATCGCCGAGGAAAATCTCGCGATGTTCGACAGCCATCCGTGGATGGCCTATCTGCCCACGACGCGCCCGCCGCTGGGGCCCGGCATGATCGCGAAGTACGACCACGAGCTGGGGGCGTTCGACGGTCTCGGACTCAGCGATCTGGACATGGATTCCGCCCTGACGTACGTTCTCGGCTTCGTGAACTCGGTTGCCCGGATCGCCATCGATTCGGGCCGGGCCGCAGCCGACAGCGGCATGAGTGACGGGCAGTGGTGGGAGCGCGCGGGCCCGTTACTGGAGCGCGCGTTCGACGGTGACAGCTATCCGCTGGCCTCGCGGGTCGGCACGGTGGCGGGCCAGACGTTCGACGCCGCCTACAGCGCCACGCATGCCTACGAGTTCGGGTTGGCCCGCGTTCTGGACGGCTTGGCCGTTCTCATCGATGCGAAGTGAGTGGAATGCGTCAGCCTTCGAGGACCGCCATCGCGGCGTTGTGCCCGCCGATTCCCGAGACCGCGCCGCCGCGCACCGATCCCGAGCCGCACAACAGGATCCGCTCGTGAGCCGTGGCCACACCCCAGCGCTGCGCCGGCGTCTCCAACGTGGCCTCCTCCTCGACGAACGGCCAGCGCAGCGCTCCGTGGAAGATGTTGCCCGCGGTCATTCCCAGGGCTTGTTCCAGGTCGGCGGTCGTCTTGGCCTCGATGCACAGCCGGCCGGCGGCGTCCTCCATCAGGACGTCCTGGATCGGTTCGGCCAGAACCGAATTGAGCGAGTTGAGCACCGCCGAGGTCAGTCGGTCCCGCATCCGGTCGGGATCCCTCAGTGTCAGTGAATGCGGGGTGTGCAGACCGAAGACCGTCAGCGTGTGCGCACCCGAGGCCTGCAGGTCCTCGGACAGGATGCTGGGATCGGTCAGGGAGTGGCAGTAGATCTCGCACGGCAGGGGGTCGGGAACGCGCCCGGTGGCGGCGGTCGCATAGGCCCCGGCCAGTTGGCTGAACGTCTCGTTGATGTGGAACGTACCGCCGAATGCCTGCTCGGGCGTGACGCGTTCGTCGCGGAGTCGGGGGAGTCGGCGCAGCATCAGGTTGACCTTCACCTGCGCGCCTGGGGCGGTATCGGGTGCCGGCTCGCCGAGCAGCTCGGCCAGCACTGCCGGGGTGACATTGGCCAGTACCCGCTCGGCATGAACCCTTCGCGCTGATCCAGCGTGCCGGTAGCACACCTCGCCGTCCGGGGTGACCGCGTAAACGTCTGCGCCGGTGACGATTTCGGCACCATGGCCGGCCGCGGCGGCGGCCAGAGCCCCGGTGACCGCGCCCATCCCGCCGACCGGTACATCCCAGTCGCCGGTGCCGCCTCCGATCAGGTGGTAGAGGAAGCACACGTTCTGCATCAGCGACGGATCGTCGACGGCGGCGAAGGTGCCGATCAGGGCGTCGGTGGCCATCACGCCGCGCACCAGATCATGCGATACCGCGGCGCTGATCGCGTCGCCGATGGGCTGTTCGATCAGCGCCTGCCAGGCCGCGGCGCTTTCGGTGTCCTGTGCGCTGAGCACCTCCCCGCGCATCTGTGACCGGGTGCGCAGCGGCTGCAGCAGCGTCGGCCAGATGCGGGTGGTGACCAGCCTGCAGCGGCGGTAGAACGCATCGAACGCGGCTGCGTCGTCGGCTGCGCCGATCGCGTCGAACGTCGACTGCGGACCGATCAGCAGGCCGGTGGCCCCGCCCGTGACCGGATCTGGTGTGTAGGAGGAGTATCGGCGCCGTGACAACCGGATCCGGGCACCCAGATCGGTGATGATGCGCTGCGGCAGCAGGCTGACCAGATACGAGTACCGCGAGAGCCGCGCATCCACACCATCGAAGGCGTGCGCCGACACTGCCGCCCCACCGACGTGGTCGCTGCGTTCGAGTACCTGCACCCGGCGCCCGGCGCGGGCCAGATACGCAGCAGCCACCAAGCCGTTGTGCCCGCCGCCGACGATGACGGCGTCCAACGTGCCTTCGGTCACGTCATACCCGTCCGGTCAGCCCTTGTAACCTTCGACCTCGTCGGCCCCACGGGGGTGGGCCAGCCCGGGATCCTGCCCGGTCTCGCGGAGCGCGCGGCGCTGCCGCAGCAGGTCCCAACACTGGTCGAGGGCGACTTCCAGCGATCTCAGTCGTTGTTGCTCTTCGGATTCGTCTATTTCCCGGCGCTGCAGTTTCGACCGGAGCTCCTGCTCTTCGGCAACGAGCCGGTGAACTTCGGCGAGGATGTCCTGATCTTTGGCCACACAACCAGTCTGCCCGACTACCGTTGATCTGGTGAGTACAAAACCTGAGATCGAGTTTCCGGACGGACCTGCCCCTACCGAATTGGTGATCAAGGATCTGGTGGTGGGCGACGGCGCCGAGGCAGTGCCCGGTGGCACTGTCGAGGTGCACTATGTGGGCGTCGAATACGACTCCGGTGAGGAGTTCGACAGCTCATGGAATCGTGGAGAATCCATTGAGTTTCCGTTGCGGGGCCTAATTCAGGGCTGGCAGGACGGAATTCCCGGGATGCGGGTGGGTGGTCGCCGCCAGCTCGTCATTCCGCCGGCCCAGGCCTACGGTCCGGAGGGATCAGGGCATCGGCTTTCGGGAAAGACGCTGATCTTCGTCATCGATCTGCTCGCCACTCGCTGACGTCGCGGTGGGTTCGGTCAGTATTAGCCGAACCTAACCATCGAATTCGATTTGCTGCTAACGTCAACCTGTTTCGTTGCTATCGATAACTGTTCGTCGACTTCAGGAGTTCCCAAATGTCGGGTTCGGACGAATCTCGGACAATCACAGGCTGGCAAACAGCCTCCAAGTTATATCGGCGACCACCCGGGTTGGGTTGGTTGTTGGCGCTGGCGGCAGTTCCATTGTTGCTGGGGCTGATCGGATGGGGCGGGCTCGACCGCTCACACAAGAACTCCGATCTCAGTCTTCCCGATGTCAATCCCACGGCGACAATGACCGCTCCGGACGTCAATGCCCCGGACGTCAACGCGCCCAACGTCAATTTGCCCAACCTTTCGTTCGCACCGTTGTCGATCGCGCGTAACGGCAACGATTTCACCCTCACCGGTGATCTGCCCGATGCGAATGCCAAGGCCTCGCTACTGGACTGGCTGCGCGGAAAGTTCGGTGCGGACGTCAATCTGATCGACAACCTGAATCTGCGCGCGGGTGTGAGTACCCCCGATGTCGCGGCGCTGGGCAAGGTGTTCGACGCCGCAGCCGAGGGCATTCCGGATTTCAACTTCAGCGTCGACGGTGACACGTTGACCCTGACCGGTACCGCGCCATCGGCGCAGGTGCGCGACGCGGTGGAGGCTGCTGCCAAGTCGGCATGGCCGAACATCAAGCTCGTCAACAACATTCAGGTCGCCGCGGCCCCGGCTGCCCCTGCGCCTCCGGCGCCTGCAGCTCCGGGTGCACCGGGAACTCAGGGAGGTACGCCCGGACCCTGCGCAGTCCTGCAGGGCGATGTGAGTGCACTGTTGCGCACCCCGATCAACTTCAGCACCGATGGGTTCGTTCTGGCGCCGGCCTCGCAGCAGTTGTTGTCGCAGGTGGCCGACAAACTCAAGTCCTGTGCGGGCGCGCAGGTGGCTGTCACCGGCTACACCGACAGCTCGGGCAATGACGCCATCAACGTCCCGCTGAGCGGTAACCGCGCGAAAGCTGTTGCCGACTATCTGGTTTCGCAGGGTCTGGCAGCCGATCACGTGAGGTCGTCGGGCGCGGGTTCGGCGAATCCGATTGCCAGCAATGACACCCCCGAAGGCAAGGCGCAGAACCGCCGCGTCGAGATCACGGTCAACTAGGGAGATTCGACATGGACTTCGTAATCCAATGGTTGTGGTATCTGCTCGCGTTCGTGGTGGGGTCATTGGTGGCCTGGTTGATCTCGGTCGTGACCGTCAAGCCCACCAGTGAAGAAGAGGCGTTCGCCGAACTTCCCGGCTCACGCGAGATTGGAGCATGACGATGAGCGATGTGAACTGGTGGTTGATGGCTCTGGCCTTCGTGCTCGGGCTGGTATTGACGCTCGCGCTGACCTTGCGTCGGGTGAAGCGGGAGGTGCCGGTGTACGGCGCTCTCGGCCGACGTCCCGACGCCGGGGCGACCGGTGGGGGCACCGCTGCCAAGGCCGCGGCCACCGGCGGAACTGCCGCTGGTGCAACGGCTGTCGCCGATGACGCGACGACCAAGCTGCCCAAGGTCGGTTCGGGAGACGAGCCCACCACGAAGCTGCCCAGGGTCACCAGCGCCGGTGCCGCGGCGGCGGGTGCGGCGGCAGCCGGTGCGGCAGGGGCGGCCAAGTTCGCCTCCGGCGGAGGTGCCCACGAGGCGGCCGATGACGACGTCAAGGTCGTCGAGGAGACGCCGTACGGTGCCGGCTCGGTCCGGGTCTCGGGTGCGGGCACGCCGACGGGTTATCTGATCAAGGGCAACGAGGACTCGATGCTCTATCACTCGCCGGAGAGCCCGTCCTACTCGGTGACCATCGCCGAGATCTGGTTCGCCGACGTGGAATCCGCCGAGAAGGCGGGCTTCAACCGGTGGGACAGCGGTAAGTCCCAGCGCGAGAAGAAGTAACCCTCTCGCCGAGCAGACGCAAAACTGCCCCAAATCAACGGATTTGGGCAGTTTTGTGTCTGCTCGCGGGAAACTACTCGCGGGAAACTAGTGCGGGCCGGGCAGGCGTAACAACAGTCGCGCCCCGCCCAGTGGGCTCGATTCCAGAGTGGCGGTGCCGCCGTGTAATTCGGCCTGCTGCGCCACGAGGGCCAGTCCGAGACCGGAACCCAACCGCGATGCAGTCGACCCTCGGGAGAAGCGGTCGAACACCATTTCGCGTTCCTCCTCGGGCACCCCCACGCCGTCGTCGTCGACCGCGATCTCCACACCCTCGCGTGAGCTCACCGCCGACAGCTGCACGCGGGTGGCGCCGCCGTGCTTGACGGCGTTGGCGATCGCGTTGTCCACGGCCAGCCGCAGCCCGGTCGGCAGCCCGATGATGATGACGGTGGGCGACGGCGCCAGCGACACCTCGAGGTCGGGGTAGACCCGCATGGCGTCGTGGGCGGCACGGTCGAGCAGTTCGGTGATGTCGACGGTGACGTGATCGTCGGTGGTGGTCAGCTCGCCCTGCGCGAGCCGTTCCAGGGCGCCGAGGGTGGCCTCGATCCGTGACTGGGTGCGGATGACATCGCTGACCACTTCCTTGCGCTGGTCGTCGGCCAGGTCGAGGGTGGACAGGACCTCCAGGTTGGTGCGCATCGCGGTGAGCGGGGTGCGCAGCTCGTGGGCGGACACCGAGGCGAAGTCGCGGGCCGAGGTCAACGCGGCCTTGGTGCGGTCCTGCTCTTTCCAGATGCGTTGCAGCATCCCGTTGACGGCGTCGGCGATCTCGACTGCCTCGCTGGCGCCACGGACTTCGACGTCGGGAGCCTCGTCGCTGGCCTCGATCTCGCGGGTCTGCTCGGCCAGCCGTTTGAGCGGTCGGACCGCGAATGCGGCCAGCACCCAGCCCAGCACGGTGGCGGCGCCGACGGCGAACACGCAGATGATGAGCACCCGGCGATGCAGATTGTTGGTGTCGGCGATGGTGGCGTCGTAGGTCGCGCCGACGGCCACCCACATGGGGCCGGGGGCGGGGATCTGCACGGTGCGGACCCGCCAACGCACACCGTCGATGTAGGTGTCGGCGTAGCCGTCGGGCAGCTCGGGCAGGACCACGTTCGAGTTCGACGAGACGTTTCCGGCCTGGCGCACGGTGATGACCGCGTCCTGATCGCTGGGGGAGCGGGGGATCTCACCGAGCCCGCGGGGCAGGAAGGGGATGGCGAAGCCGGCGGCCTCGTCGAGACGCCGGTCCAGCCGTTCCTTGCGGTCGTTGGTGATGCCGACCCACACGATGGTGCCGACGATGACGACGACGATGGCCGCGCCGATGGCGGTGGCGAACGCGACCCGGGTCCGCAGCGAGGGGGTGCGGCGGAAGATCCGGGTCAGCGGTCTCATGATTACCCGGGGCTACTGGGTCCTGAGCACGAAGCCGACCCCGCGGACGGTGTGCAGCAGCCGGGGCGCGCCCCCGGCTTCGAGTTTGCGGCGTAGGTATCCGATGAACACGTCGACGACGTTGGTGTCGGCGGCGAAGTCGTATCCCCAGACCAGTTCCAGCAACTGGGCCCGGGACAGCACCGCGGTCTTGTGCTCGGCCAGGACGGCCAGAAGGTCGAACTCGCGTTTGGTCAGGTCCACGTCCACACCGTTGACCCGGGCGCGCCGGCCTGGGATGTCGACCTCGAGCGGGCCGACCTGGATGGTCTCGGACGAGAAGGTGGCCGAGGCGCCGCGCCGCCGCAGCAGGGCCTTGACCCGGGCGACCAGCTCTTGCAGCACGAACGGTTTGACCAGGTAGTCATCGGCGCCGGCTTCGAGGCCGGCGACGCGGTCATCGACGCTGCTGCGGGCCGAAAGGACGCAGACGGGGACGTCGTTGTCCATCGCGCGCAGTGCGGTCACCACGCTCACGCCGTCGAGCACGGGCATGTTGATGTCGAGCACGATCGCGTCGGGTCGGGTCTCGGTGGCGCTGCGCAGCGCCTCGGCCCCGTCCACGGCCGTCGATACGGTGAACCCGGACAGCCGCAGCCCGCGTTCCAGCGAGGCGAGCACGTCGGGGTCGTCGTCTACGACGAGGACCCGGGGCGAAGCTGAGCCACCGGTAGCGCTATCCATGCCCGCCATCTTGCCCGATGAGCAACGGTGAATCGCGTAGGCACCCAGGGAAGTCCTCGGGAAGTCTTTGACCTCAATAATTGTTCAGGTTTTACGGTGATGCCCATGAGTATGGAAACGGTGGCCAGACAGGCGCTGTATCGGCAGACGCATGCCCGCGACGGTGACCTGCGCGCACTGGCCGACCGGAGGTTGTTGTCCCGGATCTGGCGGTTCGCTGCACGCCACCACCGCAGGTTGGGCTGGTTTGTTGCGATCAGTGTGGTCAGTGCGCTGCTGACGGTGACGACGCCGGTCTTGGCCGGCCGCGTGGTGGACGTGATCACGCAAGGCGGCCCGGCGTCGACGGTGGTGCTGCTGGCCGGCGCCATCGCCGCGATCGCCGTCGCCGAGGCCGTGGTGGCCCTGTTGACCAGGTGGTTGTCGTCGAACATCGGTGAGGGCCTGATCCTGGACCTGCGCACGGCGGTGTTCGACCATGTGCAGCGGATGCCGGTGGCGTTCTTCACCCGCACCCGCACGGGAGCCCTGGTTAGCCGGTTGGGCAACGACGTGATCGGGGCGCAGCGCGCGTTCTCCGACACGCTCTCCGGCATCGTCGCGAACCTGGTGACACTGACGCTGACGCTGGTGGTGATGCTCAGCATCTCGTGGCAGATCACGCTGCTGTCATTGGCCCTACTGCCGTTGTTCGTGCTGCCCGCGCGTCGGATCGGCACCCGGATGGCCGGGCTGTCCCGTGAGGCGGCCACCCATAACGCCACGATGAACACCCAGATGACCGAGCGGTTCTCCGCCCCGGGTGCCACCCTGGTCAAGCTGTTCGGCAGCCCGGAACGTGAGTCCGACGAGTTCGCGGTGCGCGCCGACCGGGTGCGTGACATCGGGGTGCGCACGGCGATGCTGCAGTCGACGTTCATGAACTCGCTGACCCTGATGTCGGCGCTGGCCCTCGCCCTGGTCTACGGGCTGGGCGGGGTGCTCGCGATCGGCGGGCAGCTGCAGGCCGGTGCGGTCGTGTCGCTGGCGCTGCTGCTGACCCGGCTGTATGCGCCGCTCACCGCGCTGGCCAATGCACGGGTCGAGATCGCCAGTGCGCTGGTGTCGTTCGAGCGGGTCTTCGAGGTGCTCGATCTGGTGCCGTTGATCGCCGAGGAACCCGATGCCATTGGAGTGCCGGCCGGGCCTGTCGCTATCGAATTCGACCAGGTCCGGTTCTCCTATCCGTCGGCGGACAAGGTGTCGCTGGCCTCGCTGGAGGAGGTGGCTGCCCTGGACGAGCGCGGTGGGGACGAGGTGCTGCACGGCATTTCGTTCACCGCGGAGCCCGGGCAGATGGTGGCGCTGGTCGGTTCGTCGGGCGCGGGCAAGTCGACCATCGCGTCGCTGCTGGCCCGGCTCTACGACGTCGACTCCGGATCCATCACGCTGAACGGCACCGATGTGCGCGACGTGACGTTCGCGTCGCTCAAGGACACCGTGGGCATGGTGACCCAGGACGGGCACCTGTTCCACGAGTCGATCCGGTCGAATCTGCTGCTGGCCGCGCCATCGGCCGGCGAGGACGAATTGTGGGACGCGCTGCGCCGGGCCCGGCTCGACGACGTGGTCGCGGCGATGCCCGACGGCTTGGACACGGTTGTCGGTGAGCGCGGATACCGTCTGTCCGGAGGGCAGCGGCAGCGGTTGACCATCGCTCGGCTGCTGTTGGGACGATCCCGGGTGGTGGTGCTCGATGAGGCGACGGCGTCGCTGGACTCGGCCTCGGAGGCCGCCGTGCAACAGGCCCTGGCCGAGGCACTGGACGGCCGCACCTCGATCGTCATCGCCCACCGGTTGTCCACGGTCCGGGCCGCCGATCTCATCCTGGTCATCGAGGACGGGCGCATCGTCGAACGCGGCACCCACCGCGATCTGCTGGCCCGCGCCGGCCGGTACGCCGAGCTCTACGACACGCAGTTCTCCGAGGAGGTTCCCGCTGCGTGAGGTTATTCACTTGCCCGTGATGGGAAGATTGATTCAGTGAGCCAACCCGCGATCGCCCCATCTCCGAAGCGGATCCGGACCAGTTCAGATCTGTGGCGGCTGTTGCCTTACCTGTTGCCATACCGGGCCCGTTGGATCGTCATGGTCGTGGTCGCGGTGGTCAGCCTGGCTGCCACGGTGGCGATTCCGCTGATGACCAAGGCCGTGATCGACGGCCCGGTCCGTCACCAGGATCAACACGGGCTGTGGGTACTCGGTTCGGCCGCCGTCGCGGTCGGAATCTCCGAGGCCGTGCTGTGGTTCATCCGGCGCTGGATGGTCGCCCGCGCGACCATGGGCGTCGAGGCCGACATCCGCAAGGATCTCTACGCCCGTCTGCAGATCCTGCCGATGAGTTTCCACAGTCGCTGGCAGTCGGGGCAACTGCTGTCGCGGGTGATGAACGATCTGTCCACGATCCGCCGGTTCCTGTCCTTCGGGCTGGTGTTCCTGATCCTCAACGCTCTGCAGATCGTGGTGGTGACGTCGATCCTGCTGGCCATGTACTGGCCGCTCGGTGTGGTGGTGTTGGTGTCCATCGTGCCGATCACGCTGACGGTGCTGCATTTCGAGCGGGAGTACACCCGGTTGTCGCGGCTCGCGCAGGACCAGACCGGCCACGTGGCAACCCATGTCGAGGAGGCCGCCCTCGGGCTGCGGGTGGTCAAGGCGTTCGGCCGTGAGGATTATGTGTTCGACCGGTTCGACGAGCAGGCCACGCAGCTCTATGACACCCAGTTCGCGCGGGTGACCGTCTCGGCGAAGTTCTGGACGCTGCTTGAGGTCATCCCCAACCTCACGCTGATCGTGGTGCTGGGTTTCGGTGCGTACGCGGCGGGCCACGGCCACGTCACGATGGGCACCCTGGTCGCGTTCATCACGATGATGCTGTCGCTGGTGTGGCCCATCGCGTCGTTGGGCTTTCTGCTGTCGATGACGCAGGAGTCGTTCACCGCGGCCAATCGGATCGCCGAGATCTTCGACGCCCCGGTCGATATCGCCGACGGCCCGGTGTCGCAGCCGCCGCGCGGTGGCCGGCTGGAGCTGCGTGATGTGGGCTTCAAGTTTCCCGACGGGGATCATGAATGGGCACTGCGCCATGTCGATGCGGTGGTGGAACCGGGGCAGACACTGGCGCTCGTCGGCGCGACCGGATCGGGCAAATCGGTACTGGCCGCGTTGTTCTCGCGTCTCTATGACGTCACCGAAGGTCAGATCCTGATCGACGGCCGCGATATCCGCGAGCTGAGCCTGCAGGCGCTGCGGCAGACCGTGGCCACGGCGTTCGAGGATCCGACGCTGTTCTCGATGTCGGTGGCGGAGAACCTACGGCTCGGCCGAGCAGATGCCACCGACGAGCAGCTGGCGCAGGCCGTCGAGATCGCGGCGGCGCAGTTTGTCTATGACCTGCCGTTCGGCCTGGACACCCGGATCGGCGAGCAGGGCATGAGCTTGTCGGGTGGTCAGCGCCAACGTCTTTCGCTGGCCCGGGCCATCCTGGCCGCACCCAAGATCCTCGTGCTCGACGACACGTTGTCGGCCCTGGACGTGCACACCGAAGCCGTCGTGACCGAAGCGCTGGGCCGGGTGCTGCGCGGGGTGACGGGCATCATCGTCGCGCACCGCGCATCGACCGTGCTGCTGGCCGACACGGTGGCGCTGCTGCAGGAGGGCACCATCACGCACATCGGTACCCACGCCCAATTGCTCGCGCAGGTACCGCAATACCGTTACCTGCTGGCCGCCGATGACCAACTCGACGACGCGTGTGAGCGCGCCTGCGAATGGGAGGACGAAGAGGAGTTGGGCCGGCTGCAGCGCGGGCACGATGAACGCACGGTCATCGACGAAGTGGGCGAGCCGCCGCGTTTCGGTGCGGAGGTGCAGCGCCGATGACGACTACCGAGTGGCGCGGACAGGTCACCGATGACGACGATCAAGCCGGCAGCTCCGGCACGTCCAACCTCCCGATCGACGAAAGCGTGCCCCGGCGCCGTGAGGCACGTGAGCTCCTCATGTCACTGCTGCGGCCCTACCGTTGGACGGTCGCGGCGCTGGCTCTGGTGGTCATCGTGGAAAACGCTGCCCGGCTGTCGGTTCCGATCCTGGTGCAGCGCGGCATCGACCACGGCATCCCGCCGATTCTCGAGGGCGGCCCGGCCCGTGAGCTGATGCTCGTCGTCGGCACTCTGTGCGTGGTGGTGATCGTGCAGGCGGTCAGCCGGATGTTCTTCCTGCGCCGTTCCGGCCGCATCGGCCAGCGGGTGCTGCTGGAGTTACGCCGCCGGGTGTTCCGCCATTTCGGCAGGCTCGATGTGGCGTTCCACGATCGCTACACGTCGGGCCGGGTCGTCAGCCGGTCCACCAACGACGTCGAAGCCATCCAGGACATGCTGGAAACGGGCTTCGACAGCCTGATCACCGCGGTGCTGACGTTGTTCGGCACGGCGGTTCTGCTGGTGGCGCTCGATTGGCGGCTGGGCCTGATGTGCCTGGCGGCGTTCCCGATCCTGGTTGCCCTGGTGTGGTGGTTCCGCAACGAGTCGGGTAAGACCTACCGGCTCGTGCGTGAGAGCGCGGCCCTGGTGATCGTGCAGTTCGTCGAGACCATGACGGGTATCAAGGCCGTGCAGGCCTATCGGCGCGAGCCGCGTAACCAGGAGATCTTCGACGACGTCGCCGACGAGTACCGTGCCATCAACGAGAAGACCTTCAAGCTGCTGGCCGTCTTCATGCCCGGGGTCAAGCTGGTCGGCAACCTGACGACCGGTGTGGTGCTGCTCTACGGCGGCTACCGCGTGCTGCACGGTGAGATGACCATCGGCACGCTGACCGCGTTCCTGCTGTACCTGCGGATGTTCTTCGAGCCGATGCAGGAGATCTCGCAGTTCTTCAACACCTTCCAGTCGGCGTCCTCGGCGTTGGAGAAGCTGGCAGGCGTGCTGGCGCAACAGCCCGCGATCGCGGATCCGGCGCAGCCGGTCTCCCCGTCGGAGCCCAAGGGTGACATCGGGTTTCACGATGTGCAGTTCGAGTACGCATCCGGCCGGCCGGTGTTGCCCGGGCTTGAGCTCGCGGTGCCTGCTGGGCAGACCGTGGCGCTGGTGGGCACCACCGGCGCGGGCAAGACCACCATCGCCAAGTTGATCGCCCGGTTCTACGACCCGACAGCCGGTTCGGTGACGCTCGACGGTGTGGACCTGCGTGAGCTGGCCCAGTCCGAACTGCGCCGGCATGTCGTGATGGTCACCCAGGAGAACTTCATGTTCTCCGGGACCGTCGCCGACAACATCCGCTTCGGGCGTCCCGAGGCCACCGACGCGCAGGTTCGGGAGGCGGCCGCGGCGGTCGGTGCGGACCGCTTCATCGACGCGCTGCCCGACGGATATGACACCGACGTGGCGAAGCGCGGTGGCCGGCTCTCGGCGGGCCAGCGTCAGCTGGTGGCCTTCGCCCGGGCGTTCCTGGCCGACCCAGCGGTGCTGATCCTGGACGAGGCGACGTCCTCCCTGGACATCCCGAGCGAGCGAATGGTGCAGCGCGCGTTGGAAACCGTCCTGGCCGATCGCACCGCCCTGGTGATCGCGCACCGGCTCTCCACGGTGCAGATCGCCGACCGGGTGCTGGTGCTCGAGCATGGCCGCATCATCGAGGACGGGGCACCGGCGGAGCTGATCGGCCGGGCCGACGGGGCGTATGCGGCGCTGCATCGGGCCTGGGTGGATTCCCTGGCTTGAGCGTCCGGCCTACTTTCCTTCCGCGAGCAGACGCAAAAGTACCCTAAATCATTGGTAATAGGGTACTTTCACGTCTGCTCGTACAGGCGCTATCGCGTGGCGGTGACGCGCAGGACGGCGTCGTAGCTCTGCGGGCCCGAGCCGATGCGCACCGTGATGTCCCACCGTCCCGGCGTGGACAGGTCGATGACGCCGCGGTAGTCGTCTCTACCGATGGGCGTGGCCTCGACGGCCGGCGCGCTCAGGCCGATTTGCGGCATGCGTGGTTCGAACCGCACTGAATCCGGGGTCGGGGTTTCGCCTGCGCTACCCAGGACCTCGACGGTGAGTGGGCTGACTCCCACCTTGGGCGGCTCGTCTTTCAACCGCACCAGGTACGGACTTGCGGTGGCTTCGGCGACGATCGGGGGTCGCGGTTGCGGCCACAACAGCCACAGCATGCCGGCCCCCACCGCCGCGACGATCACGATGATGCCCACCCACTGCAGGCGTTTCATGATCCGCTACAGCTTTTCGATGTCGGGCAGTGCCCAGGACTTTTCGAACAGGGCTGGTTTCGGCCCGTACAGCCGGAACAACACCTCGAACTGGCCGTCCGGGTTTGTCGGGATCCAGTTGGACTCTCGGCCTTCTGGGGCGACCGGGCCGAAATACACGTCGACGGAACCGTCGGGGTTCACGCCGAGATCGGGCCGGTGTGACGACCGGCTACCGTACGGCTGATCCCGGATCAAGGCATGGGTGGCGCGGTCGTACGCCGTCGCCGACCAGTACAGCGAGACCGGTGGATCGGCAGGCACCCGTAACCGGTAGGTGGCTGCGCCGTCGAAGGCCTCACCATCGGCGTCGGCAATGGTCATCACATAGAACTGGCCCTGGCCAAGGTGTTTGGCGCTGAAGTAGATGAACGAGTACAGCAGACCGCGATCGTCGACGGGATAGCTGGTCGGGTCGGCGAAACCGTTCTGCATGCCCTGCACCACCTCGGGTGAGGCGGGCACGGCCCAGTGGGTCCCGTCGAAGTACGGCGGGGTGAAGAAGCGCGGATAGTTGGCGTCGAACCACTCGTGTGCCTCGGCGGCGGCCGCCTCGAGCACTTCCTTCAACTCGTCGTCCGGTTCGAACAGCTTGCCCTGCTCGATGCCGATCGAGGCCAGCACCGAAATCATCACCCGGTCCCGCTGCAGCCACGGCTCGCGTTGCACGAACTGATCGAGCAGTTCGAAGAATCGCAGATTGTAGGGAATTGTGCTGTCGTACAAGGTTTCCGACGCGTCGACGAACGTGGCACCCTGGCCGGGTTGCGTCAGCGGATAGCACTTGATGCGCTTGCCGTACTCGGCAGCCGCGGCGACGTCGGCGTCGGCGCTGGACGCGATGTTCGCCCGCAGCGCCCCGAACCCCGTATACGTCGCCGACGGCAGCACGATGTAGCCGTCGGGAATCGCGCCGTCGAATCCGGGCGGCAGGATCAGGTACCTGGCGCCGTCACCCTTGTCGGCCCCCGCCGGTCCGACGTCTTCGAGCGCTTCCTGCCAGCTGTTGTCGACTGAACCGGTGATCGAACCGCCTTCTGCCGGTGGGATTTCCAGCACGACGGGCCCGTCCTGGGTGTTGTAGAACGGGAAGAAGTACAGGGTGTCGGGGTTGGGGGTCAGGGTCTGGTTCTTCCAGTCCAGCAATTTCGACCAGAACACCACCTGGTTGTCGGTGGCGCCGAGGCCCGCCGCCGCCTCACGCAGCAGTTCGAAGTTGACGGCGGGCATCCCCCAGATCACGGCTTGCACGGCACGGGCATGTACCAATGGGTCCATGCCCTGACGCTAGTGCCTCAGCGCACGGTGTCGAAGAAGGTCTTCACATCCTCGACGAACAACTCCGGCTGCTCGAACGCCGCGAAATGTCCGCCGCGCGGCATCGTGGTGAAGTGCGTGACGTTGTAGCCCGTCTCGCACCAGCTACGTGGGGCGCGCAGGATCTCCAGCGGGAACGATGCGATCCCGGTGGGCAGGTTGACATATTCGCCGCCGGCGAAGGTGTTGTGGCTCTCCCAGTACAGCCGGGCCGACGATGCCGCCGATGCGGTGAGCCAGTAGAGCATCACATTGTCGAGCATCTCGTCTCTGGACACCACATTCTCGGGGTTGCCGTCGCAGTCCATCCAGGACCAGAACTTCTCCACGATCCAAGCGAGCTGACCGACGGGGGAGTCCACCAGCCCGTACCCGACGGTCTGCGGCCGGGTGGACTGCTGCTTCATGTAACCCGAATCCCATTTGCGGTAATAGTCGATGCGGGCCAGTGCTTTCTGCAGGTCCTCGGTCATCTCGCCGATGCCCTCGGCCGGCGGCTGGGCGATCGGCATGTTGACGTGAATGCCTACGCACGAGCCGACGTTGCGGCCGATCTGCGTCGTCACCGCCGCACCCCAGTCACCGCCCTGGGCGCCATAGCGGTCGTAGCCCAGCCGCGTCATCAGGGTGTCCCAGGCCTGCGCGATCTTCTCGATGCCCCACCCCGCCGCGCTGGGCTTGGCGGAGAACCCGTAACCGGGCAGCGACGGACACACCACGTCGAATCCGGCCTCGGTCAGCGGCTCGATCACCTTGTGGAATTCCACGATGGATCCCGGCCAGCCGTGGGTGATCAGCAGCGGGAACGCGTCCTCGCGTCCGGATCGCTGATGGATGAAATGGATGTCCAGCCCGTCGATCTCGGTGGTGAAGTGGTCGAACCGGTTCAGTGCGGCCTCGCGGGCACGCCAGTCGTACTCGTTGGCCCAGTAGGCCGCCAGTTCCTTCGTGTACTCCAGCGGAATGCCCTGGGTCCAGTCCTCGACGCACTCGGCCTCAGGCCAGCGGGTCCGGTTCAGTCGCTGTTTGAGGTCTTCGAGGTCGGCGTCGGGGATGGCGATGCGGAACGGCTTGATCAACGGGTCACTCAGGGTCATGTAGGCCATCCTCTCAGCGTGGGGTGGCGCGCCGTGGTGAGTATTGCGCTGAAGATCGTGGCTACCTGGTGACCGCAATCTTCAACGCAGGTGTTTCCGACGATCCGGCGGGTCAGGGAATCTGCCGTAGCCGCCGGGCCTTGGACACCGCCTCGTGGCGGTTACGCGCCCCGAGTTTGGCCGCCGCGCTGCGCAGATAGCTCTTCACCGTCTCCGGCTTGAGTGAAAGGCGCTGGGCAGCTTCGGCATTGGTGCAACCGAGGGCGACCTGCGCCAGCACGTCGATCTCGCGGACCGTCAGGGGAGCGCTGGCAGGCGGGTCGCCGCGCAGTGCCACTGCCAGCCGGTCGGCGAGCTCGCGCAGCGGCCCGGCCAGGTCGGGGGTGTCGCCGGCGAGCCGGCGCAGGTCGGCGTGCACCTCGCGGATCTGCTCGGTGTCGGCCGGCCGGTCGGCGAAGGTGGTCAGGGCCGCCTCGCGCATCCGCATCCGCCGGTCCACCTCGTCGCGCACCCGTAGTTCTTCGCTCAATCGCTGCGCCGAGGCCACCATCGCGGCGGCGGTGCGGCCGCCGATCGGGGCGCTGGTGCGATGCGCGCCGTAGAGCACGGCCCGAGCCTGGCCGTCGACGACCACGGGCACCGCCAGGATCGAGCGGATGCCCTCCGACAACACCGGCGCGTCGTAGTCGTGGGTGATGGTCGAGGCGCGCCGGTAGTCGGGCACCGAGATGGGGCGACGGGACACCACGCTGGCCCCGCCCAACCCGGCGCGGGGCAGGACCGCAAGCCCGCGCATCGCCCCGGTGCGGGTACCGAAGAACTCGCTGAGCAGCAGGGTGTCCTCATGTACCTGCCCGCCGAAGGCCAGCGGCAGGCCGGTGTCGCCGGCCATTCGGCGCAGCTCGGCGCGCACCGCGTCGGCGTCACGAGGCCGCAGCAGCGAGGGGCGCATTGCAGGTACCCACTTTCGGGGGTAGCGGTGGGGTGAGTGTGACGTAGAGCATAACTGTCATGAATGTCGCTGCGAGCAACACCGGTCGCTACCGCGATGCCCGTGACCAGCTGGTTGCCACCCTCGGGGACTACGGGCGGGCCGTCGAGGAATTCGCCTGGCCGCAGATCACCGGCACTTTCAACTGGGCGATCGACTGGTTCGACGCCATCGCCAGGGACAACGACCGCACAGCGCTGTGGATCGTCGAGGAGGACGGTTCCGAGCAGCAGGTCACGTTTGCCGAGATGGCGCAGCGGTCCGACAGTGTCGCCGGCTGGTTGCACGGGCTCGGGGTGGGCAAGGGTGACCGGGTCCTGTTGATGCTCGGCAATCAGGTCGAGTTGTGGGAGGCCATGCTGGCCATCGCCAAGCTGGGCGCGGTCATCATGCCGACCACCGGGGCGCTGGGCCCAGCGGATCTGGCCGACCGCATCGCCCGCGGCGGCGCGCGGTTCGTCATCGCCAATCCCGCCGACACCGCCAAGTTCGCCGACGTGCCCGGTGACTATGTGAGGATCGCGGTGGGCGCCCCGGTGCCCGGCTGGCACCGCTATGCCGACGCATACGCGGAGGAACCACGCCGGTTCGACGCGTGCACCACGGTCGACGACCCGATGCTCATCTACTTCACGTCCGGAACCACGAGCAAGCCGAAGCTGGTCGAGCATTCCCAGGTGAGCTACCCCGTCGGACATCTGACGACGATGGCCTGGATCGGGGTCAGGCCCGGCGATGTGCACCTGGCAATCAGCTCGCCGGGCTGGGCCAAGCACGCCTGGAGTTGTTTCTTCGCACCGTGGATCGCCGAGGCGACGATCTTCGTCTACAACTACGCGCGCTTCGATGCTGTGGCGCTGCTGGACCAGTTGCGCCGGGCCGGGGTCAACACGTTCTGTGCCCCGCCGACGGTGTGGCGCATGTTGATCCAGGCTGACCTGGGGGAGCGTCCCGAGGGGCTACGCGAGATCCTCGGCGCCGGTGAGCCGTTGAACCCGGACGTGATCACCCAGGTCGAGAAGGCGTGGGGGCTGACGATCCGCGACGGGTTCGGCCAGACCGAGACCACTCTGCAGGTCGGCAACACCCCGGGTCAGCCGGTGAAACCCGGCTCGATGGGCCGTCCGATGCCGGGCGTTCCGGTGGTGCTGGTGGACCCGATCACCGGTACGCCTGCCGACGAGGGGGAGATCTGTCTGGACCTGGCACAGCATCCGCGCAACCTGATGACGGGGTATCTCGGTGACCCGCAACGCAATGAGGCCGTGATGGCCGGCGGTTACTACCACACGGGCGATGTGGCCAGCCGCGACGAGGACGGCTACATCACCTACATCGGCCGTACCGACGATGTGTTCAAGTCCAGCGACTACAAGGTGTCCCCGTTCGAGCTGGAAAGCGTGCTGATCGAGCATCCGGCGGTGGTCGAGGCCGCGGTGGTGCCACAACCCGACGACACCCGGCTCGCGGTGCCCAAGGCCTACGTCGCGCTGGCAGAGGGCTGGGAAGCCAACGCGCAGACGGCAAAAGATGTGATGGCTTACGCTCGTGATCACCTCGCGCCATATCTCAAGGTGCGCCGGGTCGAGTTCTTCGACCTGCCCAAGACCGTTTCGGGCAAGATCCGCCGCGTCGAGTTGCGCAAGCGCGAGGATGCGGCTCACGAAGCGGGCCAACCGATTTCCACCGAATACCGATACGAGGATCTTGTGGAATGAATACAGCGATGAAGTCCTATGATCACGGCCCTACCGATGTGCCCGTGCTCGAAGAGACCATCGGGGCGAACTTCGAGCGCATGGTGGCGGCCGGGCCGGACGCCGAAGCGCTGGTCGAGGTGGTCACCGGACGGCGCTGGACCTATGCCGAACTCGACGCCGAGGCCGACGCGGTGGCCCGGGGGTTGATGGCGCTGGGTGTGGCCAAGGGCGATCGCGTCGGAATCTGGGCACCCAACTGCGCCGAGTGGGTGATGCTACAGCTCGCGACGGCCAAGATCGGGGCGATCCTGGTCAACATCAACCCGGCCTACCGCACCCACGAACTGGCTTACGTACTCAAGCAATCCGGCATTCGGACCCTGGTGTCGGCCACCGCGTTCAAGTCCTCCGACTATGTGACCATGGTCGCCGAGGTGCAGGACGACTGCCCGGCGCTCAAGGACATCATCTTTCTGGGCACTCTGGATTGGGACCAGCTGCATACCGAGCAGGTGAGCGAGGAGCAGTTCCGCGCGCGGATCGCCCAGCTGTCCAACACGGATCCGATCAATATCCAATACACCTCGGGGACAACGGGTTTCCCCAAGGGAGCGACGCTGAGCCATCGCAACATCCTCAACAACGGGTTCTTCGTCGGCGGGCTGATCAACTTCGACCGCGGTGACCGGGTGTGCATCCCGGTGCCGTTCTATCACTGCTTCGGCATGGTGATGGGCAATCTCGGGGCGTTGACCCATGGTGCGGCGATCGTGATCCCCGCTCCCGGATTCGATCCTGGAATCACCCTGGCCACCGTCGAATCCGAGCAGTGCACGGCGCTGTACGGCGTGCCGACGATGTTCATCGCGATGCTCGGTCATCCCGACTTCGCCGGTTTCGACCTGTCCTCGCTGCGCACCGGGATCATGGCGGGTTCGGTGTGCCCGGTCGAGGTGATGAAACGGGTGGTGGCCGACATGCACATGGCCGAGGTGGCCATCTGTTACGGCATGACCGAGACGTCGCCGGTGTCGTGTCAGACCCTGGTCGACGACGATCTGGAGCGTCGCACCGCGACCATCGGCCGGGTCCATCCGCACCTCGAGGTCAAGATCGTCGACCCCGATACCGGTGAGACCGTCGAGCGCGGGCAGTCCGGAGAGTTCTGCACCCGCGGGTATTCGGTGATGCTGGGCTACTGGAATGAGGAGGCCAAGACCGCCGAAGCCATTGACTCCGAGGGGTGGATGCACACCGGGGATCTGGCGGTGATGCGTGCGGACGGCTACTGCACGGTGGTCGGCCGGATCAAGGACATGGTGATCCGCGGCGGGGAGAACGTGTACCCGCGCGAGATCGAGGAGTTCCTCTACACCCACCCTGACATCGACGATGCGCAGGTGATCGGGGTTCCCGATGCGAAGTACGGGGAGGAGATCTGTGCGTGGATCCGGATGAAGCCGGGCCGCGCGCCGGTGGATGCCGAGGCGGTGCGGGCATTCGCGTCGGGCAAGCTGGCGCACTACAAGATCCCGCGTTATGTGCATGTGGTGGAAGAGTTCCCGATGACGGTCACCGGCAAGATCCGCAAGGTCGACATGCGCGACGAGAGTGTCAAGCTGCTCGGGCTCGACCCGGGACAACCGGGATAACTCAGCCCCACCGCTTGATCACCTCGGCCACCGGCTTGCCGGTGGCCAGTGCCGCCATGATCAGCACCCGCGCCTGGCTCGGCCGAAGATGGGGGACCATGACCGCGCCGGCCTTCACCATGTCGTCGCCGGGGCCGTATTCGGCGATGACGTCCCCGGTCGGGACACGGCTGGAGATTCCGAAGGACACCCCAGCCGGTGCGTGGCGGCGTACGGCGTCGACCACGCCGTCGCCCGCGTTGCCGGATCCCAGTGCCTCCACGACGATTCCGCGCGCTCCCGCGGCCACCGCGGCATCGATGGGGCCGGGGCCGTCACCGGGGTAGGCCGCGACGACGTTGACGCGCGGGGCGCTGATAGCAGGCACCTCACCGAGGAACGGCCGCTGCGCGGGGTGGTCCAGTGTGAAGGTGTTGTCGGCGACGGACCCGATCGGTGGGGTGCCGCCGAACGCGTGGAGATCCTGGGTGTTCACCTTGTGGGTCCCCAAGGCCTGGAAGACGTCCCCGGCGAACATGATCATCACGCCCTGATCGCGGGCGGTGGGACTGGAGGCGACGGTGAGTGCGTCTCGCAGGTTGGTCGGCCCGTCGGCATCCGGGGCGTCGGAGCTGCGCTGCGCCCCGGTCAGCACGATGGGCGCCGGCCCGTTGTACGTGACGTCCAGCCACATCGCGGTGTCTTCCATCGTGTCGGTGCCGTGGGTGATGACCACGCCGGACGCCCCGTCGGCCACCGCCTTCTTGGCCGCCGCCCCGATCACGTCCCAATCGGCCGGGGTGAGCTGTGAACTGTCCTTCTTCATCACATCCATGACCTCGACGTCGAGGCCTGCCGCCAGGTCGGATCCACTGACCGTCGGACGGCGCACGCCGTTGGCATCGGTGCTTGTCGCGATGGTCCCGCCGGTGGTGATCACCACGACCCGCCCCGGTGCCGATTCGCCCTTGGCGCTGTCCGGGTTTGTCGTTGCTTCGGTCGAGTTGGTGTTCGTCGAACATGCTGTCAGCGCGACGGCGAGAAAAAATGTGCCGATCGCCAGTCGCGACCGGGCGGGACGGGCTGCGAAGTTCGTCATACGGCAGACGCTACGGCGAGAGGCGAATACGCACCGGTGTTTTGGCAGCTCACCCGGGTTTCGGCAGCGGTCGCCCGCGATTGCTGCGACGATGGTGGTCATGTCGGCTGCACAAGCCTGCGGTGTTCTCGGGCGGCGCACGTGTGCGCTTCTGGCCGTGAGTTCGGCCGGGCTGCATGTGGCGATGTTCGGCGCCACTGCCAATCCGGTGGCCGCTGCGGTGCTCGCGGCGATGATCGTCGGTTGCCTGTACTGCGCCGGTCATCTGTGGCGGCGTGGCACCTCGGGCGTCTGGTGCACGATCGCGCTGATGAGCCTCGCGATGATCGCGCTGCACACCCCGATGCCCATGCATCACCATGGCGTCACGGCCCCCGCCCAGGCCTCGGCGATGATGTCGACCGCGACACTGCTGGCGCTGGCGGAAGTCGTCATCGCAGCGGCGGTGCTGACCATGCGCACCCGGCACCGTTCGGTGATCAGCCCGGCGGCGGGATGAATTGGCTCAGGACCAACGGCGCGCCTTGCGGATCCTTGATCAGGGCGGTGTTCGTCCACTCTGTATCCGCGCTGGAAACCACAGCGGCGCCGAGCGTTTCGGCCAGTTTCGCCGATTCGTCACCGTTCGCCACCGCGAATACCCTGCCAGTGGGGTTGTCGTCGGTCCCGCAGCGCTGCTGCAGGTGGTGATCGTGAAGGCTCCCCACTGCCTGTGGGTGGGTATTCGGTTGGCGCAATGGGTTAGCGGTGATAGCGCACAGGCCCGGCCTGCAATGGGGGCACCGGGTTGTTTGCAGCAGCGGGAGTGTGCCGGTGGGTCACCGGAATCCCCACAGGGCCTGTGGTGGAGCGGTCGCCGGGGGTGGATTGCGCTGGTGTGGTGGTACGGGCGGTGGCGCGGTCGTAGTCGGCGCGTCGAGCGGGGTCGCGCAGCAGAGCATAGGCAGCCAGTAGCGCTTGCAGCTGTTGATCGGCGGTGTGTGGGGAGGATGCCGGGCGCGTGTCGGGATGCTGGGCGCGTAGCCGGGTGCGGTAGGCGTGGGTGATCTCGGCTTGGGTGGCCGCCGGCGACACGCCCAACACCCGGTAGGGATCGGTCTGGGCGCACCCCATCGATGCTCCCTCACAGGTGTGGGGCGGTGACCCCCGGGCTTTCGGGCGAATCCGGGAGCCACCGCGGGAAATGGACTTGAGCCACCCCGACCGGTGCGGGGCGGGGTTGGTTCCCGCACTGGTCGGGGATGAGGGTGCCACGACGCCGTGTGTACGCGCCACGGTCGGGTGTGCCACGTGCGGTAGCGGTGCGTGCGCGAACCGGACATCCGGCGTCGATGTCGGTTCGCGGTGACGCCGCACTCTCTTCACAGGTGTGGGCGACACCGGCGTCGATGGCGTAGCCGAGACATCGGCCGGATATCACCGCCGTTGCCCGTCAACGCGTTTCAGTACCAGACCGCGGGGTTGTGGGAGGTGAGCGTTGGGTCGCCCACACTGGCACAGGAAGCCGCGGTCGGGTGATCAACCGGCGGGGACCGTCGGGGATTGGCGGGCCGCGGCGCCGGCGCGTGCAGGTAAGCGCGCCGACGCGAGGCGGGCGGGCCCGGGGCGCAGTCCCCTCGACGGGTGGGGTGGCCGGCTCGCATTCCCACGGGGCCTCGTCCTGTCGCAGGCGTATCTCTTCGGCCTCCACGATCGCCGCCGCCTCCTCGAGCAGGCTGCTGTCCCACTGGATGTCGAGCGTCATCTCACTCACCCCCTCTAACCCGGATGCTGCGCCCCGGGCCCGGCGGCCGGCCGGGCCGGAGCCTCACGCGTTGATGGCGGTCTTGTCCGTGTTGCTTGTGATCGCGATGCGCCGCGGCTTGGCCTTTTCGGCCACCGGGATGGTCAACCGCAACACCCCACCGGCATAGTTGGCTTCGATCGCGTCGGTGTCCAGGGTCTCGCCCAAAAACAGTTGCCGGCTGAACACCCCGCGCGCACGCTCGGCCGAGACCATCTCCCGGTCGGGATCGTGTTCGGGGCGCTGAGCGTGCACGGTGAGCACGTTGCGCTCGACATCGAGATTGAGCGAATCCACATCCACCCCAGGCAGATCGAACTCGACGATGAACTTGTCGTCTTCTCGCCAGGCGTCCATCGGCATCACCGCCGGGCGGGCCGTGGTGCCCAGCACCTGCTGGGCCAGGCGATCGAAGTCGCGGAACGGATCGGTACGCATCAACATGATCTTTGCCTCCTAACCCACCGTGTCGACTGCAGATGATCTATGTCATCTGCCATAAATTTCTTATAGCACTGGTATCAGCCTTGTGCAAGGATGAATCCGGACCGATTCGAGGAGAAGGGGTCGTTGAACTGTGGTGGGCGAGGCGTCGGCGGGATCGGCGCGCGGTGTGTACGGCATTTCGGTTGCCGCCGAGCTCAGTGGGATGGATCCACAGACGCTGCGGCTCTATGAGCGACGCGGGCTGCTCACCCCGGCGCGCACCGAGGGTGGTACCCGCCGCTACAGCGACGACGACCTCGATCGGCTGCAGCGGATTGCCGAGCTAGTCGCCGACGGTGTCAACATCGCCGGCATTGCCCAGATTCTGCCGTTGCAGGATCACAACGCCGAGCTGGCATCGACCAATGGTGAGCTCGCCTCGGAGAATGCACGGCTGCGGTCCCGGGAACCGCGCACCGCACGCCGATGACACCCGGCGTCACCGTCAGGGGAACCTGGGGCACAAGGATATCTATTGTTGTCCAAAAGGTTTCGGCACCAGCTCGCGGTGCCGACGCTAGAGGAGGTGAATGTGAATGGATTTCGCCGCCCGGTCAACCGATCCCGCCGGGACTGCGTGCGGATCCTCGACACCGCCGAAGGGGCGCTGGTCGCGTGGCGCGGCTGCAGCCTCGATGCGGCGTTCGTCGAGATCGTGCACACCGCCAATCGCCACAACGTGGGCGCGATGACCATGGCCGACGACCTCGCTCAAATTGCCCGGACCCCCTGGGGCGGTGAAGCAGACCGTGGGCGCGGCATCCGGGGCGCGGGCTTTGCTGCGGCGGCCCACGACCGGGGTGTCGTGGGTCGTACGGAAGTCGGTGTCCAGTGCGGCGCGCGCCACCAACGCAGCGCTGGTGAGAACCCCGGCGCGTCGTTCAGGTTCGCCGATCCTCGTCAACGGTGCTGTCGTCGATGCGCTGCTGCAGTGCGGCATTGAGGGCGTGGGCCTCGGCGAGTTGGTCCTCGAGAATGATGATGCGGCAGGCTGCTTCCAATGCCATGCCCTGATCGACGAGCTCGCGGGCGCGCGCCGCGATCCGCAGCTGGTAGCGCGAATAGCGGCGATGTCCGCCTTCAGAACGTTGCGGGGTCAGTAATCTGGCCTCATCAAGGCTTCGCAAAAATGCCGCAGTGGTGTCGAGTATTCGCGCTGCACTGCCCATGCTGTAGGCCGGGTAGTCCTCGTCGTCGAACTTGTCATTCGGATTCGGTTCACTCGAACCGTTCTGTGGTTGTACGACTAAACCTTTCGAATCATCAACGGCCGTGTCCAGTAGGCGAGCCGCCCACCGAACATCGCGCCCACGCAGCCCATGATCGCTGACGTGAAACGTATTCGCGATGAACGCGAACACGCCCGGGGAGGCCGGGCGACGTTGATATAGGGAGGATCGGTGCCCCCCTGGGGTCACAACACCACCACCCCGAGGGGGCACCGATCCGCGGGAGCGCACGACATCTCCCGGCATTACTAGGAATACTGCAGGATCGTCCGCACAGACACACTCGCGTGACGATCCGACGGTAACTCCCTCCTTTCACTGTCTACTCCACCTTCACCACGGTCCGAAAGCCAACATGCTGCCTGGCCTCGTACTGCTTGACCGCGCTGACGTCACACTTCACGGGCAGTTCATCATCTCCCGTGCCACTTACCCTCTAATCTCAACACCGCATACTCTAGCGAGAGCACTATCGAATGTCTACATCAGCCAATGCAGATTTTTTGAGGCGTGGCAGTGCCGGGGGCCGCGTGACACCCATCCGAAGGCGCCTTGACAAGCCACCTGCACAGCCCGGGCCCGGAGGCGATAGGGCGTCACCTCGACCGCCGAGGCCGACACGGCGGTCGAGGTGACGTGGCAACTGCCTCGGGGGGTGTTAACGGGAAACGCATTGCTCTGTAGCGACTTTGGTCACTACACCGCCGCCCCTTACAACCTCGCTTGTCGGGAACGCCCACGATTCAAACCGTTCCCGATAAGGCTGTTTCCTCACACATCACCTAAGCCGGAACAACCAGACCCATCTGAACCCAACTCCAGATAACTGCGAATCCAGAATGCCACCGACCGCGCCGACCCCCGGCGCGGTCGGTGGCACCTCAGATACTCAGAACCATTGACCGAACCTCCGGATGTAGAGGGTCTTGACGGTCTGAGCAACGACGCAGTAGGCCACCAACGTCGCGGCCAGCCATCCGAAGTACGCCCACGGCAGCGGCTGCAATCCGACGGCCGCCCCCAGTGGCGAGAACGGGATGAGGATCCCGAGAACGCAGACCGTCCCGGTCGCCAGCAGCACCGGCAACGCTGCCGTGCTCTGGATGAACGGGATCTTCTGGGTTCGCAGCATGTGGACGACCAGCGTCTGCGAGAGCAGGCTTTCGATGAACCAACCCGATTGGAACAGCGATTGCATCTCGGGTGAGTTGGCGGCGAAGACGTACCACATCACCGCGAACGTGGTGATGTCGAAGATCGAGGACGTCGGCCCCATCCAGATCATGAACCGGCCGATGTTCCTGGCGTCCCACTTGCGCGGCTTGAGCAGGAACTCCTTGTCCATGCGGTCCCACGGCAGCGCCAGCTGGGAGATGTCGTACAGCAGGTTCTGGATCAACAGGTGGATCGCCAGCATGGGCAGGAACGGGATGAAGGCGCTCGCCACCAACACCGAAAACACGTTGCCGAAGTTCGAACTCGCGGTCATGTTCAGGTATTTGATGATGTTGCCGAAGGTCTCGCGGCCCTTGACCACGCCCTCTTCGAGCACCATCAGGCTCTTCTCGAGCAGGATGATGTCTGCCGACTCCTTGGCGATATCGGTGCCGGTGTCCACCGAGATGCCCACATCTGCATCCCGCAGGGCGGGGGCGTCGTTGATGCCGTCGCCCAGGAACCCGACCGTGTGCCCGTTGGCCTGCAAGGCTCGCAGCACCCGCGACTTCTGCAGCGGCGTCAGCTTCGCGAAAACGGTTGTCTCGTCGACAACGCGCCGAAGTTCGTCGTCGTCGAGGGCGTCGATCTCGGCGCCGAGAATCGGCTGGCCGGGATCGAGTCCCACCTCACGACAGATCTTGGCGCTGACGACTTCGTTGTCGCCGGTGAGGACCTTCACGGTCACGCCGTGTTCGGCCAGGGCCGTGATGGCCGGGGCGGCCGTGTCTTTCGGCGGATCGAGGAAGGTGAGAAAACCGTGGACGACGAGGTCCTTCTCGTCCTCGATGCGGTATCGGTGGGTGCGCTCGGTGCGCGGGATTTCCCGGGTGGCCACGAGCAGCACCCGGAACCCCTCACGGTTGTAGTCGCGCGCTGTTTCGGCCAGCGCCTCGCGGTCGGCCTCATCGAGCGGGCGACTGGCCGTGCCGTCCCACACCTGGGTGGACACCGCCAGCATCTCCTCGACGGCACCCTTGCAGACCAGCAGATGATTGCGTTCGACGTCCTGCACTACGACGGACAGTCGGCGCCGTTCGAAGTCGAACGGAAGTTCGTCGACCTTGCGGTACGCCGAGGCGGCAAGTAGCGCTTCGGGTGTCCCGTCGGCGAAGTGCAGCACAGCGCGGTCCATCAGATTCTTGACGCCGCTCTGGTGAAAGCTGTTGAGCCAGGCCAGGGCCAGCACGTTGTCGTCGCGATCACCCCGGATGTCCGCGTGATGCTCGAGGATGATCCGGTCCTGGGTGAGCGTGCCGGTCTTGTCGGTGCAGAGCACGTCCATGGCGCCGAAGTTCTGGATGGCGTTGAGCCGCTTGACCACGACCTTGCGGCGTGACAACGCCACGGCGCCCTTGGCCAGATTGGACGACACGATCATCGGCAGCATCTCCGGGGTGAGCCCGACCGCGACGGCCAGTGCGAACAGGAATGCCTCGGGCCAGTCGCCCTTGGTGAAACCGTTGATGAACAACACGATCGGCACCATCACCGACATGAACCTGATCAGCAGCCAGCTGACGCTGTTGACGCCGCGGTCGAAGGCCGTCTCGGCGCGAGAGCCCACGACCGCCTTGGCCAGCGAGCCGAAATAGGTGTGTACGCCGGTCGATACGACGACCGCGCTGGCCGTGCCGCTCACCACATTGGTGCCCATGAAGCAGATGCTGGGCAGGTCGAGCGGATCGGCCGCGTCGTCGGCGCCGCAGGTGTCGTACTTCTCCACCGGCAGGGCCTCGCCCGTCAGCGCCGCCTGGCTGACGAACAGATCGCGAGAATCGAGCAGGCGGAGGTCGGCCGGAATCAGGTCGCCGGCTGACAGTTGGACGATGTCACCGGGGACGATCTGCGCCATCGGGATCTCGGTGAGTTCGGGTGTGGCATCTGGGCTGGCCCGACGCCGGACTGTCGCGGTGGTCCGCACCATCGCCTTGAGTGTCTCGGCTGCCTTGCCCGAGCGGTACTCCTGCCAGAACCGGAGGAGGGCGCTGAGCGCGACCATGGTCACGATGATCAGCACACCAGTGTAGTCCGGCTCCTGCCCATCGCGCATCGGAAGGTAGATGTCGGTCACCGAGCTGATCGCGGCCAGCACCATGAGGACCGCGATGAACGGGTTCTTGAAGGCCTCCAGGAACTGGAGGATCGCGGGAGGCGCCTTGTCGTGGGCGACCTCGTTGGGGCCCTCGCCGGCGAGGCGTTCTGCGGCATCCTCGGATGTCAACCCGTCGAGGTGGCCTCTGACATTCGCCAGCGCGACCTCCGCATCGTTGTGTGCTTCGGTGGCTGCGCGCAGGGAGAGTCGGCGGTCATCGTGCTTGGCGGGGGTCAGGGCGGTCTGCTCGACAGCGGTGTTCATGTGGCTGCTCCGGTCGGTGGTGCGCGCGCACCCCAAGTCACACCGAACCTCCTGGCGGAAGCCGTGATTCGGTGTGACTTGAGTGTGCTGTGCGGTATGGAAGGTGTCAGTTCACGTCGGTGATGGCGTGAAAGACAGTCGAATGAAGGGAATCTGGGATCACCCGGTTATCGGGCGGTATGCGAGCCGCCGCCCAGGGACGCGGTCAGGACCGCCACCGGGGTGTTGCTCATCCTCAGGTTGTGCCGCTCCTGCGGGGTCAGCGACGCACGCGTGTGAATCCACGCGATGGGGCCCTTGACCGCGCTTTGGGCATGACGAAGAAAGGTGCTGCGCTGCATCGGATCATCTCCAGTTCAATCGGAGCTCTCCGCGTCGATACGCATGCGGCAGCCTGCCACCACGGGTGTCTCGGGGTGGCGGCCTAGCCGGTCATCGACAGCGGAAAGGTGTTTATGGACAGACGTTTTCGAATCGGACTGGGATACGGACTGTCACTCGACGTCATGTCGTCGTCACCTCCTCGCTGTCGGGCGCGCGGCGCGCCGCTGGTCTTGACGCAACCGTCAGATGCAAACACGCTGAAGAGGAAGTTTGGGCACATGGCCGAACGCGCCAACTGACGCGAGCACTTCCTCATCAGAGCTTTGGCACTACACGACGTGTCCCACCAGGGTGGGAAGCCACTTCGGGTCATCCCTTAAGCCGGGAAGACCTGTCCTAATCCTGGGCGTCTCTCGACGTCGTCGGATCAGTGGCCTGTGTTCGTGTAGGAGCCTCACCTAACGAAGCGCGGTTTTCATTAGAGACCTTACACGAGCCAATTGTCAACACGGTTCGCGGTTGGAATTCAGTTCCCAAATGGGTTGTGTCAGTTGGGTAGTGACACACCTCGTCGTTTTGGTGACGGCCGTCACCGGAAGCCTCGGAGCGGTTCCACAGCATTCACCCAAGAATCGGCAGGGCAACGGGGTTTGCGGTTGCCTGTGCGCGCCCGCCGGATGTGTTGTGATGTGCCTATGCCTGAGCAAAGTCTCGAGCCTGACGTCGGCGAGGACGAGCAAAAGCCACCTGCCATCACTGCGCGCGGAATCATGATGCACGGGCCATGGGGCCCGGTGTACGGACCCATCGACCTCGACATCGACGAAGGCGGCGTCACGGTGCTGGTCGCGCCGTCGGGTACCGGGCGCACCGCACTGCTGATGACGCTGGCCGGGCGGATGAGAACCGCGCGCGGGCAGCTGACCGTGTTCGGGCGTACCCGGGCACCCGACATCTTCCGCTCCGCGGCGTTGGCCGGCATCGACGAACTCGACACGGTGTCGGAGTCGGTGACAGTGCGCGACCTCGTGACGGAGCAGCGTCGGTGGGACGCCCCCTGGTACACGCTCGTGGGTCGGGCCGACGAAGAGGCGCTGGCCGCGATGTGCGCGCCGGTGTTCGGTGAGCTGCCGCTGCCGTCGCTGACGTCGTACTTCGACGGCCTCACCGAACTCGACCAGATCCTGCTGCGCATCGCGCTGGCCAACACCGCGACCCCGCCGCTGCTGGTGGTCGGCAACCTCGACCACCTCACCGACGACCGCAACCGCGACATCCTGCTGGGGCGGCTGTTCGCGCTCGGGGAGAAGCAGACCGTGATCACCGCGACGGTCAACGGGGTGCCCGGCCATCTGGTCTCGGCCGTGCGGGCGCAGGTGGCAGTACCCAACACGACGCTGGCCGAGCTGGCCGGTTCGCAGAAAGGTGGCGAGTAACCGTGCTAGCCGGAATGTCGTTGGGCACTGACCTCAAACGATTCTCGCGCGGCACGATGCCGCGGATCGCGCTCGTGACGGTCATCCTGCTGCCGCTGTTGTACGGCGCGATGTACCTGTGGGCGTTCTGGAACCCGTTCGGCGAGGTGAACAAGGTTCCGGTGGCGCTGGTGAACGAAGATCAGGGCGCCGTCGCGGAGGGACAGCAGGTCAAGGCCGGGGACGAGGTCTCCGATGCCCTGGTGGATTCGGGTCAGCTTCAGCTGCATCGGGTTTCGGCGCAGGAGGCAGCCGAGGGGGTGGCTGACGGCAAGTACTACTTCTCGATCACGCTGCCGCAGGATTTCAGCACCAGCATCACGTCTCCGTCGGGTGGGTCGCCGCACCAGGCCAACGTGCGCTTCACGTTCAACGACGCGAACAACTACCTGGGCTCGATCATCGGCCAGAATGCCGCCCGTGAGGTGATCAACCAGATCAACGCGAAGATCGGCGAACGCACCCTCGGCACCGTGCTGACCGGGCTGACGGATGCCGGAACAGGTCTGGTGAAGGCGGCCGACGGCGCGCAGCAGCTGGCCACCGGCAGCGCGGCGGCCAATGACGGTGCGCACCGGTTGTCCACCGGCGCCAACGCCTTGACGGCGGGCCTGGTCACCGCGCGCGACGGGTCCGCGCAGCTGGCCGCGGGCACCAGGCAGCTGTCGACGGCGGTCGACACCGCGACCGATCCGCTGCTCACGGTGCTGGACCGGGTCAGCGGGCTCGGCCTGGACCCCAACGAGGTCGGCATGGCTGCGCAGCGGCTGTCGGGGGCGGTGCGCTCGACCACCGACCGGATCGCGGCGCTCAACATCGATCAGGCGCAGGCTGCGGCGATCGTCGATCAGGCGGTCGGTTTCTTGCGCAACAGCCCCGATCCCGCAGTGCGCGACACCGGGGAGTTCCTGGCCGGCGCGCAACGGCTGCTGCAGGCGCGCGGGCTCGACCCCACCACCGACGAGGGTCTCATCCGGTTGCGGGACAACGCCACCCAGTTGGAGAACGAGCTGGGCGACCCGAACAGCAAACTGCGGGTGTTCCTCACCAAGGCGGTCACCGGAGGTTTGCGCTCCGACGTCGTCAAATTGCGCGACGGTGCGCACCAACTCAACAGCGGCGCGCAGCGGCTCAACAGCGGTCTGGTGCAGCTGACCAACGGCGGGCGCCAACTGTCCAGTGGGGCAGGCGAACTGGCTGCCGGTACGGAGAAGCTGCAGGCCGGCAATCAGCAACTGGCGACCGCGCTCAAGGAAGGCTCGACCCAGGTTCCGTCGTGGACCCCGCAGCAGCGGATCGACGTCGCGCGGACCTTGGCCGCGCCGGTGGCGCTGGACATCCAGACGCACAACCCGGCCGCCACGTTCGGCACCGGTTTCGCGCCGTTCTTCCTGCCGCTGGCCCTGTTCATCGGCGCGCTCATCATCTGGATGTTGTTGAAGCCGTTGCAGTCCCGTCCGGTGGTCAATGGGCTGGGGGCGCTGCGTGTGGTGCTCGCCTCCTACTGGCCTGCCCTACTGATCGTGTTCTGCCAGGTCGTCGTGATGTATGTGGTGGTGCATTTCGGGGTGGGCCTGCAAGCCAAGTACCCGCTGTCCACCGTGGCGTTCCTGCTGTTGGTGGCGGGCACGTTCCTGGCGCTGATCCAGGCGTTCAACGCCTTGTTCGGGGTGTCGGTGGGCCGGGTGGTGACCCTGGCCTTCCTGATGCTGCAACTGGTCTCGGCCGGCGGTATCTATCCGGTGGAGACCACCGCGAAACCGTTCCAGATACTGCACCCGGTCGATCCGATGACCTACGCCGTCAACGGACTTCGCCAGCTGATCGTGGGCGGGATCGATTCCCGGCTGTGGATCGCGATCGCGGTGCTGCTCGGTGTGCTGGTGGTGTCGCTGGCCGCCAGTTCGTGGGCGGCGCGAAGAGACCGGCAGTACACCATGGACCGATTGCACCCACCGATCGAAGTGTGAGCCTCGCAAAAGCTCCCGAGAGCAACGTTATGGTCGTGAATCCTCGAGCCGAGCGACCACAGCGTTGATCTGGGCGGTGCCGGAATCGGAGAAGCTCAGGCCAACCCGATGCGCCGGTAGCGGTCCATCCGAGTCTGCAGTCGCTGCTCGCCGGGCACCGCACGCAACTGGGCAAGCTCGCTGCCGATCGCGGTCGACAGTCGCTGGGTGAAGGCCCGTGGCTCGTCTGCGGCGTCGGGATGTTCGGGCACGATCACATCGACGATGCCGGCCCGCAGCAGATCTGTCGACCGAACTCCTTGTGCGGCAGCCAGTTCCGGGGCGTGCGCGGTGTCGCGGAAGACGATCGCGCTGGCCCCCTCGGGCGGCAGGGGCGCCAGCCAGCCGTTGGCCGCGGCCAGCACCCGGTCGGCGGGCACCATCGCCAGGGCGGGCCCGCCGCTGCCCTGGCCCATCAGCACCGACACCGTCGGGGTGTCCAGCGTGACCAATTCGGCCAGGCAGCGGGCGATCTCACCGGCCAGCCCGCCCTGCTCGGCTTCGATCGACAGGGCCGGGCCGGGGGTGTCGATCACCAGGACCAGCGGCAGCTGCAGTCCGGCCGCCAAGGCCATGCCCCGGCGGGCCTCACGCAGCGCGCCGGGTCCGACCAGCCCACCCTCACTACGGCGCTGGCCGAGCACCACCGCGGGCTGCCCACCGAAGCGGGCCAGGGCCAGCAGCATCGTCGCGGCCTCGCCGCGTTCGGTCCCGGAGAGCAGCACCCGGTCCGTCGCTCCGTGCCGCAACAGGTACCCCACTCCGGGGCGGTCGGGCCGCCGCGAGGCCAGCACCGACTCCCAGGCGGGCACGTCGGGCAGTGGTTCAGGGGCCGTGGGCGCAGGCGGCGGGACAGGGGTGTCCACGACCACCCGCAGCGTGCGGTCCAGGGTGTCGCGTAGCAGTGCGAGGGGCACCACCCCGTCGATCACGCCGTGGGCGTGCAGATTCTCGGCGGTCTGCACGCCGGAGGGGAACGGTTCGCCGTACAGGTGCTCGTACACCCTGGGCCCGAGGAAGCCGATCAGCGCGCCGGGCTCGGCGGCGGTGACGTGCCCGAGTGAACCCCAGGAGGCGAACACCCCGCCGGTGGTGGGATGCCGCAGGTAGACGAGGTAGGGCAGATGGGCCTGCTTGTGCAGTTCGACGGCCGCGGCGATCTTGACCATCTGCAGGAACGCCACGGTGCCTTCCTGCATGCGGGTCCCGCCCGAGCTCGGGGAGGCCAGGATCGGCAGCCGCTCGGCTGTGGCTCTCGTCACCGCGGCGGTGATCCGCTCGGCGGCGGCCACCCCGATCGATCCGGCCAGGAAATCGAACTCGCAGGCCACCACGGCCACCCGGCGGCCGAAGATGGTGCCCTCGCCGGTCAGGACGGATTCGTCGAGCCCGGTCAACGCCTTCGCCTCGGCCAGTTCGCGCTGGTAGTCCTCGGAACGGGCCACTTCAAGGGGCGCCGTATCCCAGCTCTGGAACGAGCCCTCGTCTAGCACTGCATCACGAAGCGCGCGGGCGCCGATCCGACTCACGCGGCCAGCCTATATAAAGCGTGTCGAACAGCTCGGTGCGTTCGGCACCGCCCTTCTCGGGCGTCCATTGGTTCAAGCCGCGGGTGCGGTGTGAACGTTGGTTCCCGCGTCACTCGGGCTGGTTTCACCAACACCGCGGTGTTGGTCAGCGCCGTCCCGTCGGCGGGCATTGGTGGCCCGGCCTCCTGCTTGGGGGTCCGGGGTTCGGGGCGGGTCGTGATAGGCCTGGCTCCATCGGGCCAGATTCGTCGCCGCGTTGGTGTCTCTGTCGGCGGTATGCCCGCAACGACAGGCAAATACCCGATCTGCCAACGTCATTGCATGATCGACTGCCCCGCATCGGGGGCATAGCCGGGTCGACGGATACCAACGGTCGGCCTCGATGATCTGCCCGCCGCGCCACGCCTGTTTGTAGCGCAGCATCCGGGCGAACTCCGACCAGCCGGCATCGGATATGGCCCGAGCCAAGCGATGGTTTGTCAGCATTCCCGCCACGTTGAGGTTCTCGATGACGATCCGGTCGTGAGTCTTGACCAGCTCGCCCGACACCTGGTGGAGAAAATGGCGCCGAACATTGGCGACGTGATAGTGATGCCGCCCGAGTCGGGCGGCGGCATCCTTGCGGTGTTGTGATCCTTTCTCTTTGCGTGACAACGACTTCGTCAGCCGTCGTTGCTGCTGTATCCCAGCGGCCAACGCCTTGGGCGCGTCGGCGATGCGAGCGACCTCGGTACCGTCCGCAGTGGCGGCGACTACAAATGCCGACAGGCCGCGGTCCACGCCCACCCAGCCGCCATCGCTAGGGCGGGTCGCGTGCTGCAGACTCGGGTGCAGGTCGGCGGCCACAACGTTCAGCGAGATCCACCATCGGCCCCCGTGGCAGCTAATGGTGGCGAACAGGATTCTCGCCCGCCCCTTGGTCAGCATGCACCGCACCCGGCGGGTGTCGTCATGCACACTGATCACCCCGATGCCGGGCAGGGTCACCGAACGAGGACGGTTACCATCCCCCACACGGATCGCCGGCCGTTTGCCCGTGGGATACTTGTTGCGCAGCCGAAACGATGGGATTTCGCGTGTCTTTCTTTTGAATTTCGGGAACCTGACACGCTTGCCATTTCGCTTGCCCGACCGCGAATCCGACCACGCTTTCAAGCCTTTACTCAGGTCGACAGCGGCCTCTTCGAACACCTGCTGGTACACGTCATGCCGCCAGATCAGACCTGTCACGTTGACCTCGGCAATGCCGCGGTGATCGACGACGAAGACCCGTCCGGCGTCGGCAGTTTTCTTCCACGCATTGAACGTGTTGATCAGATCAAACCCCGTCCATGGCATTTCGACACCAGGATTGAGCTTGCGTTGGTCGAGTGAGGATTTCACCAATCTCAAGCACTGGTTGAACGAGAACCGCGAGGCCCCGGCATGCCGAGCCAGAACCTCACGCTGCTCGACTGTAGGTTCGAGGCAGAACCGGAAAGTGGTGTGCCGACTCATCACCCAACAGCGTTTCACGACCCACCGACAGGTCCCCTGCCAGCGAAGACACGCTCCAATCACGGGAGGGTATTCAGCTATCTGCCAGGCCGTGCCGCCAGTCCGTCGACTCGACAACTGCCAGTTGTTCGACACGCTTTAGGCTGGCCACATGATTGGTGTGACCAGAGACGGCAGTGTCCTGACCCTGGAACTGCAACGCGAGGAGCGGCGCAACGCGCTGAACTGCGAGCTTGTCGACAGCTTGCGGGAAGCGGTCGAGCATGCCGCTGAGCAGGACATCCGGGCCATCGTGCTGACCGGCGCGGGCCCGGTGTTCAGCTCGGGCGCGGACCTGACCGACGCCGCGGGCATGGCCGAGAAGCTCCCCGACAAGGCCCTGGCGCTGAACCTGGCGATCGACAAGGCACCGGTTCCGGTCATCGGTGCGATCAACGGCCCGGCGATCGGTGCGGGCGTCATCTTGTCGATGATCTGCGATCTGCGGGTCGTCGCCCCCGAGGCCTACTTCCAGTTCCCGGTCGCGAAGTACGGCCTGGCCTTGGACAACTGGAGCATCCGGCGACTGACCTCGCTGGTGGGTTACGGTCGGGCACGCGGCATGCTGCTCGGCGCCGAAAGGCTCACCGCGGACACCGCGCTGCAGACCGGCATGGCCAACCGCATCGGCACGCTGGCCGACGCCCAGAAGTGGGCCGCCGAGCTCGCCGGGTTCGCCCCGCTGGCGCTGCAGCACGCCAAGCGAGTGCTCAACGACGACGGCGCCTACGAGGAGTCGTGGCCCGCCCACAAGGAGCTGTTCGACAAGGCGTGGGGCAGCCAGGACGTCATCGAAGCCCAGGTGGCCCGGATCGAGAAGCGGCCGCCGAACTTCACCGGGGCCTGACATGCTGGGCGCTGCGCTGCGGTTGGGTGTCAGGTCGGCTTCACTGCTTGCCGGCGGGTGGTTGGTGCGTGCGCTGAACGGCACCTACGCGTCGGTGGGGGCACTGCCCCGCGACATCCGCCCGGTGGCGCAGCGGTCCCTGCAGTACGCCGACGGTGTGTTCGTCAACATCGAGCCGGCCTCTCCCGGCGTCACCATGAGCCGGGAAGAGTGGCGCATGCTGCTCAGCGAGATGCTCAGCTCGCGTTCGGCCAGCCGGCCGCCGGGGCTGATCCCGCTCGCCGAACCCACCGAAAATGACGGCGGAGAAGCCGCGTCGTGCGCGGTGTCCTGGTATGGGCACTCCACGGCGCTGGTGGAGATCGACGGGTACCGGGTGCTGACCGATCCGGTGTGGAGCCGCCGCTGTTCGCCGTCGCGCGTGGTGGGCCCGCAGCGGCTGCATGAGCCACCGCTGCCGCTGGAAGCTCTGCCGGCCGTGGACGCCGTGGTGATCAGCCACGATCACTACGACCATCTCGATATCGAGACGGTCCTCGGGTTGGTCCGGACCCAGCGGGCGCCGTTCGTGGTGCCGCTGGGTATCGGGGCGCATCTGCGCAAATGGCGGATACCCGAAGAGCGGATCATCGAGCTGGACTGGAACGAGAGCCACCGGATCGGCGAGCTGACCCTGGTGTGCACGCCGGCCCGGCACTTCTCCGGGCGGCTGTTCCAGCGCAACACCACGCTGTGGGCGTCGTGGGCCTTCGTCGGGCCGCAGCACCGGGCTTTCTTCGGCGGAGACACCGGCTACACCAAGAGCTTCGCCGAGATCGGTTCGGAATACGGGCCTTTCGATCTGACCCTGCTTCCGGTCGGGGCGTATCACCCGAGTTGGCCCGACATCCACATGAATCCCGAGGAGGCGGTGCGCGCCCATCTGGACGTCGCCGATTCCGGGTTGTTGGTGCCGGTCCACTGGGCGACGTTCCGGCTGGCGCCGCACCCGTGGGCCGAGCCGGTGCGCCGATTGCTGACTGCGGCCGATCCGGCCGGGGTGCAGATCGCGGTGCCGCGCCCGGGGCAGCGGGTGGACGCCGCGTCCGCGGCACTCGACCCGTGGTGGGAGTTCTGACCGGTTTCCGGTGGCAAACTGACGTCTTGAGCTCCACGACACCGACGGGACGAGGACTTTTCGCGGATGACGACGATCAATGTCACTGGTCTCACCGATGCCGAGGTGGCCCAGCGGGTAGCCGAGGGTAAGAGCAACGACGTCCCGACGCGTGCGGCGCGCAGCATCTCCGAGATCATCCGCGGCAACGTGTTCACCCGGATCAACGCGATCCTGGGTGTGCTGTTTCTGATCGTGCTGTCCACCGGTTCGTTGATCAACGGGGCGTTCGGCCTGCTGATCATCGCCAACAGCGCCATCGGCATCATCCAGGAGATCCGGGCCAAGCAGACCCTGGACAAGCTGGCCATCGTCGGACAGGCCAAGCCCACGGTGCGGAGAGAATCCGGTAGCCGCGCGGTACTGCCCGCCGAGGTCGTGCTCGACGACATCATCGAACTCGGCCCGGGCGATCAGATCGTGGTGGACGGCGAGATCATCGAGGATTCCAACCTTGAGGTCGACGAGTCGCTGTTGACCGGCGAGGCCGATCCGATCGTCAAAGCCGTGGGTGATGCGGTGATGTCGGGCAGTTTCGTGGTCGCCGGTTCCGGCGCCTACCGCGCCACCAAGGTCGGGCACGAGGCGTACGCCGCCAAGCTCGCCGAGGAGGCCTCCAAGTTCACGCTGGTGAAATCCGAACTGCGCAACGGCATCAACAAGATCCTGCAGTTCATCACCTACCTGCTGGTGCCCGCCGGTCTGCTCACCATCTACACCCAGCTGTTCACCACCGACCCTCGGGTCCTGGACTCGCTCAAGCGGACCTACCACGACATCGTCGCCAACGAGGGCGGCTGGCGAGAGTCGCTGGCAATCATCATGAGTCAGGTCTTCACCACCGATGCGGTGTGGCATGAACCGGTGTTGCGCATGGTGGGAGCCTTGGTTCCGATGGTGCCCGAAGGTCTGGTGCTGATGACGTCGATCGCATTCGCGGTCGGGGTGGTGCGGTTGGGCCGACGCCAGTGCCTGGTCAACGAGCTTCCGGCGATCGAAGGTCTGGCCCGCGTCGACGTGGTGTGCGCGGACAAGACCGGCACGTTGACCGAAAACGGTATGCGGGTCAGCGATCTGAAGCACTGCCACGGGGATCGCGAAAATACTGTCACAGAGGCGTTGGCGCAGTTGGCTGCCGATGACGCCCGGCCCAATGCGAGCATGCTGGCCATCGCCGAGGCTTTCGCGACGCCGCCGGGATGGAAGGCCACCGCGACGGCCCCGTTCAAGTCCGCCACCAAATGGAGCGGTGCGTCCTACGGCGAGCACGGCAACTGGGTGATCGGCGCCCCGGATGTGTTGTTGGACTCCAGCTCACCGGTGGCCGAGGAAGCCGAGCAGATCGGGGCCCAGGGGCTGCGGGTGCTGCTGGTCGGGTCGTCCGACCTGGCGGTCGACGCGCCGCAGGCCCCGGGCACGGTCACCCCGGTCGCATTGGTGGTGCTGGAGCAGCGGATCCGTCCCGATGCCGCTGACACCATCGAATACTTCGCTTCCCAGCATGTTTCGGTCAAGGTGATCTCCGGGGACAACGCGGTGTCGGTGGGTGCGGTGGCGGGCAAGCTCGGACTGCACGGCGAGACGATGGATGCCCGGCAGTTGCCTCACGAACCTGAGCAGTTGGCCGAAACCCTGGACGAATACACGACGTTCGGCCGAGTGCGTCCGGATCAGAAGCGGGCCATGGTGCACGCCCTGCAGTCACGCGGACACACGGTGGCGATGACCGGTGACGGCGTCAACGACGTACTGGCCCTCAAGGATGCCGACATCGGCGTCGCGATGGGCTCGGGCAGTTCGGCGTCGCGTGCGGTGGCGCAGATCGTGTTGCTGGACAACAAGTTCGCCACGCTGCCCTATGTGGTCGGTGAGGGCCGGCGGGTGATCGGCAACATCGAACGCGTCTCGAATCTGTTCCTCACCAAGACGGTGTACTCGGTGTTGCTGGCGATCCTGGTTGCGCTGGCCGGATTGTCGTCCAAGTTGTTCGGCACCGACCCGCTGTTGTTCCCGTTCCAACCGATCCACGTGACCATCGCGGCCTGGTTCACCATCGGTATCCCGGCGTTCGTCCTGTCGCTGGCCCCGAACACCGAGCGCGCCCACACGGGTTTCGTGCGGCGGGTGATGACGGCCGCACTGCCCTCCGGCCTGGTGGTCGGCACCGTAACTTTCATCTCCTACCTGGTGGCGTATCAGGGCCGGGATGCCGATCTGACGGAGCAGACGCAGGCCTCGACGGCGGCGCTGATCACGTTGCTGGTGTCCTCACTGTGGGTGCTGTCGGTGGTGGCCCGCCCCTATGAGTGGTGGCGCGTGGCCCTGGTCGCGTTTTCCGGGTTGGCATACGTGCTGATTTTTTGTTTGCCGTTGGCTCAACGCCTGTTCATGCTGGATCCGTCGAACCTCAAGGTCACCGCGGTTGCGCTGGGCATCGGCCTGGTCGGAGCATCGCTGGTGGAGGTGCTCTGGTGGATTCAGGGGAGGGTCCTGGGGGAGAAGCGCCGGTTGTGGAGATAGACTGGCGCGGCGGACGCCGGTGGAATCTGCGCCAGCGTTTCCGCTGGTCACGAGAAGATAGGGTGGGCTGATGGGATTCCTGGACAAGGCCAAGAGCCTGTTGTCGCAGAACGCTGACAAGGTGGAGCAGGTCATCGACAAGGCCGGCGACATCGTCGACGAGAAGACGCAGGGCAAGTACAGCCAGCATGTCGACAAGGCGCAAGAAGCGGCGAAGAACGCCCTCAACAAGGAAGAACCGCAGCAGTAAGTTATGGCCAAATTGTCTGTCTCCGTCGATGTTCCGTTGCCGCCGGAGAAGGCGTGGGAGTACGCCTCAGATCTGTCCCGTTACGACGAGTGGCTCAGCATCCACCGGGCGTGGCGTTCGAAGCTGCCCGAAACCCTGGAAAAGGGCACGGTCATCGACTCGATCGTCGAAGTCAAGGGCATGTTGAACCGCGTGAAGTGGACGCTGGTGAACTACAAGCCGCCGCAGTCCCTGACCCTCAACGGCGATGGCCGTGGCGGGGTAAAGGTCAAGCTGATCGGAAAGATCACGCCGGCCCAGGTGGATGGCGGAGAGGGCGCGAAAGTGTCGTTCGACGTACATCTCGGTGGGCCCGCCCTGTTCGGGCCGATCGGCATGGTGGTCGCCGCTGCGCTCAAGGGCGATATCCAGCAGTCGCTGAACAAGTTCAAGGCGCTCTACGCGTCGTCGTAGTTTCTCGCGAACAGCCCCTGCTTGCGGGGGCTGTTCGGCGTCAGCGGCGAAATCGCCGGCTGACCAGCTTGCTGAACTCGGCCGTCGAACGCCGTACGGATTCGAACTCCAGAGACACCAGCAGCGTGTCGACCATCGCGAAGGGCAGCGTGGTCACGACTGCGCCGCGGCCATATTCGAGGTGCCACGACCCGGGGTGGATGGTCAGGCCGCGGGCATGCCCGCGCTCCAGACAGGTGCGCTCGCCGGGGAGCAGCGTCGGCAACGGCACCATGTCGTCGGAATCGAGGTCGTAAGAGTCGATCTGTCCGGCGAGCAGGAACTTGTGGATGTCGACGTGCTTGTAGCGTCCGGAGAAGCCCTGTGTCCCAGTGGGGGAACCGAAAAGCACGAGATACTCACGGCGGCTGAAGTACAGGAACCTGACCTTGCCGAGGATTCCGCCGGCCTTGCTGCCCACCCACCGGCCCGGTCCGGTGTCGATCAGGTCGGGATACTCGGAGGCGAGCCGTTCGATTGCGTGTGCGAGTAGCCCGCCGTCTTCCAGTGGCAGGCCGACGACCTGCTTGGCCACGGTGTGCAGCACATCCGGGTCGATCTTGTACGTCATCGGTCGAACTCCAGCGGCAGACTGGTCGGGCCGCTGAGGCCGAGTAGTGGCTTCCAGGGAACCGGTCCGGCCACGCGAGGGTTCGGAAGCCGGCGAGACAGGATTGTGAGTGCCTCGGACAGCTCGAGCCGCGCCAGGTTGGCGCCCAGGCAGTAATGCACGCCGCCACCGAAGGTCAGGATCGGCGGCGGGTCCTCGCGGGTGATGTCGAAGCGGGTCGGGTCGTGGTAGACGGACTGATCACGGTTGGCCGCATAAGTGTTCACGATGATGAATGTCCCTGCGGGAAAACTGTAGTCGCCGATCTCGGCGTCATCGGCGACGCTGCGCACGGTGCTGCACATCGACGGCGAATGCCGCATGGTTTCCTCGACGGCGCGCATGGCCAGGTCGGGCTGCTCCCGCAGCAGCGCCCACTGGTCGGGGTGGTCGCAGAGCACCTGCATCGAAGCCGCCAGTTGGCTGCGGGTGGTGTCGGTTCCGGCGATCAGGATGGAGAACGCCAGCATTCGTAGTTCGGCGGCGTCCAGCCGGTCGCCGCCGTCTTCGATCCGGATCAGGTCGGACAGCAGATCATCGGTCAGGTGGCGACGCCGGTGGGCGATCATGTGGTCGATGTAATCGTCGAACTCGCCCCACGCCTTCAATACGACGGGCTCCTCCTGCGCGAGATCGCAGTCGAAGCTGACGATTTTGAAGATGTCCTCGGCCCAGCGGGAGAATTGCTGCCAGTCCTCGCGTGGTGCGCCGAAAAGGGCGCAGATGATCGGAATCGGATACGGCCGCGCGACGTCTGCCACGAACTCGCACCGGCCGGAGTCCTGAATACTGTCGATCAATTCGTTGACGACACTGTGGATCGCGTCGTGCATGCGCGCGGTGGCACGTGGGGTGAAAGCCCGGGCGACCAGGCTGCGCAACCGGCGGTGTTCCTCGCCCTCCATGTTCAGGATGCTGCGGGTCACCCTGGCCCACAACGGACCTGACGTGATGCCATGGGCAGACAGGTGTATGCCCTGGGGGATCCCGAACCGCGGATCGCGCAGTACGGCGCGCGCCATCTCGTAGGACAGCACTTCGGGCCCGATCGGTCCCAGTGCGATCGGCGCGACTTCCTGAGCCTCCCGGAACTGCGAATAGACCTGCTGCGGGGTGTCGGTGACGGAGTAGTCGAGGGTCGGCAGACCCGCGTCGAAAACGCTCGGCTTACACATTGGTGGACAGGAATGTCAGGGGCAGTCCCAGGGCGGACAGGTCGATCTCGTCGAGGTAGGAGCCGTCACCGGAGAATCCCTGACGGAACCGCGTCACCGACCCGTACCGCTGTGTCACGGTCTCAGCCGCCCCGGCGTCGGGCACACGGACCACCACGGTGTAGACACCGTCGCCGTGGCGGTCGAGGAAGTCGTTGACAGAGGCCGCCACCGATGCGGTCGAGCCGGGCAACGGGCTGATCAGCTCGACGCCGCGGTCCCAGTCCAGGTGCACATGGACGCCGAGGTCGGTGAGTTCGGCCGCGTTGAAGGTGAATCCGAGGTCGGTGAACATCTGCACCATGTCGGCTGTCCGCTCCGCGGCGACCGCAAACACGACGTGGTGCAGTGCCGGTTGGGAGGTCATCGGCGGACGAGCCCTCGGGGCCGGATGAGCCCGAGGTCGAGGTGGTTGTGCCAGCCGGGCGGGGCATCGCAGACATCGGGGATCGCGTTGATGGCGCCCATGGCCGTCCAGTCGTAGCCGGGATGGGTCATGGTGCCGTCGGCCCGCCGGATACCTTTGAGGGTCAGCTCGGTGGGCGGGTCGCCCTCGATCACGATCTCGTACCGGGTCTCGCCCCAATCCCATGCCGGTTCGAGCTTGTCGGGGCCTGCGGTCACATAGATCGCGTGGAAGACGATCAGTGGTTTCCCGCCCACCCACGCGGTCCATTCGTGGCGCTGCGCGGCGACGGTGCCCTTCGGGATCGCGCCCTCGTCGTGGGGGATTTCCGCGGCAGCGGTCGCGACTTCGACCTCGGCCGCGGTCACCTCGTCGATGGTCACGCCGAGTCCGTCGGCGATCATGTGCATCGATTGGGCGAAGAACGGCAGGCCGAGACCCAGAATCGTTGGCTCCGCGAGGAATTTGTCCTTGTCTTTGCCGAATCCCATCCAGTCGATGTGGTCCATCGGAGCGTCCTTCAGTACGTCGACGACCTCGTACACATGGATGGTGTCGATCCTGCTCATCACGCGGGCCAGGGTGAGCGGCAGGATGTCCCCGGCGTAACCGGGATGGATACCGCCACCGTGGAACGACGTCCCGCCGTCGGCGCAGGCCGCCCGGATCTGTTCGGCGGGCTTGCTGAAATCCGGTGAGGGATGAAAGAACCCGCTCGTGGTCACCACGTTCTTGCCGGACCGTAGCAGCCGGCACACGGTGTCGACGTCCATGATGATCGGCGTGTAGAAGACGCAGTCGGCGTCCAGCGCGACGATGGCGTCGACGTCGTCGGTGGCGGTCACACTGATCGGTGCGATACCCGCGATCACGCCGGCATCTTTGCCCACCTTGTCTCCGCTGTGCACCAGGACTCCGACGAGGTCGAACACGGGGCTCTCGGCGAAGTGTCGCACGCCGGCCCGGCCGACGTCGCCGGTCATCCACTGGATGATCCGGTAGGTCTTGTCAGACATTGAGCACACCTCGGGGCAGTAGTAGGGGCAGGTCGTTGTAGGTGGCGATGCCCGGGGGTGCGGCCACCACCGTGGGGATCGCGGTGATTGCGGGCATGGCGGTGATCGTCAGCCCGAGCATGATGAAGTCCTCGATGGTTTCGGCCACGAAGTCCGGGGGAGGTTCAAAGCTCAAGGTGCTCTTGATCGTCGGCCTGCCCTCCACGGTGACGGTGTAACCGAACGTGGTCGACCAGGCCGGTTCCAGCGACTGGCCTTTGGTCCACACGCCGCGGATCTCGATCACATCCCGCCCGCCGGCCGTGCCGATCCACCGGACATCGATGCCGGCGACGCAGCCGGCGGCGATGGTCCAGTCGCCGGGCAGATCCAGGTCTTCGGTGGTCTGGGCATAGCTGGGGTCGCACCGGATACCGTCGAGTTCGACGCCGAGAGCGACGGCAACCAGCTGGACCGCTTCCCGGAAGATGCCCGATCCCTTTTCGGTGATCGCCTGCAGATCGGGGTGGTCGATGGGATAACCGAAGCCCATCGGGATCTCGGTGGCCGGCGAGTTGTAGATCGTGGTGTCGAACGACTCCAGGATCGAGATCCGGTCGACGCGATCAGAGATGCCTGCGGTGACCACGGCGAACAACTGGATGAAGCCCGGGTTGATGCCGCTGCCGAAAATGGTTGAGCCGCCTCGTTCACAGGCGTCGATGACACGATCGCGGCCCTCGCCCAGGCCGTGCCCGTTGATGAACTCGGACGTGGTGACGACGTTGATGCCGGCGCCGAGAATGTGGACCAGTACGTCGACGTCGGCGAACATCGGGTTGTAGACGACGCAGTCCGGCTGCAGGGCCAGCAGCGCGTCGGCGTCGTCGGTGGCTGCCACGCCCAGCGGTTCGATGCCGCAGAGCTCGCCGACGTCCTTGCCCACCTTGTCGGGTGCCCAGGCGTAGCAGCCGACGAGCTCGAGTTCGGCATTCGCGACGATGGCGTGGACCGACTTGCGGCCGACGTTGCCTGTCGTCCACTGCACGACCCGGTAGGTCATGTGGTGGTCCGGTCGCCGGGCGTGAAAGTTACCGGGACCGAGCGGAATCCGCGAGTGACGGAGTTGCCGTGAAACTTCGCCTGCTCTCCCGCTGCGAGCGTGAAATCGGGCATCCGGGACAGCGCCCGCTCCAGGCCCACCTGGAATTCCAGCCGAGCCAAATTGGACCCGAGGCAGCGGTGCACGCCGGCCCCGAAACCGAGATGCCGGTTCTCGCGGCGGTCGAGGATGCACCGGCCCGCGTCGGGAAACTCCTGTTCGTCGCGGTTGGCGGCGGCGTAGTTGACGATGACCGACTCGCCCGGCGAGAACGTGCAGCCGTTCAGTTCCACCTCTTTGGCCACGGTGCGGGGGATGCCGTGGATCGACCCGGCGAACCGGATGAACTCCTCGACGGCACGGGCGAGGAGTTCGGGATCGCCGATCAAGCGGTCCCGCTCTGCCGGGTTGGTGGCGAGGTAGTGATAGGCGAAAGACATTGCGCTGGCGGTGGTCTCGAGACCGGCCTGGACCAGGAGCATGGCGTTGGACACGACATCGCCGAATGACAGTTTTTCTCCGTCGATCTCGGCGGACAGCAGGACATCGATCATGTCGTCACGCGGCGGCTGGTCCATACGAGCGGTCACGGCGTCGTGCAGGTGCTGGTACAGCCCGCCCCAGGCGCTCATCCGGTCCTGCTCGGTGGCGCCGTTGAGCGCGGTGTCGGTCAACTCGACGCACAGCGGGACGTCTTCGATCGGCATGCCGAGCAGATACTTGAAGAACACGATTCCGGGCTGGCGCCAGGCGATCTGTGCGAGGTCACCGGATCCGCTCTCGATGAATTCGTCGATGAGCCGGTCGGTCTCGGTGCCGATCTCGGGTCGCAACGCCTTCATCCGCGCCGGCGAGAAGTACGGGTTCAGGACCTTGCGGAACTTCTGCTGCCGCGGTGGGTCGAGGGTGATCACCAGATCTCCGGCGAGCTGCTCGGCGCCCTCGGGCGTCGGGTTGCTGGAGAAGTGCTCCCAGTCCTGCAGAATCTGGACACATTCCGCGTAGCGCACCGCCACCCACGCGCCGGCCGGCGTCGCGCTGAGAAACGGCTTGTCGGTGCGCGCGAACGGCGATTGGCGTCGCATCACCGAGTAGACATCGTAAAGAAAGTCGTTGTCGTTGAAATCCTGGTGGCGCAGGTCCCAGTTCTCGGCGTGACGTTCGAGTGACTCCGGCACGGTGGCTCCTAGCGGCTCTGCTGCTGTTGCTGGGCTGACTCACGTGCTTCTCGTTCTTCGTGGATCCGCACCAGCTCACGGAACCCGATCCGGTGGTACTTGGGTACCGGCTGGATGCCCCACTCGTCCTGCGCGGTGTCCTTGCCTTCGGCGCCCTCGGGTGGGCCGAATGCCGGGTAAGGGACCTTGCATTCGAGGGTGTCGTCGGAATAGCGAACCTTGAGCAGTTCACTGCAGATCTGGGTGAGGCTCAAGGTGGGGTAGCCGTAGTAGACCGCCATGAACGGCAGGGTGAAGGCGCCCTCGAGGACGAGGGCGACCAGGCACACCAGCACCGCGCGCTTGATCCACTTGTGCATGCGCGCGTAGTAGGGCGTGGTGCCGGGAGGGAGATCCTCGGGCTTCTGGTCTTCGGTGGCTTCAGGTGTGGTTGTCACAGTGGCTCTCCTAAGTGCTGCATGAATTATGTTCAGTCGGAGAAGATTTCGCGGTTCACCGTGTGTAGGTACGGGATCGCGAGGAACGGAGTGATGTAGAAGATGTCGTAGAGCCACCACCCGATCACCGGGAACACGACGCCTGCGTAGCGGACGTCGGCATACATCGTCATGTTGAACACGTACAGGCACCAGATCAGCACACCCATCCAGCAGGTGATGATCATCCACTGGTGGCCCCAGCGCTTCATTTGCAGAAAGCCGATCGCGGCGGCGCACCGCATCGCGAAAACGGTGAGGATCATGCCGAACACCATGGACTTCTCGCCCGGCCCGGCGGCGCCGCCCATCCACAGTTCGTTGTAGTGCCAGAAATATCCGGCGTCGAACATGGCGCCCCAGCCGACCATCAGCACCCGGTTGATCAGCGTGTGGTTGGCGACCAGGTCGAGGGCCCACCCGAGGCTGTTGAGCATGCCGTCGATCAGCACGAGATAGCCGATGAGCGTGACGATCATCGGCCGGACGGAATACCCCGCGCGCAATGCCTGGCGCTGCAACCACACACCGCGCATGAAGATGGGAAAGCCGATGAGTCCGGGTGCCCACATGCCCATCAGGGCGGCACCGACGATCATCCACTTGTCGGCCCGCCGCTGCGCCAGGCGGGACTGTTCGTGATGCTCTTCGAGGTTGAGGGAACCCTCTGCCGGGACGGATGCCGTAACCTTCACAGGTCCCACCAGCCTCGGGTGAACGACATGTAGAGCTGAATCCCGAACATCATCAACAGGTATCCGTAGATGACGATCTGCAGGACGATGAGGGCTTTCTTGCGGTTGCGTTCCTTCTGATCCACCATGGTGGCGATTCCTTCCTAGGCGCTTGGGCTGTCGGCGTCGGCTCCGAAGAGGCACGCGGACGCGACCTCCCGCAGCCCTTCGGTGATGGCGCCGTCGCTGGACAGCGGGGCGAGGACACAGGCCTCTGCGGCTTCGAGTTCCGTTGCACCGGCGGCGATCAGGTGTGCCGCCGTGACCAGTACCCGAGTCGACGGCGGTTCGAAGTGGAATGCCTCGTCCGCGGTACGGATCGCGGTGGCACACCGGACCAGCCGCTGTGCGGTGGGCAGTCCGACGCCGGCTTCGGTAACGATCACCTCGGCCTCGCGTTCGGGCGGCAGGTACCGCATCGGCAGTGTGACGAAACGCTGCCGGAAGGAGGGTTTGAGCTCCTTGAGCGAGCTGCGGTAGGCAGGGTTGTAGGAGCACACCAACATGAAAGCCTCTGGCGCATGGACGACTTCGCCCGCACGATCCAGGTAGAGCGTGCGCCTGTGGTCGGTGAGCGAGTGCAGCACGGCCAACGAGTCGTGGCGCGCCTCGACCACCTCGTCGAGGTAGCAGATCGCTCCGGCCTTGACCGCCCGCGTGAGGGGCCCGTCGGTCCAGACCACGTCACCGCCGGTGACCATGAACCGGCCGACGAGGTCGGAGCTGGTCAGGTCGTCGTGGCAGCTGATGGTGACGACCGGACGGCTGAGTAGCAGTCCCATGTGCTCGACGAGGCGAGTCTTGCCGCATCCTGTCGGACCGGTGAGCATCACCGGCAGGCGCTGGCGGCAGGCCTGCTCGAACAGCTGAACCTCGTTGGCATTGGCGTAATACGTGTCGGTCATGCAGATACCAGCTCCCGGTGGACGTGGGCGAGGACTCGGGGTAGTTCTTCGATTCGTCGGATGCGTTGGGACCGTTTGGGTCCGAATACCTCCGGCAGGGGATCGACGCGGACGGGACCGACGCCGACGTAGTACATGGAGACGCCGGCGTCGTTGGCTTCCTCCACGGCGTGGGCGGCATCGGCCCACGCGTAGCGGCCCTCGTAGCCCTCGTCCGAGATCAGGCCGTCGCCGATGACGATGAGCAACCTGCGCTCAGAAGGCTGCGCGAGCAGGCGGCCGGTCATATGGCGCAGCGGCGCACCGAGTCTGGTGTAGCCACCGGTGGACAGGCCCAGGCTGCCGGGCGGTACGAAACGGCGGTCCGCGAAGTCCTTGAGGCAGCTGACTTCCACGCGATGGCGGGTGTTCCCGGTGAACGTGAATATGCCGTGGCGTTCCCGGGCCGAGGTCATCGCGCGGGACAGGGCGTCGGCGCAGGCGAGCTCGAGTTTGAAGATCCTGCCCCCGTGCACGCCCAGCGAGGAGCTGCCGTCGAGGAGCAGCGCGGTTGTCACGTCGCGGCTGGCGGGCAGCAGTTCACGGAAGAGGCGCGGTTCGACCGCCTCGCCGGTCGTCAGGTCGATGAAATGGTTGACGTACTGGTCGACGTCGAGGTCCGAGCCGTCTTCCAGCCGGCTCTTCATGGCCCGATGGGTGTTCTGCTCGAACCACTTCCGCACATCGACGGCGACTGTGGCCGCCTGCCGGTCGTGGCCGGAACGTGCCTGCTCGAGAACCGCGACGTGGTCAGGCATGAAGCTCTTCGTCCACGCGTTCCATTCCGGGTAGGGGATTCCCGGCCGGTGGTCGGGGGTGATGTCGAGGTCGTTGTCCTGAGGCCGGCTGGGTGGGGGAAGGTTGGAGTTGCGGACCCCTCCGTCCCCGCCGGCGGGGACGGAGTGTGGTGCCGGTGAACGCTTCTGGTTGGTGGTCCACGGCAGCCGTCCGAACGTGCGGCGCAGCTTGTCGGACAGCCCCTGCGGCAGGGTGTATGCCCGCGGCAGGCTGCCGAGCAGTGGGTCGATGGAGAACTGCTGTGAGGTACGCGCAAGCGCGATGGCCCGATTCAGCATCTCCTCGGCGTCCGTGTCCGCGCCGGCCGGTTCCAGGTGCGGCAGCGCTGCGCGCAGGTCGGCCAGCAGTCCGGGCCAGTTCTCGGAGACCCAGCCCAGCGCGACACCGGCCTCGACGAGGGTGAGCGCGGCTAGTTCGCGGGTCGAGAGCTCGTTGAGTCGGTAGTCGAGGATGCGCTCTTTGGACGGTGAGCACTGCAGTGCCACACCGCAGGTCAGCGTTCGGCGGGTCCAGTCACGATGCGGGGGATAGGGCACGTGCACGACATCGAGTAGGGAACTCAGACCGAAGCCGCGGTGCTGTCCGCTGACCAGGCGCGCGCCGGTGCGGCGCTGGTCGCTCAACGCCATGGCGGTGACGGCGCAACTGCGCTCGGTCGCCATGGCGTGGGCCTCGTCGAGTTCGGGCATCTGCTGCGTCACGCCTTCAGAAGGTGCCGATGTTGGAGAACATCCAGTACCAGAACCAGATGATCAAGCCGGTGCCGCCCCAGGCGGCCACGTAGCGGAGTATCTCCCAGATCCAACCGGCCACGTCAGTTCTCCTCGCAGAAGGGATGATTCATCGGACCTCCAGTCCTCGTAGTGCGGTGATGACCAAGTTGGCCAGCATCGCGTCGCGGTGCTGGCTGTTGGCGGTGGTGGTCAGGACGCCGTAGATCCCCAGGAGAAAGAATGCGGCGCTGTAGAAGGCGTCGACCTCGGGATGCACCTCACCGTCGCCGCGGGCACGCTCGATCTCACGGACGAGCAGAACGATCATCGGGTGGTCGCTCCATTCGTCCTTGGTCGGACGCGTCGGCGAGAAGTGCAGCGCAAGTAGTTCTTTGAACAGAAGCGGTCCGAATCGTTGCTCCAGGCTGCCCACCAGACGGACGAGCTCGGTCAACGCCGTCGCGAGATCATGCGTGTTCTCCAGAAAGCCGGCGAATTCGGCTGCCATGCGCGTCTCTTCACGCCGCTCCAGTTCGAGCAGAACGTGTTCCTTGCTGGGGAAATGAAAGAAAAAGGTGCCGTGGGCGACGCCGGCGGCACTGACGATCGCGCCGACGTCCGCCCCGGCCATGCCTGACGCCTGGAACTCGGCGACGGCCGCGCCGAGTATCCGTTCCCGCGTTTGCAGTCGGCGCAACTCGCGCGCCGACTGCTTGGTCTGTGGCGTCATGTTGCGCTCATTTCTAACTCACTTACTGATTGCAGTCAATGAGTTAAGTCATTGGGCTAGTCGGAGAAGATCTCGCGATTGACCGAATGCAGGTACGGGATCGCGAGGAACGGAGTGATGTAGAAGATGTCGTAAAGCCACCACCCGACGACCGGCAGTACGACGCCGGCGAACCGGACATCGGCGAACATCGTCATGTTGAACACGTAGAGGCACCAGATGGCGATGCCCATCCAGCAGGTGATGATCATCCATTGGTGGCCCCACCGCTTCATCTGGAGGAAGCCGATACCCGCGGCGATCCGCATGGTGAAGACCGTGAGGATCATGCCGACTTCCATCGCCTTCTCGCCGGGTCCCGCGGCCCCGCCGATCCACAGCTCGTTGTAGTGCCAGAAGTAGCCGGCGTCGAACATTGCGCCCCAGCCGTTCAACAGGATTCGGGCGAGAATGGTGTGGTTGGCGGCGACGTCGAGGGCCCAGCCAACGGTGTTGATGGCGGCGTCGATGATGACCAGATAACCGATCAGTGTGACCAGCATCGGCCGGACCGACAATCCGTCGCGCTGAGCTTTGCGAAGCAGCCAGACGCCTCTGAGGAACAGCGGCAGGCCGAAGATGCCGAGGGCTGCGGAGCCGATCAGCAGGCTGCCGGAGATGAGCCATTTGTCGGCCTGGCGCTGCGCACGCTGGGAGGCCTCCAGGTGTTCGTCGAGCCCGCTGGCCGACGGGCGCGCCACGTCGTCCGCACTGCCGCCACGCTTCAGATTGAACGTTGGCAAGTTCATGCAGACTGACTATAGTCAATCAACATGGGCAGTCAATCGCCTGCCCGCCCTCTCGCCGAAATTGCATTCCAGCCGGAGCTCACTCGAATTTTCACTGCTGGAATGCCATTTCGGCGGAGCTGGTTGACAGCACCTCGACGGGGAGACGCGCATGGCAATGGAGCAGTTCGGCCTGAAAGGTCAGGTCGCGATCGTGACCGGCGCCGGAAAGGGCGTCGGGCAAGGTATCGCGCGAGTGCTGGCAGAGGCCGGCGCGACCGTAGTCGGCACGGCGAGAACGGAATCCGACATCGTCGAGACCATCGCCGGCATCGAAGCCGCGGGCGGTAAGGGCATGGCGGTGGTCGCCGACGCGATGAGCCGGCCCGACGGGGAGCGAGTGGTGGGCACGGCCATGGAGCGGTTCGGCCGCATCGACATCCTCATCAACAACGTCGGCGGATCCACCTATGCGCGGTTCCTCGACGTCACCGACGAGGACTTCAGGCACACCTTCGACTGGTGTGTCACTTCGGCGTTCATCATGAGTCAGCTTGTCGCGCCACACATGATCGCGGCCGGACACGGCTCGATCGTCAACATTTCTTCGGGGTCGGCCCGATTCGGCATCCGTGCCTTGACCGCCTACTGCACGGCAAAAGGCGGTCTTGAGGCGCTCACCCGTGCGATGGCGCAGGAGTTGGCGCCCAAGATCCGGGTGAACGCGATCGCGCTGGGGTCGTTCGCGACCGATGGTTTACAAGGAAGCCTTGACTTGTTACCCGGGTCGTTGGAGAAGATGAAGGAGGCGACGCCGTTGCATCGCCTCGGCGATGTGGAGGACCTCGGAAGGTTGTGCGTGTATCTGTCCACGCGCGACTGCTACGCAACGAACGCCATCTTCCACGTTGACGGCGGTATCGACTCGAACAACTCGCCGCTGCCGATCCCCGACTACTGAGCAGGAACAGGATTGACGATGCGCAGAGTGGTCCAATTCTCGACCGGGAACGTCGGCAGGCATTCGCTGGCCGCGATCATCGGCAGGCCGGATCTCAAGTTGGTGGGTGTTCATGCCTCCGGCCCGGACAAGATCGGCCGCGATGCTGCCGAATTGTGTGGAATCGCCGAGCCGACGGGTGTCATCGCGACCGACGACATCGACGCGCTCATCGCGCTCGGGCCCGATTGCGTGCTCTACACAGCCTTGGGCGAGACCAGGCCGATGGAGGCGATCGAGCAGATGTCGCGGTTCCTGGCAGCGGGGATCAACGTCGTCGGAACCTCCATGGTGTGGCTGGTGACACCGCGCCAGACCGACGACTGGTTGCGGGTGCCGCTTGAAGAGGCGTGTTCGGCGGGGAACTCCTCGCTGTATGTCAACGGCATCGACCCCGGGTATTCCGGGGACACCGCGGTGTACGCGGCGCTCAGCCTGGTCACGCGTGCCGAGTCGGTGACAGTCAAGGAGATCTTCGACTACGGCAACTACGACGACTACGAATACACCGGCACCGCCATGGGTTTCGGCACGACCCCCGACGACGACCTGCCGATGGCATTCCAGCCGGGGGTGATCACGGCGATGTTCGGCGGTCTGGTGCGCAACCTCGCCGAACGGCTGGGGGTGGAACTCGACGAGGTCGGTCAGCGTTTCGAGCCGTGGTACAGCCCCGAGCGCATCGAGTGCACGATGATGACCGTCGAGCCAGGACAACTGGCCGGAGTGCGGTTCGCCGCCGAAGGGGTGCGCGGCGGCGTTCCCATCATCACGATCGAGCACACCACCCGGCTGACCCCGGCGGCGGCGCCGGATTGGGAGTATCCGCCGGAAGGTCAGTCCGGCGTGCACAAGGTGATCGTGGAGGGCGAGCCGCGTATCGAGGTGAGCACTGAGCTGTCCCATCCGACGCTCGACGTGACCGACGCCGGATGTGTGTCCACCGCGGCACGGGTGGTCAACGCGATCGACTGGGTGTGTGACGCTCCGGCGGGATTGATTGCCGCCGAGGATATCCCGCCGACTGCACTGATCCGCGGGCTGATGTGGTGAATGTGCTGATCGGCAGCTTTGCGCGGGCTAGCGATGTCATGTCGGCTCTCGGTTGTCCGTGCACCGAAGGTCAAGCCGCATATCCCGGTGATCCACCTTTCGCGTTGTTTAAAGTTGCAGCGGGGTGAGTTGTTTCCGTAATGTCCGGCCGGTTAGTTCTGATCGCGACTGCGTAAGAGTCCAGCGTCGATCATGAATGATGGCTCACCAATCCAATTTGTTGTCCACATGCAGCTACGAGCCCCGCGGGCGGCGCTTGTAGTGCCGGCGACCACGCATGGCCATCTAATGCTCATGCACGGAGTTAAGCTCGTTGCTAGATCTTGCGGTGGCGCCGCCTTCGTCGTCGCGTGCCAGAGCCAAGAGCAACGTTCATCCCGTAGTACGTTCTTCCGCTGCGGAGTCCAATCCAGATGCAGTTCTTGTGCCCCCGGTGAAGTGCTTTCGCCGGGGCTCCGACGACGTTGCGCGTGCGCAACGGACGATTTCTGCGGGGATTGGATGTAGGGAATTCGTCCAATCGGAGAACAATGGATATGTCTTTCGATCGGGTTCCGCGCGCCACACCTATCAGACGGTCGCTGGTACGATCAACGCGGCCCGTCCAACATTATTAATGGGAGAACGCTTGACCGAGCAACTGCACAGCACCAGCGGTCCCCAGGCGCGTCTTCTGGCGCATAATGAGCGAATTCTCCTTCTGCAAGAAGCGATTCGTGTCAGGCGTCTTGAGTTGAGGATCAGGTTGGTTTTTGGTGCGGCGGCGATCGCCTCGGCGCTGACCATTTTTGTGGTTACAACGCTGACATGGGGCAAATTAGATCTTGGTCAGATAAATCGGGTTGCAATTCCTATCACTTTGTTGGTAATTCTGGCATTCGTGGCGCTTCTTATGATTGAGTATGATCGTCCCAAAGATAAGAGGACGTCGGTTCGTCGCCTACAGTTGGATCTAGAGTTAGCAGAAGAATCTCGTCGAATTAACGCGGCGCAGCTCGGTCTGCCGGTTTATCAACGTCAGTACGCTTACAAAGACATGATTCCGCGAGAATTGAGGCAACTGCGAGCCGAGGCGAAGCGGTACGGACGAATCCATAATGCATTTCAATCGATTATCATCATCGGATCTCTTGGTACTACCACCGCGGCGAGCCTCGCGGCAACGCCGTCATCGCTTAAATGGGTGACTGTAGGCCTCAGTTTCTTGGTGGGTGTGTCTGCTGGATTCACCGGATACTTCAAATACCGAGAGCGCAGTTTCTACTTGCAACAGACCGCCGACAGCATCGAGCAAAACATGTCGGCGTTTGATTTGGGAATACACCCGTACGATGCGACGGACGAAAGTCTGAACCTTCACAAACTGGCGACGGATATCGAGATCCTTAAGGCCGAGCAGCGGAAGCGCCAGCAACAACTCGATCAGCCGCATGAAGCGAAAAGCGATACTTAGCGATAGGGGGCACGCGGGCCTTGAGATTCGTCAAGGAATCGTTTGTGATTCAGCACCGCTCATTGTCGTACTCTCGATCCGGTGGGCGCTCTGGGCTGTTCCGCGCTGTGAGCTTGCAAGCCATCATGCGGACCGCTCATCCCTTTTCTTCCCCGAAGCACGCGATGCCCACAGCGGTAGCAGTTAGCTATCCATGCCATGGCGCATATGTGACCGCCCCCTCTGAGTTACAACAGTCAAAGAGCAAGTGTGGTCACATGCCCCGGCGGACTGACAGACGTCGCCTTCACGTTCCGATTGCCGTCGCGGCCTCAACATTTGGCGCCGCAGAACGGCTCAGCAGGCCCTCAAGCACTCATCGCTTCAATCGCTCCCGCAGTTCGCGCTTGAGCACCTTGCCATAGCTGTTCTTGGGCAGCGCGTCGATGAACTCGTAGCGCTTGGGCCGCTTGAACCGGGCGATGCGTTCCAGCAGGTGAGCATCCAGGGTGGCGGCGTCGACTTTGCCTGTTCCGGAGCCCACCACAAACGCGACCACCACCTCACCCCAATCCGCATCGGGTGCACCCACCACACCGGCCTCCACCACATCGGGGTGTTCCAGCAGCGCTTCCTCCACCTCGCGGGGATAGATGTTGCTGCCCCCGCTGATCACCACGTCCTTGGAGCGGTCGCGCAGGGTGAGGTAGCCGCGCGCATCGAAGGAACCCATGTCCCCGGTGTGCAGCCAGCCGTCCTTGAGCGTGGCGGCGGTGGCGGTCGGGTTGTTCCAGTAGCCCGACATGACGACGTCGCCGCGGCAGACGATCTCACCGATCTCGTCGACGGCGGCGTGGGTGCCGTCGTCGTTCAGCACGGCCACCTCGACGCCCGAACGCGGATATCCGACCGAGCCCAGCGTCGCGTCGTCCGCTCCGACGTGGTCTGCCCGGCGCAGTCCGGTGATCGTCATCGGCGCCTCGCCCTGTCCGTAGAGCTGCACGAAGATCGGACCGTAGGCGGCCAGAGCCTTCTTGAGGCTGTCGACGTACATCGGCCCGCCGCCGTAGACCACGGTCTTCAGGTTCTCGGGGCGGGGCCTGCCCGTCTGGATCAGGCGCTGCACCATGGTCGGAGCCAGAAACGCGCTGCTGCCGGGGTGGTGACCGCACAGGTCCAGGAACTCGTCGGGTTCGAACGCGGCGGATTCGGGCACCACCTGACGGGCGCCGCGCAGCACGTAGGGCGGGATGTACAGACCGGAACCGTGTGACATCGGGGCGCCGTGGATCAGGCTGCAGTTCTCGTCCGGGTCGTCGAAGTCGGCCAGATGCGCCACCGTCATCGCCATCAGGTTGCGGTGGGACAGCATGGCGCCCTTGGATTTTCCGGTGGTGCCGCTGGTGTAGAACAGCCAGGCCAACGAGCCGAGATCGGTGCTCGGTGGGGCAGCGGGCTCGGTGTCGAACCGGCCCGCGTAGTCCGGACTGCCGATGATCTCGACGGGCACGTCGGTGGCCGCGGCCAGGCCGTCGGCGATCTTGGCCGACGCGAACACCTGGGCCGCACCGGAATCGGCCAGGATGTCGGCCATCTCGCGGGGATGCAGCTTGTAGTTGACCGGCACGAACACGCACTCGGCCGCCCAGATGGCGAACATCAGCTCGACGATCTCGGGTCGGTTCTCGCTGGCGACGGCCACGCGGGTACCGCGATCGCCGAGTGCCTTCAGTGAGGTGGCGAGCCGCAGCACCCGGTCGCGCAATTCCGTCCAGGTGAGCAGTTGACGTTCGCCCAGGAAGACCGCGCCCCGGTCGCCGAACCGGGCTGCGGCTTGATCGAGCACCGCGAAAACGTTCATCGGGCAATCCATTCCGACTGAAGTCCGAACTCCGACAGGTACTTCGTCGAGCTCCAGCCGCCGTCGACCACGATGGTCTGCCCGTTGATGAAGCTGCCACCGTCGGAGCACAGGAACGCCACCGTGGCGGCGATGTCCTCGATCCGGCCCAGCCGGGTGTGTGGGGTCATCTCGGTCTGCATCTTGCGGAAGCCCGGATCGTTGAGACGTTGCTCGACCATCGGGGTGACCGTGACGCCGGGGGCCACCGCGTTGCACCGAATACCCTGCGCGCCGTACTGGCAGGCGATGTGGGTGGTGAGCGCGGTCAGCCCGCCCTTGGCGGCCGAGTAGGCGCCGCCACGCAAACCGCCGACCACGGCGAACGTCGAGGTGACATTGATGATGGCCGAGCCAGGCTCCATGTGCGGCAGTACATCTCGCGCCAGCCGGAACGGTGCCCGCAGCATGATCCCCAGGAAGCGGTCCAGGGTTTCGTCGTCGGTCTCGTGCAGGGGCTTGGGGCTGCCGATGCCGGCGTTGTTGATCAGGAAGTCGATCCGGCCCCAGCGGGACAGTGCCGCCTCGACGATGCGCTGCGGTGCGTCATCGGCGGTCAGGTCGACAGCCAGGGTCGCGATCCGGTCCGGGTCGCCCACTGCCCGTTCGAGCTCGGCGAGCCGGTCCTCGTCGCGCCCGGTTCCGAGTACCGCCATGCCCGCCTCGGCAAGCGTGGTGGCACAGCCGAATCCGATGCCGCTGCTGGCTCCGGTGACGATCGCGACCTGCATTCTATTCGCCCTTCAACCGTGCTCGGATGTGATGTTTCAACACTTTGCCCGCATCGTTCTTCGGCAGGGCATCCCAGATCTCGACCCGTTCAGGCGTCTTGAAGCGAGCCAGCCCATGCTCGGCAAGGACCCGGCCCAGGTCGGCCACGCCGGGGCGCCGGCCGTCGGCGGTCACCAGTACCGCGCAGGCACGCTCCCCGGTGCGGTCGTCGGGCAGGCCGACCACGGCCACCTCGATGATGCCGAGTTGACCGACCAGGAGGTCCTCGACTTCCTTGGGGGAGATGTTCTCGCCGTTGCGGATGATGAGGTCCTTGGCCCGCCCGGTCACCTGCAGGTAGTCCCCGTCCACCCATCGGCCCAGGTCGCCGGTGCGGAAAAAGCCGTCCTCGTCAAAGGATTCGATCTCGTCCTCGGGGTGCAGATAGCCCAGCAGCATCTGGGGACCCCGGGCCCGGATCTCCCCGGAGACCAGCCGGATCTCGGCGATCCCGGGACGGCCGTCGGTCTCGGCGGCGTGCTCGATGCCGCCGGGGGTCAGTGAGCCAACGGTGGTCACCGGCAGCTCGGTGGAGCCGTAGACCCGGCTGACCACGGCCCGCTCGAAGTAGTCCGACGCCCGGCGGATGAGCGACGGCGGCACCGATGCGCCACCGCAGATGAACACCTTGAGATCGGGTAGCCCGGTACCGGATCGTTCGGCGGCACCCAGCAACTGCTCAAGAAACGGTGTGGCCCCGGCCATGTGGGTGCACTTGCGGTCGGTCATCAGAGCCACGCCGTCCTCGGCGTTCCAGCGCTCCATCAACACCGCGGTGCTGCCCAACAGCAAGGGGCATTCGAAGGCATAGATGGAGCCACCGATGTGGGCGATGGGGGAGGGCACCAGGAAGGTGTCGCCGGGGTCGATCATCCAGTGCTCGCGCAACTGCAGGATCAGCGCGTTGATCGAGTTGTGGCTGTGCAGTACTCCTTTGGGGCGCCCGGTGGTGCCGGAGGTGTACATGATCATGCGGACGTCGTCCGGATCGAGTGCGGGCAGGTCTCGGTCGGGAGCGGGCGGCAGCGCGTCGAATGCGCGGTGCGGACCCGGATCCCCGCGCAGCACCACCACTTCCGGTGGCGTGGTCATCTGACCGCACACCCGGGTGAGCATCGCGGCATAGTCGTGATTGCCGAACCGGGAGGGGATGAAGATCGCGCGGCTGTGCGCGTCGTCGAGGATGAAGCACAGCTCCCGGTCGCGCAGCGAGGGCAGGATCGGGTTGACCACCATCCCTGCCAGCGTCGCGCCGAGGTAGATGATCGCGGCCTCGTGCCAGTTGGGCAGCATGACGGACACCACGCTGCCCACCGGCATCCAGTCGGTGAGCTGCAACGCCAGTGCGCGGGCCCGATCGTGCAATTCGCGGGCTGTCAAGGTGATCTCACCGTCGACCACCAGTGCCCGGTCAGGGGTGTCACGCGCCGCATCGGTCAGGGCGTCGGCCAGGGTGGTGGACACCCACAGGCCCCGGGCGTAGGCGTCGGTCGCACGCGCCTGGTCCCGTCGCACCAGATTTCGCACCGCGCCTCAGCCCTTGACCCGGCGCATCGTCATGGAGTGGCGGAACCGGTCGGACGGGTGAGTGTTGACGGTGACCTGAGCGATCTCGCCGTCGGAGGTGGTATAGGTCCGTTGCATCTGCAGCGCCGCGGTGCCTGCGGTGACCTTGAGGCCCGCGGCGAGCTCGGGCGACGTGACGATCGCTGAGATCTCCTGGTGCACTTCGACGATGCTGACTCCGAACAGATCCTCGATCAGCGGGAAGATCGGCCCGGAGTGCCGTTGCAGCATCCGCCCCACCGCTGCGAAGCTGCGGTTGACGTAGTACTCGGTGCGGCACACCGGCGCGGGGTCACCGTCGGCCTGCCGGTAGCCGCGGACGGCCAGCCATTGCTCACCGAGGGGGAGTCCGGTGCGTTCGGCCAACTCGCCGTCGATCGTGACCATGGCATTGGACTCGATCGTGAACTGGGCGCCGGTGGCGAAGGCCAGCAGGTCGTTGATCGAGACCACGTCCTGCGCATAGGTATTGGTCGCGGCTCGCTGGGCCACCGTGGTGCCCGCACGGGGCCGTGAGGTGACCAGGTTGTCGTCGCGCAGCCGCCGCAGCGCCTCGCGCACGGTGTAGCGGCTGACCTCGAAGCGCTCGCACAGTTCGTGTTCGGTGGGCAACTGCGAGCCCACCGGGTACACCCCGTCGACGATCTCCTTGCGGAGGGTGCGTGCGACCTGCAGGTAGCGGTGGTCGGCCGGCGTGACGGTCATCGGTGTCAGCCTCTGCGCAGCGCCAGGACGCTGCCGTCGCCGTCGCCCGAGATGTAGAGCGTCCCATCGGTTCCCGCGGTGATCCCGGCGAACGGGCCCTGCGGGCCGGAGAACGGCGGCATGCCCTTGAGCGGTTTGGGGGTCACACCGGGCGGCGGGCCGACCGGCAGCCCGGTGGCGATCGTCGTGCGGCCCGCATCGCTCAGATCGTGGCCGATGAGCTCCTTGCTGCCCGAGTCGACGATGTAGAGAACGCCGTCGCGCACGAGAATGCCGTGCGGCGTGTGCAATCCGTCGACCAGCGGCGCGACACCTCCGCCGCTCACCCGCACAACCGCACCGGCCACCGACACCAGCGGTGCGCTGTCGGGTCCGATCACCACCCCGACCGGGGTGTCGAGGCCGGAGGCCAGGACGCTGACCGATCCGTCGCGCACCGAAAGTAGCCGTCCCGCACCCTGTTCGACGACCACCACGGACCCATCGGGAGCCTGGGCCACGCCGTAGGGCTGGTCGATTCCACTGGCAAGAACCTGGCTCACCTCCTCGTCGGCTGCCCCGGGGCGGAAGCGTGCGACGGTGTCGGCGGCGGTCGTGACGATGAATTCTCCCGGGCCCGAGGCGGTCACCCCACGGAGGAAACCGGGATAGCCCGGTGAGAAGAGCATCGCGACTGTCTGCAGGTCCCCGTCGGGGCCGACCCGATAGAAGTAGGTGCCGTCGGCGACATAGAGGTTGCCGTCGGCGCCGACGGTCAGATCCAGCGGCCAGTTCAAACCACCCGGCAGTACCGCCTGGCTGCCGCTCGATGAGATCTCGGTGATCTCACCGGTGAAGTTCGAGACGAAGAGCCGGTCGTCGACGAAGGTGCAGTTGTCCAGGCCGGGGTTGAGCTGGGCCAGCAGCGTCTGCTCGCCATTGCGCGGGTCGATGCGCAACACCTGGCCGCTGGCCACCTGGGTGGAGATGATATAGCCGTCGGCGTCGAACTTGACCGAGTCCGGTACCCCGAGCCCGCCGGCCACCACCTGGGGCTCGCCGCCATTGGGGTCAATGCGCCAGATCTCGTTCGCGCCCATCACGGGGAAGTAGAGGAGTCCGTCGGGGCCCACCTCCATGGCGTTGGGCGAGGGCACGTTCTCCAGCAGGATGCGCGGGGCGCCGCCGGCCAGGTCGAACTCCATGAGCCGGCCACCCTCGCGGCATTCTCCGACGAACAGCCGTCCCTGATGGAAGGTGATGCCGTTCGCGGAGGGGATGTCGTCGCGCATGACGCGGGTGGTGCCGTCCGCGGCGCGCACGCTGACCCGGCCGTCCATCACCTCGGTGGCATACAGGTTGCCGCTCGGGTCGAACGCGACGTCGTCGGGGGCGATGATGTCGCCGCCCTTGGCGCTGATGGTTTCGAGCTGTCCGGTTTCCACGTCGAGTGCGCTGATCTGGCTGCCGGTGACCTGGGCAACGTAGATCCGGCCATCGGGTCCGGTGCGCAGGCCGTTCGCGCCGAACAGCCTGCTGGGGCCCGTGACCTGCTGCAGCGTCCAGTTCTCGGCGACGGACGGGTTTGCGGTGTACCTCGCATTGGCGATGCCGGGATTTGCCGATAGGGCGCTCATGACCTCGGACGTTAGCAACTTGCCGTAGTCCAGACAATAGCCGCCGAAAACCTCGGATCGACCCTTGACGGTTGAATAAGTGCTGGGGAATAGTGTTCTCCAATATGAAGATCGTCATTTGTTGTCCGGACAATTAAGCCGATTGGGGTGCGGATGGACAGTTCCCTGAGCTTGGACGGCCGGGTTGTGGTGGTGTCGGGCGCCGGTGGCGGCGGCATCGGCACCACTGTCACGCGGATGGCAGCCGAGGCCGGGGCCACGGTGGTGGCGGTGAGCCGGTCGCAGGACAACCTCGACACCCACGTCGCACCGTTGGCCGACAAGGGACTGAACGTGGTGACGGTCGCCGCCGACGCCTCCACCGATGAGGGCATCGCCACCGTGCTGAAGGAGGTGGGCCGGCTCCAATCTGACGGACAAGGAACGCTGTACGGGCTGGTGAATGTCGCCGGCGGCGCGGCGCCGTCCACCTGGATGCCGGCCACCCGGGTCTCGCGGGCCGACTGGCGCGAGCTGTTCGCCACGAACCTGGAGACCATGTTCTTCATGAGCCAGGCTGTGGCAGCTGAGATCCGCAGCCAGGGGACCCCGGGCTCGATCGTGTCGGTGTCCTCGATCAGCGGGATGAACACCGCGCCGTATCACGTCGCCTACGGCACGGCGAAGGCCGCGATCGTGGCGGCCACCCGGACCATGGCCGCAGAGCTGGCCGCCGAAGGCATCCGGGTCAATGCTGTCGCCCCGGGTGTGACCGAAACCGCCGCCTCGGCAACCTATGTCGATGCCGACCCCGAGCGGGACCAGCGGGCGATCGCGATGGGCCGCCGCGGTACTCCCGAAGAGCAGGCCGGGGCCATCCTGTTCCTGCTCTCGGACCTGTCGAGCTATATCACCGGCCAGACCATCCTGGTCGACGGCGGGCTCAACCTGCGCTGGACCCATCTCGGTGCCGACAACACCTCGTTGTTCCTCAAGGACAACGACTTCCGCGAAGCGATCAGGAGGATCTGATGGCGCATACCGAATCCCATCTCGACGCCACGTTGGAGGTCGACGCCGAACCGGATGGCGCGAGCGGAGAGATCGCCGAGGACTTGTCGCAGCCGACCACCATCCCGGTCGAGGCCTACATCTCCGAGAGTTACGCTCGCGCCGAAAGAGATCGACTGTGGCGCAAGGTCTGGCAGCAGGTCGGCCGGGTCGAGGAGATTCCCGAGGTCGGAAGCTACCTGACCTACGACATCCTCGACGACTCCATCATCGTCGTGCGTACGGGCCCGAATGAGTTCACTGCCCACCACAACGTCTGCATGCACCGCGGACGCAAGCTCATCGACAATCCCGAGGGCGCCAAGAACGCGACCGGCCGGGCGCGGAAGTCCTTCGTCTGCGGATTCCATGGCTGGACCTACGGTCTCGACGGAACCTGCACGCATATCCGGGAACAGGACGACTGGCAGGGCAAACTCACCCCGCGCAACACCCACCTCGCTCCCGTGCAGGTGGACACCTGGGGCGGGTGGCTGTTCATCAACATGGATCCGGACTGCGAATCGCTGGCCGACTACCTGATGCCGGCGGCCAAGATCCTCGACCCGTTCGGTCTGGAGAACATGCGCTACAAGTGGCGCAAATGGTTGTATTTCGACTGCAACTGGAAGGTCGCGATGGAGGCCTTCAACGAGACCTACCACGTGTTCACCACGCACCCGGAGTTCAACAAGTTCGGCGAGTTCAAGGGCTGGGCCAAGGCGCAGGGCAAGCACAGCAACATCGGCTACGACGCGCCGAAGGGCCTGGACGAGACCAAGTCCAAGATCCGTCTGGGAATCGGTGATCCGCGCATCTCCACTGCCGAGATGCAGGTCTACACCATGGAAGAGACCAACGCGACGACGACGAAGACCTTGGTGAACGCCGCCAAGCGGCTCGTCGACGAGCTGCCCGAGGGCACGCCCGCCGACGAGGTGCTGCAGCACTGGCTGGCCTCGGCCCGCCGCGATGACGAGGCACGTGGCGTGACCTGGCCGACCATCCCGCCCGACATCCTCGGGCAGAGCGGCACGGCTTGGCAGATCTTCCCGAACTTCCAGGTGGGGCAGGGCCTGACCAGTGCGCTGTGCTATGCCGCACGGCCCGATCCGAGTTACAACCCGGACAAGTGCATCTTCGAGGTCGCTGTCTTCGAGCTGTACCCGAAAGGCGAAGAGCCGGACACCGAATGGGCCTACACCCCGAAAGATTCACCGAACTGGCTGTCGGTGCTGCCGCAGGATTTCTCGAACATGGCGGCGGTGCAACAGGGGATGAAATCGGCAGGCTTCCCCGGAACTCTGCCGAATCCCTACCGCGAACGCAGCACGGTCAACCTGCATTACCAACTTTCCAAGTACATGGGCACCGGAGAACCCCGAGACATCCAGTGATTTGGGTGCGTCCAGCGGCGGTCAGCGCCGCCAAATGCACACAAATCGCCGAGTAAGGAGACAACATGAAGGTCAATCTGGGTACGGGAGCGCAGAACTCCCACGACTGGGAGCGCGTGCTGGCCGGTGACTTCAGCACCCCGCCGGCCACCCCGGACTACAAGTGCGTGCAGGCCGCGCTGGCCCTCGGCGACCTCGCCGAGCCGCTCGGCTTCGACGGGATCTGGTTCCCCGAGCACCACGGCACGCCATACGGCATGACGCCCAACCCGATCCAGGCCCTGACCTACTTTGCCGGACGCACCGAGCGGGTAAGCCTGGGCACGTTCGTGGCGGTGGTGCCATGGTGGAACCCGATCCGGCTCGCCACCCAGATCGCCTACCTCGACATCGTCTCCAACGGTCGCTACACCACGATCGGCCTGGGTCGTGGCGTCTCCAAGGGCGAGTTCGCCGCCGTGGGTGTGCCGCGCGAGGAGAGCCGCGACCGCTTCAACGAGACGCTGGACATCCTCAAGCTGGCCTTCTCCGGTGAGCGGTTCTCCTACGAGGGCAAGATCTTCTCGTTCCCGGAGATGTCGCTGCGACCCGAGCCGATCAGCACCGACCTGTTCGACCGCATCTACAGCTCGTCCTCGACCGCCGAGTCGCTGGAGATCCTGTCCCGTCGCGGCATGGTCCCACTGTTCGTCGGCAACAAGCCGATCACCGATGCCGGTGAGGAGGTGCGCAAGGTCAACACCTTCCGTGCCGAGGAAGGCCTGGGGCCCTGTCAGCCCAAGAACGTGATGTTCATGTACTGCGTGGGCTCCGAGGACGAGGTCGCTCAAACCGAAGAGTGGATCTGGACGGCCAATCGGGATGTCAACGTGCACTACGGCTTTGCCGACGCGTCCAACTTCAAGGGGGTCAAGGGCTACGAGGCCTACGCCGCCCGCGAGGCCAGCGCCACCGCGGTGCTGGCTTCCGAGGTCGGCAACCAGAAGAAGGGCGGCCCGCCTGGGTACCACGCCTCCAACCTGCTGATCGGCACCCCCGAGACGGTGTTCGAGAAGCTCAAGGCGGCCCAGGAGGCCTGCTCGTTCTGTGAGGTCACCATCGTCCCGCAGTTCGGCACCATGCCGTACGAGAAGGCGATGGAGTCCACCAAGCTGTTCGCCGCCGAGGTGCTGCCCGCGGTTCATGACATGCCCGCTCCCTTGCACGCCGCCGCTCTCCCCGAGAAGGCCAACGCATGACCCAACCGAACACGTGCGGGCCCACCGAAACCCCAACCGATTTCGACGTCGACGCGATCCGGGAGAAGTACGCCGCCGAGCGGGCCAAGCGTCTGCGACCCGAGGGTGGTGACCAGTACCTGGAACTGGACGGTGATTTCGCCGAGTTCTCCGAGGTCGACCCTTACACCACAGTGACCGAGCGCGACCCGATCGCCGAGGACGCCGACGTCGTCATCCTCGGCGGTGGTTTCGCCGGCCTGCTGGCCGGGGCGTACTTGAAGAAGGCCGGTGTCGAGGGCATCCGGGTCATCGAGATGGCGGGTGACTTCGGCGGGGTGTGGTATTGGAACCGCTTCCCCGGAATCCAGTGCGACAACGACGCCTACTGCTACATCCCGCTGCTCGAAGAACTCGACTTCATGCCGAGCAAGAAATTCGCCGACGGCGCCGAGATCTTCCAGCACTGCCGCAACATCGGTAAGCATTTCGGCCTCTACGACGGCGCGTTGTTCTCCACCCAGGTGCGCGAACTGCGTTGGGAGGACGAGACGCAGAGGTGGCGGATCAGCACCGACCGGGGCGACGACATCCGCGCCCGCTTCGTCGTCATGGCGCAGGGCTCCTACAACGTGCCGAAGCTGCCGGGCATCCCCGGAATCAAGGACTACAAAGGCCACGTTTTCCACTCCGCGCGTTGGGATTACGACTACACGGGTGGAGACGCCGACGGCGGCCTGCACAAGCTGGCCGACAAACGCGTCGCCCTTGTCGGCACCGGCGCAACCGGTATCCAGCTGGTACCGCACCTCGGCCGCGACGCCAAGGAACTCTTCGTCTTCCAGCGCACGCCGTCCTCGGTGGACGCCCGGACCAACCCGCCCACCGATCCGGCCTGGGCCGCGTCCCTGCAACCCGGCTGGCAGGAGGAGCGCAAGCGCAACTTCCACAACTGGTCGCCGTTCGTCGGTGTGGTGTTCGGCGAACCAGACCTGGTGTGCGACTTCTGGACCGAGCTCGGACGCAACCTGACCGCCCGGATCGCGGCGAGCGAGAACCCCGCCGAAGTGACCATCGAGCAGATCATGGCGTTCCGGGAAGAAGAAGACTTCAAGATCATGGAGCGGCTGCGGCGGCTCGTCGCCGAGATCGTCGAGGACCCCGATACCGCCGAGGCGCTCAAGCCGTACTACCGCTTCATGTGTAAGCGACCGACGTCCAGTGAGCATTATCTGTCCACGTTCAACCGTCCGAACGTGACGCTCGTGGATGTCTCGGCATCCAAGGGTGTCGAGCGGTTGACCGAGAAGGGGATTGTCGCCGACGGCGTCGAATACGAGGTCGACTGCGTGGTTTTCGCAAGTGGCTTCGAGATCTCCACCGAGATCAGCCGCCGGTTCGCGATCGACAAGATCGTGGGCCGCGATGGGCTGGAGCTGTTCGACTACTGGCAGAACGACTACAAGACCCTGCACGGGATGACCAGCCGTGGCTTCCCCAATCAGTTCTTCATGGGCTTCATCCAGGGCGGCGTGTCGGCCAACACCACGGCGATGTTCGAACAGCAGGCTAAGCACATCGCCTACATCATCGCCGAGGCGCAGAACCGGGGCGCCACCACGGTCGAGCCGAGCCAGGAAGGGCAGGACAGCTGGGTGTCGACGGTCCGTGAACTGTCGATCGACAACTCGGCGTTCGAATTGTCGTGCACGCCCGGCTACTACAACAACGAGGGCCGCGGTGGTGCCGAACGCAACGGCGCGTTCCTCGGTGATTTCTACTCGCCGGGGTTCTACGCCTTCGACGAACTGATCGCCGACTGGCGCGCCAAGGGCGACCTCGACGGATTAGAGCTCACCTCATGACGACTACGACCGCTCTTCAGACCCGGGATATCAAGCCGCGCATCGGAACCGAGATCCGGGCCGACAAGGCTGCGCTGCTGTCGGGGGAGCACGCCGGGCGGATCCGAGAACTGCTCGAGCAGCGCGGAGTATTGGTGTTCCCGCAGATCGGGTTCACCGATGACGAGCAGATCGCGTTCACCGAAACCCTGGGCACGTTCGCTCCCGAGCACCAGGGCGAGAAGCTGTACAAAGTCTCTCTCGATACCGAGGTGAACAAGCAGGCCGACTATCTCAAGGGCTCGCTGTACTGGCACATCGACGGCACGATGAACGAGGTGCCGATTCTGGCCTCGCTGCTGCAGAGCGTCGCGCTGGGCAACCCGGAGGAAGGCGACACCGAGTTCTGCAACACCTACGCCGCCTACGACGACCTGTCCGATCAGGACAAGGCCGAGATCGAGGGTCTGCGGGTGATGCATTCGGCGTGGAACACGATGTTCTACTACGACCCGGAACCCAGCGCGAAGGCGCTGCGCCGGATGATGGCGATCGGTGACCGGGAACTGCCGTTGGTGTGGACGCATCAGTCCGGCCGCAAGTCGCTGGTGCTGGGTGCCACCGCACGGCACATCACCGACATCGACTTCCGCAAGAGCGCCGAACTGCTGGTGCGGCTTCGAGATTGGGCCACCCAGGCCGACTTCACCTACCGGCACAAGTGGACCGTCGGTGACCTGGTGATCTGGGACAACACCGGAACCATGCACCGGGCCACACCGTATGACCCGACGTCGGGACGGCTGCTGCAGCGCACCAAACTCGAGGGCGAGGAGCCCTTCGCTTGAGCACACTCAGATTCGACGATCGCGTCGCCGTCATCACCGGCGCCGGACGGGGACTGGGCCGCGAATACGCCCTGCTACTCGCGTCGAGGGGCGCAAAGGTCGTCGTCAATGATCCCGGTGGCAGTCTGACCGGGGATGGCACCGACTCGGGGCCGGCGCAGGACGTCGTCGACGAGATCGTCTCGGCCGGTGGGCAAGCCGTCGCCGTCACGGATTCGGTGGTGAGCCCTGAAGGTGGCCGGGCCATCATCGACGCGGCCGTCGAACGCTTCGGTCGCGTGGACATCCTGATCCACAACGCGGGCACCGTGCGCCGCGGCTCACTCAAGGAGATGAGCTACGACGACTTTGAGGCCGTGCTCGACGTCCACCTGCGCGGCGCATTTCACGTTGTGCGTGCGGCGTTTCCACTGATGTGCGAAGCCGGGTACGGCCGCGTCGTGCTGACCTCGTCGATCGGCGGACTGTACGGCAACCATGAGGTGGCCAACTACGCGGCGGCCAAGGCCGGGATCCTCGGTCTGTGCAACGTGGTGGCGCTGGAAGGCGCCGCCGACGGTGTGGTGTGCAACGCGATCGTTCCAGGTGCGGTGACTCGGATGGCCGAGGGCCTGGACACCTCGGCGTACCCGCCGATGGGCGCGGACCTGGTGGCCCCTGCCGTCGGCTGGTTGTCGCACGAATCCTGCTCGGTCACAGGCGAGTTCTTCGTGGCGATCGCCGGGCGGATCGCCCGTGCCGTCATCGCCGAATCACCGGGGGTGTACCAGCCCTCGTGGACCGTGGAGGAGGTCGGCGAGCAGATGGACCGCATCCGTGACGTAAGTGAGCCGGTGATCTTCCCGGTGGTTCCCGACGGTCATGCCGATCACATCCGTTACAGCTTCGGACGATCAGCAGAAGGGGTCAGCTCATGACATCCGGTCCACTGCAGGGCGTTCGGGTCATCGACCTCACCGCCATGGTGATGGGGCCGTACTGCACGCAGATCATGGCCGACATGGGCGCCGACGTCATCAAGGTCGAGACACCGGCCGGCGACAACACCCGCTACATCTCGGTGGGGCCGGCCCCCGGCATGAGCGGGGTGTTCATCAACGTCAACCGCGGCAAGCGCAGCGTGGTGCTGGATCTGCGGTCGGAGCAGGGCAAGGCGGACCTGCGCGCCCTGGTCGCCGATGCCGATGTGTTCATCCACTCGATGCGCGCCAAGGCCATCACCAAGCTCGGCTTCGGTTACGACGACGTCGCTGCGATCAACCCGGGCATCGTCTACACCAACTGCTACGGGTATGGCCGGCGCGGTCCGGATGCCGACCGGCCCGCCTACGACGACACCATCCAGGCCGAGTGCGGATTGCCCGCGGTGCAACAGCAATTGACCGGTGAGGCCTCCTACGTCGGCACGATCATGGCCGACAAGGTGGCCGGGTTGACCGCCCTTTATGCGACGACGATGGCGCTGTTCCACCGGGAGCGCACCGGCGAGGGCCAGGAGGTGGAGGTCAGCATGTTCGAGACCATGGCCTCTTTCATGCTGGTCGAGCATGCCAACGGCGCCATGTTCGACCCTCCGCTGGGGCCCGCGGTGTACCCCCGGGCGGTCACCCCGAATCGCAGGCCGTACGAGACCAAGGACGGTCACATCGCGGCGCTCGTCTACAACGACAAGCACTGGAACGCCTTCATCGACCGGGTGCAGCCCGCGTGGAACACCGAACAGTTCGCGACACTCGAACAGCGCGCCCGGCAGATCGACACGGTGTACGGGCTGGTGGCGCAGACTCTCAAGGAGCGCACTACCGCGGAGTGGCTGGATCTGTTCGCGGAGTTGGAGATTCCCGCGGCCCCCATGCTCACTCCCGACGCGTTGTTCGAGAACGAGCACCTCAATGCCGTCGGGCTGTTCGAGACCGTCGACACCTCGCACGGCCGGGTGCGGATGCCGGGCGTGCCCACCTGGTTCTCCCGGACTCCGGGTCACGTGGCCGGGTACGCACCGGAACTGGGTGCGGATACCGCCGCGGTGCTCGCCGAGCTCGACCCACGGGACATCGCCGGGTAACGGCGTACCAGAGCAGGAACAGAAAGGCCAGGAGTGGATTTCGATTTTGGCGAGGCGGCCGGCACGCTGCGGGGTGAGCTGCGGGCGCTGATCGCCGATCAGGTGCCCGCCGATTTTCTCGGTGCGTTCACCGATGACCCCGCCGATCTTGCGGTGGCCCAGCAGTTCTGCCGCACGCTGGCGCAACAGCACCTGCTGTGCATGTCGTGGCCGAAGGAGTTCGGCGGCGGCGACGCCTCGGTGTGGGAGCAGACGGTGGTGCGCGAGGAGATGTGGGCGCACCATGAACCGCGCGGTGCCCAGTACATGGGTGTCAACTGGGTGGGCCCGATCATCATGCGGCACGGCACCGAAGAGCAGCAGCGCAAGCACCTGCCGCCGATCGCCAACGGTGAAGTGATCTGGTGCCAAGGCTTTTCCGAGCCTGAGGCGGGTTCGGACCTGGCCTCGCTGCGTACGTTCGCCCGGCGGGAGGACGACGGCTGGCGGGTCAACGGTCAGAAGATCTGGACCTCCTACGCCACGATGGCGCAGTGGTGCTTCCTGCTCGCCCGCACCTCCAAGGGCGAGAAGAAGCAGCAGGGTATGACCATCTTCCTGGTGCCGATGGATTCCCCGGGTATCCAGGTGCGCCCGATCCGCACGATGATGGGCCCGCACCATCTCAACGAGGTGTTCTTCGACGATCTCAAGGTCACCGAGGCCGACGTGCTCGGCACCGTGGATCAGGGCTGGTCGATCGTGCAGGACGTGGTGTCCTTCGAACGCATCGGTATCGCCCGCTACGCGCGCTGCGAGCGGTTGTTGCAGGCCGCGCCGGAGGTGCTCGGAGACAAGTGGGGGCAGTTGCCCGCCGAGCTGCGGGGCCGCTGGACGCGGATGCTCACGCACTGCCGCCGGGCCCGGCTGATGGCCTACCGGGTGGTGTCGATGCAGGCCACCGGGAGGGTGAATCCCGGTGACTCCGCGGCATATCGGATCGCGGTGACGAGGCTGGACCAGGAGAGTGCCGAGGTGCTCATGGAGATCGCCGCCGCGGTGCCCCGAGGTGGAAGCCCGGAAGCCGAGTACTTCCGCGCCGAGGTCGAGGACCATTGGCGGTACTCGCAGGCATCGACGGTGTCCTCGGGCAGCATCGAGATGCAGCGCATCCTGTTGTCACGGACCATGCTGGCCGGAAAGGCGTGACGCGATGATTCTGGATCTCAGCGACGACGCGAAAGAGTATGGCCGGGAGGCCCTGAAGGCGTTCGAAGCCGCCGGCGGTGATCAGCTGCTGGCCCAGGCTGACGCCAAGCCGGACACCCGCGCCGGGCTGGTCATGCCTGTGCTGGACGGCCTCGGTGTCTTCGAACTCGAACCTCGCGGTGATGCGGACTCATTGGAGGCCGCGGCTGCGGTGTGCCGCAGTGCCGGGTACTGGGCCCTGCCGTATCCGGTGGCCGAGCGACTGTCACGCCCGGCGGATCTGGACGTCGACGGTCTGGTCGTCATCGATGCCGACGCACCGGAGGCCGCACTGCAGGGGTTGGACAACCGTTGGGGCGCTGTCACATTGGACGGCACACGCAGCACGGTGACCGCGACCGGAGCCTCGGGGCCGTCGTTCGCCACCGCGCTGGAGCTTTCCGACGCCGACGCCGCGGGTCTCGGGGACGTTGCGCTCGCCCTGACGCTGCCGGCGTGGACACTGCTCGGCATGCTGGACCGGGCCATCGATCTGACCGTCGCACACGTCAGCCTGCGCAAGCAGTTCGGCCAGCCGCTGTCGTCGTTCCAGAGCGTGCAGTTCCAGCTGACCGATGCCGAGGTGGAGCGCAGTGGCGTCGACATCCTCGCCAAGTACGCGTTGTGGAGCCTCGTCACCAACCCCGCCGACGAGGCGATCAACGATGCGCTGGCATTGCGCCTGGCCGCGATCGAGGCGGCCGAGGTGGTGTTCCGGGTGTGCCATCAGCTGCACGGGGCCGTCGGCTTCTGCGATGAAACCACGCTGTCCTGGCTGTCGCGTTACAGCCAGCCGTTGCGTCGCTTGCCCTTCGGGGTGTCCAAGACCCGAGACACCCTGACCGTCCGGCTGGGCCGGCGCGGACTCACCGGATTGTTCTCGTCATGACCGACCTCGACGAATTCCGGGCCACCGTACGCGACTGGTGTGCGGCACACGTCCCGAAAGACTGGCGCGCCAACCAGACCGGCGTCGGTGAAGGCGAGTTCGCCGCGTTCCAGAAATCCTGGTTCGCCGAGCTGCACACCGCCGGCTATGCCGTCCCGCATTGGCCCGCCGAATGGGGTGGCGGCATGTCGGTACCCGAGCAGATCGTGCTCTATCAGGAACTGGCTGCCCACGACGCGCCCCGCCTGGTGCTGGCCTTCGTCGGCATCCATCACGCCGCGTCCACGCTGCTCGCCGCGGGCACCGAGGAGCAGCAGCGTCGGCACCTACCCGCCATTCTCGACGGCGAGATCTGGGTACAGGGATTCTCCGAGCCCGAGGCCGGAAGCGATCTGGCGGCCCTGCGCACCACGGCCCGCGCCGACGGCGAGAACTTCATCGTCAACGGTCAGAAGCTGTGGGCCAGTGGTGCTCTGCACGCCGACTGGTGTCTGCTGCTGGCCCGCACCGATCCGGAAGCACCCAAGCGGCACGGCATCTCCTACTTCCTGATGGACATGACCACACCCGGTATCGATGTGCGGCCGATCCGCAATGCTGTGGGTGATTCACACTTCTGCGAGATCTTCCTCAACGACGTCGCAGTGCCCGCCGCGAATCTGATCGGTCCGGTGAACAAGGGCTGGCAGGTGGCCCAGGCCACGCTCGGCGCCGAGCGTGGCATGACCATGCTGGAGTTGTCCGAGCGGCTGGGCAATGCGGGGTTCAAGTGGCTGCTCGAAGTCGCGCCGGTCGACGATCCCGTGGTGGCAGACCGGTTGGCGCAGTTCGAGATCGAGCTGACCGGCCTGCGCGGGATGTGCCGGGATCTGGTCGAACGCGCCGAGGCGGGGCAGGCCGGCCCGGCAGATGCTTCGATCGTCAAGCTGTTCTACAGCGAATTGTTGCAGCGGATGACCGGATTCGGTGCCGAGATCGGCGGCCTGAACGCCCACACCGTACTCGCCAAACCGGCGTCCAGCGGCTGGGAGTCGGGCGCCTGGATGCTCGATTTCATCGGATCGTGGGAATGGACCATCCCCGGCGGAGCCAGCGAGATCCAGCGCACCATCATCGGTGAGCGCGGTCTGGGCCTGCCCCGAGAACCGATTGCGGTGTGATGAGCGAGTTTTCCGAGCTTCATGACGAACTACGTTCGGTGGCAGCTGATCTGCTGGCCAAGGACACCATCGACTGGCCACTGCTGGTCTCGGCAGGCTGGGTCGGACTGGACGCGTCGGAGGATGCCGGTGGTGCCGGCGCCACGTTCGCCGAGGTCGCGGTGATCTGCGAGGAGCTCGGTCGGGCTGCCGCGGCCACCGGTTATCTGGGCGGTGCCGTGCTGGCCATCGGTGTCCTGAATATGTTGCACCCCAATGAATCGCGCGACGCACTGCTCAAGGCCGTCGTGTCCGGAAGTGTCCGGACCGCGATCGCGCTGCCCGGAGCAGGCGATCCGGCGCCCTTCGAATTGGCCACCACCAGGCTGGGCTGGCGCATCCACGGCAGTGCCGCGTTTGTACCGGACGTCGCCGGAGTTCAACGGCTGCTTCTGCCTGCCCGTGACGCCGATGGCGTGGCGGTGCTGGTGGACGTGGCCGCCGGCTCACCCGGTCTCACGGTCACCGAGCAACCGGTGCTCGACGAGACCCGCACGCTCGCCACCGTGACGGCCGAGGGTATCGAGGTCGACGAGGACGCGGTCTGGCATTTCAATGGTGATCCCGACTCCGGCCTGGATGCACTCACCGACCGGGCCGCGCTCGCGGTTGCCTGCGACAGTCTCGGTGTCGCGCAGGCCATGCTCGATACCACGGTGTCCTACACCGGGGTTCGCCAACAGTTCGGCCGTCCGATTGGCTCGTTCCAGGCCGTCAAGCACGCCTGCGCCGACATGCTGGTGCAGATCTCGGTGGCCAGACAGCTCGTCGGGGCCGCCATCGCGTCACTCGATCCCCGCGCGGTTTCCATGGCCAAGGCGTACACGACCGAGGCCGCTGTCGAGGTGGCCGGCAAGGCCATGCAGTTGCACGGCGGCATCGGCTACACCTGGGAGAGCCGGGTGCACGTCTATCTCAAGCGAGCCGCGCTCAACCGTTCGCTCTACGGCTCGCCCGCCGAGCACCGCGCCAAGGTCGCGCAGCGTTATCGGTGAGCTGCGTACAGTAGCTGCGTGCGGGTAGGCGCGGGGGTATCAGCGATTGTCGGCGTATTTTTCTGCGGTCTGGTCGCTGCCGGGTTTCTGTTGTCCGACTACTACCGCTTGCGTCCGTTTCTGCTCCACCCCGTGATCTTCGGCGTCGCAGGTTGCGTGGCGCTGGCCATCGCCTGGGGGTTGGGGATTCGTCAGCCGGTGGTCAAATGGCTGGGCGTGGTGCTGATCGTGGTGATCGGAGTGGTGTGGGGCGGCATGGCGTGGTTTGCGATGTTGCTGGCCAGCGGCGGACGTGGGAAAGAGAGCCAACGGCTCCCATCACCGAACGGTGACATGGAGCTGGTCGTGTTCAGAGGCGGCGGGATCACGATCGACCCGATCACGTCGGTGCAGGTGTACACCGACAACGGTCTGCTGTCGCGGGAGAATTATCTGGGTTGCGTCAACGGCGACCGTGACGGACTCAAAGATGTCGAGTGGACCGGTCCGAGGACGGTGCGGGTCGAGCTGTTGCGTGGCGGACCGACCACCATCACGCTGGACGACCGAGGTCGGCCGGATCAGACCATCAGTTGTTGAACCGGGCGATGAGTTTTCCCCGCGGCAGTAGTCAGACCTAGCGACTGTCCATTCCGTGAAGGAGAAATATCGTGGTTACCCGTCAGAGCGCCCCGCTGGGCGCCCCCAATTGGATCGACCTGGCCACGTCCGACCTTGAGCGTGCCCAGCAGTTCTACGGCGCGGTGTTCGGGTGGACGTTCGAAACCGGCGGTCCCGAGTACGGCGGTTATGTCACCGCAGCGGTCGATGGTCAGGTGGTCGCCGGGCTGATGCGCAATGATCCGCAGTGGAACGCACCCGATGCCTGGACCACCTACCTGCACACCGCCGATGCCGATGCCACGGTGGCGGCCACGATCGCCGCCGGCGGGAGCAATTGCGGTGGCGTGATGGACATTCCGGCCAAGGGGCGGATGGCGATGATGACCGACACCGCGAACGGGTTCTTCGGTATCTGGCAGCCTGCGGGGCACGACGGCTTCGCCCTGTTCAACGAGGCCGGCGCACCGGTGTATCACCAGCTGACCACCAGTGACTACGCCAAGGCGCTGGACTTCTACCGGACGGTGTTCGGCTGGACCACCCAGGTCGTGTCGGATACCGATGAGTTCCGTTACAGCACAGCATCATTTGATGGTGAGGAATTGGTCGGTGTGATGGACGGGGCGGCGTTCATCCCCGAAGGCGCGCCGTCGGCCTGGACCACGTTCTTCGGATCCGATGACGTGGACAAGACGATCGAGCTGGTAGTCGCCAACGGTGGTTCGGTGGTGCGTGCGGCCGAGGACACCCCCTACGGGCGGCTGGCCGCGGTGGCCGATCCGACCGGGGCCGGCTTCAATCTGTCGTCGCTGCAGGGCTGAGCGCGAAGTCGGCGAAGTCGAAGCCTGGCACCACCACGCAACTGACCAGGGCCGGCTCGTCGTCGCGGGGCTTTGCGCGCTGCCAGTGGCCGGGCGGCACCAGCAGTTGCGGGTGCTGCCCGGCTTCGATGTCCGGGCCCAGCAGGCGGGTGCCCGCCGTGTTCCGGTCCGCGCCGATCTCCAGGACCAGCGGGCTGCCCCGATGGTGGAACCACAGTTCGGCGCTGCGGACGGTGTGCCAGGCCGACTGTTGGCCGGGCATCAGCAGGAACAGGATCGCGGTGCCGGCGCTGCGCGGCCCGGAGTAGCCCGGTGGCAGCGAAGACTGGCTCACCGTCAGTTCGCTGCGCCACGTTTCTCGGTACCACCCGCCCTCGGGGTGCGGGGCGAGGTCGAGCTGTCTGGCCCAATCGGGGAGTTCGGTCACAACCGATAGTCTCGTCGTCATGGTTCGTCTGCGTCCAGGGTGGCGCGTTGCCCCGGGGTGGTTGATCGCCCTGTGTGCCGCGGTCCTGGTGGTGGTCGCCTGGTTGCCGTGGCTGACCACCAGCGCCAACGGCGGCGGCCGGGCCAATGCGATCGGCGGGGCCGTGGGAAGCATCGTGCTGCCGCGCGGTTTCGGCGCGGGGCAGCTGATCGTTCTGTTGGGCGCCGGATTGATCGTGGCGGGTGCGATGGCCGGGCGGGGCCTGTCGCAGCGGTCGGCTTCGGCTGTGGGGCTGCTGATTTCGCTGGGCCTGGTGGCGTTGACGGTGTGGTACTACACGCTCAACGTCAAAGGCCCGGTGGCCGCGGGCTACGGGCTGTACGTCGGCGGCGCGATGGCGGTGCTGGCGGGATTGTGTTCGGTGTGGTCGCTGTTATCGACGTTAGGTGAGCAGTGATGAGCGGATTCGTCACGCCGGTGGAGTTGACCGGGCAACGGTGGGTGACGTTGGAACCGTTGACGACCGCGCACGTTCCTGAGATCGACGCCGCGGCCGCCGACGGTGAGTTGGGCTCGCTCTGGTACACGATGACGCCGAAGCCCGGCGGTGCCGCCGAGTGGGTGCAGCGCATGTTCGAGTTGCGCGCTGCCGATCACGGCGTGACCTTCGTGGTGCGCAATCTCGACGGCAAACTGGTGGGGTCTTCCAGCTACCTGCATGTCGACGGCCCGAACCGGCGGCTGGAGATCGGGCATACCTGGTACACCGCCGCGCCCCGGCGCACCGGCATCAACGCCGAGACCAAGCTGTTGCTGCTGGGGCATGCCTTTGATGAGTTGAATTGTGTGGCAGTGGAATTCCGCACCCACTTCTTCAACTTCGCCAGCCGCGCAGCAATCGAAAGGCTCGGTGCCAAGCTCGACGGAGTGTTGCGCAGCCACCAGTTGCTGCCGGACGGGTCCCGCCGCGACACCGTCGTGTACTCGATCTTGGACATCGAATGGCCCGCGGCGCGGTCCAACCTGAAGTTCAGGCTGGACCGCCGCGGCGGGATCGGTTAGTCCGCGTCGACAGTGGTTGTTTCGATCGACTTGCGATCGGCACCGTGGGCCACTGCGATCTTGCGGGGCCTGGCACGTTCGGCCATCGGGATGGTGACGGTGAGGACACCGTTCTCGTACGTGGCGGAAATGGCCGACGTATCGATCCCGTCGCCGAGCGACAACTGGCGTCGGAATTTGCCGAAGAACCGCTCATTGGTGAGCCACTGCGCGGATTCTTCCGAACGAGCGGTTCGATGCGCCGAGATGGTGAGTGTGCCGTTGTCGACGTTGACGTCCACCGAACCCGGGTCGACACCGGGAAGGTCGGCTGTCAGGACGTAGTGGTCGCCGATCTTGCATAGGTCCATCGGCATGAACCGGGGTGTACGCGTTGACCCTGAATCACCTGACAGCAAACTTCTGGTCAACACATCAAGGTCGCTGAACGGATCAAAACGAAGCACAGTAATTCACCTCCCGTACCAACTCAGAGCCCGCCACCCTGGCGGGCAACCAATCACTGTGCAGCGCCGATATTAGCACTCGACTAGGTGGAGTGCCAGAACATTTTCGACGATATTTTCGGTGGTTCTTGCATTCCAGAGCGGTTTACCCGGATGTGAGACCTCTCGTGACGGCGTGCGCCGAGGCGAAAGGTTGATGGCGACGCCGTGAGCTCTACCGGGGGAGCGGGTGAGTGTACGGTCGGCGCACGACGACGATGCCCCACCGTCTGCCGTCGCCGACCTCGGCAGGTTCGACCAAACCAGTAGCAACCTTGTCATCGGCGGTCGTCCCGCCCGGGGCCAGGTGAAATCGGTTGCGTTGCTGCCACGGGCGTTTAGTAGGGTGGCGGCATGTCGAGCCCCGAAGCGCACAAGACGGGGGCTTTCGGTCACGCCGTCAGCCCCCTGAATCACTGACTCCTCAGTTTTCCGCACTCCTCGGGTGCTGGCCGTGGTGACGAGACGCCTCCTGTCCATTCCTTTGTCTCGGAGTCCTCGATGCCTTTTGCTCTCTATCTGCTTGCTCTGGCGGTTTTCGCCATGGGCACCTCGGAATTCATGCTCGCCGGGCTTGTTCCGGATATCGCCGCCGGTCTCGGCGTCACGGTCGGCGCTGCCGGCCTACTGACCTCCGCCTTCGCCATCGGAATGGTCATCGGTGCGCCGGCCATGGCCGTGCTTGCGCGTCGGTGGCCGGCCCGGACCAGCCTGCTCGGATGTGTTGTCGCCTTTGCGCTCTGCCACGTTGTCGGCGCGTTGACGCCGACCTTCACGATCCTGTTCGGCTCCCGCGTCGTCGCCGCATTGGCCAACGCCGGATTCTTGGCGGTGGCGCTCAGCACGGCCGCTGCACTGGTTGCGGCGGACCAGAAGGGACGCGCGCTGTCGGTGCTGCTCGGCGGGACGACAGTGGCGACCATTGCGGGTGTGCCGGGAGGCGCCGTGCTGGGCGCACTTCTGGGCTGGCGATCGGCGTTCTGGACGATCGCCCTGCTGTGCCTGCCCGCTGCACTCGGCATCTGGCACGGGATTCCCGGTCGTTCTGAAGGGAATTCGGGATCGGCGGTTGGTGACCCACCGCTACGTGGTGAGCTCGCCCAACTCAAATCGCCGAGACTGGCCTTGGCCGTGCTCCTCGCCGCACTGGTCAACGCGGGCACGTTCGCCGCCTTTACGTTTCTGGCGCCGATAGTGACCGACGTTGCCGGATTGCCGCAGCTGTGGGTGCCGGTGGTGCTGGTGCTTTTCGGGTTCGGGTCGTTCATCGGGGTCACGGTGGCCGGCCGGTTCTCCGACCATCGTCCCTGGGTCGTCATCGGCGTGGGTGGCCCGGTGTTGCTCGTCGGATGGATTGCGTTGGCCGCCTCGGCCGCTCATCCGGTGATGTTGCTGATTCTGGTCCTGGCACAAGGAACCTCGGCCTTCGCGGTGGGAAGCACCCTGATTGCTCGGCTGCTCTACGCGGCGTCCGGGGCTCCGACCATGGGCGGCGCCTATGCGACGGCGGCGCTCAATATCGGTGCCGCCTGCGGCCCGGCATTGGGCGCTGCCTCGCTCGCAGGCTCGGCGGGGAACCTCGGGCCGGTGTGGGTCGCCGTTGCGCTCACTGGGATTGCCCTACTGACGGTGCTGGCGATCATGATTCGACGACGGACACCGCTGCGCCGGTGAGCCGCTCACCGCACTGATCGCACATCAACACGGGGGAGAAGGGGTGTCCGTGGCCGGTGTGGGTGAGGAGCACCGCCGGGCCTTCGACGGCTGGGAACGACCGCTGCGCCCACGCCAGAGCTGTGACGAGGACGGGTAGGAAAGCGGCGCCTTTCGGGGTCAGCCGGTATTGGCGGTCCTCGTCGGTGGTGGTGAGAATCCCGTTGGCCCGGAACGTCTGAAGCCGGTCGGCGAGCGAAGCCGGCGACGCGGACAGCGCCCGTTGAAAGTCGGAGAACCGGGTGGTGCCGGTGAAGGCGGCGACCAGGATCGCAAACGCCCATCGGTTGCCCAGCACGCTCATGGTCTGCGGGAACAGTCCCGAAGGGGAATCGTGCCGGTCCTCCTCGGAGCGGCGCCGCGTCACCGCCGCGGGCAGGGACCGTGACCAGCCTCCGCTCGGACCCCATGCTGCCGTCACCTCGGTGGAAGCCGTTGGGGCGCCGCAACTGCCACACGTCAGGACCGGGCTGAAGTCCGCGTCGCAGCCCAGGTGCCGCATGGCCGGCAGCGGCTCGCGGTGCTCGGTCACCCAGTGACGTTCCCACTCCCAGATCGATACCAGCACCGGCCACAAGGTTCTGCCGCGCGCGGTGATCAGGTATTCGTCACGCGGAGGCCGCTCCTGGTACCGGTGCCGCTGCAGCAGCCCGTCTTCGGTCAGAGCGCCGAGTCGGCGGGTCAGCACCGAGTTGGAGATCGGCAACCGGGCCCGGAATTCTCCGTAACGGGTGGCGCCCAGCAGCGCCTGCTGCATTACCAGCAGCGTCCATTCGTCGCCGACCAACCCCAGCATCTGGCCGACGGCGTTGACGCCGCCGGCGGTGGGGTCAGTCACGCACCAGCCATCGGCGCAGCTGGTCGCCGGGTGCCCAGGTGGAGTGCGTTCCACTGGAAACCCGTTCCGGCAGAGCGAGTTTACACACCGGCCCGTCAGAAACGCGGGCGGCGTCGAATACCAGGCAATAAGAGGCGTCGTCGTTCATGTCTGTGGTGATGGTAACCAGATAGCCGTCGTCCTCACCGGTGCTGCCCACTCGCGGCGCCATGGCGGTCTCGCTGCCATAGACGCCGTCACCGAAGGCGTAGCGTTCTTCGGAGCCGGTGTGCAGATCGTGGCGGACCAGTCCGTCGAACAGGAACCACCCGGGCTTCCCGGTGGCGGCGTAGGCGTAGCGGTAGTCGCGGCCGGCGTGAGCGGGGTTGATCATGCCGAATTCGGTGATGCTGTCCGACAATTGCTCTTCGCGGGTCTGTCCGGTGACCAGATTGAACCGCCAGCGGTGCAGCCGGGTCTGCATCTTGTCGAGCGCCAGGGCGGGCACCGCGTTGCCCTGGAAGAAGCCGTCGAGCACGATCTCGTCGCCGTCCTCATAGGCGTTGGTGAAGTGCAGGACATAGGTGGTGTCGGCTTCGAACCACTTGACGTCGCCGGCGGCGCCGCGCCGGGGGAGCACTGCGAAGCGCGATGGCAGGTCGCGATGCAGCTTGGGCAGATGAACGTTGCTCTTGAGGAAATCGGCATCCCAGAACAACGGAAAGTCGTTGAGTATCACGTAGTTTTCGGTGAATGCCATGTCGTGGGGCAGCCGGGGACCCGGTAGTTCGACGTCGACGTAGTGCACCAGGCGGTTGTCCGGATCCACCACGCCGTAGTGCATGTACGGCGCTTGCTTGCCGTAGTTGAAGAACAACAGTTCCCCGGTGGCGTCGTCGGCCTTGGGATGCGCGGAGACTCCCCATTCGGCGGGGAAGGCGCCGCCCCAATCTTCCTTGCCAAGGGCATCGCCGGTGTACGGGTCGACGCGGTACAGGTCACCGCACTGGTAGAAGCTGGTGAGCGCGACGCCACGATGCACCGTCACGTCCGTGCTGGACGCATCTTTCATCAGGGTGCGCGCACCCCAGCCGTAGTCGCGCCGGGCCAGCTCTATCGGCTCGGCGACACCGGGCCACAGCGGCCCGCCCGCCTCGATTTCCGCCAACAATCCGTCGGTGCGGATGAACCTGTTGCGGTAGAAGGCTTTTCCGTCACGGAAGCCGACGATGTGCAGCATGCCGTCGCCGTCGAACGGATGGTAGGTCTGCAGCGCCGGATGCAATGGATTCTCGGTGTTGCGCAGATACACACCGTCGAGGTCGGTAGGGATCTCACCGTCGATGACCCGCAGGTCGTCGGCATCCCATTCGGTGGTCTGCGGCCGCCATGCCCCGGTGCGGTAGGGGTGGTCGTCGTCCTCGGGCAGGGTGGACAGAAACTTGGTCACGACTTCGGTGTTCACTGCTGGGCTCCTCCGATGACGAAGCTGACGGTGGTGGCGGTGCTGCCGCCGAAGTTCAAGGTGCCGAAAGTCTTTGCACCATCGACCTGGTACGGCCCCGCGGTGGCGCTCACCTGCTTGGCGGCGTCGAGCAGCATCCGCACCCCGGACGCGCCGACCGGGTGCCCGCCCCCGATCAGTCCGCCGCTGGGATTGATCGGCAGCCGTCCGCCGATCTCGATCTCGCCGTTCTCGATGGCCTTCCACGATTCGCCGGGGCCGGTCAACCCGATGTGGTCGATGGCCAGGTATTCGCTGGGGGTGAAGCAGTCGTGGACCTCGAATCCGTCGAGGTCGTCCAGCCTCACGCGGGCGCGGTCGAAGGCGTCGAGCACCGCGTGACGCACGTGCGGGAGCAGGTACGGGTCGGTGGCGCTGTGGTCGAGCTTCTGTCGCAGGCCGAGGCCGACCGTGCGGTGACCCCAGCCCTCGACGCGGGCGACGGGCCGGACGTTCGGGTGGCTTCGCAGATAGGAATCGCTGACCAGCACAAGCCCGGCGCCACCGTCGGTCATCTGGCTGCAGTCGAACCGGCGCAGCCGTCCCTCCACCACCGGATTGGTCGCGTCGTCAGCGCCGATCGGGTCGGGCACTGCCCAACCTCGGGTCTGGGCACGGGGGTTGGCTCGCGCGTTGTGGAAGTTCAGCGCGGCGATGGCGCGCAGATGCTCGGCATTGAGGCCGTAGCGCTCGTCGTAGGCGTCAGCCACCTCGGAGAACATCGATGGCCACACGAACCGGGCGTCGCCGGCTTCGTGCCCGGTCCATGCGGCCGCACCGAGGTGGGCGGCCGCGGTGTCGCCGGGCACCGTCTTCTCCAGTTCCACCCCGACGACCAGGGCGCTGTCGTAGGCGCCCGAGCGCAGGTCGGCGATGGCCGACAGGGTCGCGATGCTGCCCGACGCGCACGCGGCCTCATGGCGAGACGACGGAGTTCCCCACAGGTCGGGATGAACGGTGGCCGGCATGGCGCCGAGATGGGCCTGGCCGGCGAACAAGTCGCCGAAAGCGTTTGCGACGTGGATGACGCCGATGTCGCCGGCCTCCACCCGGCAGTGTTCCAGCGTGTGGTCGACGACCTCGCGCGTCAGACCGGCGAAGTCGACTTTCTCGCGGTTCAGATTGCGGGCGAAATCGCTCTGATAGCCGCCGAGAATCCACACGTCCTCCATGGCGGCGACGGTACTACAACTAAGAGAGTGACTACGCAGATTGAAACAAATAACGCCGTGGCGGAAATCCGAGCGTGGATTCCGCCACGGCGTTACCCGTGGTCAAGACCGGATCAGTCGTCCCAGCCGCCGTGCCCGTGGCCGTGGCCGCGACCGCGCCAGCCGTTGTCCCAGCCGTTCCAGTGGCCCCAGCCGGGACCCTCCACACAAGCCTGGACGTAGCCGTACGGCCCGGTCGCGCAGATTTCGGGACCTGCCGACGCCGGAGCGGCTGCAGCGACCGCCACGCCAACCGGCACCGCCAGCGTGCCCAGCCCGATTGCCGCGACCTTCTTCAGTTTCGAACGCATCTTTCTTGCCTCCGGGTTTGTTAGCTGTGTTCGAGCTCAAGACCCCCGTCTATAGATAACATTAGTGCATCTCACGATGTTCCTGGGAATCGCCTGGAACCTCCTGGTGCAGCGGATTTGCTCACAAGAAACTCTTCCCGGTCAGGGCATTGAATTCATTTGCCAGGGAAAACAGGGTCCGTCGGCATCTTTTCGGAGTGTTGCCAGCCAGTGACTGTGACGCCCGTGTCGCGTGATGCGATCGACGGTGTCGACGAGTTTTGCCGGCACAGGCGGTCGCCGTTCCAGGACCGGATCGACAGGAGAGGATCGGTACGGGAGTGCTGGACGGCAGGACGGCCTTGACCACCGGGGGAGCGTGTGGGCAGGGGCGTGCGCATGCCCTCACGCTCGCTCGCGAAGGCGCCGACATTGTGGTGTGCGACGTCGTCGCGACCTCCTCGATCGGCGCTGGTGAAATCGTTGGCGCGCGAGGTGGCCGAATACGGCATCACGGTCAACGCGGTGCTGTCGTCCGGCGTGAACACCCCGATGATCCACAACCCGGCGACCTGCAAGGTGATCCGACCGGACCTTGAAAGCCCCGGCCTCGACGATGTCGAGGAGATGTTCACCCAGGGTTGGCCCCGCCCCGGTCTACTTGAGCCGCGAGAAGTCGCCCGATGCCGTGCTGTACCTGGTGTCCGATCGGGCTGGCTGCAGACCGGTGCGTCGATGATTCTTCCCAACGGGCCGAATTAGCCCGCGGCGCAATGTGATCTGATGCCGGCGGGGCCGCTCAGCCCCGCCGGCATCGGTGCCGGTCTCAGCAGCCGCAGCTGCAGGAGGCCTGGGCTTCGGCACTGGCCTCACCGGCATCCGCTGCCGCAGACCCGGGTCGCCAGTCGAACGGGAAGTGCTTGCTCGAGGCGCCGGTGCGCTCGTGCGACCACTCGAAGCCCACGGCGTGGTCTTCCTTGACCACACCCCAGGTGGCCACCTGGCCCGGGCCGACCTCGGCGCCCGGCGCATTGACGGTGGTCACCCGGCGGTTCGGGTCTGCTGTCGGGCCGGTCAGGGCCTCCACCTTCAGATCCACCTTGCCGGGGATCTCAGCGCGCCAATAGGCGAGATCCTCGGCGGCCTCGAAGTTGATCGGGGCGTATTCGATGCCTCGCATCTCGGAGATCAGGCTGGCGAACTCCGCCGGCCAACCGCCTTCCTTGCCGGTGAAGATCCGCTCGAGCGCGTCGCGCTGGGCGGCATCGCCCTTCTCGTCGATGTAGAACATCAACTTCATCGTCGCGTTCGGGTCGCCGATCCACATGTTGCCTGCGAACTCACCGAGGGCAATCACGCTGAGGCCCGCCAGGTCGGTGTCGCCGTAGTGTCCTTCGCGGACATGCCACACCAGGTTGAACAAGCAATCTCCGTGCGTGGGCTCCTGGGCGAAGCTGCACGGGCAAGGCAACTTGCAGCTGCACACGTCGAACCATTCTCCGCGCAAATGCCAATCGACCTGTGTCGACGAAGTGGTCATCGATTCCGCTCCTTCCGTTGAATACCCCCTGGGGGTATCTGACACGGTGAACGTAGCACCGGTGAAGACTGGAGCGCAAGTACCCCCTAGGGGTATGCCTTTCGGCATGTTCACCAGGATGTGCATCGGTGTACTGGCGGTTGTTGCTACCGTGTCGCTGGCATCGTGCGGCGCAACGGCCGAGGCGCCGTCGGCCGCACCTGCCAGCACAGGGACGGCAGCCGTCACCCTCCACCGACTGGTCAGCCCCGACGAATTCGCCACTGCCATAGCCGAATCCGATCGGGTGACGATCAACGTGCACGTGCCCTTCGAAGGGGACATCGCCGGCACGGACCTGTCGATTCCGTTCGATCGGATCGTCGAGCAGGCTGACCGGCTGCCCGCCGATCGCCGGGCCCCGATCGCGATCTACTGCCGAACCGGCCCCATGAGCGCGACAGCCGCCGAGGCGCTGAGGTCGCTCGGCTACACCGACGTCGTCGAACTCCAGGGTGGAATGAAGGCCTGGCAGGCCAGCGGTCGACCGCTGGTAGGGACCTGAGCGTGAGCGGTTGACCTAGCGGTGCATCGGTCTGTGGACAGGGTCAGCAGACGGCGCAGGATCCACACCACCCGCGCCAGCGATGCGACGGCCGCGCCGATGATGATCGCCTGCAGCCACCACCAACCGGCATCGAGATTGGCGTCGGTCATCAACCCGACGATCGCCGCGACGAACAAGGCGAACAGGGTGGGCAGCGCCGAGATGAATGCGGTACCCACCCGGCGTTTCTCGTTGGCGGCTAAGAGCTTGTCCACGGTGGTCATCGGCGCTCGCAACAGGTTCACCAGGACGCCGACCACGATCACGGCCAGCGGCGAGCCCGCCCACTGATGACGAAGCCAGTTGTGCTGCAGCCTTTCCCGCAAGCTGAACTGCACGACCGGGCGCCTATTCGCGTTCATCGCCGGGGATCGCTGTGAAGGTGTCGGCATAGGGGCCCGGGTGTCTGGAACCTCGGCCACCGCCGAAAACAGGTACTCGCGGTTGCGAGTCAGCGACTGTGACAACAGCTCTCGCGCATAGGTGGTCGAGCGGTCCGGATCGTTCAAGCGGTCGGCATCGACCTGGGTCTTCTCCACGAACCTGTCTTCGAGTAGGTCGACCGATTGTGGGCTGCCGCTGATCAGCCGACGACGTGCGCGCTCTCGAACCCCGACAGTGCGCCCGACCCCCGCAGGGTGTCGACCAGTTCGCGGATCCTCCGGCGGATCGCATCCTTCTGTTTTCGGTGCCCCGATGCCGACCGCCATCTCGAGCTTGTGTTCCAGATAGTCGCTCTGGCCCTGACGTTACTGGCGGCCGCCGACAAGATCGGGGGACTCGCGAAGTATCACGACGACCCTGCCGACGGCCCGGGTGCCGCCGATCGGCGCTCGGAGCGAGATCGAGTCATCCCATGATCGCGGCGAACTCGACTCTGATCTGATCTGCCAGCTTCGCCCACGGAACAGTGACTGCCTTGAGTCCTCTGCCGAACTGGAACTCCGGGAAATGGATCTCGATCCCCGTAGTGGTAGGCCTCCAGGCCTTGAAGTTGACCTCGACGGGTGCGAACTGCCCTTGGCGTTTCCAGTCGCGGACATGTTCGGGCGGTGCCACGGCGGCGACTGCTTCGGCGACTCCGTCGCCGAGCCGGGCAAGGCCGGAGGTCTTGTCGACGAACAGGTTGTCCCACGTGATGGGGACACCGCTTCGGCTGTCACAGACAACGCTGGAGACCGACCGCATCGGCATGTTCGGTTCGTCTGTGTCGTACTCGCTGGTGAAGATTTCAGACACGGCGGCAGGGGAGAAGTACAACGTTCCGTTGGCATCGTAGGTCCACGGCCGCCGAGTCGATCCGTCCCACGTGGCCTGCTGGACCAGGCGGTTCGCTTCATTGTCGAGGTGATCATTGATGCTCGCGGCGACCGCGGCATCGCCGCCCTCGACGTGTTGATAGTGAACTGTCCAGGTGCCCAACCCATCTGGACTCCGCCCTGTGATCACCGTGGCCGAGGCCGAAAGGTTGTCGGCGCGAGCCGCAGGTACCGCCAGACCGGCGGTCACCGCCGTGAGGGCGACCGCGGCGAGGCTCAACAGGATCCTTGGACGGCGCACGAACAGCACGTCTGGCCTCGCTACTTGAGCTCGACGTTGCTGGCCAGCCAGCGACCGTCGACCAGTTCCATCGTCATCGCCACTCGGCTACGGTCCATCCGGGGTTGAGGACTCGCGGTGTTGGTGATCCATTGGTCGACGAACAGCACCACGTCGACGCGGTCCTTGGCTGCGGACTTGACGGCAGAATCGATAACCGTGCCTTTGCTCATCGCCTTGTTGTCGATGAGAACCTGCCGGAGCTGACTGGCCGACTGGCTGTACATGTCTTTGAACTGACCGGTGGAACTGCTGACCACTTCGTTGAAATTCTCGTCGACCTTGTTGGTGTCGATGCTGGTCAATACCACCGCGAAGTGCTGGGCCGAAGACAGCGCCTCACGACCGGCGTTGTCGATGTCGCGCTGCTGTTTGAGCTGCCAACCGAAGAAGCCCAAAAGTCCGAGACCCGCGACGGCCAACAGAACGACAGCACCGCGGCCGAGATGGCGCACCCACCGTTTGCGCACAGGCTGATCGGCGTGCGGTTGCGGGCCGGCGCCGGTGAGATCGGGGTCCTCGGCCTCCGCTGTTTCGTCCGGCTCCGATTCGGCAGTGCTTTCGGTGGCGGCCCGGTCTTCTTCCGGGAGCACCTCGGCGACGTCGGTCGCAGGCGTGAACGTCTCGTCGGCGGGATCCTCGCCGGTATCGGGAGGACCGTCGGAATCGGCGATCCTGTCGAAGACGTCCTTGGAATTCCGTCCAAACAGCTTGGTCGCCATCTTCATCTCCTTCGATCGATCGGTATGGGCAGCCGTGGCGCTCAGCCGGGCGGCTTCGGTCCGGGCCAGCCGGGCGGTACCGGCCAGTCCGGCGGATCAGGTGGCAACTGAATCGGGAAGGGCGCGCCCCCGAACGGGGTGGGTATGAGGCTGTTGGCCGGCGGTGTCGGCATGGTTTGCGCGAGCGGGTCGTATTCCGGTGGCGGGCCGGCAGTGTCGTCATCCGGCGGTCTTGGCGCATTGCGAGCACCGCGGACCAGCACCGAGGGATCGGGGTTCTTGCAGTAGGTGTACAGGAACGGCTCGGGATAGTTCGGCAGGAACGGTGGTGGCCGCGGCAGATCGTAGTCGCAACCGTAGCGAGGGTAGATGTCCACGATGACCCACGCGCCGCCGTCGTGAACGACTTTGGTGATGGCCCCCAGGGCGGATCCCCCGCGCTGCGAGTTCACGATTTCGTTCAAGGCGGGCACGCGAGCAGAGGCGATCTGGGCGACGGTCGTGAGATTGCCGAGCAGTTGGACCATAGTGTCGGAGTTGTCGGCGATGACGCCGTCAACGGCGTTCAGCGGTGCACCACCTCGGTCCACCAGAGTGCGGAATCCTCCGTCCATCGTGTTCACACCGCGCAGGATTCGATCCAGGTTCTTCGATGTGATGTCCAGGCTCGGTGCGGCATCGGCCAGTGTGGTAAATACGGTTCGGCTGTTGCGAAGAACGCTCGTGGTCTGGGGCAGCACCGAACCGACAGTCGAAAGCAGGAAGGCCCCGCCGTCGAGTAGCGCGGCGAGTTTCTGCGGCCCCTGTTGTGTGACGCGCAGTTCATCGGTGATGGCGCGCAGCTTCTCGGGGTCCAGTTGGGCCAGCAGCCCATCGGCATCTCCGAGCAGATGTGCCAACGACACCGGTGTCGATGTGCGATCATCGGTGATGACGCTGCCGTCGACGAGGTCCGGCCCGCCCGCTTGTTCCGCCCGGAAATTGAGGTATTGCTCTCCGGCAGGCGACAGCGCTGAAACGTTGACTCTGCTTCCCTGTGGAATCCTTGTGCCACCGTCTATTTCGGCGGTGGCGATCACGCCGTTGTCGGTGAAGTTGACCGAGGTGACCTGGCCGACGGGCACGCCACGCAGGGTGACGTCCTGATTGGGCAGCAACCCGCCGGATTCACGCAGAAGCACCGTGACCGCGAACGACGACCTGGCCGGGTTGATGTCGAGCGACCCGACGAACACGTAGCCGCTTGCGATCACCAATGCCAGCACGAGACCCGCTACCGCCGCCGCGACGCGGTGACGAGACACCGCCCGTACGCTGTCCACGGTCAGCCGCGCCAACCGTTCCACTGGACTGGGTGTGCCTGCCATCAGCGGGGCTCGTGCTGGGGGCCGTAGATCTTGCTCAACAGCAGGTTCCATTCGTATCTGAGACTGCCGACCATGGCGTGCCAGTCGGTGCCGTCGGCGCCGTGGAACATCGGATCGCCCGGGTAGTTCATGTCTGGTAGCGCACCGAACGCGAGTTGACGGACATCGGCTACAGCGTGGATGTTCGAGCCGCTGGTCATTTTCGCCAACACCGGAATGACTCGAATCCAGGCATTCGCATTGACGTTGGGATCCACCACCACGTCGTTCAGCGCCACCGACAGCGCATTGAGGTCAGCGATCATGCTGCGCGTGTCTGTCCCTTGAAGGGACGGAAACCGGTTCAACTGGTTGGTGATCCGAGCGACCCCGTCGGTCAGGTCGGCCAAAGTCGCGGTGTTGTCTCGGATCACCGCAGTCGCAGGCACCGCGGCTTGGATCGTTTCGTCGATTGAGTGCTGCCGCGCGGTCACCGTCGCGGCCAGGTCCGAGGTATTGCGCATGGCTGTGTCGATCTCGGCCGACCGCGCGTTGAGCCGAGAGATCAGCGTGTTCGACTCATCCAGTAGTGCAGCGACTTTGGCGCCACGTCCACCGACCGCGTCACCGGTTCCGTTCACGACGGTCACCAACCGGCGGATGGCGCCGCCATTGACGAGCAAGGCGGCTGAACTGAGCGCATCTTCGATGGTCGCCGCCGAGGTGGTGGAGCGCAACCCGATAGTGTCACCGTCGCGCAACCGCTGGGCTTCTGCGGCCTGCGTGGGGTTGGGGCGGATCGCGACGAAGATGTCGCCGAGCGGTGTCGCAGAACGCAGCTCGACCCTGGAGTCGGAATACACCGGTGCGTCGGCGTTGATCCGCATGACAACCCGGGCGGTGAAGTCCTGTGCCCTGATGGATTCGACCTCGCCGATATCGGCACCATTGAGTTTGACCTTGGCCTTCGTGGGCAGGTTCATCGCGTTGTCGAACTCGGCGGTGACCGTGATCGCCTGGCCGACCTGGCCCGGCGCGGGCAGCGGCAGACTTTGGAGGCCGGCCCCGCAGCCCGCGAGGATCAAGGTCGATGAGAGTGCCGTCGCGGTCAGGCAGTGGCGGCGAAACATCGTGGTGGTCAGTGTCATTGCGGCACCCCTGCCATGTTCTGGAGCAACCCGGCCATGCTGTCCACAAATAGGCCTGCCCCGAATCCCGGTGCGGCATCGGCGATTGTGCCGGTGTTGCAGCCCAGATCCTTGATCCCGGCGAGGTTGCAGGCATCCTTGGCCATCTGGCCATTGAGGAAGAACTTGTCGATCATGGCGTGTATTCGTAGAGCACCGGCGTTCTGATCGACGGCGTTGTAGATGTTGGTGCCGAGCATCGGCAGGACATCGATGATCTCGGCCAGCTCGCGACGATAATCGTTGACCGCCCCCATGAGGCTTTGGAAGTCGGTGGCGGTGGTCTTCAGCCCGTCTCGGTTTTTCTCCAGCAGCGACGCGGCTTGCGCGAGTATGTCGTTGAGCTGGCTGCCGGCATTACCGCTGCCCAAGTTCTCGTCGGCCACGATGGTGCTCAGTTCGCGGATGTTCGTTCCGAATTCACGGATGGCGGTGTCGTTGTCTCTGGCGGCTTGCGTCAATGTCGCCAAGCTGGCGGCGATCGACTGGATGTTCTCCTTGGTGGCGGCGCCGTTGTCCGAGCCGACACGCAGGGCCGCAGATAGTTGGTCGAGTGCCGACTTGATGTCTTGGCCGCTGCCGGACGCGATCTTGGCGCCGATCCCGACGAGGTCGGCCATCGGCCCTTGTCCCTGCCCGTCGCCTTTCAGGGCCACAGAGAGCTTGTCGGCCATGGCCAGCGTACGGTCGAACTCCACTGGTGTCCTGGTCCGGGGCAAGCCGAGGACATCGCCGTCACCGAGCCGGGGGCCCGACTGGTAGGCCGGGGTGAGCTCGACGTGGCGATCGGTCAGGACCGAGGTCGAGATGGTGACCGCCTGAACGTCGGCAGGTACCGCGACATCGCGGTCGATCGCGAGTTTCACCTCGACAAAGGCATCTTTCGGAGTCACGCTGGTGACCTTCCCGATCGGCATGCCGAGTACCGCGACGGCGTTGCCGGGATACAGCCCCACCGCATCCTCGAACTGTGCGGTGACGGTAATCGGAGTTCGGTCTTTGTCGGGAAACAAGAGCACGGCGGCAGCGACGATGGCGCTGACCGCAGCGCCGACCGCGAGCAGTTTTGTGATGGTGCGCTTGGTCATCGGGGCAACCTCGCTGGATCAGGGGGCGGCCACCCAGGGAACGGATCAGGGGCCGGAGCACAGTTGGTGAAGTACTGAGCGAGGCTGAACTGCTTGGCGCGCTGACTGATCGCGCACATCCACGAGTCGACCAGGATCCCCGCAGGCAGATTGACGTCCAGCGCGGTTCCGCTGCCGCTGACGTTGGCCATGTTCCGGAACGCAACCGGGGCGGACTGCAGGAATGCGCGCAGCATGGCGTCGTTCTTGGCAGCCATGTCACCGAACTTCTGGAGATTGACGAGCATGGTGTCGATCGACGGCTGGTCGTTCAGAATGCTCTTGATCGTGTTGATCAACTCGGTTGCCGCGGCGAACATGCGGTGTACCGCTTCGCGGCGAGTCGCAATTTCACTCAACAGATCCCGGCCCTGCAGAACCAGGGCGCCCAGGTTGGCTTGTTGGTCGCGCACCATTGCGGTGACGCTGTCGACGTTGCGGAGCAGGGAACCGATCTGGTCACGACGCGTGGACACAATGTGGGCCAGGGACTGGATGTTGGCCAGTGCTTGAGGCAGCGCCTCGGGGACGCCGTCGAGGCCTTGGCTCAACGTCGACATGGCATCGGCCACGCGGTCGGCGTCTACTTGTTCGAATGTGGTGGTTGCGCCCGCGAGCGCTTCCTGCAAGTTGTACGGCACTGCTGTGTTCGCCAGGGAGATCGTGCGGTTCTCGATGTGGCCGGCACCAGCCGGCGACAGTTCGAGATAGCGGCGTCCCAGCAGTGTGGTGAGCTTGATCGCCACGTGCGTCTGTTCGCCCAGGCGCACATGGTCGTGCACCCGGAACGTGACCACGACATGATCGCCGGCCAATTCGATTCCGGTGACCTGACCGACGCCGATTCCGGCGATGGTGACCTGGTCGCCGGGGCTGATCTGTGCTGCTTGGGCGAACTCTGCACGGTATGTCGTCTGCCCCGCCGAGAGTTTGCCGATTCCGAAGACCGCGGCCACCGCCAGCGCAATCACGACGATGGTCGCGGTGCCGAGGCGAATCTTGTTGTATTCCTCGACAGGTCGTTTGAAGCGTTGGAGCATGGTGGCGGTCACTTACTGCAGATCGGTGAGTGTTGGACGATGTTTCCCGGCGACGCGAGCTTGACGACACCGGGAATGACTCGACCCAGGGACGCGAAGATCGTGGCGTTGACGTCGCAGATGAGACCGTCGACGTAAGCACCGCTCTGTGTTGCGCGGGCCAGTCCTTTCCAGATCAGGATCAGGTTGGCGGTGTACATCGAGAAGCGGTCCCGACCCGGGCCGGTCACGTGCGCGAGGAATCCCGGGTCCCGCTGGATGAGTTGTTGGAGGTCGGGGTAGATGGCATTGGCGATCTCCGCCAGTCGTCCCATGGCGGCGTTGATCGAGCCCGCCGAGGACACCAAGCCTTCACGTCTGCCGGCGAGTGTGCTGATGGCGTCGCGTGATTGACTGATGACGGTCTGTAGATTGCTGTTCTGCTTCGCCAGGACGGTGGTCACGTCGTTGAGGTTGTGGATGACGTCGCCGAGGACCGCGTCCGGTCCGGCAAGGGTTTGCGCGAGGGCCGAGGTTTGGGTGATCAAGGTCAGCGCTGAACCGGAATTGCCTTGTAGCGCTTCGACGATTCCGTTGGTCAGGTTGTCCACCTGTTGGGGGCTCAACAACGTGAACAGTGGTTCGAACCCGTTGAGCAGGTTGGAGATATCGAATGAGGGCCGGGTTTTCTCCACGGGAATCCGGCCCCCGTCGGGCAGTGGGGTGTGGTGTTGAGCGGTTCCCGGTGACAATCCGACGTAGCGCTGGCCGATGATGTTCTGGTAGGTGACTGTCGCGGTGGTGTCGTCGTAAAGCGTGTGGTCACTGGCTACTCGGAACGTCACTCGCGCCAGGGTGTCATCGAGGTCGATATGGTCCACCCGCCCGACCCGGACTCCGGCGATGCGTACGTCGTCGCCGGTCTTCAGGCCGGAAACATCGGTGAACATCGCCGAATAGCTGTTGGTGGCCCCCGTGATCTCGCGGCGCAGTGTCACGTAGACCAGCCAGGTTGCCACGGTCGCGGCGATCAGGAACAGGCTCAGCATGATCGATGATTTGCGGTATTGCATCACGGCCCTTCCTGAGCGGGTGCCAGGTGCACGGCAGACCCGCGAACCAGTGGCGCGAACAAGAGCTCGGTGGCGACATTTGTGTTGCCGCCCAACAGGTAGCCCAACTGACTCTTCTCCTGACGACTTCCGACCGGCCCGATGTTGCCGCCGATGATCGCCGCCTGGGGGACGGCGCCGGAGTCAGGAGGAGGGGCCTCCGCCTGCAGTGGCGGGGGCAGCGGCGGAGGAGGTGCCTGCGAACTGTCGGGCGGAACGGCGCCAGGGGGCTCGCCGGGTTGTGCCGGCCCGTCCGGGCGAGGCGCATCCGGGGGAAGTACCGAGCCGCGAGGCGGCGCGTAGTTGGGCCGATTCTCGTTCACGCCGGGGGGAAGCGGAAGCCCCACCGAACCCAACGCCGGAGTCAACGCCGGGGCCGTCGGCACTTCGGGGGCGGTGAAGCAGCTCGGGCCGAGCATGTCTCCGTATCGTGGGCAGTCGGCGCGGACGTAGGTTCGGCTGGGGGTGAGGGCGACCACCGCCTTTGCCTGGATCTGGTTGGTCTCCCAGTTCCACCCGCCGTCCACGAAGGTGGTGACCAGCTCTTGCGCGTTCATGAGGATGGAGTGGATGGTGCCGCCGTGATCGGCGAGGGTACCCAGGACGGGGGTCAACTTGGTGGTGATGTTGATCAGCCGGTCAGATTGATTGTCGAACGCGTCACCGACGTTGTGGATGGTTCCGCTTGCGGCAGAAAGGAAGTTGGTCAACTGCACTTGCTTTTCGGCCAGTGTGCGCATCGGTCGCACGGCGACGTCGAGAGAGTCGAGCAGTTCGGGGGCCGTCGTTCGCAAACCGGTTGTCGCCGCGGTGAGTGCCGAGATCGTGGACGGTCCCGGTTCGTCCGAAACAACGGTATTCAGCTGTGTCACAATCTCATTGAGATCGTGAGCGGCGGCCTGCAGGCGGTCACCGCGGCCGCTGGTGGCATCACCCAACGTGGTGAGCCAGCCGACACTGTTGTCGTTGGGTTCCCGGCCGATCGCGGCCAGCACCTGCCGGAATTTCTCCACCGTCGTCTGGAACAGCACGGTAGGCAGGGTTTGATCTTCGTGAATGACGGCGCCGCCACGCAATGGCCGAGATTTCGTCCCGTTGTCGACCAATTGCACCGACGACACGGCGAACACGTTGGACGGCACTACGCGTGCGGTGACCGTGTCCGGGATTCCGGAGGCATACTGCGGCTTCAGGTTCAGTCTGACGATGTTGGGATGCCCGGATTGTGCCGGGGTGACTCCCGAGACAAATCCGACGAGGACACCGCGGAACTTGACGTCCGACTTGGTCGGCAAGCCGTCGCCGACATTGACCAATTCCGCGCTCACCCTGACGAACGGATCAAGTGCGCCACGGGATTTCGCGATCAACAGCGATACCGTCGTCGCTGCGATTGCCACGAACACCATGCCCACCACGGCGAGTCTCGCGGTGGATGGGCCACGGCCTTCGGCGTCGAACGAGTTCGGCATTTAGCCCCCGAACCTCGCGCCGGCATCGACGCCCCACATCGCCATGGTCAGCAACGCGTTCAAGATGACGATCACGGTGATCGTCGCGCGCATCGCGTGACCGGCTGCCACCCCCACTCCTTCGGGGCCGCCTGAGGCGAAATACCCGTAATAGCACTGGGTAGCCGAGCCGACGAAGATGAACACGACCGCCTTGATCAGGGCGTAAACGACGTCGCGGCTGCTACTGAACAATTCGAAATAGTGTTGGTAGGTTCCGGGAGAAGTGCCGGCGATCACCGCCACCACACCGCGGGCGGACAGGTATGCGGTGGCCAGGCACACCATGAACAGCGGAATGCTGGCCGCCATGGCCGCCAGGACACGAGTGGTCACCAGATACGGAACAGGTCTGATCGCCAGTGCGTCCATGGCATCGATCTCTTCGGCGATGCGCATGGCGCCCAACTGTGCGGTGAACCGGCACCCGGCCTGGGTCGTGAAGGCCAGAGCGATCATGATCGGCACCAGTTCGCGAGTCGAACCCCAGGAAGACAGCAGACCGGTCGCCGGCCCGAGTCCGAGGAGATTCAAAGCGTTGTATCCCTCAACCGCCAGAAGTGCGCCGGCGGTGATGCCCAGGACCACGGCGACACCCACGGTGCCGCCGCCGACCACGATAGATCCGTTGCCCCAACTGATATCGGAGAGATTTCGGAAGAATTCGCGGCGGTACCGGCCGAGGGTCAGGGGGATCGCCAGCAGAATCTGGCCGAAGAAGTGCAGCATGTGCCCGGCCCGGGCCAGGGGGCGAATGACTGTGTCGGCAGCCTGCACTGCGGGGCCGACAAGCGGCGGGCGAAATGATGCGGCGACGGCCATGTCTAGAGGCTGGCTTTCGGGAACAGCAGGAGATAGAACTGGCTCATCGCAACGTTGACGATCATCAAGAGCAGGATCGCTTCGACAACCGCGGCGTTCACTGAGTTCGCCACGCCGGCCGGTCCACCAGAGGTGGCCAGTCCCTTGTGACAGCTGATGACTGCCACGATCGCTCCGAACACGATTGCCTTGCTCAGCGCCAGAACGAGGTCTCCCTCGGTGGCAAACGATGCGAACGTTGCCACAAATGAACCGGGCGTGCCGTTCTGCATGTAGATGTTGAACAGGTAGCCGACGAAGAAACCGGCGCAGGTGGCCAGACCGGTCAACGCGATACCGACGACGATCACCGCCGCGAACCGGGGCACGACCAGACGCTGGATGGCCGAGACCCCCATGACTTCCATCGCGGCGATCTCCTCACGCATGGTGCGGGATCCCAGATCGGCGCTGACTGCGGAGCCGACGGCGGCGGCGAGCAGTATCGCCGCCACCAGCGGGGCGCCCTGGCGGATCACCACGAGCCCGTTGGCCGCACCAGACAACGACTCAGCACCCACCTGTCCGGCAAGCACCCCGAACTGAATCGACAACGTGACACCGACCGGGATCGTCACCAGAAGGGTTGGCACCAGCGAAGTGCCGGCCATGAAAGCCGCTTGCCGGACGAACTCTTTGAACGGGAATCGACCGGCGAACACGTCGAGAATGAAGAACTGCAGCGTACGGACGCCCAGTGCGGTCTGCCCCCCGACCGTTTCGAGCGCTTGTAACGGGTGTGATCGGATATAACGGCGTACTCCCGCCCCGATCTCGCCGATCGCCGATCGCTCGCCCGGTTCGGTGAGCACGCCGGGTGAAGTCGTCATGACAGCCCATCTCGATCGGTGCCCAGCGGTACCCGGGCGCCGGGCCTCGCGGGAGGCCGCATGATCAACCGCGGGTTCGACGGCACCATCTGAAGTCTTTCCCCTCCCCGGAGTCGGATTCTCAGCTTCGTTAGCTCGCGATGGTGACGTCAACGCACCCTCGCCAAGTTGAAATGACGTCAGCGCCGGATGGAAGGTGCGTAGCTTCGTGAGGGATGGCGCCACCAGCAGTGATATTTGAGAAAAATCGCGGACGATCTCTCACGCTGCGAGAGTGAGATTGCACCCCGGTCGTCGCGGCCGCACCAGGTTCGGACAGGGGCCGTGACGCTCAACAGAGGACCGGGAGATTCGCTTGTCATCGCACCTCGAGGCGGAGGTGCTCCAATCGGCGGACGAGGATGCTGGGCAGCCAATCGCCGACGTCAACGGCGCCGATCCAGCTCGTGTGTTCGAGCAAGTGGCCCAACACGATCCGTGCCTCGAGCCGGGCGAGCGCGGCCCCGATGCAGAAGTGGGCACCCTTGCCGAAAGTGACGTGTCCCTTGGCGCCGGCGCGATCGAGCAGAAACTCGTTGGGCGCCTCGAACTGCGCTGGGTCACGATTGGCCGCGCCCCACAGCAAGAGGAGGTGCGAGTTGGCCGGAAGTGCCACCCCACCCAACGAGGTGTCCCGCCAGACGTGGCGGTAATGGCCTCGGAATGGTGGTTCGTAGCGAAGTGTCTCTTCGATGAAGGCCGACAACAAAAGGGGGTTGTCCCGGAGTTGCCGCTGAACGTCGGGCTGGTTCGCCAGCACCCAGACCGCGCTGCCTAACAACGAGGCCGTGGATTCGCCACCGGCGCTGAACAGAGTGAGCATGATGCCCAGTGCCACGATCTGGTCGAGTTCACCGGACGCGTAACGCTGAGCCATATCGGTGATCAGGCCGGGCTGGGGGTCGACGGCCGCCTTCTCGAAATACTCCATCACGTACCCGGACAGTTCGAGCACCGCCGCCCCGGCGGCCTCGATCTGTGTCGAGCTGACCACGCCGTCGAGCAATGTCGTTGTGGCGTAGCCCAATCGGATGAGGTTGTCTACGTCGACGTCGGGCAGTCCCAACAGTTCTGCCACCACCATCATCGGCAGCCGGTTGGCGATCGCACTCATCCACTCGATCTGGCCATCGCGCAGGTTTTCGTTCCACAGCCGGGCAGCGGTCTGGGTGGCGAATCGCTCGATGATCCGAACCCGCCGTGCCGACAGGTGCGGCAGCAGGATCTTGCGGTGCACGGCGTGCACCGGATCATCTGCGGTGGCCAGCGCGTGCATGGACCCGCCGGGCTCACCCATGGGAAAGGGTGTCACCGTCCCGTCGTCGTGGTAGACCATGGTCGCGGTGAGGTTGGAAGAGAAGTCCTCGACCCTGGTGACAGCCTCGACTACGGCGTCCCAACCGCACACCACGAAGAACGCGGAATCGCCCACGCGGTGCACGGGCGCTTCATCACGCATGCGGTCATAGACCGGATAGGGGTTCTGGATCGCCTCCGCGCCGAAGAAGCTGGCCGGGTTGTCGAGTACGGTCACCGGCTCAGGCTGTTCCGGGGCCACGCGGCCGGTCAAGGTGCCGATGCGAGGTTGATTACGGGACGGCGCCCGCGGTGCCGCCCTGATTCTCAGTACGGTCGTCTCACCAGGGATGTTTCAGCGAACGCGCCGCCATGGTCTCTCAGGCTGAGAACGGCGTCCTAACAATGCAATCGGACGGGCAGGTGGACCGGTCCACGCAGCGAGCTGTTGGTCGACCAGATCGTCGGGGCCGTGGCGGAGATCCGTGACACGCGATTGACCAGTTCCCGAAGGACCGCGACGGCTTCCATGCGCGCCAGCGGTGCACCCAGGCACATGTGGGCACCGTAACCAAACGCGACGTGCGCTCGCGGATTGCGATCAGCGCGGTACGTATCGGGGTCGTCGAAAGCCGACGGATCCCGGTTTGCAGCGCCGAACGACAACAACAGTCGCGCCCCCGACGGGATGGTGACCTCACCGACTCGGTACGGAGCGCGGGTGTACCGGTACAAGTTCTGGACCGGGCTGCCGTAGCGGAGCTGTTCCTCCACGGCCATCGGGATGAGATCGGGTTCAGCGCGGATCATGTCGTACTGGTCCGGGTAGCGTGCGAACGTATCGAAAAGTCCGCCGAGCAGGTTGGTGGTCGTTTCGTTGCCGGCTATCAACAGCAAGATCGCGATGTAGAAGAGCTGATCGTCGGTCAACGTACCGTCAGTGTTGTGCTCGAGAAGCCGCCCCAGAACCGTGTCAGATCCTTTGAGTTCGCCCGTCGCCAGGTGGTCGAGGAAGTAGCGACGCAAGGCCATCGCAGCCCGCAATGACTTGGCCGTATTGAGCACACCGGCCGGCGTGGGAGTGAAGTCGATGAGTTTGACACTGTCCTCCGACCAACGCCGGAAGTCGTCGATGTCGCGCTCGGGGACTCCGAGAATAGCTGCGATCAGGCGTAACGGCATCGGGATCGCCAGGCGTGCAACGACATCGCTGCCCGGTTCGGCAATCAGGGTGTCGACGAGTTCGGCGGCGAGATCGTTGATTGTCCTCTGCCAACTGTCGAGGGCCCGCTTGGTGAACGCCGGTTGCACCTGCTTGCGCAGTCGGTTGTGTTCTTCACCGTCGGTGACCACCACGAGGTCGGCAGCCATCCGGATCCGGGTCACCCCATGGCTGCTCGTGACCTGCTCGGTGTCACGCAATGCGGCGCGGACATCCTCTAGACGGTGCAGGATCCAGGTGGCGCGACGAGGGCTGTAGTGCACTCGGTCACTGCTGTGCAACTGTGCGTAGGCCTCGAACGGCTGTGCGGCAGTGGCGGGGTCGAGGGGGTCATAGTCGGTGTTGACCGCTCCAGCCCAGCCGCGGTAGCCCAGTCGTCGGGTGCGCACGGCGGCAGACAGGTTCATCTGGATGGCGGACGTCAGCGGTTTGAACATTGTCGTTGCGTCGCGTGTTGCGGGCGTCATGACACACGGGGACCTTCCTGAAGGGCGAACTGGCGGGGATGTACGGGGGGCAGTGCTCGAGGACGAGAGCCGATCACGACGATCGAAAGGCGTCGGCCAGACTGAGGCACTGTTTGGCGAAGAACGCTTGTGCGACAGCAGTTTTCGGGGCCACCTCATCGAATCCGTGAAACGCTCCGTTGACCACGACGAACTCGCAGGGCACGCCGGCGGCGCGCAGGTCTTCCGCGTATGCGGCGTTCTCGTCGCAGAACAGATCGAGTGACCCGACACCGATCCACGCTGGTGGCAGGCCACCAAGGTCTGGACGTCGTCCAGGTACGGCAATCGCTGGATCCGCATCGCCGAGGTAGGCCGTCCAGCTGAATCGGTTCGATGTGGTGTTCCAGAAGCGAAAGTGGTGCGCATTCGGATGGATCCGGTCGGACGTGCGGTCGTCGAGCATCGGATAGGCCAGCAACTGCCGCACCACGGCGACCCGATCGGAGTTGCGCAACCGGAACGCCAGGGCGGCCGCGAGGCCGGCGCCCGAACTCTGACCGCCGATCGCGATCCGTCCTGGATCAACCCCGGGTAACGCGAGGAGGTGGCTGAGCGCGTCATGGCAGTCCTGCAGCGCCGCCGGATACGGATGCTCGGGCGCGAGACGGTACTCGACGGAGGCCACGGTGATATCGAGTGCATCCGCGAACGCTCGACACAACCGGTCACCGAGGCTGGCGCGGCCCGCGACATATCCACCGCCGTGCATCCACAGCAGGGCCGGCCGCGCGCTGGACCTCTCGTCCCCTCGAAAAATGCGCACGTTCACCCCATCCCCGAGCGATACGACATCGATGCCCGTAACCCGGGACTTTCGCAGCGCCATCAGCCGGCGCACCGCCTTGAGAGCAGTGGCAGTCCCGGCATTGCCCCGCGGAGCGATCCGCGCCAGCGCCTTGAGCTCGGGATGAAAGTCGTCTCGGGCGCCTATCGCGGGTACCGCGCCGGCCCGGCTGAATTGCATGAACACAGGCTCGGTGTCGCGCGGTTCGACCGTCAATAGTGTGCCGCCAGGTTGCGAAGCGGGCTTGTCCGAAACAGGATCCCGGTTTCGCAGGACAGTGGCCGGAGCTGGCCCTAGCCTGAGAGAGAAAAGGAATCTTCTCTCAGGATGAGAGAGTGAATCGCCGGAATGTCGAGCTGTGGGGGCTACACGATGACGCGACAGGACTGGCTTGTCGGTACGGACCGTCGATCCGAAGCGGTGGAACGGATCTTCGCCGCGGCCGCCGAACTCGTTTCCCAACAGGGTTTCGAGGCGTTCACCATCGACGCGCTGTCGGCGAAGGTGCATTGCTCGCCTGCCACCATCTATCGGCACGCCGGCGGTAAGGCGGCGATCCTCGAAGGGGTGGTGCGGCGACTGTCGGCGCGCATCGTGCGACACGTGTCCGAGGCGATCGACGGATTGCAGGGTTCGGAACGGATCGTCACCGCCCTGATCGTCGCGCTCGACCATATCCGGTCCGAGCCGCTCGGCCCGTTGATGATGGGGGCGATCCGACCTGATCAGAACAACGGTTGGCTGACCGGATCGCCTCTGGTGGAAGAACTTGCCGAGCGCATGATCGGTCGATCCGATCCGCTGGCAGCCCAGTGGCTGATTCGCGTCACCCTGGCGCTGTGGTATTTCCCGGTCAAAGACCGAGAGTCCGAATACGAGATCGCCGCGCGCTTCGTAGGCCCGAGCTTCATCGTCGAAGGCGAGACCGCAGTCCGGCCGGAAAACGTTGCAGCCCAGTAGCCTTCAAGCGATTCATGCGGCGGCGAAGTAGAGGCCCAACAGGAGCCCGAAGAGGCCGACCAGCCATCCGTGGGTCGTCACCTTGAGCCACGTGGGCGCCCGCCGGACCTCCATGAAGTGCCAGATCACCAGCTGTGCTTTGAATGCGGCAATCAGTAGCACGATTGCGGTGACCGTGGCGCTGAGGTGGTGCGCCTGGCCACCGTCACGAGCGGTCAGCCACGATGCCACGGTCACCACCGTGAGCAGCGCCCAGACCAAGGTCAGTGGGTTGCGAAGATAGGCCGTCACACCGATCACCTCATCAAGTAGAGCAACGCGAAGAGAACGAGCCACAGCACATCGACCATGTGCCAATACGTCGCGCCGGTTTCCACGAAACCGATTCGGGGCGTTGCTGTCCCGCGCAGGGAGTGGATGACGAAGCTGAGTATCACCAGCCCGAGAAGCACGTGGCACAGGTGCATTCCCGTCATCACGAAGTAGTACATGAAGAACAGGTTTGTCCCCGGGGTCATGCCGGCCGTGATCTCCGGAATGTACTCGAACATCTTCAGCAATGGGAAGGCCGCACCGCAGGCCAGTCCCAGACAGAGCAGCCGGTAGGCGTCAGCGGTCTTCCCGGCGCGGGCCGCCGAAGTGCCCAGCGCGACGAAGAGCGAACTTGTCAGCAGTACAACGGTATTGACGATGCCGATATCGAGGTTCAGCTTTGATTGGCTTTGCAGGAATGTGCTGTGATCTTGGCCGCGGAAATACATGTAGGCCACGAAGTAGATGCCGAAGATGATCAGGTCGCCGATTACGAAGAACCACATGCTCGGATCGCCGGGCAGGCGCCCCCGGACCGCATTGTGCGGGTCGGCGGTTTGGGTGCCGAAATGCTCTGAAACTTCGGTCATCTACTCGCCTCCGGCAGAGCATCGGCCGTGACCTGTTGCGGGTCGATCAGCCAAGAGTTTTCGAGTTCGTCGTCGGGCTGGTTCTTGATCGCGCGGTAGATGCAGACGTAGACGATGAATTGCCATGGTACGAACAGCGCCATCCCGAACCAGAACGTCATGATTCCGTTCCAGGCGAACGGACCCGAACTGGCGATCCACACGGGTGCGGCGACCAGCTCTGACACGTACTGCCAAACGGTGTAGTAGCCCAGCCATTTCGGCAGGATGTGGTTCTCGTCCAGGATGATGGCCAGCCCGAAGGCCATCCACATGACGCAAAAGCAACCCAGCGAGCCGATGAATGCCAAGTAGCCGAAATCGTAGAGCATCGCCAGGACCGCCGGATCGTAGCCGGGGCGAAAAGCTCCGAGTCCGAAGCAGAACAACGGGAAGAGCATGCCGACGATCGTGCCGGTGGTCGCACCCATCATGAGGGTGTACCGAAATGCCGGGCTGACCGACATCCGCTTGATCTGGATGAGGTAACACGCATTGGATACAGGCCCCAGGCCGAACGTCAACGTCAGGATGGCGCACGCGATCAGCAAGTTGGGAGACTGCATGAATTCGACAATCTGCGATCGCGGGCTGCTCGGCGATCGTGGCGGCATCATCCCGCTCAACGGCACGAAGACCAGACCGAACAGGGTGAAGAAGATCGGGACCGACCAGAACGCGATCCACTGATCCAGCTTCTTGCTCTCGAGCCACGAGGAACGCCGGGGCCCGCACTGGGATGTCGTGGCCAACCTCTGGGTCATGCCAGGGCCTCGCGCTCTGCGCCTTGGCGCTGGACCACACCCAGCAGAACGATGAACATCACGACGACATACACGGCAAAAACGCTGAGCCGCAGGGTGAACGAGAGGGCACCGTTCCATGTGAGCGGCCCTGACTTGTGCAGGATCGCGAACGCGCTCGGCACCAGCAGAACAGCGGTCGCGATGTTGAAGTGCGCCACCCAGCGAGGAAAGATCGGTTCGGGCCGCGCATCCAGGTAAATACTGGTGGCCAGGCAGAGGTTCTGCACGATGATCGTGCCGACCGGCGCGACGAAGAAAAACCACGCCATGTCGTTGAGCAGACTGATCAGCTGAGGATCGCGTTCGGGTCGAAATGCCGCCATGGCCCAGCAGTAGTCGGCGAGGATGAAGGCTGTGAGACCCACTCCGACACAGATGATGTAGGCGTAGGTGAAGACACTGCTCGACGTGGCGGTCCGGGAGATCTGCACGGCCGTCACCGCGAAGAGCGGAACCAGCGAGCAGGCAATGAGATTGCACAGGACCGCAACGCCGAGTATCCCCGTGACATTCTCGGCGAAGAACGTCGCAACCTGTTCGGGTGTCAGTGTCGGCGACAACGGCGGGGAGAACACGGGAAACAACAGGAACGCCAGCACGAACAGCGCCGCCGCCGGCACTGTGGTCCACAGCAGGATCCGTTGACCCTTGGTGTTCATCGCTACAGATGTTGTTCTCGCCATGGTCCTGCCTGTCCGGATTGCTACACCTCGGTCGACCGATCGGCGACCTTTGTCGTCAGGTATGTCACGAGCTTGCGACTACACCGGTGTCCCTAGGTGTAGCACTCTCACTGACAGATGACAATGAAAATGCAGATTTGCGGTTCGGGTGCGTGATATGGATCCACCTTCAATACCCATGTGACCTGGGTAAATGTGTTCAGCTCGGCCTGAACTCCGTGCCTCACCGCTTGCCGCTTCGGCCCAGATCTCAATGACAATGATCAGTAAATGAGGTCTCGTACTGCACAATGGACGGGTGCGAGACAGTGCGACGCAGCGCGAGGCCCAGCGTCGGCAGACGCGTGCCCGGCTGCTCGACGCCGCCATCGTCGAGTTTCAGCGTGCCGGTACCAACGCGGCCGACATCAATGCGATCGTCAAGGCCGCCGGCGTCGCGCGCAGCACCTTCTATTTCCATTTTCCGACCAAGGAGCACGTGCTTCTTGAGTTGATCCGAAGGGATGAGGCGAGCCTCGCCGACGAACTGGGCCGGTTCCTCGACGCTCCCCATGACCTGGCTTCGGTGTTGAAGACGATCGTCAGCTTGGTGATGGCGCTCGAAAGTCGCTGGGGCTCAGCCCTGTTCCACGACGTCATCGGCCTGTACCTGTCACCCACCCGGCCTGAACGGGAACAGTGGACCAGCCACCCGATCTTCTTGCTGCTGGCCGCCGAAATCGAGCGTGCGCGTATCCGCGGGGAACTCTACGACGACGTCGACGCCCATCACAGCGCAGCGTTCTTCCTCTTGGGTGTCTATGCACTGCTCACCACCGTCGGGGAATCCCGGTCCGAACGCGACGTGGCACTGGAGAAGTTCGTGACCAGCACCCTACGTAGCTTGCAGCCAGGGCGGGCCTGATAGGGCTCTCGGTTGAATCGATAACCCCACCGCAACCCGGCGATGGCCGGTCGCACCCACCCAGCACAGCTCATCAGGCGCCCCGCAGTAAACACCAGCTGCGATAGACCCGATGCCACCGATTGGCCGTCGGCCAACTACCATGAGGCGTCCCTATGGGTTTTTCCGACGCCTATTTCGATAGGTCCCGGCCCCCGTAGCTCAGGGGATAGAGCACGGCTCTCCTAAAGCCGGTGTCGCAGGTTCGAATCCTGCCGGGGGCACTCAGTTCGTTGTATGACCTCGGGTGATGCTTGACGCTTCGTCTCCGGTTGATGGGTGACAGTGTTTCGGCTGATGCCTTACACCTACTTCGGTTGATCCTTGCCCCGGTGCGGGGGAGTTGGCCGTTTTTCCACTGAACCCGCGGGATCCGCGGGAGGGAACGGGGCGAGCAGGAACTCGTCGACGAATCTGGCGAAGGTGTCGTCGACGAAGGCGGGGTCGGGGGCGGTGAAGTACTCGATGATGAAGCCTTGGAAGGCTGCCAGTGCGATGCGTGAACGGGTTTCGGCGACGTGTGCGGGCATCCCCAGCGCCTGCAGGCGGGCCTTGGAGTTGCGGGTCAGCAAGGACAGGGTGTCCCAGGTGTATTCGCGATAGGGACTGTCGACCGCACACGCGGCGCCGAAGACCTGCAGCACCACACGCAGGCTCTGATGGCGTTCCCCGCGGGTGCACTCGTACCAGTCCTCGAAGCACCATGCGCGGTGCGCCGCGATCGACTCCGGGAGATCCAAGTCCTCGGTCCGGGGTATCGCCGCCCGCTGCTGCCGGTTCAGGACTTCGAGGATGAGTTGCTCTTTGCCGCCGAAGTAGTAGACGAGCATGCGAGCACTGGTTCCCATCTGGGAAGCGAGCTCACGCAGCGAGGTGTCGACGACCCCGGTGCGCGCCAAGATCGCGCCCGCGGTGGCCAGTAGTTCTTCGCGTTTGGCGTGGTCGAACGGCCGCGGCACACTTGACTGTAACAGTTGCTTCGGTTACTGATGATGCGGTGCGCGCAGACACGACGATCGGGGTGGCCCGATGAGCTTGGTGCGCGACACCACCTCCCTCGCCGGTGGTGCACCTGCTGAGGATGCGGTGACGCGATCGGGCCGGCCGATGCGAGCGACCCGTCTCGTGGCGGTCATCGCGGGCCTGGTGGGCTTTGTCGCCAGCGTGCTCATTCCCGTATTGCCGGTCGTGCAGACCACGGCGACGCTGACCTGGCCTCAGGACGGGCAGCTGAACAGTGTTACCGCGCCACTGATCTCGTTGACACCGGTGTCGTTGACGGCATCGGTGCCGTGCACGGTGATTCGCGCGATGCCGACCGCGGCCGAGCTGGTCCTGGGGACGGCCCCGGCAGCCGGCAAGGAGGCGATGCTCAACGGGCTGTTCGTCAGGGCCACCGCGCAGCGCGTCGACGTGATCGCACGCAATGTCGTCGTCCTCAGCGTGCCGCGCATCCGAATGACCGACCCGGCTTGTCAACGGCTGGACGTGTCCTCCTCGGTGGAGGGCACCTTCGCCACGGTCAGCGGCTTGACCGATCCCGACACCGGCACGACGCTGCGCGGCGGGTATCCCGACCCGAACCTTCGGCCCCAGATCGTCGGGGTGTTCACCGACCTGAGCGGTGCGGCGCCGTCGGGGCTGTCGGTATCGGCCACGATCGACACCCGCTTCACCAGCTCTCCGTCACCGCTGAAAACGGCGGCGATGCTCGCCGGAATTCTGGGCACTGTCGTGGGCCTGCTGGCCTTGTGGCGCCTTGACCGCCTCGACGGGCGGCGCGCGCACCGGCTCGTTCCGGCTCGCTGGCGCTACTTCAACGCGGTGGACGCGACGGTGATCGCGGTATCGCTGTTCTGGTTCGTCGCCGGCGCAGGTTCCTCCGATGACGGTTATCAGTTCGGCATGGCCAACACCGCCAGCCATGCCGGCTACATGGCGAACTATTTCCGCTGGTTCGGCAGTCCCGAGGACCCGTTCGGTTGGTACTACGAGCTGATCGCCGCCATGACCCATGTCAGCCACGCCAGCCTGTGGTTGCGACTGCCGGATCTGATCTGCGCGTTGGTGTGTTGGCTGCTGCTCTCCCGTGAGGTGTTGCCCCGACTCGGTCCGGCGGTGACAGGCAACCGCGCGGCGGCGTGGGCGGCAGCATTGGTGTTCATCGCGGCGTGGATGCCGTTCAACAACGGGCTGCGGCCTGAAGGGCAGATCGCCACCGGCGCCCTGATCACCTACGTGCTCGTCGAGCGCGCGATCATCACCCGCCGCGCCACCCCCGTAGGCCTGGCCATCGTGGTAGCCGCATTCACACTCGGCATCCAGCCCACAGGCATCATCGCTGTTGCCGTCCTGCTGGCGGGTGGGCGCCCGATCCTGCGCATCATCGTCGCCCGCGCGAAAACGGTTGGGATCTGGCCGGTCCTGTTGCCGCTGGCAGCGGCGGGGGTCGTGGTGCTGACCGTGATCTTCGCCGACCAGACCATCGCCGCGGTGCGTGAGGCCACTGCCGTACGCACGGCCATCGGACCCGCGCAGCCCTGGTATACCGAGAATCTGCGCTATTTCTATCTGGTCCTGCCGACCACCGACGCTGCCGTGTCGCGTCGTTTCGGAATCCTGATCACGATGGCGTGTCTGTTCCCGTCGATACTGATGTTGTTGCGACGCAAGCGGATTCCTGGGATCGCCACCGGCCCGGTGTGGCGGCTGATGGGCGTCATCTTCGCGACCCTGTTTCTGCTGACGTTCGCCCCGACGAAGTGGATTCACCATTTCGGGTTGTTCGCCGCCGTCGGCGCCGCCATGGCCGCAGTGGCCACCGTGCTGCTCGGACCGACAGTGCTGCGATCGGCGCGCAACCGGATGGCCTTCGTGGCGACCGTGTTCTTTGTTCTCGCTGTGTGTTTCGCGTCGACCAACGGCTACTGGTACGTCTCCAGCTACGGCGTGCCGTTCAACGACAGCAGTCCGCACTGGGGACCGGTCACCGCCAGCGCGGTCCTTTTCGCACTGTGCCTGCTGACCGCCGGCTATGCCGGTTGGCTGCACTTGGCTGCACCGGTGCGGCCCGAATCTCGGCTGACCCGGCTGGTGACGGCCGCACCCGTGCCGGTGGCGGCGGGGTTCATGGTGGTGGTGTCGGCCGGCTCGATGCTGACCGGAGCGATCAAGGAATACCCCAGCTACTCCAACGGGTGGGCCAATCTGCGCGAGCTGGCCGGTGGGTGCGGGCTGGCCGACGACGTGTTCGTCGAACCGGATCCCAACACCGGATTCTTGACCCCGGCAGCCGGACGCTACGGGCCCCTGGGTCCGCTGGGAGGCAGTGAAGCGATCGGCTTCACCGCCGACGGAGTGCCTGAACACACACTGGCTGAAGCGATCTGGCAGAGCCAATCCAAGTCCGGAACCGATGATGACTGGGAGACACCCACGACGTTGCCCTACGGTCTGGACCCTGCCCGGGTGCCGCTCGCGGGAAGTTTCACCGCCGGGCCTCAACAAGTCAGCACATTGACTTCGGCGTGGTATCAGCTTCCGCCCGCAGACCGGGAACATCCGCTCGTGGTGATCACCGCGGCCGGCACGATCACCGGCAACAGCGTGCTGTCCGGACACACCGCCGCCCAAACCGTCGCACTCGAATACGGCACTCCGGGACCCGACGGGGCACCCGTACCGGGTGGTCGGCTCACCCCGTACGACATCGGCCCGCAACCCGCCTGGCGCAACTTGCGCTTCCCCCGCACCGAGATCCCCACCGATGCCCGTTTCGTCCGGGTGATCGCCGAAGACCGTTCGCTCAATGTTGGTGACTGGGTGGCCGTCACGCCACCTCGCATGCCCGAATTACGTTCGGTGCAGGAGTATCTGGGCTCCACAGAGCCGGTGCTGCTGGACTGGGCCGTGGGATTGGTATTCCCCTGTCAGCAGCCCATGCTGCATGCGAACGGCGTCACTCAAGTTCCCAAATACCGGATCTCCCCGGACTATCCGGCCAAGATCGAGATGCCCGACACCTGGCAGAGCGGAGACAATGGCGGCCCGCTGGGCATCACCGATCTCCTGCTGCGTGCCCATGTCATGCCCACCTACCTGTCGCGGGACTGGGGACGCGACTGGGGTTCCCTGCGTCGGTTCGTTCCTGTCGTCGATGCTCCCGAGGCGCGCCTCGACCTCGGTTCCGCCACCCGCAGCGGTTTGTGGAACCCGGCCCCGATCCGCATCAGCCCGTAGCGAGCGCCAGGTGAGGCATCCAGGTGTGCTGCCAAGCCGCCTCATACGATCGAAGAATGGGGCGTCGGGTACAGCTCGCGGTGGTGTGCTGGGTCGTATTGATCGCAGGTGGATGCGCGCCGCAACCTGACGTGACCGCGACCGATGACGACAACGGTGGCCACGTCCAGCTCCGAACCGGGCAGCTCTTCGACATCGTGCTCGCAGACGACTACGACGTGACCGGCTGTCAGTGGCGCGAAGAGCGCAACACCGGCCCCGAGACGGTGGAGTTTCTCGGCGCTCGCTACGAGCCGGCCCGAAAGCCGCCCGCCGGCAACGGGAATGGCACCAACACCGAAAGGTACCGCGCGCAGCAGACCGGAACCGCGCGCATCAGCCTCGTCGAATCCGACAACGCCGGCAAGGTGTGCCGGCGTTACGCGCTGAACGTCACGGTGGGTCCGACGAGCATCACGGACAGCTTGGTCACCGCCACCAAGGCCGGTTTTCCCGTGGTGGCAGCCCTGGCGGTCGTGATGTTGACGCTCGGGTTGGTCGGCCGCCTGGTCTACCTGCTGTTCCGGCGCAGGCGCGAGTGACCGCGCCCGGCACCGGTGTTCAGCACATCGGGAATGACGAACACTTGGGCCCCTTGGTCTTCGGCTGTTCTGGCGCCTGACGTGGACCAGAATCAGATCGCGGAGCCTGGCGTTCCTGCGGTGCCTGCCGCTCGGGCTTCTGACGAGCGGGTGCCTCGCGTTGGGGCGGCGCCTCGCGGACAGGTACCTGCTGGACGGGCGCCTCCCGGGCGGGCGGTTGCCAGACCGGGGCCTGGCGTTCGGGAGCCTGATACCTGGGGGCCGGTTCTTCCTTGGGAGCCGGAGCAGGGGCCGGAGCCTGGGGCGCGGGCTCCTGCCACACCGGTGCCTCGCGAACAGGCGCCTGTGTCTTCGGGGCCGGTGCCTCGGACTCGGGAACCTTGACCTGATCACGTTGCGCCGGAGCCTCTTCCGGTGCATTCCGCTGCTGCGGAGGCTCCTGTTGGCGCGGTGTCTCCGCAGGTGTGGGCGCCTCCGCCGCCGGCACCTGCGGATCTGGAGCGGCCTCGCGCGGCGCCGGGGCCTCGCGGGGACGATCCGGCGCCGGGCTGGGTGGGCTGGCCGGTTCAGGCTGGTCCGGCGACGCTTCAGCCGGGTTCGGCCGGCCGGCCCGTGGCGGCGTGAGCGGCAGGCCCGAGGAAATATCTGGTTCGGTTTCCGGCGCAGGTGCGGTCTCTGGCTTTGGATCCGATTTGTCGATCGTCGGCGGGATGTAAGCGGGTGCCGGCGAAAGCTCGGGAGCTTTGAATGTGGGTGACACCTTCGACGGCGGCGCTGCCGGTGCGGGGGCCGCCAAGGCAGGCGGAGCGGTTGATTCCGGCGGTTCAGACGACGATCGGTGGTTTTCCTTGGGCATATCGGATCGTTGGCCGAGTCCCGACGGCAGCTGCCACCCGACAAAGGAATTGGTCCGCGGGGTGAGGTCCCTGGCGAAGTTGCGCGGGGACTTGTCCGCGAGGTCTTTCATCAGATGCCCGGAGGTACGGGTCGCCTTGTCGTTGGAGATGAACTGTGTCAGTGAGGCATTGAGGTTCACCACCGGGGCCGAGACGTGGATGTTGACCGTTGTGTTCACCCTGATCGCCGGTGGCGCCCAATCGCGGTTGCGCGGGTGGTGCCAGTCCCGGTTCATGTTCCAGTTCTGATACCGGTGCGGGTTGAATCCGTGGGCCCGGTCCCACTGCGCGCGGCGATACACCGGGTTGTAGATCCGGAACTTCCACTCGTAGTACTGCTGGTAGGGATGGTGATGGTCGTACCATCGCTGGTTGCGCGGGTCGCGTGGGCGGTCGCGGTGTTGACCCCATTCGTTGCGGCCATTGCGGTCCCAGCCGTGGCGGTCGTAGCCCGCCCAGTTGTAGCCGGCCCAGTTGTAGCCCCAGCGGTCGTATCCCCACCGGTCGTAGCCCCAACGGTCATATCCCCACCGGTCATAACCGATGAAGTCGTAACCGTATTGGTTGTAGCCACCGAGGTCGTAGTTGTACCAACCGCCCGGGTTGTAGCCGTAGAGCTGACCCCAGGATTGGTCGTAGTAGCCCAGGTTTCCGAGGTTGGGCGTCGACGGCGGATCGATGGGCTGCGGCCAATCGGCCATCGGGGAATCCGGAACACCGGGCGGCGCCGGGACGTAGTCGTCGGACGCGTCATATCCCCAGGTCGGTGCGGACGCGCTGGTCAGTGCCACAGCGTCCTGCTGCGGGTCGGCCGGGACGGCCGCCGGAGGCTCTGGAGGCGGGGCGGGCAACGGCGCGAGTCGAAGCACCGAATCGGGTGTGTACTGCAGAAGTTGTTGTGTCAGTTGAAGATAGAGATTCTGCAGACTGGTGCGCTCAGGTGACGGCGACAGGTAGTCAAGGTCCTGCTTGGCTTGATTGAGCGCGGTGCGGGCGTCGGTCAGCTGATCGGCGGTGGGTTGCTCCCCGCTGCCGAGAATGTCCTGAGCCTTCTTCAGGTCAGCTACGACAGCGGTCAGGGCGACGTCTTGGGCGTGTCCCGGAAATACCGTCCGCGTGACGCCCCACAGGGAACCACCGGGTGAGGTCTCGTACGCCGCGCCGAGTAGACCCGCCACGAGCACACCGGCCATGGCGGCGGCGACGGTGGCCTTGCCTCGGCGAGAACGGGGCACGAACCTTCGCCATCTCGGCACAGGCTCGGCATACTCCACAACATTCTCGGGGACCAGTCGGGGCCCGAGGATCGTCATGTCGAACTCCTCAACTACGGCCGATGGCCGTGATCGCGCCGCTCCCGACCGCGCGGATCCAGATGTCCCGGAGCTCACGTACTGCCCGGTACTTAATGCTTACCACAACTGCTAAGTGCAACTAAATTCTATTTATTCCCACCGCGGACGCCGGCGTCGCGCCGGAATTCTCATCAACGCATAGCTGTCGCACAGGGATTCACAGGAAGGCGGTATACCCGGCTATTGCTCGCCGGTCTCCACGACAGCCTTGATCCGCTCGAGAGTCTTGCGCATGTCGCGGATGTTCCGGCGTGTGCGGAGCTGTCCGCCGAGCATCGAGAACACGGTGGTGAAGGCTCCCGGCGTCATCCGGAAGGATTCGGTGACATCGGTCTCGGTTCCGGCCGGTTCCAGCCGGTAGTGCCAGTTGTTCACCGCTCGGTCGCCCACCAGGACGGCGAAGCCGAACTCCCGCCCGGGGTCGCAGGCCGTCACCTCGCACGTCGTCCAGTAGAGCGGGCCGATCTCGTTTCGTTTGACGTGTCCCCGGAACCGCGCCCCGAGGGCGGGGCCGGTGGCACCGCCGAGCCATTCGGCTTCCATCACCTCGGGCGAGAACTTCCCGGTGTTGCGTACGTCGGCGATGAGATTCCAGATGCGGTCCGCCGGCGCGGACATGCGTACGGTTGCTGAGCCTTCCATGGACATGGCGTCCGCCTCCTCGGGGCAGTGGCGTCAACGTAACACCGGCGCGGACGGGGACTACGGGTTTTCCGGGGTTCGTGGCCCCTGGCGGCCGTGTGATCGTCGAGAGGTGAGTGCTTCCCGAGACACCCTACGCATCGGTGCTCGCCCGGGTGTCGGCGATCTCGCGCATCTGGTCGACCAGCCGTCCTGCCACCTGGGCGGCGAGCCACAGCGCCATCTGGTCGTCGTCGGACAACCCCGCCAACAGTTCGGCGATGCGTTGCTTGCGCAGAACCGCCCGCTCTTCCCACAGGCGTTGGCCGCCCTCGCTGACCTTGACGAGGCAGGCCCGCCCGTCGTCGGGGTCGCTGCACCGCTCCAGCAGGCCTTGCTGTTCGAGGCGCTGGACCAGTTGGGTCATGCCCGACTGGCTCGCGCCCTCGGCCTCGGCGAGTGCGGTGACCCGCATCGGACCCTCGCGGTTGAGTCGGACGAGGACGAGCGTCGCGCTCGCGCTCAAGCCTTTGCGATCGGCGAGATGCCGCCACATGAGGTCGGCGCTCGCCACGAGCATCGACGAGACGGCTTCCACGTTGCTGCCGAACGGTGCGTTGCTCACGGCTCATTTATATCAGTCATGGGAAGTAATGGGCCGAAAGCGGTGCGACTGGATGCCGGTGACGCGGACGCCGGGGTGGGGCGGTCATCTGCGGTTGCGCACGGATCAGTGCGTGGTAAATCGCGTACATCGCCTTCGTTGCTTGGCTGCCAATCTGCTGTGAATGCCCGGCGGTCGCGAGCGAACAGCTTGAGAAGTGCATCCTGTATGCGATATATCTGTCGGTCATGATCGGGGAGCAGCCTGCGGACGGCCGCAGACGACGAAACCGAACGCTTCTGCAGAACGGATGGCTTCCGGTCGTCACGGTCATCGCGTTGGGCGTGGGAGCGTTGGGCGTCTGGAAGGTGCACCAGATGTCGGAACCCGGACCGGTGCCCACCGTCCTCGCCGCGCAGGCGCCCGAGCAGTTCACGCCCAAGCAGCTCACCTACGAGGTGTTCGGTTCCGTCGGTGACGGCGGGATGCTGAGCTATGTCGACATCGACGGGCATCCGCACAAGGTCGATGTCACGGAGCTGCCCTGGACGCACACCGAGACGTCGACCCTCACCGTGGTCTCCGGCAGCATCTCCGTGCAGGTCAATGGCGGCGAGGTTGGGTGCCGAATGTTGGTCAACGGCGTTGTGCGCGATGAACAATCGTCCACCCATGCCGAAGCCGACGTCACCTGCCGGGTCAAGTCCGCATGAGCACTCATCGGGCGAACCGCCCATTCGTCGCGCGGACCGTGCGGGTCCTGGCAGTGCCGATCATCGTGTTCTGGGCGCTGCTGGCCGTCACCACCAACACCTTCATCCCGCAGGTCGAGCACGTCGCCGAACAGCTGGCGGGCTCGATGATCCCGAGCTACGCGCCGTCACAGGTCGCGATGCTCCGGATCGGGGAGAAGTTTCAGGAATCCACCTCCACCAGCCTCACCATGCTGGTGTTCGAGGCCGACCGCCCCCTCGACGACGGTGATCACCGGTACTACGACGACCTGATGAACCGGCTGAAGCAGGATCCGGAGCACGTGCAGTACGTGATGGACCTGTGGGGCAAACCGATCACCGCGGCCGGGGCCCAAAGTGTCGACGGCAAGGCGACTTTCGTGCTGTTGCGGTTGGCCGGGAACATCGGCCAGCTCCAGGCGAACGAGTCGGTGAACGCGGTCAGGGACATCATCGCCGGCGACACCCCGCCGCCGGGGCTCAAGGTCTACGTGAGCGGTGCCGCCCCGCTGGCATCGGACACGCTGACCATCGCCAACTCGAGCCTCAACAACATCACGATCCTCACGATCATCCTGATCGTGATCATGCTGCTGGTGGTCTACCGGTCGTTGGCCAATGTGCTGGTGCCGCTGGTCAGCGTGCTGATCGAAATGCTTGTCGCCAAGGGCGTCATCGCGACGCTCGGACACTTCGGCGTCATCCCGCTGTCGTCGTTCGCGGTGAACATCGTGGTGGCACTGACATTGGGGGCGGGAACCGACTACGGCATCTTCCTGATGGGGCGGTATCAAGAGGCCCGCCAGGACGGCGAGAGCCGCGAAGACGCCTTCTACACCGCCTATCGCAGCGTCGCGCCGATCATCATCGGCTCCGGGCTGACGATCGCCGGTGCGTGCTACTGCCTGAGCCTGGCCCGGCTGGACTACTTCCACACGATGGGACCAGCAGTCGCCATCAGCATGCTGTTCACCATCGCCGCGGCGCTGACACTCGCACCGGCACTGCTCACGCTCGGCAGTCTGTTCGGATTGTTCGATCCCAAGCGCATGTCCAAGGGGCATCTGTACCGGCGGATCGCGACGAGCGTCGTGCGATGGCCCAAACCCGTCTTCGTCGCAAGCACCGCCGTCGTGATGATCGGTGCGGTTTTCGTGCCCACGTTCAAGGTCAGCTACGACGATCGTGCCTACCAACCTGCCGATGGCGCAGCCAATCTCGGCTTCGAGGCCTCCGATCGGCACTTCTCGCAGAGCAAGCTGTTCAGCGAGATGCTGATGGTCGAAAGTGACCACGACATGCGCAACTCGGCCGACTTCATCTCATTGGACCGGGTCGCCAAGAGCCTGATCCGGCTCCCCGGTGTCGCCATGGTGCAGAGCATCACCCGGCCATTGGGCCGGCCGCTTGAGCACGCCACGATTCCCTACCTGTTCACCACCCAGGGCAGTGGCAGCGGTCAGCAACTGCCATTTACCGAGCGGCAGAACGAGAACACCGACAAACAGGCCGAGATCCAGGCGCGTTCTGTCGAGGTGCTGCAGAAGGTGATCGGGCTGACCCAGCAGATGGCCGACGAACTGCATTCCACGGTGCTCACTTTGGAGAACCTCAAACAGGTCACCGACGACATGAACGCCGGGATCTCCAACCTCGACGATTTCCTGCGACCCTTGAAGAACTACTTCTATTGGGAGCCGCACTGTTTCGACATACCGGCGTGCTGGGCGATGCGCTCGCTGTTCGACTCGCTCGACGGGATCGACAGCCTCGACGCCCAGATCGCCGACGCCGTCACGTCGTTCGAGGCCATCGACCGGTTGCTGCCGCAGATGATCTCGCAGCTGGAGCGGATGATGGCTGACAGCCGGTCCCTGCTGGGAGTCATCACCAACAACTACGGTCCGGCGCATCTGCAGTCCACCCAGACCGACCAGACGTACTACGACCTGATCAACGTGGGCAACGACTTCGACCAATCCCGCAGCGACGACTTCTTCTACATCCCCAGGGAAGCGTTCGACAATGAGGACGTCAAGACCGGCATGCAATTGATGATGTCGCCGGACGGCAAGGCCGCCCGGTTCATCGTCACCCATGAGGGAAATGCCATGGGGCCGGAAGGGATCGACCACGTCGAACAGTTCCCCGACGCGATCAAGGCGGCGCTCAAAGAAACCTCTCTGGCGGGCTCCAAGATCTACATCGGCGGCGCGGGGTCGAACAACAAGGACATCAAGGCCTATGCAGCGTCCGATCTGCTCATCGTGGCGATCGCTGCGTTCGTGCTGATTTTTCTCATCATGCTGTATCTGACCCGGAGCCTGGTCGCGGCCATGGTCATTCCCGGCACGGTGGCGTTCTCGTACGCGGGCGCTTTCGGACTGTCGATCCTGGTGTGGCAGCACCTGATCGGTCTGCACCTGCACTGGCTGGTGTTGCCGCTGACCTTCATCATCCTGGTTGCGGTCGGCTCGGACTACAACCTGCTGCTGATCTCCCGGGTCAAGGAGGAGTCGGGTGCGGGGCTGAACACCGGGCTGATCCGCGCCCTGGGCAGCACCGGCGGCGTGGTGACCTCGGCCGGCCTGGTGTTCGCGTTCACCATGCTGGCCATGCTGATCAGCGATCTGCGCACCATCGGTCAGGTGGGCTCGACGGTGTGTATCGGCCTGCTGCTCGACACGCTCGTCGTGCGCTCGTTCGTGGTGCCGTGTCTGCTGCGTTTCCTCGGTCCGTGGTTCTGGTGGCCGACCTTCATCCGGCAGCGACCGCTACGACAGCGGCAACCAGTGCCGCAACGGCAGCGGGCGGAGGCCTGACATGACGACGTCGACTCTGTACGGCATCCTGTCGATCGTTTCCTTTGCGCTGATCTGGGTGTTCGCCGTCGTGGCCTTCGTCTTCACCCGGCGGATGAGAGGCCACTCCCACGTCACGTCGAAGCTCGCCGTCGGCACCCTGTCCGCCACGTTGCGCAAGGTTCGTAAACGCGAGGCGCTCTCGGACGAGGAACTGGCTCTCGCGCGACAGGTCCTCGCCGACCGTGGCAGCATCCTGGCGCTCGCGGTGCCCGCCACGCTGTTCTGCATCGGATGCTTCTATGTCTTCGGCAGCCTCGAACAGCTGCACGGACGTACCCCGTCGGAGCGCACATTTCTCGGCGTCTTCCCGATGCTCACCTCGACCAACATGGCGATGCAGATCCTCAGAAGTGCGCGCCTGAAGCAGCGACTTCCGTGATCGAGCCGTCCGGTGCGCTCAGGCCTCGTGCTCCCGCCCGAGTGCGTCGAGCAGGCAGTTGACGGCCAGTTTGCCCAGCGCATCGGAGGCCAGCGGGCTGTCGCCGGTGAGCAGGCGGCGGTCTTGATGCACGGTGCCGGCCATGTCGTCGTTGACGATGGTCAGTCCCTGCTTGGCGAGGAGGTCGGCGACGAGCCACTGCAGGCGCCCCGGAAGATAGCCGATATCGATGTTGGGGCCTTCGTCGAGCGAGTCGGGGAACACGCACACCGAGTACCCGGCGAACGGTGACTGTGCTTTGTCGAGGCCGGCGGCCAGCAGCGCCGCCGGGCCGTGGCACAGGGTGATGATGAACCGGCCGTGGTCCAGGGCCCAGTTCAGTGTCTGCCCTACCGTTTCGCTGCCTGGTAACCCGACGACGGCGCCGTGCCCGCCGGGAATGAAGACCGCGAGATAGTGGGAGGCCGGATGCAGATCCGCGGCCACTTCGGACAACTTGAGGGGCTGCTTGAGCTTGGGTTTGAGGGCCTCATAGGTCGATGCCACGGCCTGGTCCTCGTGGGGCATCGCCCACAGTTCCAGCTTGGCCGGATACCCGGTGATGGTCGCGACGTCGACGTCGAATCCCGTCTCCATCAGATGGTGCAGCGGCAGCAGCATCTCCACCGGATGGTTGCCGGTGGAGAACATCTTTCCGTTCTGGCACAACACATATCGTTCTTCGGCGGCGATCATGAGTATCTTCCACCGGCCCTCGGCGTAGGCACCCGCATGTTCCACGCCGGCGAAATCGGTCTTGGCCGACGTGTATTGGCTCAGTGAGTAGGGCGACGGGAAGAACGCGTTGTCCTCGGCCCGGTCAGGTGTGGGCGCCCTGCTGAGGTCGTCGGTGGCTTGTGACATTTCGTTCACCACTTCCTTTTCCCGAACTCGTGCGGTGAGGTCAGTGATACCCGGCGCCCGCCCACCTCATGCGTGTCAGCGCAATGGCAGCTCGGCGAAGATCGGCGTGGTCGGGGCGGTCGAGCCTGCACCCGGTTCGACGGTGAAGGCCAAGGCCGATGCGTCGCCGAGGTCTGGCAGCACCGCAGTGGTCGACGGCGCGACAGCAGCGGAGTCCATGGTGCCGGCGGAGGTTGCCGCACCCTCGCGCAACAGCCACATCTGATAGACGGTGCCCGATTGCGGAGGCGTGACACCGTTCATCACCAGCACCCCGGCGTTGCGCTCGCGGGAGAACACCACGGTGGCGGTGCCGCCGGTGGGGATGTCTCCGGAGACGGTCCGGACGTCGGGGGCGGCGAAGATCTGCTCGGCGGTGGTCGGCTGGGGGCCCGGACGCAGGGCGATGCCGATACCGACGCCGGCCAGGGCGATGACGACGGCTGCCGCGGCCGCGAGGGCGGTGTTGCGCCAGCGCGCCGCAGGTCGTCGACGCAGCTCGGGCACCGAGACGCGGGCCAGCACCTGCTCGCGCACATGCGGTGGTGGTTCCAGAGCGGTGGCCCCTGCCAGTCGGGCCATGGTTTCCCGCACCTCCCGCACCTCGGTCGTGAACTGGGCCGCGACCTCGGGAGAAGCAGCAGCCAGCCGCTGTTCGATGTCGGCGCGCTCGCTGTCGGACACCGAGTGCAGCGCATACGGGGTCGCCAACTCGAGCAGTTCGGAGTCAAAGGGTTCGGTCATGCGGCCCCCAGGCAATTGCGCAGGCCGCGGAGGGCGTCGCGCATCCGGGATTTGATGGTGGCGAGGTTGGCCGCCAGCTGTTGCGAGACCTGGCTATAGGTCAGGCCGTCGTAGTAGGCGAGGTGGATGCACTCGCGTTGGGCATCGGTCAGCGCGGACAGGCATTCGGCCACCCGCCGCTGTTCGTCCTGGGTGATCACCGAGTCGGCGACGTGATCGGCAGGCGGCTCCATGCTGGTCGCGCCGTAGCGCGATTCGCGCTGGCTGGCGGCTTGTTCTGCCCGCACCCTGTCCACTGCCCGGCGGTGGGCGAGCGTCATCAGCCAGGCCATCGGGGATCCGGCCGCCGGGTCGTAGCTGTCTGCGGTGCGCCACACCTGGAGGTAGATGTCCTGGGTGGTTTCCTCGCTGTATCCCGGATCCCGCAGAACCCGCGTGACCAGGCCGAACACCCTCGACCGCGTATGGTCGTACAGCTCGGCGAAGGCGTCGACGTCGTGTCGGGCCACCCGCCGTAGCAGCGCGTCGAGTTCGGCGGTCACCCACAGCAGCCTAGCGACCGGGGTCTGCGCCGTCATGTTTATCCAGATCTCGGCGGGCGCGGTATGAAAAATGAAGTGCGCGAGCGGTATTCGTCGAAGCCTGGTCGGCCTGCCATATGTTTCTCGGCCAATCGGGCACCTGTCGCGTACACCAGGAAGTACGTCATCAGCGCCGGGGAGAGGACTGTCGTGAGCGACAGCCAGCCGCAGATGGTCACCAGCCACAGTCCCCACCACACGCAGCTGTCGCCGAAGTAGTTCGGATGGCGGGTCCAGGCCCACAATCCGCGGTCCATGATCACGCCCCGGTGGGCCGGATCGGATTTGAACCTGCGCAGTTGATGGTCGCCGACCGCCTCGAACGCCAGTCCGACGGCCCAGATCAGGACGCCGGCAATCAGGACCGGTCGTAGGGCGGCCGGGGTGGGTCCCAAGGTCGAGGACAGCTGCACCGGCAGTGAAACGAACCAGGTTGCCGCCCCCTGGATCACGAACACCTTGCGCAGCACGTGGCCGGCCGAATAGTCGCCGCCCAGCAGCTCCTGATAGCGCGGGTCTTCCCCCTTGCCTGCCGACTTGAGCACCATGTGCCAGGACAGTCGGCCTGCCCACAGCGTGATGAGCACCAACAGCAGGATGCGCCGGAACAGGTCGCCGGTACCGAGCACGGCGCTGACGGCGGCGACCACGATGAACCCGATGCCCCAGGCCACATCGACGACGTTGTACCGCCCGAGGTTTCGGCCGATCACGAACGTCGCCCCGTGTACGACGGCGAGGGCGGCCAGTGATACCGCGGTGACGATGAGCAGGTTCACCGGTGTCCTCCTGTCGGGGTGAATGTCCACTGGTACACGTCGAGATAGCCCGAGGCGAAACCCGCTTCGGAGTACGCCAGGTACAGCTCCCACATGCGGGCGAAGACCTCGTCGAAACCGAGTGCGGTCACCGCGTCACGGCGTGCGACGAAACGTTCCCGCCACAGTCGTAGGGTCTCGGCGTAGTGCGGCCGGAGTGACATCACGTCGACGGTGCGCAGCCGGGTGTGCCGTTCGGTGAGACCGATGATCGCTTCGGTCGACGGCAGCAGCCCGCCGGGGAAGATGTACTTCTGGATCCAGGTGTGCGTGCCGCGCGAGGCCAGCATGCGATCATGCGGCATGGTGATCGCCTGGATCGCCACGCGTCCTCCGGGAGTGACGAGCCGGTCCAGTGCGCGAAAATAGGTGGGCCAGAACTGATATCCCACCGCCTCGATCATCTCGACCGACACCACCGCGTCGTAGCAGCCCTCGACGTCGCGGTAGTCGAGCAGCTCGATACCGACCCGGTCCGACAGGCCCGCCGCCGCCACCCGTTGCCGGGCCAGCCGCTGTTGCTCGGCCGACAGGGTGACCGAGCGCACCTGGGCGCCGCGCTCGGCGGCACGGATGCAGAGTTCTCCCCAGCCGGTGCCGATCTCCAGTACTCGGCTGCCCGGTCCGACGCCCGCGGTGTCGAGTAGTCGGTCGATCTTGCGGTGCTGGGCGTCTGCCAGCCCGGCCGTCGTCCCCGGGAGTTGGGTGAACAGCGCGCTGGAGTACGTCATCGTCTCGTCGAGAAACTCCGAGAACAACTCGTTCGACAGGTCGTAGTGGGCGGAGATGTTGCGCCGGGACTGAGCAGGGTTGTTGTGGGCAGAGCGCGGAGGACGGGGCAGCGTCACAGTCCGGAACCGTTGTAGCGCAGCGGGAACCAGGTCTCCCATGGACCTGCCGAACTCGGTGAGCAACCCGACGAGATCGGTGGAGTGCCACTCACCGGCCATGTACGACTCGCCGAACCCGATCAGGCCGTGGCGGCCGATCCGGCGGGCCAGGGCCTCGGGATGTTCGATGACCATCGTGGGCAGGGTCGGATCGGCCGCGCCGATCACGGTCCCGCCGGGAAACGCCAGCCGGACCGGCAATGTCGCGGCGGCGCGGCGTAGCAGTTGATCGGCCACCGCGCCCGAGATCGCGGCGACCGGCCCGCGCGGTGGACGTGCCACGTCCGGCCAGCGGGTGGGATCGATGGCGGGGAACGCTCCGGTCCGCGTGTTCACAATGACCTTCCTCGGTTCTGGGACCTTCCTGGGTTCTGGGACCTTCCTGGGTTCTGGGTAACGGACTCGACGACCTCGCCGGTGGGGCGGGGAACCACCGGCACCCGGCGCAGCCACAACTTGATCCCTTCAACGCGGATGGCGAGGGCTCCGGCCAGCGGTGCCACCGGTGCGCTCAGTTGCAGGCGCAGGATCTCCCACGTGGTCGCCGGCCTGCGGTCGCCACGGAGGGTGGCGACGAAGGCCGGATGTCCTTCGTTGTGCAGCGAAATCGTCACGTCGAGTTGCTCCCCGGGTTCTGGAGCCAGGACCCGGTAGTGGCCCTCGACGGCGTTGAACGGTGAGACGTACATGCGCTTGGACACGCGTGCGAGCTGTCCGGCCGGAAGCAGGTAGGCATGCCGCCCGCCGTAGGTGTTGTGGACTTCGGCGACCACGCAACGTACTGTGCCGGCGGCATCGTGGCACCAGTACAGGCTCAGGGGATTGAACACGTATCCGAGCACGCGGGCCTGTAGTAGAGCGGTCACCCTGCCGCCGTCGAGGTCCACGTCGCGCGACACGAGGAATGCGTCCACCCGTTGGCGCAGTGTGTCTTTCGGTTCACCAGCGAAATGGTCGTCGACCTCGAAGCGGGCGAAGGGTCGCAGCCACCGTGGCAGTCGCGGCATCCGGTCGAGATCGACGTACCAGCTGTATCCGCGGTAGCTGAAGCGATGGTGCACGGGAGCGCGGCGCACGTGGGTGATCCTGGTGCGGTACAGCGCGGGAGTCAGCATGCCAGCGGCTCCGCAACCGGCCCACCGGCCCAACGGGCGCCCAGTCGCTCCGCGGCCCGCAGTCCCGATGCGGCGCCGTCCTCATGGAAACCCCAGCCGTGGTACGCCCCGGCGAAGACGACACGGTCGTCGTCGAGCTCAGGCAGGAGTTGTTGTGCGGCCACGGATTCGGTGGTGTAGGCGGGATGTTCGTAGACCATCTCGGCGATGACCTTCGACGGGTCCACCCGATGAGCGCCGCCCAGGGTCACCAGATACCGCCGGGAGCCACCCAGCCTCATCAGCCTGGTGATGTCGTAGCTGACGGTGACTGCGTGGTCTTCGGGGTCGATCAGGTAGTTCCACGAAGCGCGGGCTCTCGGCAGGCGGGGCAGTATCGACTCGTCGGTGTGCAGTTGAGCCTGGTTGAGGCTGTAGGGGATGGCGCCGAGGATGAGCCGTTCGTGCTCGCTGGGGTGGTCGAGCATCAGCAGCGCCTGGCTCGGGTGAGTGGCGATGACGACGGCATCGAACCGCCGTGGCGACTGCCCGCCGACGGTGACCAGTACGCCCTCGGCGACTCGCCGTACGGATCGCACGCGCGCGCCGGTGATCGCCTCGGGCAGCCGGGACACGACGGCGTCGACGTAGTTGACCGACCCGCCGACCACCGTGCGCCACGTCGGGGAACCGAACACCGACAGCATCCCGTGGTGCTGCAGGAAGACGAACAGGTACCGCGCCGGGTAGCGCAGTGCCTCACCGGGCGGGCATGACCACACGGCGGCGACCAGCGGGGTCATGAAACGGTCGGTGAAGTACCGGGAGAACCCGTGCCGGTGCAGGAACTCCTCGACGGTTACTTCGTCACCGGTCGCCGTGCGTCGCAGCAATTGCGTTGCCAGCCGGTGAAATCGGGTGATCTCGCCCAGCATCAGCAGATAGCGCGGCCGGCCCACATTGGACCAGCTGGGGAACAATCCGGCCAGGCCGCGCGCCCCGGCGTACTCCAACCCGGTGCCGTCGTCGCGTACGGACATCGACATGTCGGTGTCCTGCGTACGGATCCCGAGTTCGTCGAACAACCGGCACAGAGTGGGATACGTGCGGTCGTTGTGCACCAGGAAGGCCGTGTCGAGCGCGACGGTGCGGCCGTCTTCGACGACGTGCTGGGTGTGGGCATGCCCGCCGAAGCGGGCATCGGCTTCCAGCAGGGTGACGCGGTCCCGTGCGGACAGGACATACGCGGCCGTGAGGCCGGCGACACCGCTGCCTATCACCGCGACGGCACGTCCGCGAGGATGAATGATTTCCACACCCGGTATTCGGAGCCGGTCCGGGCGCGGATGGGAAGAACTTCTACCGGAGTTCGGCGATCACCTTGCCGAACGCCTCTGCGTGAGCGATCTGCACGATGACGTAGGTGATCCCGTACTTCTCGCGCAGACCGCGAATGTGGTCGGCCATGGCACTGACCGAGCCGGACAGCACGCCGGGGTGGCGGAGAAGTTCTTCGTCACTGAGCCCCGGGAGGAAATGGCGGGGGACGTTGAGGATGGGCATCTCGCTGCCGGGCGCGGGCATGGCGGTGACCGCGATGTTGAGCTCCAGCTGGCCGAAGCGGTCACCGGCGGCGTTGCGCAGGAACGAGATTCGGTCAGCCAAGGGATCTCCACCGACCTGATCACCACCGGTGAGGCCGATGATGTCGGCGGTCTGGGCGGCCACCGTCAGCAGCCGATCGCCGTTGCCCGCGATGAGGATCGGTATATCGGAGGCGTGTTCTTTCAGGTACTCGGTGGTGTGGCGCAGATGATCGATGCGCTCGCGGGCGATGGGGAACGGCAGTTCGGCGGCCTCGAACTCCTCGCGCACGTAGCCGGCGCCGAGGCCGAGGTCGAACCTTCCGCCGGACAGATCCCGCAGCGCGGTGGCGTCGCGCGCCAGCAGCGCCGGCTTGTAGAACCCGGCATTGAGCACGAACGTTCCGACGCGCAGCGTGCTCGTCGCCGCGGCGATCGCGGTCAGGGTGGGGAACGGGGCAGGCGCGCCGAGATGGTCGGGGACGTTCAGCACGTCGAAGCCGAGGTCTTCGGCACGCCGGGCCTCGTCGGCAATCTGAGACTGGGACTCGGCGACGCGCAGGCTGACGCCGAAGCGGAAATCGTTGGGCATCACCCGATCTTAAGCACGGTCCGTGCAGGTTTGGAGGCGTCTGCGGCGGGCAATTCTGAGCCGTGACAAGTCACCCGACGGTGGGCGTGGAGGAAGAGTTCCTGCTCATCGACTCGCAGAGCGGCGAACCGATCGCCCGGAACAAGCAGGTCGCCGCCAGCGCCGCCGAGCACGGGGTCGACCTGCAACTGGAGCTGACCAGCTGCCAGGTCGAGACGACCACGGACGTGATGGCCACCAGCAGCGCGCTGCGCTCCGAGCTCGGCAGGCTGCGCCGGACTGCCGCCCAGGCCGCCGCGGCGAACGGTGCGCAGTTGCTGGCCGTCGCGCTACCGCCGACTGTGCCGCACAAGTTCCCGGTGACACCGACCGCGCGCTACCGAAGGATCGCCCACCGGTTCGGCATGATCGCTCACGAACAGGGCATCTGTGGCTGCCACGTCCATGTCGCGGTGCCGGACCGGGACGCGGCGATTCATGTCAGCAACTGGCTCCGGCCGTGGCTGCATGTGCTGTTGGCGCTGACCGCCAACTCGGCGATCTATCGAAACACCGACAGCGGCTATGCCAGCTTCCGCAGCGTGCTGTGGTCGCGGTGGCCGAGTTCGGGACCTCCGCCGCATTTCGATTCCGTCGCGCACTATGACGCCGCGGTCGCGATGCTGGAGCGGGCCGGCGCTGCGTTGGATGACGGCATGATCTATTGGGATGTCCGGCCGTCGGCGAATTTCCCGACCGTGGAGGTGCGGGTGTCCGATGTGCCTGCGACGGTGGCCGAGACGGTGTTGCTCGCCACGTTGATCCGTGCCGGGGCGATGACGGCGTTGCGCGGCTACGACGAAGGCGAATCAATTCCGTGCCTGGCGGACAGCCAGATCCGCGCGGCGCATTGGAAAGCCGCCCACGACGGCCTGGACGGAGACGGCATCGATCTGCTGGGAGATCAGTCGACGGTCCCGGTTCGGGATCTGCTCGGTCGATTCGTCGAGACGGTGCGGCCGGCCCTGGTGGCGCTGGGCGACCACGAGATGGTGCGAGGCGAACTCGCCCGCGTCGTGGCCGAAGGCAACGGCGCGATCCGGCAGCGTCGCGCCTGGCGGAAGCGAAATGAAATCACTGATGTGATCGGCGAATTGGCGGCCGCCGTGACCAGCGACTAGCTCGCCCAGCGGCGCAGGAAATCCACCCAGGGGCCCATCTGTCACGCACAGATTGGAGCCGTAGGCGAAGTACGGGTGAAGCATTCAGCCCTTCACGGTCAGATAGATCAGCACCACGTTGAGCACACTAATCAATCCCGCAACACCCCAGCCCAGCGCCGTGGTGAGGCGGTGGTTGACGTCCTCACCCATCAGATTCGCCCGACTGGTCAACCGCACCAGCGGGATGAGGGCCATCGGTATGCCGAAGGAGAGCACGACCTGCGAGAGGACCAGGGCCCGGCTGGGGTCCACGCCGATGGCCAGGATGACCAGCGCCGGGATCAGGGTGACCAACCGGCGCAGCAGCAACGGGTAGGAGCGACGCAGCAACCCCTGCATGATCATCGCGCCCGCGTACGCACCGACGGAGGTGGACGCCAGGCCCGAGGCCAGCAGCCCGATGGCGAACAGCAGCGCCACCGTCGGGCCCAGGGTGTCGCGGACCGCGGCATGGGCACCCTCGATGGAGTCGGTGTCGTCGCGTCCCTGCAGGTTGGTGGCTGCGACCAGCAGCATGGCCAGGTTCACCGCGCCGGCCAGCAGCATCGCCAGCCCGACGTCGTAGCGGGTTATCCGCAGCAGGCGTCGCCGTACGGCGCCCGGCTGGAGGTGACCGTGACGATCGCGGGCCAGGCCGGAGTGCAGGTAGACCGCGTGCGGCATCACCGTGGCACCGAGCATCGCGGTGGCCAGCAGCAGGCTTTCGGCGCCCTGGAACCGGGGAATCAGACCGGCGGCGACCTCAGCAGGTGGAGGAGTCTCGACGAACAGGCTGGTGAGAAATCCGATGGCGATGATCATCAGCAGTCCGGTGATCACCCGCTCGAAGACCCGTTGACCCTGTCGGTTCTGCACGCTCAGCAGCAGCAGCGACACCAGCCCGGTGATGATTCCGCCGAGGAGCAGCGGCAGGTCGAACAACAGGTGCAGCGCGATCGCCCCGCCGACCACCTCGGCGAGATCGGTTGCCACAGCCACCAATTCGGCCTGTATCCAGTAGGCAATCCGGGTCGGGGTGCGGCTGTTGTCGGCGACCACCTCGGGCAGCGAGCGTCCGGTGACCAGGCCCAACTTGGCCGAGAGGTACTGCACCAGGCCGGCCATCGCGTTGGCCACGACGATCACCCAGACCAGCAGGTAGCCGAACTGCGCACCCGCGCTGACATTGGCGGCGACGTTGCCCGGATCGACGTAGGCGATCGCAGCGACGAATGCCGGTCCGAGCAGCGACCAGCTCGGGATGGTGCGCGTCTTCGTGTCCTCTAGCAACGGCCTACCTTCTATCCGGGTATACGAATAGAAAAGTTAGGGTACCCGAAACTTCGCGCGATAGTCAGCGGCGGGGGTCGGATATCGCCGTCACCAGCCGACGCCGAAGCCGCCGAACCCGAACACCGGGCCGTACCAGGGGCCGTAGTTGTTCAAGGCGGGCGGCGAGGTCACGATCGCGGTGCTGCCGTTGGTCTGGCATTGCGTGGTGTTGGGCGACGTGGTGGTGCATTTCGGTGCGGCCGAGCCCGCCGGGGCCGTGAGAATCGCCAAACCTGGCACCGCCAGCAACGCCACCAGACACCGCGAGATGTTGTTCATGACGAGCTCCGATCGATGGAGCAAGTCTACGTCCGAACGGCGCTGTCAGCGCTGGTCAGAGGACAAAAAAGTCGTCATCCCAGGGGAACATCCCGTATCCGGGCTGCGGCGGCGTCGAGTCGATCTGAACGTTGCCCTCGGACGCGCACTCAGTGGTCTGCCCACCCTCGACCGAACTGCCGCCGGTCACCTCGCACTGGGGCAGCAGGCGCGGCTCGCTGGGGGCGCTGGGTTCGGCCGAGGCCAGCGGGGCCAAGGCGATCGCCGCGGAAGCACCGCCAACCATGAGGCAACCGGTCAACGTGGTGAGGCGAATCTTCATGGCAACGGTCCTTCCAAGGTGGGTCTATCCGGCAGCGTACAGACCCTTACCCGTGATCAGCGGCAGATCGAGGGTGGTTCGGATACCCGGCTTGGCGTCCACCACGGCCGGGATCGCGTTGACCACCCGGGCCGCCGTGGCAACCAGGCCCGCATGGTTGTGATCGCCGTTTGGGCTGCTCAGGCAGAGGTCCAGCGTGTAGGACGGTTCACCGGTCACCACGACCCGGTACGAGCCGCCCTCCTGCGCGGGCTGGGGCCAATCGGGGCACAAATCGTCGCGCAGCCGTGTCACATGCTCCAGCACCACGGCCGCCTTGCCGTCGCGCATACCGCGCACCTCGAAACGCAATGCGGCGGTGGTCCCCTCGGGGATCCGCCCGGCCGCGATGTCGAAGTCCTCCGGCGCCGGAACCCGCGTGTGCTCTTCGGTGACCGCGTCGAGTTCGATGCCGAGCCCCGCGGCCAGCTGCCGGACCACTGAACCCCAGGCCAGGGTCAGCACGCCTGGTTGCAGCAGCATCGGAGTCTCGTCGATCGGCTTGCCGAAGCCCATCACGTCGAACATCACCGCCGGGCTGTCGTACGTCGCGTAGTCGACGATCTCCATGCACCGGATCTGCTCGATCTGCTGACAGGTACCGGCAAGGGCAAGGGGCAGAAGGTCGTTGGCGAAACCGGGATCGATGCCGTTGACGAAGATGCTGGCCCCGCCGGCCTCGGCAGCGGTGGCGATGGGTTCGATCAACTCGGCCGGCAGCACCTCCCACGGGTACTGGAGAAAGACCGCGGAGCTGGCGACGACATTGACCCCGGCCGACAGGATGCGCCGGTAGTCCTCAAGGGCCTCGGGCAGCCGGTTGTCGGCAAGCGCGGTGTAGACCACGCATTCCGGCTTGTCGGCCAGGATCGCGTCGAGGTCGTCCGTGGCCAGGACGCCCGTCGAAACATCAAGGCCGGCAAGCTCTCCGGCGTCCTTACCGGCTTTGGCCGACGAGGACACCCACACCCCGGTGAGTTCATAGTCCGGGTTGGTGACGAGCTGGGCCAGGGCATGCTTGCCGACGTTGCCGGTGCCTATCGCCGCTACACGGATGGTCATTGCTCTCCTCAGAGGTCGGGGATGGGGAGGTCGAGATTGGGCATGTTCAGGCCGCCGTCGACCTCCAGAATCTTGCCGGTCAGATAGCCACCGGCGGGGGAGGACAGGTACACCGCGGCGGCGGCGATGTCGGCCGGATCGCCGAGCCGGCGGAGCGGGGTGGCCTGCTCCATCGGCCCGCGCAGCGCGTCGTTGGAGGCGACGATGTCGAGGGCCGAGGTGAGGATCGAACCGGGCGCGATGGCGTTGACGCGGATGCGGGGGCTCAGGTCCAGCGCGGACAGTCGGGTGTAGTGCGCCAGTGCGGCCTTCGCGGTGCCGTAGGCGGCGAACCCACGACCGGCCAGGCGCCCCACCGTGGAGGTGATGTTGATGATGCTGCCGCCGCCCGAGTGCTCGAGCATCAGCGGAACCGCCGCGCAGGTCAGCGCGTGCGCGGTCGACACGTTGAAGGTGAAGGCGTCGCGCAGGTCCTTGGTGGAGGTGTTCATCAAGGGTGCCGGCATGGTGCCGCCGACGTTGTTGACGACGATGTCTAGTTTCCCGAACACGTCCACCGCAGCGGCCGCGAGCTCGGCGGTGGCCTCGGGGTGGGCCAGGTCGGCCGCGACTACGTGGGCCCGCCGCCCGGTCGCGGCGATCTGGGCGGCAACCTCGTCGAGTTGGGTCTGCGTACGGGCCGCGATGACCACGTCCGCACCGGCTTCCGCGAATGCCAGGGCAGTGGCTGCGCCCAATCCGCGGCCGGCTCCGGTGACGATCGCAACCTTGTCGTCGAGTCGGAATCTGTCCAGAATCACGTGTACTCCAATCGCTTGCTCGGCGTCACGCTAGCAGGGGGAGCGGGCGCATGTGAGAGGTTTCTGAAACACGTTCTAGTTGTCCCGTGGTACCCGCCTTCGGGTCGCGCAGTGTGCGCAAAGCCCTCCACGGTGGCGCTGCCGGGCGCACAATTGAGGGGTCAGCTCAAGGTGGGAGCCGCGATGACCCAGCAGCGATATGACTTCTTCGGCGACTTGTTCGCGCGGTACTTCAGCCCCGCGATCGATCGGTACCCATCCACGGCGGGCACCCTTGTCCACCGCCTACTGGCGTGTACCGACGACGTGCAGGACCGATTGGCCCAGGCGCGCCTCGCGGCCGCCGCGTGGGGTGAGGAGGAGATGGGCCACCCAGGCCACGTGCACGCGACGTCCGAGTTGTTCGTCTTCACCCAGTGCGGTCTGATGTACGGCGCGCGTTTCGCCGATGCTCGTCACGGCCTGTATTACCTGGCCACTCCGGACCCGATGTTCGACGCCTTCGTCGACCAGATCGAGCACACATCGCTGCGCCCGGGCGCGGTGGTCGCCGTCGATCGTCGCTGCAGCCACGATCTCGAATCGGCCCACCCCATGGATGCCGCGTTGCGCCGCATCCTCGATGAACACGAGGCCTTGCGCGTCGACGTCACTGTGTGATGCCGCTTCCGGCGGGTTGATGTTAACGCCGTGTTTCGGTGGTGTTCGGTGCGTATTAACCCGTATGTGTTCGGTATGAGTCTGTCGGACAAGGGATTTCGCCGATTTACGGTTTAGCACACCTCACCGAAACCGAAGGGCGGGCTGAACCCAGTGAAACGGAACTTGAAGGGCTTGTGTGTTGCCGGTGCCGCGCTGTGTGGACTGGGGACGGCGTTGGCCGCGCCGGCTGCGGCCGCGCCCACCGAGTCGACGGCGAGCCAAACCATCAGTGACCTCGAAAGTCAGGGCTACCGGGTGATCTTGAGCAAGGTCGGCACCAAAGCCATCGACGACTGCACGGTCAGCGCGGTGCGCCAGGGCCGCTCGGTCACCGGCCCGCAAGTGCCGGCCGGAGCGGCGAGCATCACGTCGTTCAACCCGGGACAGAATCTGCAGTACACGACGGTGTACGTGGATCTGGACTGCAGGCGCTGAGCTACTTCTTGGCGGCAGCCTTCTTGGCCGCTGTTTTCTTCGCCGGTGCCTTCTTGGCGGCAGCTTTCTTCGCGGGCGCCTTCTTGGCGGGTTCTTTCGCGGCGCTGCCCCTGGCCTTCACGCTGGCCTCGAGTTTGGCCAGCAGGTCGGACACATCCTCGGTCTCGTCGAGCTCGGTCGGCTGTTCCTCGACAGAAAATGCTTCTCCGCCTTCGAGTTTGGCCTGAACCAGTTCGTGTAGCTGTTCCTGATAGTCGTCGCGGAACTGGTCCGGCTTGAAGTCGTCGGTCATCGACTCGACGACCTGCCCGGCCATCTTCAACTCGGCCGGCTTGATCTCGACTTCCTTGTCCAGCACCGGGAAGTCGGGATCGCGGATCTCGTCGGGCCACAGCAGGGTGTGGATCATCATCACGTTGCGCTTGCTGAAGTCCTTGACCCGTAACGCCGCCAGCCGGGTCTTGTTGCGTAACGAGAAGTGCACGATGGCCACGCGTTCGGTCTCGGCGAGGGTCTTGGCCAACAGCACGTAGGACTTGGACGACTTGGAGTCGGGCTCCAGGAAATAGCTCTTGTCGTACATCAACGGGTCGAGTTGGTCGGCCGGGATGAACTCGACCACTTCGATCTCACGGCTGCGTTCTTCGGGCAGTGTGGCGATGTCCTCGTCGGTGATCACCACCATCTGCCCGTCGTCGGATTCGAACGCCTTGTTGATGTCGCGGAACTCGACGACCTCGCCACACACTTCGCAGACCCGCTTGTAGCGGATGCGCCCGTTGTCCTTGGCGTGGACCTGGTGGAACTTGATGTCGTGGTCCTCGGTCGCGCTGTAGACCTTGACCGGCACGTTCACCAGGCCGAAGGCGATCGAACCCTTCCAGATGGATCGCATTTGCCCAGTATGGCTTGATCCGGCGGTCTGTGCGAAGAACCGCCGGATCGGTGCGCCGTGTCAGATGCCCTTGACCAGGCGGCAGACCGACTCGGGCGGGTTGACATCGGCGCTCACCCACGCGGCCGGAACCGGATCGCCGGCCACCGTGCGCAGGGGCACCACACCGGCCCATCCGCCGGGCTGGGACGATTCCTCCACCTGCGCCGGCGGGGCGTCGCGCACCTTGACCGTCCAGCCGTCGGGCGTGATCGGCAGGGCGACTGCGAGCGTCGCGACGAGCTCCTTCTTCGTGCTGGCACGCACCTCCGAACTGCGGCCCGGGATCAGCGAATCGCTCAGCAGATCCAGCGCGTACGCCGCCTCCCGTGGGTCGATGACCGTCAGATTTCCGCGAACCACGGCCGACCGGTAGTTCGCGGTGGAATCGAAAAGGGTGTCCGCCACCACGATTCCGTCGAGAAGCGTGACGCAGAACGCGGCGGGTGCTCCGGCCGCGACATGCCGCAGCGCACCCGCGCCTGTCGAGCCGTGCAGGAGGATCCGGTCACCGTCGCGGGCGTAGAGCATGGGCACGGCCCACGGGAGCCCGTCCACCACCGTCGCGAGCGTGCCGACGGCCGCCGCGTCGAGCACCGCGTCGAGGGCGGCCCGGTCGGTGCGGGCAAGATGGTGTTCTCTTCTGATCTGCTTCACAGCCCCGATTCTGCGCGGATTCCGGCATGGTCAGAAGATCCAGAACCATTCGATCTATGCAGACCACTATTGTGGCTCGTATGGCGCGCCACGCTCCCGAGCTGCACTTGGCCTTGCAGCTCCCTGCCGACGAGTCCCCGCTGCGACAGCGCATCGCGGCGGCGGTCATCGAGCAGATCAGGCTGGGCCGGCTCGGGCCCGGCGACGCGCTGCCCTCGACCCGCAGTCTGGCCGCCGAACTCGCGGTGGCCCGCTCGTCGGTGGTCGACGCGTACGACGAGCTCGCCGCGGCCGGGTACACCACCGCCCAGCTCGGATCGGGTACACGGATCGCTGCCGGGGCAGATGTCGCAGCCCACGCCGGTGCGGCCTCCCATGTCACCGCAAGCGGTGTCGTGCCCGCGGTGCGGCGTGCCCCACGGGAACAGGCACCGATGTGGGACCTCATGCCCGGCCACCCTGACCCGGGCCTGATCTCGACCACCGACTGGCGCCGCGCCTGGCGGGCCGCCGCTGTTGCGCCCATATCGCCGGCGGCCGCGGGGCCGCACGGGCACGTCGAGCTGCGCCACGCCTTGGCGGGGCATCTGCGTCGCACCCGCGGAATCGTCGCCGACCCGAGCGAGCTGATCATCGTGCCCGGCGTGGCCTCGGCCTTGCGCACCGTCACCGCGGCAGCGGGGCTGGCCGGCCGCGATGTCGCGGTCGAGGAACCCGGTTATGACGAGGCGCGGCGGGTCTTCGAAATGTCCGGCGCCCGAACGCGTGCCGTGGCGGTCGACGGTGACGGTCTCGACCCGGCATCACTGCGCGATTCCGATGCGGCGGTGTATTGCACCCCGGCACACCAGTATCCGCTCGGGGCACGGCTACCGGTGCCGCGCCGCGCCCGGCTGGTGCAGTGGGCGGACCGGACCGGCAGCCTGCTCATCGAGGACGACTACGACGGGGAGTTCCGCTACGACGTATCCGCGTTGCCCGCGTTGCGGGGCATCGACGGCGGGCGCGATCGTGTGGCCTACATCGGGACGGCGTCGAAGGTTCTCACGCCCGCACTGCGGGTGGCCTGGCTGCTGCCACCGCCGAGGCTGCACGACGGTGTCGTCGACGCACTGGAAGCCAGCGGTGAATCCGTCTGTACCGTAACCGCTCTCGCATTGGCCCGGTTCATCGAGTCGGGTGCGCTGACTCGGCACCTCGCCAGGGCGGCGCGCACGTACTCGGCGCGGCGGTCGGCGCTAGTCAATGCGCTCCGACGGCGCTGCGCCGGCATCCGACTGGAGGGCGTCGAGGCGGGTTTGCACCTGGTGGTGCGGCTGCCCGACGAGGCCGACGACTTCACGGTCGCTGCGACGCTGCGTGACCGGGGTGTCGCCGTATCGCCGCTGTCAGGTTTCTTCCTGGGCTTCTCGCACGTTGCCGCCGCCCGCGGCCTGGTGTGCGGATACTCCCGTCTGCCCGAGACCCAGGCCGACGTCGTGGCCGAGATCATCGCGGCCGCGATCCGTCGGCCGTGAGCGCGCTCAGGACTGCGCTGCGGCGTCTCGCGCCGCTCGATCCGGCAGGTCGGCACCGGGCCGGGCCACCGTCAACGCCGCCGACAACGCAGCGGACCTCAGGACACCCTCGAGCGCCTCGGTGCTGATCCGGGACAGGTCGCGGCGGCGGTCCGCGCCGAGCAGCCCCAACGACCACACCGCGTCGAGCAGGCCGGTCATGAAGGCGTCGCCGGCCCCGACGGTGTCCACCACCTGTACCGATCGCGCCGGGACCGACACCGAACCGGCCCGGCACACGGCAAACGCGCCACGCTCGCCCGACGTCACCGTGACGATGGATGGGCCGACCTCGAGCCAGGCCCGCGCGATCTGCTCCGGGGAGTGCCGGGGGTCCAGCCAGCGCAGATCTTCCTCGGACGTCTTGACGATGTCGACGCGTTCGACCAGCCGGTCGATGCGCCCCCGCGCGATGTCGTCGTCGCGGATCACATCCGGGCGGACATTCGGATCGAAAGTGAGGGTCGCCGACATCCGATAGGCATCGAGCAGTGCGGCGGTGGCGCGGCACCCCGGTTCCAGCACAGTCGCGATCGAACCGGTGTGAACCAGCAGCGGGGTTGCCACCTCGGGAGTGCCCGCCAGTTGCCAGTCGATGTCGAACTGGTAGTGGGCCGATCCTGCGGCGCTCAGCGTGGCCATTGCCGTGGGTGTCCGGCTCGCGCCGGTGCTACCCGAAACAAGTTGTACCCCAGCGCTTTCCACGTACTCGACGATGCGTTTGCCGTGGTCGTCGGGGGCGATGTGGGTGAGGAAGTCGACGCCGCGGCCAAGCCGGCCGAGACCGACGGCAACATTGAGTGGGCTGCCGCCGACGTACTCTCCGACGACGCTGCCATCTCGTTCGACGATGTCGATCAGTGCCTCGCCGATGACCAGAGCCCGGCTCATGGCTCCATGGTAGGTGGGTTCGGCTACAGCCGTCCGGCGATGAACCCCGCCGCCTGGTCCGGGTACGGCGGAAGCTCGTATGCGCTGTGAGCCGCGCGGAGACGCCCACCCTGGACACAGATCGGATCGCCCGGGCTGCACAGGTCGATGGCCCGACCCGCGAATAGCCCGGTACCGGACAGCGGAGTGCCGAACCGGTTGCCGGGATTGCCGAACACCGCCACCGCGGCGACGCGGTCGGCGCTGTAGGGCGGCAACGCGGGAGCCGAGCCGATCATGCCGATCCGGTCACCGATCGGCGGTACACCCGCCAACATCGAGACGGCGGCTGCGCCCTGCGAGAAACCACCGAGCACCACCTGGGTGCCGGGACATTGGTCGGCAAGCCAGGCGATGTGTCCGGCGGCGTCGTTCGCTCCTTCTGCGGTGGTCAGGAAGTTGAGCCCGGCCGGATAGTTCACCCCGTACACGCCGAGGCTGCGCGGCGCGATCCTCGGCGCGAGTTGGTCGACGAGCGCCTGACCCACCCGACCGATGCCGGGTGCCTCACCGGTGCCGCGGGCGAAGACCACCTCGACATCCGAGCACGGGTCGGCCGATGCCGCGGGTACCGGGCTGATGAGGCCGGCCGTCGCAATCGATACAGCGATGGCCGACCGGAGGACTGCGGTGTTCAGCGACATCAGCCCATGTTCACATTTTGGCGGCACATCAGTTCGGTTCATCGCCGAACTGCTTCGAGACGCTGTCGCACAACTTCCAGGTCCCATCCTCTTTGAGGAAATACAGCGCTCCCTTCAGAGGTGGATCGGACCGGGTGAATTGGGCCTGTGCGACGTCCCCACGAACGGTCACGTCGGTGATGTCGATCGGCTTCTTCCGCGAAGGATCAGGCGACTGGGGGCCCAGTGGGTCCCAGGTATCGAGCTGCAGGAGCTCGTCAGCCTCCTCGGCGCACATCATGTCCAAAACCTTGCGCTGATCGTCGGTGTCGACCGCCTCGGCGAAACTGATTGCTCTGGAACGGATCTCCCGCTCCGTCGAATTCGGTCCGCCTGCGAGCGTGAAGTACGCCAACACCCCTCCGGCGACGAGCAACGTGGCCACCACGGTCGAGACGATCCACCATCCGGTGCGGGACTTCTTGACCGGCGGTTGGGCAGCCGACACGTACGGCGGTTGTGCGTAAGGCGCACCGGGCGGTTGAGGTGGCGGCCATTGCGGCGGTTGAGGTGGCGGCCATTGGGGCGGCTGAAACGGCGGCCAGGGCGGGGGCTGTGGCGGAGGCGTCGTCATTGCTCGTCCCAGCGACGCATCAGGAGCTCGTCGAGTTCCGCGCCGAATTCGCCGGGCGGATCGAAATTGCCTTCATAGGCGAGGGTCACCTTCCCGGGGAGGCGGCTGTTCACGCAGTAATACAGCTGCCCCGAATCCTTCGTGAACCACATCATCTGCGAGGGTTGGGACTCGATCTCGTCAAAACTCTCGCTCGGAAACCAGTCATATCCTTCCAAGCTCTCCCAGGCATCCGGGCGCTTGATTCCATAAGACTCCCAATCCTGGGCGGTAAATCCCGGATGTACCTCGCGCAGAAACGTCTGTACGGCAGCGGGAAAGCAATCGAAGAATTCTGTCGTGGGCTGTCCGAGGACAGCCGGATCCCAGCCGAGCCACAGTGCTGGAAAGCCATCTCTGGCTTGTCCCGCCACGTAAATGAGAACGTTTTCGGCCAAGCCGTCTGATTGTCGGCGAAAGACCCTGACATCGGAGAGTTCGTCCTGAAATCGTCGGGCGAAGCCGGGAAGTAGGTCGATGAAATCCGAGCCCCACAAGGACAGGGCGCGACGACATCTGTCCGATGAGGTGTCGGCGGATGCGATCGGTCGCCATTTCTGCGGTATCGCCGCCAGTTCTGGTGATTCTGCCCCGACCGGGGTCCAGGTGGCATTCCCTCCGCCGACCTCGGCGAGGATATCGCCGACTGCATATTCTGCCACTGTGACCTCCTAAGGGCTCTGGCTCGCCAGGAGCGCATTTATCAGGTTCTGCATGTCGGTCATCTTTTGCGTTTGCAGCGCTATCTGTTCGTCCACCCAGGCGGAGTCGGCTTTCGGCAGGAGCCGGAGAGGACTGCCCGAACTCTTGCCCGAATTTGGGCCGGTACCCATCCATTGCAGATTTGCCGGAGTGGTCGCAACGATCATCATGTTGCGGGCATTCAGGTCTTTGAAGCCGGGCATCTGGATGAGGGCGGCCAGTGGAACAATGTGGTCGGCCGAAACCTTTGGTGTCTTGCCGTCTGCGTGGAACCCATATGTTTCGTTCGGGTACGCCCGATTTGTATCGGTTCCACCCGGTCGAGGCGTCCCATTGAGGGGCATGTCGCCGATTTGTTTTGCCGAGGGTGGGTTGTCTTTGCGGATTTCCCTGTGCAACCCGGAAAGTTCTTTGGGTACCAAGTGGCGCGCTCGATCCATGTCCTTGACTCCGGGCAGGGGGCCCGGGTTCCATCCGGATCGCGCGACACCTTGTCGTTGGTTTTCGACCTCGCGTATCTTCGCCGGGCTGGGTGATGCGAACGCCGGGCCGCCCGGATTCCCGTCGTTTATCAGGCGGACGGCCTCGACGCATCCGCGATCGCGTTGCTGAAGCGCCGCCCGCTCGGCGTTCAGTGCCTCGGCTTCAGCGTTGTAAGCGTCGACGGCTGCGTGGTCGTAAAGATTGGGCTTGAAACTGTTGTGCTGACTTCTGCGCTGATCATGGCTGGCTTCGGCAGCGACGAGATCCGGACAGACGTCCATCTTCGTCGTAGTGGCGTGCGCCGCCGGTGCTGCGATCAGGGCGTTCGCGAAGACCAGGATCGTGAGGATCAGGGCTACAACGGAACTGCGTCGATTCATCTCGGCCTTCCCCCAAGGTCGCATTCGCGCCCGAACATCACGTTCCGTACGGCACGTCGATCGGGATCATTGTATGACCGTTGATACCGGGTGGTGGCCGCGAAACAGGTGACCTCTGAAGGATGACTGATAGGCATTTGCTACTGGATATCCGCGTATAGGTTGGGAACATGGAGCGCTATGAACGGGTTCGGCTGACGAACCCAGACAAGGTGCTCTATCCCGCCACCGGCACCACCAAAGCCGAGGTGTTCGACTATTACCTCAGCATCGCCGAGGTGATGCTTCCCCACATGGCCGGCCGCCCGGTGACCCGAAAGCGTTGGCCGAACGGGGTGGCAGCGGCGTCGTTCTTCGAAAAGCAGCTGGCGTCTTCGGCACCGAGCTGGCTGGAGCGCGGCAGCATCGCGCACAAGTCGGGTACCACCACCTACCCGATCATCAACACCCGCGAGGGGCTGGCCTGGATCGCCCAGCAGGCCTCGCTGGAAGTGCATGTGCCGCAATGGCGGTTCTCCGCCGACGGGAGCCAGGGACCGGCCACGCGCATCGTGTTCGACCTTGATCCGGGCGAAGGCGTCACCATGCCGCAGCTGTGCGAAGTGGCCCAGGCGGTGCGCGAACTCATGGGTGATATCGGGCTGACGACGTATCCGCTCACCAGCGGCAGCAAGGGTCTGCACCTGTATGTGCCTCTGGCCGAGCCGATCAGCTCCCGTGGTGCCTCGGTCCTGGCCAAGCGGGTGGCCCAACAACTCGAGCAGTCGATGCCGAAGCTGGTCACCGCCACCATGACCCGCAGTGTGCGGGCGCAGAAGATATTCCTGGACTGGAGCCAGAACAACGGGGCCAAGACCACGATCGCTCCGTACTCGCTGCGCGGGCGTGAGCACCCGACCGTCGCCGCGCCTCGCACTTGGGACGAGATCGGCGACCCGGATCTGCGCCACCTGCGATTCGATGAAGTGTTGCAACGGGTTTCCGATGACGGTGACCTGCTGGCCGGGCTCGACGAGGATGCACCCCGGATCGACAAACTCACCACCTACCGCAGCATGCGCGATGCGGGTAAGACGCCCGAGCCGGTGCCGGCGGGATCGCCCACGACCGGCAACAACGATGCCTTCGTCATCCAGGAACACCATGCAAGGCGGTTGCACTACGACTTCCGCCTGGAGCGAGACGGGGTGCTGGTCAGCTGGGCGGTGCCCAAGAACCTGCCCGAGACCACGTCGGTGAATCACCTTGCCGTCCATACCGAAGACCATCCGATGGAATACCTGACATTTCACGGCGAGATTCCTAAAGGCGAGTATGGCGGCGGCAAGGTTATCGTCTGGGACACCGGTACGTACGAGACGGAGAAGTTCCGCGATCATTCCCCCGACGGCCCGGATCAAGGCGGGGAAGTGATCGTCACGTTGCACGGCGAGAAGATCCAGGGCCGGTACGCGCTGATCCAGACCGAGGGCAAGAACTGGCTGGCGCACCGGATGAAGGACCAGAAGTCGGCCATGCCCGAACCGAAGGACTTCGCGCCGATGCTGGCCACCGAGGGTTCGGTCGCCAAACTCAAGGCCGGCCAGTGGGCATTCGAGGGCAAATGGGACGGCTACCGGCTGCTGGTGGACGCCGATCACGGTCGCCTGCAACTGCGTTCCCGTCGCGGACGTGACGTCACCGGCGAGTACCCGCAATTGGAAGCGCTGGCCGCCGATCTCGCCGACCACCACGTGGTGCTCGACGGCGAGGTGGTGGCGCTTGACGACTCCGGGGTGCCCAGCTTCGGCGAGATGCAGAACCGGGCCCGCTCCACCCGCGTCGAGTTCTGGGCCTTCGACGTCCTGTGGCTCGACGGCCGGTCCCTGCTGCGCGCCAAGTATTCCGACCGTCGAAAGGTGTTGGAGGCGTTGGCTGCCGGCGGCGGCCTGATCGTGCCCGAGCCGCTGCCCGGCGACGGTCCCGAGGCCATGGAACATGCCCGTGAGCACCGGTTCGAAGGTGTGGTGGCCAAGAAGCGGGACTCCACCTATCAGCCGGGCCGTCGGTCGGCCTCCTGGATCAAGGACAAGATCTGGAACACCCAGGAGGTGGTGATCGGTGGTTGGCGCCAGGGGGAGGGGGGCCGCAGCAGTGGGATCGGGGCGCTGCTGCTCGGCGTCCCCGGCCCCGACGGCCTGCAGTTCGCGGGCCGCGTCGGCACCGGGTTCACCGAGAAGGAACTGGGCAAGCTGAAAGGCATGCTGGCCCCGCTGCACACCGAGGACTCGCCGTTCGACAAACCGCTGCCGAAGCTCGATGCCAGAGGAGTGACGTTCGTGCGGCCCGAGCTGGTCGGCGAGGTGCGTTACAGCGAGCGCACCAGCGACCACCGGCTGCGCCAGCCCAGCTGGCGTGGGCTGCGGCCCGACAAGACGCCGGACGAGGTGGTCTGGGAATGATGTGGAGACTCTCTTCGCGTCATCGAGCCAGCGATTCAAACGCATCGGCGGTTGTTCGATCGGCGGGAAAGAGCAACTCGATGGCCAATTCGGAAATCGTGACTTCGAACGGCATGTCGAAGGTGCCGAACATGCCGAAGAACGACCACTCGCCGCCGTCGGGTGCCCGGACTCTGACTGGACCGAGATTCTGCGCGAAGTCGGATTCACTTGCCGCACTGTGGTCTTCGTCCGGCATATACGTCTCGAACTCCTCCAGCAGCTGCACGAGCTGTCGGTCGGCGCTGACGGCGAGCTGGCGCTGAATGCGATCGCGAAAGTAGGCCATAACGTCGCGGGCATTGATGATCTGCGGAACCAACTCCAGTGCGACGCGGAGGACGTTGACCGGCGGGTTCAGCAGGGCAGGGTCGATGGTCGCGATGAGTGGCTGTATGGCGGCGTTTGCGGCGACGAGGTTCCAATTGCGGTCGAAGACGACTGCCGGATACGGCTCATGACTTTTCAGGATCCGCTCCAACGCCTCGCGGATCGGGGCGAGTTCAGGTGCGCCGAACGCATGCTCGGGAAATGCCGGAGCGTGCCCCGCGGCAAGCAGCAGCTGGTTGCGTTCGCGGAACGGTAGTTCGAGCCGTTCTCCAAGCCGCAGCAGCATGTCTCGCCCGGGTTTGGAGCGGCCGGTCTCGACGAAGCTCAGATGACGCGCCGACACGCCCGCGTCGAGTGCCAGCTCCAGCTGGGTCAGTCGACGCCGTTGCCGCCATTCCCGCAGCAGCGGCCCGACCTGAGGAGTGAGGCTGGTGATCGCCATTCGCACCGACTGTAGCCGGATGAGGTGCGCTACTCCATTACCTCCAGGTAATCGACAGCACGACCTCTGACCTCGACGATCACTGGAATGACTGTTGGGAGGACGAAATGACCAATTTGCTCCGACGGCTGGTCTGCGGCGCGGCCGGCGCCTTGATGGTCGTCGCATTGTTGTTGCCGTGGACCCAGGTTCAGGACGCCGATCGCATCGCGTGGGGGTTGTGGAAGCTCACTTTTCCGCTCTGCGTGGCCTTGGCCGCGTGCGCGTTGACCACCGCGATCACCGGCGGACGGATCGGCCTGAACAGGCCGGATGTCTCGATCATCGGCGCGACTGACGGTCTTGGGGTTATCACCACACTGACGTTGGCCTGGCTGCTGTTTGGTGACTTCCTGGCTCACGACGGCCGGCAGCCGGCTCTCATCCTGGCGTTGGTGTCGGCGGCCGCAGCCGCCTTGGCCGCCGCTGACTACGGCCCGCTGCGGGGAGCGCCTCTGTTTCCGCGAATGGTCGAGGAGCGCGGCAGTGATCACCGCTCCAGCAGACCTTCTGTATCTCGTCGATGACGGCGTACCTGTATCTCCGTCAGCTGTGTGGGAGTCAGTGAACCAGATCGCCCGAACCGTCGAGCGCTTCCCGAAGTCCCCGGGTCGCGAGCTCGTCGGCCAACTCGTTGTCGGCGATCCCTGAGTGCCCCTTCACCCAGAACCACTCGACCTGGTGCTGGGCGCACGCGGCCTGCAGTCGCTGCCAGAGGTCGACGTTCTTCACCGGCTGCTTGGCTGCGGTCAGCCAGCCATTCCGTTGCCAGCCGAGCACCCACTTGGTGATGCCGTTGCGGACATAGGTGCTGTCGGTGTGCAGATGCACCACCACGGGCCTCGTGAGCGCCTCGAGCGCCATGATGGGAGCCATCAGCTCCATCCGGTTGTTGCTGGTGGTTCCGGGTTCCCCGCCGTACATTTCGCGAACGTGCTCGCGGTGGCGCAGCACTGCACCCCAGCCGCCGGGGCCCGGGTTCGGCCGGCACCCGCCGTCGGTGTGGACGACAACGACGTTGTCACTCATCTGTCCGGCGTCGGTCATGCGCTGAGGATAGGTAACCGCGTCGGGCGCCCGGCGCCCCGACACACGTCAAGCCGGCAGAGTCGTCGAGATCACCGCCGTGTGCACGGATATGTCGAGGTCGCGGTGCCGCAGCGTGGCGATCCGGCGTCCGGGCTGGACTGCGTCCTTGACGGGCCCGATGCGGTCGCCGAAGAACGCCGACGTCGCGTCGATGTCGGCCACGGTGTACGTGATTCCCCACAACGTCGAGGCTCCGTCAGACGCGGTCTCCGGTGAACCGACGACCTCCAGGATCACCTCGCCGAGACGGAAGAAGACCTGGCGCATGGGCCGCCCGCCGAGCTCGGTGTCCCGCTCGCGGCGCGGTTGTTCGCCGATGGCGGCCATCGAGGCGACCGTCCGGCCCAGGTCGGGGGACAGCAACACGATGTGGTCGATCGCGGCGACACCGTTCGCGTGAGTGGCGGAATCAGCGGTGGCGGTCATCGACCGCGCCGTCGGGATGCCGTCGAGGTCTTCGAAGGTGCCGTCGGCCGGGAGGCCGCGCAACGACCACCCGACAATGCCGGCGCCGCGGTCACGTCCGACCAGTCGGATGCGCACCCCGCCGACCCGGCAGACCGGGCCTGCGTCTCCGCCGGGATCGACACGGAATCCCGCCTGCGTCCAGGCATCCGGCGAGTCAGCGACTTCGAGTTCGTCGACGGTGACGGTCATGGACGTCGAATCTATCCGGCGTGCGGTTACTTGCGTGGCGGGCGTAGGGCTTTCATCGCCAGGCGCATGACGGGCTCCGGTAGGTGGTCCTTCGCAGACAGTGCGGCGCCGGCCGCTCGGGTCCGCAGCGGTGTGCCGCGGCCGAACCACCGGTTCAACGGCCCGCCGGACGGCTCCAGGTCGACGTGCAGTGGCGGCTTGCCGTCGGCGGCGCCGAGAGCGTGCGCGATGACGATGCGCTGGATCTCGCTGGTGCCCTCGAAGATCGTGTACAGCTTGGCATCCCGGTACCACTTCTCGACGGGATGATCCGTGACGTAGCCCCAGCCGCCCATCGTCTGGATGGCCTGCTCGGTGGTGCGGACTGCCACCTCGCTGGCGGCCAGCTTCGACATCGAGCCCTCGCCGCGGTCGAACCGCACCCCGGTCGCGGCCATCCAGGACGCCCGCCACGTGAGCAACCGGGCGGCATCGATCCGGGTGGCCAGGTCGGCGAGTGGAAACGCGATGCCCTGGTTGTCGATGATGGGAGCGCCGAAGGCGACCCGGCGGTTCGCATATTCGGTGACGTATTCCAGTGCGGCCCTGGCGATTCCGAGGGCTTGTGCAGCCACCATCGGCCGGGTCTGTTCGAAGGTCCCCAGGGTGGCCGACCCGGAATTCTGACCGCCTGCGACGACTTCGCGGGCTCGAGCCAGCTTGTGCTCGAGTTTGTCCTGACCGCCGAGCAGGTGGTCGGCAGGAACTCGGACATTGTCGAACTTGAGCTCTGCGGTGTGTGAGGCCCGGCAGCCGAGCTTGTCGAGTTTGCGCACCGTTTCCAGCCCCGGCGTGCCGCCCTCCACGATGAACAACGCTTGCCCCTTGTGGCCGAGCTCTTTGTCGACGACTGCGTTGACCACGTGCACATTGGCGATGCCGCCGTTGCCGATCCACATCTTGTGGCCGTTGATGATCCAGTCCGCGTCTGGTCCGGATCCGCTACGGACGGCGTAGGTGCGCAGGTTGCGCACATCGCTGCCGCCCTCGGGTTCGGAGATCGCCAAGGCTGCCAGCTTGAGGTCCCCCGGGGTGCCGAAGCACTCGGGAGCCCACCGCAACATCTGCTCCGGCGAGGCGGCCTGGCCGATGGCCGACAGTGCCAGGGCCGGCATGACGATGGCCAACCCGATCCCTGCGCAGCCCCAGAACAGCTCCTCCATGAACATCGGCAGGGACAGTCCGGTCGGGTCGCCGATCAGGTCGCGATAGAACAGTGGGCTGTAGAAGCCCTGAGCCGCCGCTTCTTCCAGCACCGGCCATGGAAACTCCTGCCGACGGTCGTAGTCCGCGGCGACCGGACGTACCACCTGTTCGGCGAATTCGTGGGTGCGTCGAGCCAGGTCATGCTGCGCCGCGGTGGGGGTGATGTCGAATGCCACGCGGGTGGGATACCCCGCTGTGGATGCCGTCGAACTCGTAGACCTCAGTCGGACGGCTGGCCGGCGTCGGCTATCCGCCGCCGGGCCTCGGCCGGCGAGATGCGCAACCGCCTGGCCAGCACGGCGGCCGGATCGAACCGCGGTGGCGACGCGGTGTTGGTGGCGACCATCCGTCCGAGGAGCCGTTGTTGAGCGGTGGCCAGCCGTTTCTCACCGGCGTCGAGCCGACTCAAAACCTCGTGCAGCTCTGCGCGGGTCAGGGCATGCACCGACAGCGCGTCGATCTCTTTGCAGGCGGCATTCAGATGTTCGAGGGCATCGCCGACGATCGTCCGCTCGATGTCCCTCTCGGAAACCAGTATCGAACTCATGTTCGGTACCGTACGCCGGCACACCGACAAGTCCGGCGGACGCTCGGACCCGGCCCAAAACAATCGGCCGCACAACACTGTGCGGCCGACTGCGGATATGGAATTATCACCGGATCGATTAATTCCGGTTTGGCGTCACAACAAATGCATGCCCGGTTTTATTCCCGACTCAGCAGGCGACGTCGACGTATGCCGTCTTTGAAATTACGGTGGTATTGATCGAGCTTCCGCCCCTTGAGTCGTTGGTGGCGATGGTCTGCCCCTGGCGCACACCGAGCACGGTGCAGTTGGCCAGTGGTGCCGCGCCGGTGCGGTTGACGATGACGTGATAGCCGCTGGTCTGGAGGCTTTTCACGGTCTGTTCGGCCGACTGTGCGGTCGGGGCGGCGGCGGCGACGCCCCCTAGGAATGCTCCCGCGGCCAGCGCGCCCGCGGCTAATGTGGCGATGGTATATGACTTCATTTCCCAACCCTCCGTTGCAGGCCGCACCGGAAGTCCCACTACTACCGGTTGCTGCCTAATACGTCTAATTGGGAATTGGGTTCGAAAATTCCAGAATTCTCAGCTGGATATTGGATATTTCTCAGGATCGGGGCGGGATGCTCGACCGGGTCGCTGTGTCGGATGTCCGACTGCGAAGAACTGCTCAGGTGGGCCCGAGCTGTGCCATCGTTGAAGGATGAGTAGTGACGGGTACAGCGTCGACGACGACGACCAGTTGACTCAGGAGGACACCCTGATCGACCGGGGTGTGGACGATCTGCTCGACGAGGGTTACTCCCCGCCGGACCGTTGGCGGGAACCGCGTGACCACGAGACCCTCGACGAGCTGCTGGCCGAGGAAGAGCCCGATCCCGCGATGCAACTAGACGATTCCGAGATTCCCGACGAGCAGGCCGGCGACGAAGAGGTCGGGGATCGGCGGTCCGGCCGGCTGGTCGCCCCTGATGCCGGCTTCGGCGAGGACGACGAGGCGGAGTTGCTCGGCACTGACGTCGGCATCGATGGCGGCGCGGCCTCTGCCGAAGAAGCCGCAGTTCACATCATCCCGCCGTCATCATCGGGTAGCGGTCCGTTGTTGTAACGCCACCGACACGGTGAACACCAGCAGGCCGCCGACGGCCAGCGCCGCGCCTGCGGCCGCGGGAGCGGTGTAACCGAAACCGGCCGCGATCACCAGGCCGCCCACCCACGCGCCGGTGGCATTGCCGACGTTCAGCGCGGAGTGGTTGAGTGCGGCGGCCAGTGCCTGCGCATCGTGGGCGACGTCCATCAGCCGGGTCTGCAGGGCGGGGCCGACGGCGGAGCCGGCCACCCCGACACCGAACAACAGCGGCAACGCGGTCCACGGGCTGTGCGACCCGAGCGAGAACGCGGCCAGCAATACCGCCAGTGAGCCCAGCGCCAGGTACAGCGCACGGACCACCGAGATGTCGGCCAGTCGGCCGCCGATCAGGTTTCCGACCACCATGCCGAGGCCGAACACCATGAGCGCCACGGGAACCAGCGACCGCGGCAGTCCGGTCACGTCGGTCATCGTGGTGCTGATGTAGGTGTAGACCGCGAACATGCCGCCGAAGCCGATCATTCCGACGAGCACCGCCAGCCACACCTGGGGTCGGCGCAGCGCTCCGAGTTCGGTCAGCGGACTGGTGACGTGCATGGCCCGGAGCTGCTCGGGCAGCCAAGCCCACTGGGCGGCCAGCGTGACCAGCCCGACTCCGACCACCAGACCGAACGCGCTGCGCCAGCCCAGGGCCTGGCCGAGCCAGGAGGCCAAGGGCACGCCCAGCACCGTCGCGACGGTCAGCCCGCACAGCACATAGGCCACGGCCTTGGCCCGGTTCTGCGGACCCATCAGATGCGCGGCGGCCAGCGCGGCGATCCCGAAGAACGCGCCGTGCGGCAGACCGGTCACGAACCGGGCGGTGACCAAGGTCGCGTACGTCGGGGCCAGCATGCTGGCCACGTTGCCGAGGGTGAAGACGGCCATCAGGGTGAGCAGCAGCGCCCTGCGCGGCCACCGTGCGGTGAGCGCGGCGATGACGGGTGCGCCGACGACCACGCCCAACGCGTAGGCGGAGATGACGTGGCCCGCGGTGGGTTCGGTGATGCCGAAGCCCGTCGCGATATCGGGTAGCAGGCCCATCGCGACGAATTCGGTGGTGCCGATCCCGAAGCCGCCGAGGGCCAGGGCGAACACTGCGAGCATGCGCACCGTGGGGTCGGGAGCGACGATGGAGCGCGCACGTTCGAGAGAGGTCGTCATTCGCAGGCTTTCCGAGTCTTCTGAGTTTTTTCCGGTGGTGGCCGGACTGAGCTCTCGGACAGCGTTGGCGAGAACGGCGGGTGCAACGCTAACGGCGCGCCCGCTGTTCCCTCAACCTGTTCTCTCGACCCGCGTCAAAAATCTTGACGATCGCCCAAACAACATCCGACCTGTAGAGGCCCGCGGGCAGCGCAGATCAGACCTTGGCGATGACGTTCTCGGCGAACTTCTCAAGGTGGCGGATCTTGCGGTCCAGTGGCTCGGGGTCGTCGCCCTTGATGTAGGGCAGGCGGAAGCCCACGATCACGTCGGTGACGCCTTTGTCCTCGAGCCGTTTGATGCCGTCGGGCGTGTACGCGTCAGCCGAGATCACGTGGACTTCAAACGGTCCGGTCTGACCTTCCTCTGCACGGATCTCGTTGAGCCGTTTGAGGAGGACATCGAGATCGTCGGTACCGCCGCCGTGCATCCAGCCGTCGTTGCGGGCCGCCCGGCGCAGGGCCGCCTCGGCGTGCCCGCCGACCAGGATGGACACCGGCTTCGACGGTGCCGGGGTCATCTTGGTCTTGGGGATGTCGTAGAACTCGCCGTGGTACTCGAAGTAGTCGCCACTGGTCAGTCCCCGGATGATGTCGATGCACTCGTCCATGCGCTTGCCGCGCCGAGCGAACGGCACGCCCATCAACTCGTAATCCTCGGGCCACGGGCTGGTGCCGACCCCGAGGCCCAGCCGGTTGTCGAACAGCGCGTTGAGCGAGCCGACCTGCTTGGCCACCAGGGCCGGCGGGCGGATCGGCAGCTTGAGGACGAAGAAGTTGAAATTGAGCGTGGTGGTGGCCGCGCACAAGGCCGAGGCCATCACGAAGGCCTCGATGAACGGCTTGCCGTCGAGGAACTCCCGGTTGCCGTCGGGGGTGTACGGGTACTTCGAATCGGACTCGAAGGGATAGGCGACGCTGTCGGCAATGGTCATGGCGTGGTAGCCGGCCGCCTCGGCCGCCTGGGCCAGCGGGATGTAGTAGGTGGGATCGGTCATGGCTTCGGCATAGGTGAACCGCATGCCGTACACACTAGAACGTGTTCTAGTTTTGTGGGGCCGATCGGCAGGCATGATGACCTGGTGCCCGCTTGGCTGACCCGCAACGTCCGAGTGTTGTCGGCGGTGTCCTTTCTGCAGGACGCTGCAAGCGAGCTGCTCTATCCGCTGCTGCCGATCTATCTGACGGCCGTGCTCGGTGCCCCACCTGCGGTGGTCGGCGCGGTGGAGGGCGCCGCCGAAGGCGCGGCCGCGATGACCAAGCTGGCCGCGGGCCCGCTCGGCGACCGCTACTCGAAGCGGCCCTTGATCGCCGCCGGCTACGGCATGGCTGCCCTGGGCAAGGTCATGGTCGCGGCGGCGAGTGCGTGGTCCGGTGTGCTCGCGGGCCGCGTGGTGGACCGGCTCGGCAAAGGGATCCGCGGTGCGCCGCGGGATGCCCTACTGGTCGTCGATGTCGACGACGCTGCCCGTGGCCGGGTGTTCGGGTTCCACCGGGCCATGGACACCATGGGCGCTGTCGTCGGTCCGCTGCTGGGGTTGGCCGGCTACGAACTGCTCGACCATCAGATCGCGCCACTGCTGTGGGTCGCGGTGGTGCCCGCGGTGCTCAGCGTCGCCCTGGTGTTCCTGGTGTCCGAAAAAGCGAAAGGGAAACGGACCGAGCCGCGCCCGCAGCGTCAGCCGGTGTTCGCCCGCGTGCGCGATCTGCCCGGGCGGTACTGGCGGGTGACGGCCGTGCTGGTGGCGTTCGGCCTGGTGAATTTCCCCGACGCCCTTTTGTTGTTGCGGCTCAACGAGATCGGCTTTTCTGTCGTCGAGGTGATCCTGGCCTACGTCACCTACAACGCGGTGTACGCCATCTCCAGTTTCCCGGCCGGGCTGCTGGCCGACCGGATCGGTCGGCTGCCGGTGTTCGGCCTCGGTCTGGTGTTCTTCGCGATCGGCTATGCCGGGCTGGGACTGACCACCGATCCGCTGCTGGCCTGGCTGCTGATCGGGGCTTACGGCTTGTTCACCGGGTGTACCGACGGGGTCAGCAAAGCCTGGGTCTCCTCCCTGGTCGGCGCTGACCTCCAGGGCAGCGCACAGGGAGTTTTCCAGGGGCTCAGCGGTTTTGCCGTGCTGGGCGCCGGGGTGTGGGCCGGGCTTCTCTGGACCGTGGTTCCAGGTCAGCCCGGCCAGCTGCCACTGCTGATCTCCGGGATCTGTGGTGCAGTGTTCGCCGTCGGGTTGCTCGGCCGCTCGGCGCTTACCCGGCGGCGCTGACTCCGGCCTCGTCGGCGCTGTCCAGTTCGAAGGGCGGTTCACCCACGCCGGCAATGGAGTGCGTGCCCTGCGAGGTGCGTTCGGTGATGCGGGCATCGACGGTTCGGGTGCCGATCGTGAGCCGCACCGGCCCGGGAGTGACAGTGCTCGGGGCATCGAGAATCGTTCCCTGCCAGTGGTAGCGGCCGTCGATCGGATCGAGGTGACCGGCCAGGCGAACGTTCACCCGGCGATCGCCGTCACCGGTGTCGAGAATGGCGAGCCCGTCAAACACCTCTTCGGTGACGCCCTCCTCGGAACCTGCGTCCGGTCCGGCCAATCCGGTGAGGCCACGCGGGGCCTTCGCCGGCAGGAACCCCGAGCGCCGCCACATCCGCCGTCCGATGCGGCCCATCAACCCGACCTCTTCGAGGAAGGCGGCCAGCGGGGCGAATCCGGAGATCTGCACCCCACGGCGGTGTGCGCTGGCCCGAGCCATGCGACGGGCGGCGCGGGCGTTGAGGCCCACGCGTGCGTACTGGACCTTGTTGGTGAACAGGTAGCGGAAGAAGAATCCGCCGACCCCGTTGAGGTTGGCCACCCACACCCGCTGGTACCAGCGCATCGAGGGGGCGCGCCCGCGCAGGCCGTCACGCGCGAACTGGATGTGGCGGGCCTCCTCGGTGACGTGAATGCGCATGAGGCGCTGCACCATCGGCTGCAACTCGGGGTCATCCATCATCTGCCGCTGCAGGGAGTCGAAGATCTCCTCGCCGATCAGCGCGGCCACCCACAGCACCGAGCCGCGGAAGAAGAACGGCAGAGAGTTGATGATCATGCGCTGGTACAGCCGTGGTCGCACCGGCTTGGCGCCGATCTTGTCGATGGCCTTGCCGAACATCACCATGTGACGGGTTTCGTCGCCGAGTTCGGTGAGCTCGTAGTGCGTGGAATTCGAGGTGGGATCTTGGTGCATCATCTTGCGCAGCAGCGCCTGGTTGAGGATGTTCTCGAACCAGATGCCCGCCGAGAGCGTGTTGGCCAGTTCCTCGCGTGACAGCTCGATCTGTTCTGCGCGAGACATGCTGTCCCACAATGGGGTTCCGTACAGCGACACGATCCGCGGCGGCAGGAAGAACTTGTCCGGATCGATCGGCGCCTGCCAGTCGATGTCCACCACCGGCGCGTACGACTTGCGAACCGAACCCTTGAGCAGGCGTTCGGAGAACGCGTCCCGCCGCGCAGCGTTGGCCGAGCCTCCGCCGGGTCTGACCGAAGTTGTCACCGTTGACGTTCCCTTCGTTTGTGGTCCCCCTCTTCCCGACGGTAGGTACCGACAATGCGTGATGTCAATACCCCGGGTACCGGATACTTGGGGTACTCGGTTCTTGTTCGGTTAACCTTCGACGGTGCGTCGCATCCATGTCATCGGTATCGGGGCCGGTGATCCGGACTTCGTCACCGCACAGGCCATTTCCGCGCTCAACGACACCCAGGTGTTCTTCGCTATGGACAAGGGTCCGCGTAGAGGCTCGCCGACCGATGACCTGGTCGCCGTGCGCAAACAGATCTGCGACCGGTTCATCGAGAAACCCGATGGTTACCGCTTCGTCGAACTGGTCGACCCGCCGCGCGCCGCGGCCGGCGACGCGCCGGGCTACCGCCAGGTCGTGGCGGACTGGCATGCCGAGCGGGCCAGGATCTGGGCGAAGGCCATCGAATCCGAACTCGGGCCCGACGGCACCGGGGCCTTCCTGGCCTGGGGAGATCCGTCGCTGTACGACAGCACCCTGCGGATCCTGGAAAAAGTGGCCGAGCACCTCGACATCCAATACGACGTGGTCCCGGGCATCACCGCAATCCAGGTGCTGACCGCACGGCACCGTATTCCGCTCAACGACGTCGGCGAACCGGTGCTGATCACCACCGGACGTCAATTGCGTGAGCACGGGCTGACCGGTAGCGCCGTGGTGATGCTCGACGCGGACTGTTCTTTTCAGCAGTGCCCGCCGCAGACCCGCATCTGGTGGGGCGCCTATCTGGGCACACCCGATGAGTTGCTCTACGCGGGAACGGTCGGGGAGATCGGCGACGAAATCGTTGCCGCGCGTACCGAAGCCAGAACCCGCCACGGCTGGATCATGGACACATACCTGCTGCGCTCGGCAGACTAGACCGCCATGAGCTCATTTCTCCTGCGCGCCGCGATAACCGGATTCGCGCTCTGGGTGGTCACTCTCGTCGTGCCGGGGATCTACTTCATCGGCGGTGACTCGACCATCGCCAGGGTCGGCATCATCTTCGTCGTCGCGGTGATCTTCGGTCTGGTCAACGCGTTCGTCAAGCCGATCGTGCAGATCCTGTCGATCCCGCTCTACATCCTCACGCTCGGCCTGATCCACATCGTGATCAATGCGCTGATGCTGTGGATCACCTCGTGGATCACCGACAACACCACGGGTTGGGGTCTGCACATCGACCAGTTCTGGTGGACCGCCATCTGGGCCGCGATCGTGCTGTCGCTGGTGAGCTGGCTGCTGTCGTTCGTCAAGGCTCTCGCGTAACGCTTTCGCGTAAGGCTGTGGCCTGCTCGGTCAGCGCCGCCGCGGTGTCTGCCGCCGCCTCGGCGCCGGCCTCGGTCGCGCCGTCGTGCTCGGCACCCCAGCAGGCCGCCAGGGTGCGGTAGGCGAGCTGTTCGGTGGCCACGACCGTCGGCCACATGCGTTCGGCGCCAAGGCGTTGCGCGGCCGAACCGCCGATGCCGGCGTCATAGGCCGGGAGCAGCCCCATGGCCCGCAGTTGCAGATCGCGCCGCTCGGTGCGGGCCGCCGCGGAGGTGGCGTCGCCGGCTGCCAGGTGAGGCAGGGTCGCGGTGACCGCGTCGAGTGTGGCGTTGACGGCACTGCGCAGACCGGTCGGATGGCGAAGACGCTGGGTCGCCCAATAGACCGCGAGGGCCACCGCGCAACCGATCAGGGTGTCGCTACCGCGGGTCAGCAGCAGTTCGCCGAGGTTGTCCACGGGTTGGCCGCCCGAGGCGATGGTGAGCGCGGCGGGGGTGATGAACACGACGGCCAGCGTGTAGTTGCGCATCACGTACATCTCGATGGTGAACTGCAGCGCCCCGATCACCAGCACCAGCCACAGGCCCTGTGGGTGCAACGCGAGAATCACCCCGGCCACACCGAGTCCGAGCCACGTGCCGAGCGTCCGTTCGACCCCGCGGGCCACGGTGCGTTGCCAGTCGAAGCCCTGGTGCAGCATCAGTACCGCGGCCGCCATTGCCCAGTAGGCGTGGGTCATCGTGAGCGCCTGCGAGATCAGCACCGCGATGACGCCCGAGATCGCGACCGCGATGCCGACGCGCACTGCCAGTTGCAGTGACACCGAACCCGGCGTCAGGGCCCGGCTCAGTAATTGCACGACGCTGGGCCTGCCGAGTGGAATTCCCTCGGCGCCATGCTCATCGGTGATCGCATCGGCAGGCACGGTAGCCAGATGGCGGGCCAGGGCGGCACCGTCGAACGCCAGCGGTTCACCCGAGTCCGAGGCACGCATGGCCTCCGCGAACAGCACGTGCAGGCGGCGGTTGACCACTCGCAACCGATAGAGCGCCTGGTCCGGTTTCGGTTGCACCGGTTGATAACTGACCAGCGTGACCCATGCGGTGTGCAGCAGGAGGGCCGCTTTATGTCTTGCCTCAGCGCCAGGGTTCTCGATGTAGGCCGCGACGGCAGCGGCAGCCGCCGCCACCGCGGCCTTCTCCGGTCCGCGGGGACGAACCAGCGCGCCGCTCATGTGCACCAGCCAGGCGAATGCCCCGCCCGCGAGGACCAGCGTCGCGTGATGAGCCGGGGTGAGGTGCAGCGTGGCCGGGGTGCCGGTGCCGGCCGCACAGGCCAGTACCACCATGTAGGCGCCGGGCGGTCCGACGCTCAGGGCATGGCAGACCAAGGTGGCCACCGCGGCGATCATCGTCACCGTGAGCACGCCCAGCCAGGGTGTCGACGACGCCCAGTCACCGAGAGCCACCGCGGCCGCGAAGCTCACCGCAACGACCGCCAGGAACCCGCCCCGATTCAGGTAGGGGCGCCCGCTGCCGTACAGCGAGGTGAATCCGCCGATGGTGGCGATCAATCCGGCGGTTGTGTCACCGGCCAGCCAGCCCACCAGAACCGGTACCGCCATGCAGATTCCGGCGCGCAGCGCGAACGGCCACCGGCGCGGCACGCTGTTGATCACGAAGACGTGCCGCAGCGGGTTGGTCGCTCGGGGAGCAGGCCGATTGGACATGTCTACAGCATGCTCGGCGTTTCGCTGACACACTGGAGCCATGCCTGAACTGCCCGAAGTCGAGGCGCTGGCCGATCATTTGCGTCGGCATGCGACGGACCGGGTGGTCACCCGGATCGACGTGGCCGCGTTGTCGGTGCTCAAGACGTTCGACCCGCCGACGACGGCATTGCACGGCCAGACCGTGACCGGGGCGAACCGCTGGGGCAAGTACCTCGGTATCGAATTAGGCGCGGAGTTGGGTCCTTTTCACCTCATCACGCACCTGTCGCGGGCGGGGTGGTTGCGGTGGTCCGACAAGCTGTCACCGACCCCGCTGAAGCCGTCGGGAAAGGGCCCGATCGCCCTGCGCGTGCATCTGGGTGACGGGTTGGGTTTCGACCTGACCGAGGCCGGCACCCAGAAGCGGTTGGCGGTCTGGATCGTCGGCGATCCTCTCGACGTACCGCAGATCGCCTCACTCGGACCGGACGCGCTGTCGCTGGATTCAGCCGGGTTGGCCGGAGCGCTGGCCGGGCAGAGCGGGCGGATCAAGACGGTGATCACCGATCAGAAGGTGATCGCCGGGATCGGCAACGCCTACAGCGACGAGATCCTGCACGTGGCCAAGCTGTCGCCGTTCGCCACCGCGGGCAAGCTGACCGATGCCCAACTCGGCGCGCTGCACGACGCGATGATCTCGGTACTCACGGATGCGGTGACGCGGTCGGTGGGGCAGCAGGCCGCGACGCTCAAAGGGGAGAAGCGCTCTGGCCTGCGCGTGCACGCCCGCACCGGGTTGCCGTGCCCGGTGTGCGGGGACACCGTGCGGGAGGTGTCTTTCGCCGACAAGTCGTTCCAGTACTGCCCGACATGTCAGACCGGCGGCAAGGTGCTGGCCGACCGGCGGATGTCACGACTGTTGAAGTAGTCCGCGTTTTTGACAGTTGTCTAACTCGGTTATCCTGCAGCGATGACCCGTCAGAAGATCCTCATCACCGGTGCCAGCTCTGGACTGGGCGCGGGCATGGCCCGGCAATTCGCGGCCAAGGGCCGGGACCTGGCGCTGTGTGCCCGTCGCACCGAGCGGCTCGATGAGCTCAAAGCCGAACTGGCCGACCGGCACCCCTACGTCAAGGTGGCCGTCGCTGCGCTGGACGTCAACGACCATGAAGCCGTGCCCAGGGTGTTCGGCGAGCTGTCCGAGGAACTCGGCGGAATCGACCGCGTGATCGTCAACGCGGGGATCGGCAAGGGTTGGCCGCTGGGCGAGGGCAAGCCATGGGCGAACAAGGCCACCATCGAGACCAACCTGATCGCCGGTCTGGTGCAGATCGAGACAGCGCTGGAGATGTTCAAGAAGTCCGGCAGCGGTCATCTCGTGTTGATCTCGTCGGTCCTGGGCAACACCGGTGTGCCCGGTGGCAAGGCCGCCTACTGCGCCTCGAAGGCCGGCATGACCTCGCTGGGCGAGTCGCTGCGCGCCGAGTACGACAAGGGCCCGATCCGGGTGACTGTGATCGAGCCCGGTTACATCGAGTCGGAGATGACCGCCAAGTCGGCGACCACGATGCTCATGGTCGACAACGAGACCGGCGTGCGGGCGATGGTCGAGGCCATCGAAAAGGAGAAGGGCCGGGCCGTGGTCCCGCGCTGGCCGTGGGCGCCGCTGACCCAGGTGATGAGGCTGTTGCCACCGAAGTACACCAAGCGATTCGCCTAGCCACAGGCATCACTCCCGTCGCAGATTCCCGAGGAATGTCGATGTGCCCGACTGTCCGCGACTTCTCAGCGACAATCGCCACCTGAACAACATCAGTATCGCCAACCACATTGTCGCTGGCGGTTTTCGGCACTCCAGCACCACTGGACTCACAGAGCTCGTCAGTCCAGTGCCCGCCTGTTAGCGACAGTGTCGCTGATAGCCGGGCAGCCCGAAATCTGATGCTGAAGTGGCTGTAGTTGGCTGGAGTGACATAAGTACTAATCGGCCGTGGGGTCAGAGTGACCCAAGGAATCTATGAGGCGATTGTCGCTGAGAAGTCGCGGACAGGCGGGCAAGTCTATACGGCCCTCCCCTCCGCGACACGCCTACCCGCCGCGGCCGTCAGTCGGTGCGCTCTGGACAGGGCGGGGTTTCAGCACCGGGTGAACTTGGGTAGTTAGCCTTTATGACCACAAAGTTGATTGCCTCGATGCTCTTTGCAGGCGCTGCGGCAGGTGCTGTCGCCTTTGGCCCCGTGGCCATGGCTGAGCCTGCTCCGCCGCCTTGTGTCAATGCCGACGGCACCGCGTGCTCCGACATTGGCACCGCCGGACCTGGCGGCGCCACCGGCCAAATTCCGGGTGGCCCCGGTGGCACGGCAGGCCCGGGTGGCGCCAGCGGCTCGATTCCCTACGGCCCCGGCGGCTCGGCGGGTCCCGGTGGCGCGACGGGTGAGATTCCCTACGGCCCGGGCGGAACGGCGGGGCCCGGTGGGGCTACCGGCTCCATCCCCGGCGGTCCCGGTGGCACAGCCGGTCCCGGCGGCGCCAGCGGTTGCATCCCGAACGTGGGCTGCGCGACGGTCCCGGGGATGCCCTAACGGGGATCGCTTCGGCCGGGGACGCTCCTAAGCCGAGCGCCCGCGCTCGACGCGATACCGGCGCACCAGCGCATCGGTCGACGAGTCCGACTGAGTGCCAGGTGATTCCGACTCGGTGATCACCGGCAACAGCGCCTTCGCCTGCGTCTTGCCCAGTTCGACGCCCCACTGATCGAAGGAATCGATACCCCACACAACTCCCTCGGTGAACACCTGGTGTTCGTAGAGGGCGATGAGCTGACCCACGACCGACGGCGTCAACCTGGTTGCCAGGATTGACGTCGTCGGTCGGTTTCCGGGCATCACCTTGTGCGGCACCACCGCAGCCGGTGTCCCTTCTGCCGCAATCGCTTCGGCCGTCTTGCCGAATGCCAGCACCTGGGTCTGGGCGAAGAAGTTGCTCATCAGCAGGTCGTGCATGCTGCCGGTGCCGTCGGCTGTGGGCAGGTCGTCGGTCGGTTGAGAGAAGCCGATGAAATCGGCCGGTACCAAGCGGGTGCCCTGGTGCAGCAGCTGATAGAAGGCGTGCTGGCCGTTCGTTCCCGGCTCGCCCCAGAAGATCTCACCGGTGTCGGTGGTGACGGCGGTGCCGTCGGCGCGCACCGATTTGCCGTTGGACTCCATGGTCAACTGTTGCAGATATGCCGCGAACCGCGACAAGTCGTTGGAGTAGGGCAGCACCGCGCGTGATTGTGCGCCAAAGAAATTCGAGTACCACAGGCCGATCAGCCCCAGCAGTGCCGGAGCATTCTCGGCCAGCGGGGCGGTACGGAAGTGCTCGTCGACCAGGTGGAATCCGGCGAGGAACTCGGCGAACCGCTCGCGGCCGATCACGGCCATCACGGACAACCCGATCGCCGAGTCCACCGAATACCGGCCACCCACCCAGTCCCAGAAGCCGAACATGTTGTCGGTGTCGATGCCGAACTCCTGCACCAGCTTCGCGTTGGTGGACACCGCGACGAAATGCTTGGCGACGGCTTCCTGTCCGGCACCGCCGCCCAGTCCTTCGACCAGCCATCGGCGGGCGGCGGTGGCATTGGTCAGCGTCTCGAGTGTGGAGAACGTCTTAGAGGCCACGATGAAAAGCGTTGTGGCCGGGTCCAGATCGGCCAGCGTCGCGACCAGGTCGGCAGGGTCGACGTTGGACACGAAGCGGGCACTGATGCCTGCGTCGGCGTAGTGGCGCAGCGCGTCGTACACCATCACCGGCCCCAGGTCTGAACCGCCGATGCCGATGTTGACCACGGTCTTGATGCGCTCGCCGGTGGCGCCGGTCCACTCGCCGCTGCGCAGCCGGTCCGTGAAATCGCCCATCCGATCCAAAACAGAGTGCACCTCGGTCACCACGTCCTGGCCGTCAACCGTCAAGGCCGCATCGGCAGGCAACCGCAGTGCGGTGTGCAGCACCGCGCGGTCCTCGGAGGTGTTGATGTGCTCCCCGGCGAACATCGCCGCGCGGCGGGCCTCCAGTCCGGCGGCGCGCGCCAGGTCAGCCAGCAATTCCAGAGTGCGGCGGGTGACGCGGTGCTTGCTGTAGTCGATGTAGAGATCGCCGACCGTCAACACCAGTTCGGTTCCGCGGGCCGGATCCTCGGCGAAAAGCTCCGTCAGATGAATGTCGCGGATCTCGTCGTAGTGCTTCGACAATGCCTGCCATGCGGGGGTTGCGGTGATGTCAGCACTCATTCTGCTGACCTTAGTGCGGTGCTTGATTCGAAGGTGTACATGATGGATGTATGGCCATTGAAGACTTGATTTCATCCGTGCCCACGGGTCTGTGGATCGGTGGTGAAGAACGCCAGGCCGCCTCGACGTTCAATGTGCTCGACCCGAGCGACGATCAGGTGTTGGCCACGGTGGCCGACGCGACCGCCGCCGATGCGGTCGCCGCGCTGGACGCCGCATGTGCGGTGCAGGCCGAATGGGCAGCCACCGCGCCGCGCAAGCGAGGCGAGATCCTGCGCTCGGTGTTCGAGAAGATCACCGAACGCGCCGACGACATCGCCGCGCTGATGACCCTGGAGATGGGCAAGGTCGTCGCCGAGAGCAAGGGCGAGGTCGCCTACGGCGCCGAGTTCTTCCGCTGGTTCTCCGAGGAGGCGGTGCGCATCGCCGGCCGCTTCACCCCGGCGCCTGCGGGTACCGGGCGAATCCTCGTCACCAAGCAGGCCGTCGGCCCGTGTTACGCGATCACGCCGTGGAACTTCCCGCTGGCCATGGGCACCCGCAAGATGGGGCCTGCCTTCGCCGCGGGCTGCACCATGATCGTCAAGCCCGCGCAGGAAACCCCGCTGACGATGCTGCTGCTGGCCAAGCTGATGGATGAGGCCGGCCTGCCCAAGGGCGTGCTCTCGGTGTTGCCGACCAGCGATCCGGGTGCGGTGACCACCGCACTGATCGACGACGGCCGGCTGCGCAAGCTCACCTTCACCGGATCGACCGGGGTGGGCAAGGCACTGGTGAAGCAATCCGCCGACAAGCTCCTGCGCACGTCGATGGAGTTGGGCGGCAATGCCCCGTTCATCGTGTTCGACGACGCCGACGTCGACGCGGCGGTGGACGGCGCGATCCTGGCCAAGATGCGCAACGGCGGCGAGGCCTGCACCGCCGCCAACCGTTTTCACGTCGCGAACTCGGTGCGCGAGGAGTTCACCGACAAGCTCGTCAAGCGGATGAGCGAGTTCACCCTCGGCAAGGGCATCGACCCCGCGTCCACGTTGGGTCCACTGATCAACTCCAAGCAGGTCGCCACCGTCACCGAACTCGTCTCCGACGCGGTGTCGAAAGGTGCGACGGTCGCCGTCGGCGGCGTCGCCCCCGGCGGCCCGGGCAACTTCTACCCGGCCACGGTGCTGGCCGATGTGCCCGCCGACGCCCGCATCCTCAAGGAGGAGATCTTCGGTCCCGTCGCCCCGATCACGGGCTTCGACACCGAGGACGAAGGTGTGGCCGCCGCGAACAACACCCAATACGGCTTGGCTGCTTACGTTTACACGCAGTCACTGGACCGTGCGCTGCGGGTGGCCGAGGGCATCGAATCCGGCATGGTCGGAATCAACCGCGGTGTCATCTCCGATGCGGCTGCCCCGTTCGGCGGCATCAAGGAATCCGGCTTCGGCCGTGAGGGCGGCATCGAGGGCATCGAGGAATACCTCGACACGAAATATATTGCGCTAACCCGTTAGCGCCTCGTCGCGCCTTCCCGATTCGGCGCCCGATGCCCCCTAAACTCTGGGGCTCGGACGCCACGACGGGAGGGCATGACGTGACTGCGGCGCCGGTCCGTGCTGCCAGTCGGCGTCGGCGTGCCTCCATCCGCCGAGACATCCCGGCACTCGACGGCATCCGCGCGATCGCGGTGGCCCTGGTGCTGGCCGGTCACGGCGGGGTGCCGGGTGTGGCCGGAGGTTTCATCGGCGTCGACGTCTTCTTCGTGCTCAGCGGATTCCTGATCACCTCGCTCTTGCTCGACGAGTTCCGCCGCACCGAGCGCATCGATCTCAAAGGCTTCTGGATCCGCCGGGCCAAGCGCCTGCTGCCGGCGATGGTGCTGATGACCTTGGCCGTCGTGATCGCCCGGCCGTTGTTCCCCTCCGAAGCGGTGACCTCGCTCCGAGAGGATGCGGTCGGTGCGTTCTTCTGGATGGCCAACTGGGTGTTCGTCGCCGCGGACACCGACTACTTCAGCCAGGGCGCCACGCCCTCGCCGTTGCAGCACACCTGGTCGCTGGCGGTCGAGGAGCAGTACTACCTGCTGTGGCCATTGCTCGTGCTGGCCGCTGCGCTGCTGGTGCGTCGCCGCTCGACGGGCGCTGTCCGCGCGGTGGTGTTCGTCCTCTCCGTCCTCGGCATGGCCGGCTCGGCGGCAGCGGCGATCTGGTTGTCCGGCGACACCGGTGAGCTCAACCGCGTGTACTTCGGCACCGACACCCGGGCGCAGGCGCTGCTGATCGGTGCGGCTGCCGCGGCGCTGCTGGTGCGGGACTGGTCGGCGCTGACGGTGTCGGGCACGCTGATCCGGACCCGATGGCGGCGATGGGTCGCCTGGACGTTGCCGGTGATCGGAATCGCGGTGCTGGCGCTGGCCGCGCACCTCGCGACCGGCAGTGCCGACGAGTTCCATCACGGGCTGCTGATCGCGGTGGCCGTGGGTGCGGTGCTCGTCGTCGCCCCCGTCGCGTTGGACCAGGACGGTTACGTCGCGCGGGCGTTGGCCTGGTTCCCGCTGGTCACCCTCGGCGTCATCTCTTACGGCGTCTACCTGTGGCACTGGCCGATCTTTCTGATCCTCAACGGCGAACGCACCGGGCTTTCCGGCTGGTCGCTGCTGGCGTTGCGGTGTGCGGTGACGATCGCGGTGTCATGGGTGTCGTGGTGGGCGATCGAACAGCCGGTCCGGCACTGGCGCCCACAGCACGTCCCGATGCTGCGGCTGGCGGCGGCGACGGTGGCCACCGCGGCGGTGGTGACGATGACGTTCGTCCCGGTCGGTGTTCCGACCCGCCCCGCCGGCCCGGACGTGATGGCTGCGGCCGCCTCGGAGCAGGACATCGGCGCCGAGCGGGCCGTCCCGGTGGGACCACCGCCGGCGCTGCCGCCCGGCACGCAAACCGTTGCGGTGTTCGGCGACTCGGTGGCCTGGACTCTGATGCGCTATCTGCCTGCCACGCCTGGTTTTCATTTCAGCGACTACACCACCATCGGCTGCGGCATCGCCCGCGGCGGACCGTACCGGTCGGCCGGGGAGACGCTGAACCAGAAGCCGGAGTGTGACTCCTGGCCGGAACGCTGGGCGCAGCGGATCGCACACGACCGCCCGCAGACCGTGCTGCTGATGATCGGGCGCTGGGAGGTTGTGGACCGCACCTGGAAGGGCCGGTGGACGCACGTCGGCAACGACGCCTACGACGCCTACCTCAAAGGTGAGTTGCAGCGCGCGCTGGACATCCTGAGCTCGACCGGCGCCCGTGTCGTGGTGACCACGGCGCCGTACAACCGACGCGGCGAACGGTCGGACGGGACGCTATACCCCGAGGATCAGCCGGGCCGGGTGCAGGCCTGGAACACCATGCTGCGCAATGTGGTCGGGCAACGGCCCAACGTGTCGGTGCTGGATTTCAACGCCAAGCTCAACCCGGACGGCAAGTACACCGCGAAGATCGACGGGGTGCGGATGCGCAGCGACGGTGTGCACCCGACCTCGGAGGCCGTGCAGTGGCTGACGCCGTGGCTGCTCGACTCGCTGAAGGCGCCTGCCAAACCGGCGGGACGCTAGTCGATCTAGCGAGGGCAGGAGTCGTACTGCTCGCGGACGCGCTCCTGCAGCGCCTTTTCCTCTGGCGACAAATTGTCCCCGTAGGGTGTACTCGGATATCCGCAAGCGCCCACGTGCACTGTTCCGTCGGGCGCCGCGGGAAGGAAGATCTGGCCGACCTGCCAGCTCAACATCAATGGTGAGTCAGGTCCGGCGCCGAGCCGGCTGATGGCATCCTTCATCGCCGGTTCGACCGCCTGGACGTCGGTGACCGCGACATTGAGTTCGGTGATGACACCGGAACTGACCGTCACCGCGCCCACCTGAAGGGGAAGCGAGTCGAGCTGAGAGCTGACGCGGCGTTCTTCATCAGGTGAGAACGGGAAATAGATGCGCCAGCGCTGCACGCTGCTCGATGCGCCCGGGTAGATCTCGGCCAGACCAATGCCGCCCAGGCTTTCCCGAATCATGCCGAGTGTGCCCGGCAACGGCGATTCGCGTGAGACATAGAGGTTGCCGTCCGGGATATCGTCGCGTGTCCACTTCATCACCGCAGTTGGGCCCACCGCCGGGGTGAGTCGACGTAGCCGCTCGACATCGTCGACGAACTGACCGGCATCGAGATTCGCGACCGTGCCGCTGACGAGAATCAAGGGTTTTTCAGCGACACGGATATTGACGGTCTCGAGATCCTCATCGGGATTGTTCTTGAGCGTGTCGACGACCGCCCGGATCTGCCCGGGCGTCGCGCTTGCCATCGTCACAAAGAGATTCGGCAGCGTGACGGTGGCCAGTTCCGCGTCGTTTGTCGCAAACCCCGCGCTGGTGACGCCGGGCATGGCGGCGATGGTGTCCTTCAGCCTCTCGGCGCCGTTGTCTTTGCCGGGGCCGAAGAAGCATCCGCTGAGTAGACCGGCGACGAGCAGGACAATCATGGCCGTCCTCTTCGTCATCTTGGTACTCCCGGGGTTCGGCCCTCGGTCGGGTAGGGGGTCGGATTGCCAGGTGCCCGGCCTTCGGGATTGCCCCCGAACTCGCCTATCGGCAAGCTCGGGTCATTACTCCAGGTCAGGCCTGCGCCGTCCTTGGTCACGATCACACTGTCGCCGTTGTCCACTGTCGTTTGGACGAGATCGGCGAGCTCCTCAGTTGTCGCATTCGCATGAGTCATCCCGATCTGGCGGCCGATCTCGTTGTTGTATAGATCCATCGCCTCGCGCGGTGCCGGTTCACCCGGTCGGCGTTCATGAGCGGTGGCGAACTTGCGGGTCCACTCCTCACCGAACCGCTGCGTCATCAGTGCATTCCAATACGTGTGTCTGAACGCGTCGGTGTGATTGTCAGTGGTGGCGTCAGGGGCAGGGGGAGGATACCTGCGGATTGCCTCTTGTTCCGCGGCCTCCTTCATATCGAAGAAGTCCATGACCGCCTGAGGTCCTTGGGTCGCACCCAGTTCAAGGAGGAGCTGGTATTCGCCGAACGTGAGCCCGGCATACCCTGCGCGTTTGTCGCCAATCAACTTCCCGAGCTGGTCGATCATCCACTGCGGTAGCTTCCGATCGTCTTTGACCTGGTATTCGCGCAGGATGTCTTCGAGCTTCTTGCGGGGATCCTCCTCCATAGTCGATCTGGCGCTCTCGCCCGCTCCGAGCTTCTGGTACTCGTTGGCGATTTCGGTGATGTCCTTGCCGATGTCCGAGAGATCGGCCGTGGTGCGACCCACGACTTCGGCGATCTGGCCCATGCCGGCGGCGACGATCGGCAGGAGCATCGTCTCGCGGAGCGGACCCGGCGGCACCGAGTTGGCCAAGCTGACCACCTGGTCATGCACCGAGACCAGATTCTCGCGTCCGCGCTTGACAGCGTAGGCGGACGCGTCGATCTGGGAGCCGAGACGTTGATCGAGGGCGGCGAATGCCCTCATCTTCGCGACGTTCTTGTTGTTGGCGTCCTCGTATGCCTCGGACGCGGTACCCCTCCACGCATCCCCGGGCATGGTTCCCGCCGTGTCCCTCGCGACGGCATCGACGGCTGCGCTGCCTTCGAACAAGGGGGCGCCGGACTGCAGAGGTGTGTCGTCACCGAAGTTCGACCGTGCAGTTTGGTACGTCGTCAGAAAAGCTTCGAGCACGCTCATCGATGCCGCCCCCCGGTTGTCACCCACCAATTATCGGGGCGACTACGGCAGCGTCTTGACAGCAATTTGTCAGGCTCGCCCGAACCGGTGAGCCGGGTGCGGGGGTCTAGTGACCCAGGCGGCCGCGTCCGAGCTGCAGCAGCAGGATGGCCAGGTCCTTGCCCTCGGGGCCGAGCACGCTGTAGCGCTCGATGACCTGCATCTCGCGGCTGTGCACCAGGCGGGTGCCGCCGGAGGCCATTCGGGCCTTGCCGATCAGTTTGGAAACCTCGGCGCGTCGCTGGACGGCGGCAAGGATGGTCGCGTCGAGTTCGTCGATCTCGCGGCGCAGGTCATCGATCTCAGGCACAGGCTGATCGTCCCAGTCGGCCCGTGCCAGCGCAAAACTGTCCCCGCTCGGCGGTAAGTTTGAACGCAAGATGACCACTTCCCCCGTCGCCTCGCCAGTTGCTGCAGATGTTGATCAACTTCTTGATGGCTTGAACCCTCAGCAGCGCCAGGCAGTGCTGCACCAAGGGTCGCCGCTGTTGATCGTTGCCGGTGCTGGGTCGGGTAAGACGGCGGTGTTGACCAGGCGTATCGCTTATCTGCTGGCGGCCCGTGACGTCGGGGTCGGGCAGATCCTGGCGATCACGTTCACCAACAAGGCCGCGGCCGAGATGCGCGAGCGCGTGGTCCAGCTGGTGGGCCCCAGAGCCAGGAACATGTGGGTTTCGACGTTCCACTCCACCTGCGTGCGGATCCTGCGCAATCAGGCGTCACTGCTGCCGGGACTGAACTCCAACTTCTCGATCTACGACTCGGACGATTCCCGTCGCCTGCTGATGATGATCGGCAAGGACATGGGGCTGGACACCAAGCGGTACTCGCCGCGGCTGCTGGCCAACGGCATCTCGAACCTGAAGAACGAGCTGATCGGACCCGAGCAGGCCGCGGCCGAGGCGTCGGAGGCGGCCGAGGAGATGGCCGGCATCATCGCGCAGGTCTACGGCGAGTACCAGCGTCGGCTGCGCGCGGCCAATGCGCTGGACTTCGACGATCTGATCGGGGAGACGGTCGGGATCCTGCAGGCCTTCCCGCAGATCGCCCAGTACTACCGGCGCCGGTTCCGCCACGTCCTGGTCGACGAGTACCAGGACACCAACCACGCGCAGTACGTGTTGGTGCGTGAGCTGGTCGGGCACCACCTCGACGAGAAGGACGGGGTGGCCCCGTCGGAACTGTGTGTCGTCGGTGACGCCGACCAGTCCATCTACGCGTTCCGCGGCGCGACCATCCGCAACATCGAGGACTTCGAACGCGACTACCCGGACGCGACCACGATCCTGCTCGAACAGAACTACCGCTCCACCCAGACCATCCTGAACGCGGCCAACTCGGTGATCGCCCGCAACACGGGCCGCCGCGAGAAGCGGCTGTGGACCGAGGAGGGCGAGGGTGAGCTGATCGTCGGCTACGTCGCCGACAACGAGCACGACGAGGCCCGCTTCGTGGCCGAGGAGATCGACTCGCTGGCCGACAGTGAGGGCCTCAAGTATTCGGACGTCGCGGTGTTCTACCGGACCAACAACTCCTCGCGCGCGCTGGAGGAAGTGTTCATCCGAGCCGGCATCCCGTACAAGGTCGTCGGCGGCGTGCGGTTCTACGAACGCCGCGAGATCCGAGACATCGTCGCCTACCTACGAGTGCTCGACAATCCGGGTGACGCGGTCAGCATGCGCCGCATCCTCAACACCCCCCGCCGTGGCATCGGCGACCGGGCCGAGGCGTGCGTCGCGGTCTACGCCGAGAACACCGGCGCAAACTTCAACGATGCGTTGCAGGCGGCCGCCGAGGGGCGGGTGCCGATGCTCAACAGCCGCTCGGAGAAGGCCATCGCGAGCTTCGTGGAGATGCTGGACCAGCTGCGGGCCAAGCTCGACGACGAGCTGGGTGATCTGGTGGAGGCCGTGCTGGAGCGCACCGGCTACCGCCGCGAACTGGAGGCCTCCAGTGATCCGCAGGATCTGGCCCGGCTGGACAACCTCAACGAATTGGTCAGCGTCGCACACGAGTTCAGCACGGATCTGGCCAATGCCCGGGCACTGGCCGAGCAGGGTGAGGGCGAGCCGGTCGACGAGGACATCCCCGACACCGGTGTGCTGGCCCAGTTCCTGGAGCGGGTCTCGTTGGTGGCCGACGCCGACGAGATTCCCGAAGACGGTGCAGGTGTGGTCACGATGATGACGCTGCACACCGCCAAGGGGCTGGAATTCCCGGCGGTGTTCGTCACGGGCTGGGAGGACGGCATGTTCCCGCACATGCGGGCACTCGGCGATCCCAACGAGCTGTCCGAGGAACGTCGGTTGGCCTACGTCGGCATCACCCGGGCCCGCAAGCGGCTGTACCTCTCGCGGGCCAAGGTGCGTTCGTCGTGGGGGCAGCCCATGCTCAACCCGGAGTCTCGTTTCCTGCGGGAGATTCCCGAAGACCTGATCAACTGGCGACGCATCGAGCAGCCGTCGTCGATGAGTGCGCCGGTCGGCAACGCCGGCCGCTACGGCACCCCGCGTCCTTCCCCGTCACGGCCCGCGCCGGCGCGCAACCGTCCGATCATCACGTTGGAGCCCGGCGATCGGGTCACCCACGACAAGTACGGGTTGGGCCGCGTCGAGGAAGTCACGGGCGTGGGCGATCTGGCGATGTCTCTGATCGACTTCGGCAGTGGGGGTCGGGTCAAGCTCATGCACAATCACGCGCCGGTGCAGAAGCTCTGACGCTTCCCAGCCCGTTGACTCTGCGCTGACGGCGTCGGTCTGTCGTACTTTTGCGCCGTGCTCGCAGAATCAACGAGGACTGCGTGCCGACGGTGCCGAGCCGACGAGCAAGGCCGCCGCGGCGGCGGTGAAGACGGACGCACTGAACGGTGTCTCGAATCCGGCGAAGACGAACATCGAGACACCGAAGATGAGCAACGTTGCCGCACTGGCGAAAGCGGCCCAGCGCGTGGCGATGCCCAGCAGTAGCCCCACGGCGAGGACGACTTCGACGACCGTCGCACCCCACGCGACGATGTCGACCAGCGCCCCGGGGAGGTAGGGCGCCAGGACATGCACGTAGGCCGTGAAGGACTCGAAGTTCCCCCAGCCGACATTGGGCGTGCCCGGCGGTCCCCACAGACCGAACCGGTCGGCGACGGCGGACAGGAACGAGGTGGCCAATGCCAGGCGGGCGAACAGGATTGCTCCCCGGAGCAATAGTTTGTTCTCGGTCGGCGCCGCATCGGTGTCATCAGGAGTGACGTCGTCAGGCATGTCCCTGATGATGCCAGGGTCCGTCTGCGAGCACGGCGGGAGCGGCCAGTCGTGGCTCGGCCAGAGGTGGAACAGAGGTCAACACCGGATTCTGGTCCAATCGGGAGCCGGGGGAGCGGCCCCGACCCCAGCCCACCATCTCGCGGTAGCCGCCGAGCAGGCCTGCCTGGGCGACGGCGGATTCCGTCGCGTGCGGGCTGTCGGCGCCGACAGGCGCCGAGACCGGCGAGACATAGAGCGCATCGGTGGGGCAGTAAGCCTCGCACATGAAGCAGGTCTGGCAATCGGACTGGCGGGCGATGACGGGCACGCCGTCGGGGCCACGGTCAAAGACGTCGGTGGGACACACCTTCACGCAGACGTCGCATTTGATGCACGCGGTGGTGCTGACGATCTCGATCACGCCACGGCCTCCGAGGAGATGAGCTGCGGGGCAACGGGATCAGGGGTGGTCCAGACGTCATCGAGACCGCCGACCAGGATGCGGTGCTCGAAGCGGCGATTCGATTCGGGCAGATCCTCACGCCGGTGCAGGCCGCGGGTCTCGGGCCGGGCCAGAGATGCGGCAGTGATCCAGCGCGCGGCTGCCACCATGGCGACCGCCTGGCGCTGCTTGTAGACGGCGCGTGCCGGAACCGGGGCGAGACCGTCGGCGATGTCACGCCAGAGGGTCTCCAGTGCCCCGGCCGATTGACGAAGCCGCTCAGCTGATTTCAGGTAGCTGCGCTGTGGCGGCAGGACATGCGACTGTGCCGCCGCGACCACCTCGTCGATGGTCGGCGCACCGGAGCGTGACCGCCCCGTGGGCGGTATCGCCGCAGCCGGTTCGACCCGTCGGGTGCGGCTGAACTCCGCAGCACCCCGGCCGGCGAAGGTGCCCGACGCGATTGCCCAGGAGCCGTTGCGACTGCCGCCGCCCGACAGCGAGCCGGTGATGAGCTCGCGGGTCGCGGCGTCCCCTGCCGCGTACAGTCCGGGAACCGTTGTCGCGCAATCCGGCCCGACCAGTCGCAGGCCACCGGTGCCACGCACCGAGCCCTCGTAGACCATTCGGACCGGGTACGCCGTCGTGAATGGGTCGATGCCGGCCTTGTCCAGTGGCAGGAAGTAGTTCGGCTGGGCATCGCGCATGGTCTGGCGGATGTGTTCGGGGGCACGGTCCAGTCGGGCGAATACCCGCTCGCCGCGGGTGAGTGCCCGCTGCGCGTCCTGACGCCCACTCAGCCCACGTTGGGTGGTGAAGGGCCGGCCGTGTTCATCATAGAAGCTCCCCCACTGCAGCATTCGGCCCTTGGTATGCACACCCCATTCGGGCGCCAGCGCGTAGGCCGTGCAGAACTCCATGCCGGACAGGTGCGCGCCGTGTTCGGCCGCCATCAGGAGACCCTCGCCGGTATCGACGTTGGTCCCGAAGGTTCCGGACAGGAAGGCCGTTCCGCCGGTGGCCAGCACGACGGCACCCGCGGTGACCTGCCACAGCCGGCCGCCGTCCTGGCGAGCGATGCCGGTGGCACCGGTGACGACACCGTCGCGGTCGGCGGTCAACGTCAGCGCCGGATGATGGTCGAGGATCAGCACGCCGCTGCGGTGGGCCTTGCGCCGCATCCGGCGCATGTACTCCGGGCCCTGCAGACTGCTGCGCATCTCGCGGCCGTCGGCGCCCACCGGGAACGGATAGCCCCACTCGGAGAGCTGCTCGAGCCGGTCCCACGAGGTGGCCAGTACCCGGAACATCCACTCGGAGTCCGTGATCCGGCCGGCGGCCAGCTCACGCTCGCGTACCGAATCCTCGCGCCGCGGGCCGGGACCGATGGCCCACAGGTTGTTGCCACCGGCGGCGGTGGCTCCGCTGGTGCCGCAGTAGCCCTTGTCCACCAGGATGACCCGGGCACCGGATTCGGTGGCCGAGATGGCGGCCCAGGTGGCGGCGGGGCCGCCGCCGATCACCAGGACATCGGTGACCAGCGCATCGGGGTCAGCGGGAGCGGTCATGGCCTACTTCCTCTCGGACACCGAGTTCGGCCAACAGCACATGGCGCAATTCGTCGAACCCGTCGTCGCTGCGGGTGCGGGGGAAGGACAGTTCGACACGGCGGTCGAGCGATACCCGCCCGCCCGAGAGGACCACTACCCGGTCGGCCAGCAGGATCGCCTCGTCGACGTCATGGGTGACGTGCAGGACCGCCATGTGTCTGCGGGACCACAATTCGTGTAGCAGCCCGTACATCTTGAGCCGGGTCAACGCGTCGAGCGCGCCGAACGGCTCGTCGAGCAGCAACAGGTCGGGTTCGCGGACCAGCGCGCGGGCCAGTGAAACCCGTTGCGCCTCACCGCCGGACAGCGACAACGGCCAGCTGCCTGCTTTCGCGGTGAGGCCCACCTCTTCGAGCGCGGACCGCCCGCGCGCCGCCCGGCTGGGGGCGTCGGGTCCGGCGTCGGGCAATGCGAAGGTCACGTTGGCCAGGGCACGCCGCCATGGCAGCAGCCGCGGGTTCTGGAACACCACCGCCCGTGAGCGAGGCACCTTCACCGAGCCCGTGACCTGATCGTCGAGGCCGGCCAGCACCCGCAGCAGTGTGCTCTTCCCGGACCCGGACCGGCCCAGCATCGCGACGAATTCACCGTCGTCGATCTGTAATTCGAGGTTGTCGAGCACCTGCTGATCAGCGAAGGCGCGCCGCAGGCCGTGCACCTCGACGACCGGTGAACTCATGCCGGCGCTCCCAGACCCTCGAAACCGTTACGCCAGGACAGCAGGAGCCGTTCAAGTACCCGCACCAGCGTGTAGGACAGCAGTCCCGCGACTGCATAGATGACGATCACCAGCAGCGACACATCGAACTGCAGGTTGGTCTGGGCCCGCGACATCAGGTAGCCGATGCCCTGGGTGGTGTTGATCATCTCGGCGAAGATCAGGCTGAGCCACGCGCTGGACAGCCCGAGCCGCAGGCCGACCAGGAAATTCGGCATCGCACCGGGCAGGATCACCTGGGTGATCAAGGTGTGCCGTGGCGCTTCCAAGGTTTGGGCCATCTCGACGAGTTGCCGGTCCACACCGCGGATTCCGGAATAGGTGTTGATGTAGATCGCAATCGCCACCCCGGTGGTGATCAGCACGATCTTGGGGCCCTCGCCGATGCCCATCCAGATGATCAGCAACGGGGTCAGCGCGAAATTCGGTACCGCCTTGAGGATCTGCATGGTCCAGTCGAGCAGGTCCTCGCCGGTACGGGTGAGCCCGGCCAGGATCGCGAGCGCGACCCCGATGAGGATGCCGAGCACGGTGCCGGTCAGCACCCGGACCGCCGACGCGCCGACGTGGGTGGCGAGTTGGCCGTCGCCGAGCAGGCGCCACGCGGTGGCCGCCACCTCGGTCGGAGGTGGGAAGAGGTCGGTATTGAGGAGCCCCGTCATCGAGCCGACGGTCCAGATCGCGAGGATGAGTGCCGGGCTCACCAGCCGGCGAACCGGTCGAGGTAGGCGTGCCCACAGTCCTTTTCGTCGGCTACGGCCACCGACGACCTCGATGAGTTCCGGACGAGTGGTCGGGGCCTGGACGACGGTCGCTGCGGTCATGACTTGGCCCCGGCCCATTCCCGGACCGAGTATTCGTGGTCGAACGATCCGTCGGCGTTGAGGAACTGGTAGGCGGCCTCGAGCTGGTCCACGCCGACCTGGGGGAACGGTTCGGTGTTGAACTCCTCGGCGCGGGTGGACTTCTGGACGAACTTCAGGTCGGTGTCGTCGGTCTGCGCGACCCAGGCCAGGTAGTCGTCGAAGTTCTCGGTGATGTCGCGGTTGACGCTGGTGACGGCCTGTTGCCAGGCGCCGATGAACTCGGGGCGGGCGTCGGTGAACGAGCGCAGGGCGATGTTGGTGCCGGTGCTGCCGAAGCTGTGCCGCGACAGGCTGTCGATGATCGGGAAGCCCTTGGATTCCAGCTCGGCCGCGCTGGCGCCGGTCACGACTGCCGCGTCGATCTTCCCGGAACTCAGGCCGGCGATGGACTCGGGGGTGGGAACGTCGCGCACGTGGATCTGGCCGGTCAGCCCTGCGGCATCGATGAGTTGTCGGGCGGCCCGGTCACGGATCGTGCCCTGCGGGGCGGTGATGTCCTTGCCGACCAGGCCCTTGATCTCGGTGGGTCCGCCCTTCGCGCCCACCAACCAGGCGTCGCCGTTCACCGAATCCAGGGACAGCAGCACCACTTTCGGGTCGCGACTCCGGGCCCGCAGGCCCGGGTTGTCTCCGATGGCCGCCACGTCGATGGCTCCGGCGAACAGGGCGGAGGCGACATCGCTACCGGACTGGAAGAACGAGTACTCGATCTTGCCGACCCCCGCGGATTTGAGTTGTTCGGTGAGGATGCCCTGCTTGTCGCCCCAGCCCAGCGAGCCCGCGGGGGTACCGGTCACCGACGTGGCCCCGACCCGCAGCGTGTAGCCGTCGGCGTCGTTGTCGTTGGCACTGCAGGAGACGGCGGTGGCGAGGACGGTAAGCGCAAAAGCGGTGCGCAACAGGCGGTTGAACATGGGAGCGGGCCTCCGGGGGTCAAGGCGTGAGCACACGCGAATCCGCCCCAGTAGACGCCCGGCCCGATTTCGGGTCGACGGTTTGGCTCAGCTTGACTGGAAGAACCCTGTGAGCGGGTGATTGACCGCTCAGCGAACGGCACAGTACGGTGGAACAACTATTTGGTACCACGTGGACGGGGAAACGGATCGGTGACGACGCAACAGGCTGTGGAGCTGTACTACGACCCGTTCGACAACGACATCGACGACGATCCCTACCCCATCTGGAAGCGGATGCGCAGCGAGGCGCCGCTCTACTACAACGAGAAGTACAACTTCTATGCGCTGAGCCGCTGGGACGACGTGGCCCGCGAACTGCCCAACTGGCAGGCCTATCGGTCCGGGCGGGGCACGACGGCCGACATCCTGTTCAGTGGCATCGAGGTTCCGCCGGGCATCCTGCTGTTCGAGGACCCCCCGCTGCACGATCTTCATCGTCGGCTGCTGTCGAAAGTCTTCACGCCGCGCCGGATGCTGGCCGTCGAGGACCTGGTGCGCGACTTCTGTGCGAAGGCGCTGGATCCCCTTCGCGGGCAGGACGGTCTGGACTTCGTTGCCGACCTCGGGGCGTTCATGCCGATGCGGACCATCGGTTATCTGCTGGGCATTCCAGAGGAGGGGCAGGAGCAGATCCGCGCGGGCACCGACAAGAACATCGCGCTGTCCGACGACACCACCGATGTGAGTGCGACGGTCTTCGCGGATGCCCTGGCGATGTTCGCCGAGTACATCGAGTGGCGGTCCACCCATCCCTCCGACGACCTGATGACCGAGTTGCTCAACGCCGAGATCGACGAACCCGACGGCACCCGGCGCAAGCTGGAACGTACCGAGGTGCTCGCATACACCGCGATGATCGCCGGCGCCGGCGGCGAAACCACGGCTCGGCTCATCGGTTTCATGGGCCAGCTGCTCGGCGAGCATCCGGACCAACGCCGGGAACTCGTGGCCGATCCGGGCCTGATCCCGAAGGCGGTCGAGGAGACATTGCGCTTCGAACCGCCGTCACCGGTGCAGGCCCGGTATGTCGCCCAGAACGTCGAGCACTACGGGCAGGCCATCCCCGAGGGCTCGTACATGTTGCTGCTCAACGGATCGGCCAATCGTGACGAGTCGAAGTTCACCGATCCCGACCGGTTCGACATCCACCGCACCGGCGGACACCTGAGCTTCGGGCAGGGCCTGCATTTCTGTCTGGGGTCGGCGCTGGCCCGGCTGGAGGCCCGGGTGGCCTTCGAGGAGGTGCTCAAGCGGTGGCCAGACTGGGAAGTGGACTACCCCAACGCTTTCCGCGCCCACACGTCCAGCGTTCGCGGATGGGCGCGGCTGCCGGTCAAGTTCTAGAGGGTCGTGCTGCCGCCGCCGCCAGTACCGCGGTCACCACCGGCACAGTGAGCGTGAGCACCACCACCGACGCCGAACGCGGGGCGAAGATCGGTGTCAGATCGGTGGCTCCGATCTCGAAGAAGAGCCGATCCAGATCAGTCCAGCCGAAGATGCCTTGCGCCACCGTGAGAATGCAACCGGCGATCACGGCGTACCGGCCGGCGGTGGCACCGAAGGAGATCAGCACTGCACCGAGAATCAGCGTCAGTGCCGCGACTGCCGCGGCGATCGGTGGTTCCACCATCGCCAGCGCCCATGTCGCGCTCGGCGAAGTCGGCAGCAGGTCCGTCAAGTTCGAGACATAATGCAAGCTGTCGTCGAACTGCCTTGTGACCAGCCACAGCTGGTAGGCGGCCATCGCTACAGCCGGTGCCGCGACGAGCAGGTTGGCCCACCGGCTGGGCTGGGGTGTGGCGACCTCTGGACCGCCTGCAGTGCAACGAGATTCGCTCGACACGAAGGGTGCGACGATCAGCGTGGCGATGGCCAGGGCAAACCACACCCAACGATGCACCCCGAGCATGCTCTGAGCGGACGACATGGCCCATACACCCAACTCGATCAGCGACAGCACGATCACCGCCACGCTGGCCGCGATCACCACGACCCGTCCCCGCGGGTTGCGCCGTTCCAGCAGCACTGCACCGGCGAACAGCGCCACCGTCACCGCACCCAGCGCGACAAGGTTGAAGATCGAGTGGCAGAAGCGAAGCGGGTTGAAGCTGAAGCCGTAGCCGATGGCGTACCAGGCCACGATCAGCGCACGCAGTGTCGCGACGATTCCCAGGACACCACTGACACAGGTCAGGGCAATCGCGGTCAACGCAGTGGGGCGCATCGCGCAAACCTAACAGCGGTCACCGTGCGGACCGGACGCCTATCGGCGCGCGCTCCAGCGTCCGGTCGCGGGCAACACGGTGAACAGGATGGCGGCCAGCGGTAGGGCCGGCATCGCGTAGACGACGGGATGCAGTCGGGCCCCGGCGATGAACAGACTGCCGAAGATCAGCAGGCCGATGACCGCACCGACGACGACCAGGAGCCTGCCCATCCGGCGCCGCAGCAACAATGCGATGAGCCCGCCGATGGTTGCTGCAGCCGAGATCGCCGCCAGGAAACCGATGGCGACGCAGAACAATCGGTCGGTGCGCCACCACCCTGCGATCAGGTCCGTGGCGATCACGCCGGTGGCCCAGCCGCTGAGGATGGCCAACGTGGCCGCCACGATCGCCGTGCGCGGATTGGCACCCGCCGGGGTGCGCGGGACGATCACGGGCCGGGCGCGGGGCACATAGCTCGTGCTGGCGTCGTCGTCCGCGCGGCCGATCAGGCTGGTCTGGGGCTCCGCGCTGCCCGCGGTGGGAATGGCACCGGTGGGATGACGCCGGATGATGCTTGTGTGGGGATCGTCGGCCACGGGTACGGGCCGGGAAACCGGGTCCTGCGGCTGACGCCGGATGATGCGGGTGCGGTCGTCGTCCTCGTCAGGGTGATCGGCTGGTATCTGACCGTCGTCGCTCACTCAGCCAACATAGCTGCCGAGGCTGAGGCCTCGCTTTGACAGCCACGGCACCGGATCGATGCGGCTGGTGCCGTTCTGCAGCACCTCGAAATGCAGGTGGGGGCCGGTGGAATAGCCCCGGTTTCCGACGGTGGCGATCTGGTCGCCGGCCATCACCCGGTCGCCCACGCTGACGAGCCACGTGTTGATGTGACCGTAGAGCGTGACGGTGCCGTCGGCATGGCGGAGTTTGACCCACGCGCCGTAGCCGGCGGTCGGGCCCGAGGCGATGACGACTCCGTCGGAGACCGCCACGATCGGGGTGCCGATCGGGCTCGCGAGGTCGATGCCGGCGTGCAGCACGCCCCAGCGGTAGCCGAAGTTCGAGGTCCAGACGTAACCCTTGGTGGGCATGACGAACAGTGGGCGCGACAGCCGGGCCTCGCGCTCGGCGCGTTCCTGGGCGAAGGCGGCGGCCTTCGTGATCTCTTCGGCGTGCACCGAGGTGTCGGCGGTCGAGGAGACCGAGACGATCTGCATGCCGTCCACCGAGCCGGTGACGGAGGCGCCTTCGATGTGGCTGCCCTCGGAGGCCAGGATCGTGTCGTCGGCGTTGGTCTCGGTGGGATTACTGAGCGAGTAGGCGCCGGCGGCGGTGGCACCCGCGGCCATGGCGGCGATCATCAGGCGGCTCTTGACGGCGCCGGCGTGCTCCTTGCGGTGGGCACCGCGGCGGCCGGACAGGTTGATCACGTCGGTGGCGGCGACGCCGTCGCTCACGTCGGTGTGGCTGTCGCGGTACGCGTAACGAGAGCCGCGCTCGGTGCCGGCCTCGGGACGGAAGCGGGAGGGGACGGCGAGGCGGACGGGTACCAGGTCGTCGGTGTCGTTTAGATCGTCGAGCTCCGGGGCATAGATGACGTTGGATTCGTGATCGTCCGATCCGTGATCATCCTGGCCGGGAGGGGCATCGAACGCTTCGAAAGCGCTGAAGGGGATGACGTCGGTGATCTCCGCAGCGTCCAGTTCGTCAGGGGAAACCCGGCGCCTGCGGCGGCGCGCGTCCGTCGGCACTCCTCGCGGAGCTGCGGACGAACGATGCTGCGGCAAGACTCGAGAATCCTTCTTCGTCGTGACCTGAACGTTATCTGGACCAGAGGCACGTTAACCAAATCCCAATGATGGTGGCAACTTATGGGTCTATTCCGCGTCGGAATGTGATCCGTATCACCTCCCATGGGCGGTGAGATCTACCACATGAGCCGGAGGCGATGCTAGCCCATCACTCGGTGATGGATAAAGTGCCAGCGGGCCCGTCAGAGGTATGCGGACCGGGCAGCTTCGAAGCGCGCTAGAAGCCAAGCAGACAGACAACGCCTATCTAGGAAGCACATGGATCTCTTCGAATATCAGGCAAAAGAGCTGTTCGCCAAGCACAACGTCCCCACGACCCCGGGCCGCGTGACCGACTCGGCCGAGGACGCCAAGGCGATCGCCACCGAAATCGGCAAGCCCGTGATGATCAAGGCACAGGTGAAGGTCGGCGGCCGCGGTAAGGCCGGCGGCGTGAAGTACGCAGCCACCCCTGAGGACGCCCTCGAGCACGCGACCAACATCCTCGGTCTCGACATCAAGGGTCACGTCGTCAAAAAGTTGCTGGTGGCCGAGGCGAGCGACATCGCCGAGGAGTACTACATCTCCTTCCTGCTCGATCGTTCCAACCGGACCTACCTGGCCATGTGCTCGGTCGAGGGCGGCATGGAGATCGAGGAAGTCGCCGCGACCAAGCCCGAGCGGCTGGCCAAGGTTCCCGTCGACGCCGTCAAGGGTGTCGATCTGGCCTTCGCACGCTCGATCGCCGAGCAGGGTCACCTGCCCGCCGAGGTGCTCGACGCCGCGGCCGTGACCATCCAGAAGCTGTGGGAGGTGTTCGTCGGCGAGGACGCCACCCTGGTTGAGGTCAACCCGCTGGTGCGTACGCCCGACGACCAGATCCTGGCCGTGGACGGCAAGGTCACCCTGGACGCCAACGCCGACTTCCGTCAGCCCGGCCACGCCGAGTTCGAGGACAAGGACGCGACCGATCCCCTGGAGCTCAAGGCCAAGGAGAACGACCTCAACTACGTCAAGCTCGACGGCGAGGTGGGCATCATCGGTAACGGTGCCGGTCTGGTCATGTCGACGCTGGACGTGGTCGCCTACGCGGGCGAGAAGCACGGCGGCGTGAAGCCGGCCAACTTCCTCGACATCGGCGGCGGCGCCTCGGCCGAGGTCATGGCCAACGGCCTCGACGTCATCCTGAACGACAGCCAGGTCAAGAGCGTGTTCGTCAACGTGTTCGGCGGCATCACCGCCTGTGACGCGGTGGCCAACGGCATCGTCAAGGCGCTGCAGATCCTCGGTGACGAGGCCAACAAGCCGCTCGTCGTCCGCCTGGACGGCAACAACGTCGAAGAGGGCCGGCGCATTCTGGCCGAGGCCAACCATCCCCTGGTTGTCCAGGCCGAGACCATGGACGCAGGCGCCGACAAGGCCGCCGAGCTGGCGAACAAGTAAGGGACTGCTGCAATGTCGATCTTTTTGAACAAGGACTCCAAGGTCATCGTCCAGGGCATCACCGGCGGCGAGGGCACCAAGCACACCGCTCTGATGCTCAAGGCCGGCACCCAGGTCGTCGGCGGCGTGAACGCCCGCAAGGCCGGAACCACCGTGTCCCACAAGGACAAAGACGGCAACGACGTCGAGCTGCCCGTGTTCGCCTCGGTCGCCGAGGCCATGAAGGAGACCGGCGCTGACGTGTCGATCGCCTTCGTGCCGCCGGCGTTCTCCAAGGACGCCATCATCGAGGCCATCGACGCCGAGATCCCGCTGCTGGTGGTCATCACCGAGGGAATTCCGGTGCAGGACAGCGCCTATGCGTGGGCCTACAACGTCGACAAGGGCGAGAAGACCCGCATCATCGGTCCGAACTGCCCCGGCATCATCACCCCCGGTGAGTCGCTGGTCGGCATCACGCCGAACAACATCACCGGCAAGGGCCCGATCGGCCTGGTGTCGAAGTCGGGCACGCTGACCTACCAGATGATGTACGAGCTGCGCGATCTCGGCTTCTCGACCGCCATCGGCATCGGTGGCGACCCGGTCATCGGCACCACCCACATCGACGCCATCGAGGCGTTCGAGAAGGATCCCGAGACCAAGCTGATCGTGATGATCGGTGAGATCGGTGGCGACGCAGAAGAGAAGGCCGCGGCCTACATCAAGGCGAATGTGACCAAGCCGGTCGTCGGCTACGTCGCGGGCTTCACCGCTCCCGAGGGCAAGACGATGGGCCACGCCGGCGCCATCGTGTCCGACGGTGCGGGCACCGCCGCCGGCAAGCAGGAGGCCCTGGAGGCCGCGGGCGTGAAGGTCGGCAAGACGCCGTCCGAGACCGCCGCCAAGGCGCGCGAGCTGCTCGCAAACCTGTAAGTCTGTGCAACGGAAAGGCCCCCGCTACGGCGGGGGCCTTTTCTTTTGGCGCGAGCGTGCGCTCGGCGTGCCGGCTAGACGCGCCCGCCCAGGTGCTCGGCGAGGAAGCGTTCGACGGCGTGGTACATGTCGATCTGGTTGTCGGGGTTGAGGAATCCGTGGCCTTCGTCTTCCTTGACCATGTATTCGACCTCGACCCCACGCTTGCGCAGCGCTTCGACCAGGTTGTCGGACTCGGCCTGCACTACACGAGAGTCGTTGGCGCCCTGGACAACCAGCAGCGGCGTGCAAATCTGATCGACCTTGGTGATGGGGGAGCGGGCCAGCATGTCGGCCTCCTGCTCAGGATCGTTGTGATTCCCGACGTAGAGGTGCCAGTTGTTGGCCAGGAACGGCCGGGCCACATTCGGCAGCGTGCGCATGAAGTTGGCCAGGCTGGAGATCCCGACGTAATCGACCGCCGCGGCGAAGACGTCCGGAGTGAACGTCACGCCGACCAGCGCAGCGTAACCGCCGTACGAGCCACCGAAGATCGCCACCTTGTCGCGGTCGGCATAACCTTGCTTGACAGCCCAGTCCACCGCGTCGATGAGATCGTCGTGCATCTTGCCGGCGAACTCGCCGATCGCAGCCTTGGTGAACGCCTTGCCGTAGCCCGTCGAGCCGCGAAAGTTGACCTGTAGCACCGCATATCCGCGGTTGGCCAGCATCTGCACGTCTGGCTGGAAGCTCCAGCAATCCCGAGACCACGGGCCGCCGTGCACCAGCAGGACCAACGGCAGATCGGTCGGCTCGACACCGACGGGCAAGGTCAGATACGAGTGCAGATCCAGCCCATCGCGTGCGGTAATGGTCACCGGCGTCATCGGTGCTAATGAATCTGAATTCAGATTCGGATACGGCCGGAACAGCAGCCGACTCTCGCCGGTGGAGTGGTCGTAGAAGTAGGTCGCCCACGGGTGGCGGTCATGGGTGAAACTGGCCACCCATCGCTGGCCGCTGTCGTCGGAGGAGATGCCCCCGAGGTCGCCATCGGACAGTTTGGTCAGATTCTCCAGTACCGCAGCGAAATTCGGGTCGAGAGCATGAATCACCTGGCGTTCCCCGTAGTAGCGGGCGCCGATCAGTTCGCCCGTGCGCTCGCTCAGGATGAACGGCGACGGTAACACCATCTGGTTGCCCAGGTCGAACGTAGGGTGGCTGTCCATCTCGGTCTCTGAACCGGTGGCCACGTCGATGCGGGCCAGCCGGGTCCTGTCGGTACCCTCATTTGATCCGAGCCAGATGCCGGTGCCGTCCGGGGAGATGGCGACCGGGAAGATACCCAGCGGGTAATCGGTGCCGTCGTAGACCTTGATGGGTCGCAATGATGCTGTGGCCGAGTCCCATTGCGATATCTCGACGTCGCCGTCGGCCGTCAACGTGTTGGTGAACAGGTCACCGTTGGGGGCGCACAGCCACATGATGACATTGCCGGGGTTCTCGGCGAGAAGGGTGAGTTCTCCTGTCGCGATGTCGAGTTCGTACGCATCGACCAGTTCGGGATTGCGGTTGTTGGTCTGCACGATCGCTTTTCCGGGTCGGCCCTTGGTGAGGTCGAAGCTCGCCCTGGCTCCCGGAAACGGTGTGAGATCCACTGCGGCGGTGTCGGGGTTATCCAGGTCGATCCGGTAGACGTGGAAATTCTCGTCGCCGCCGTTGTCCTGCATGTAGAGCAGCCATCGTGGATCGTCGGTCCATTGGTAGATGTAGACGCTGCGGATTTCATCCGCGGTGACACAGCGTGGCGGAGTGTCACCGTCGAGGTCTTGGATCCATACGTTGAGGCGGTTCTTCCACGGCGCCAGATAGGCGATCTTGGTTCCGTCGGGCGAGATCCTGGCAGCTGTGCGCTCGGGCGGGCTGAAGAATTCCTCCACCGAGATGAGTTCGGGCAACGCCATGACGTTCCTTTCGCGGGTGTGGACAAGCTCTTTCGAGATGGGTTAGGACGCGACAGGGCCGCCGAGGCGCCCGTTGGTGGCGTCGCGGATCGCCCGGTCGATCAGCGAGAGTGCCTGCTCCTCGGTGACCGTCTTCCCCTCGACGATCACTGCTACGCTGACGTCCTCATCGACAACGCGGAACGCCCCGGTGACGGCGGCGGCGCAGAGTCGCACGGTGAGATCATCGGCGGGCAGGTTCAATCGGTCGGCGATCACCGGGATGAAGCCCTGCTCCATCCGGTCATGCACCATGAGGTAGGCAGTGCGCAGTGCCGGTTCCGATGGTGTCATGGTGGCGATCCGCATCGCGCTGATCTCATCGGCTATGTCCTGGGGCGCCAGCGGATGTGAAATCCCGTCGGCGGCAAGATGTTCGGCCAACGACAGGTCGTGCGGCCAGCGGTTCAAGATGGCGATGAACCGGTCGGCGGACTTGGCCAGCACTGGTTCGACGCAGCTCTCCTTCGCGCGGAAGTAGCGCCAGATCGTGCGCGTCGAAAGCCCTGCCGCCGCGGCGATGTCGTCACCGCTGGTCGCGGCGACGCCTTGCTCCCAGAACAACTTGCAGGCGTGTCGCGACACCTCGAGACGAGCCTGCTCCTGCTTTTCGCCCATCGACTCACCTTCCAGAACTTGTCACTTAGTGACAGCACCAATGTGTCACTAAGTGACAGCGCCGTCAAGGTGTGCTGGTCAGGGTGGGTTTTGTTTCGCCGTTTTCTACGGCAGGGTTGTGCTTGCGCACGGAAAACAACCAGGACGTCGACATCGACGACGCGTTGCCCGAGCTACTGTCGCCCGGCCGCCAGCAGGCCCGCCGAGGCGAACTTCAAACCGCTGCGAAGCTCGTCGAGCTGGATCGGGTCCTCGCTCTCGATGTAGCGCGTCGTAGTGGCCACGGCCATGTTGAAGAACAGCCACGCCAATGCCCGTGGGCTCAGCTCGTGGCGGTACTGGTCCCGGTAGTGCGCCATGTGCAGGGTGGTCATCGCCAGCAGCGTCGCGTTCAGCCCTGAGGCGTTTTCCAAGGTGCGCGCATAGTCCGGCCGGTCGGCGACGTAGCGGATCAACTTCCGGTTGGCGATCGTGAAGTCGATCAGGATGTCGATCGACGCCTGCATCGCATCTTGTGGCTGCTCGAGGGTGACCGACCGGAGCATGTCCTCGATCAGCGGCGCCTGCTCGGCGGCGAGCTGCTCGATCGCGGCATGGATGAGCTCTTCTTTGTTGGCGAAGTACTGGTAGATCGATCCCTTGCTGACGCCGGCCCGCGCCGCGACGGCGTTGGTGGTGATCTGATCGGGGTCGGTCTTCTTCAGCATCTTCACCGTCGTCGCGATGATTTTTGCGACCATCTCACGAGAACGCTCCTGCTGGGGCAGCTTGCGCTGCGCTGAAGTGCGGGTTTCCATTTCTGCCTCTGAGTTCAAATGCGACTTGAATGCGACCTGATGGTCAGATTACCGTCGGCTCACGCTCAAGGAGGTGCGCTGCATATGACCGCCACTACGGACGCCGTCAACCCGGTCGTCGACGAATCCGTTGACATCGAACTGGTTCCGCTCGACTCGCTGACCGGTGTGCACACCGGCCGGTGGACGTTCCTGATCGTCGACGGGGCGGCGTTCATGATGCAGGCGATGCATCCCGTCATCGCAGAGATCACCGGCCGCTATTCGGCTGCGTTCCACGGCGATCCGGGTGGGCGGGCGATTCGCAGCGTCGACTCGGTGCTGCGGTGGACCTATGGCGGCACCGAGGCGGTCGCCGAGGGGAACCGGGTGCGCGCTCTGCACCAGCCCATCACGATGAAGAGCGCCGAGACCGGGAAGCAGATCAGCGCGCTCAATCCCGAGGCATATCAATGGGTGATCGCCACCGGCTACATCGTCAACGCCGAAGGCGGGGGCAAGCTGCTGATCGGACGCGACTTCACCGACGATGAAAAGGACGAGTTGCTGCGCGACAACCGCCGACTCGCGCGACTGCTGCACGTGCCGATGGGCGGCTATCCGACGACGCGTGCCGAGATGGCCGACTACTACGAGGCGATGATCGACAAGTTGGAGGGCACGCCCCAGGCCTTGCAACTGATCGAGGAGATGCAGACCGGCAACGTCGAGCTGCCGCCGTCGGTGCCGAAGCTGTTGCATCCCTTGGTGCGTCGGGCGCTGCGCCCGGCGCTGCGGTTCAACTACCTGTCTGTTGTCGGGCTGCTCGAGCCCCGGCTGCGGGCCAAGCTCGGTGTCACGTGGAGCGACGACGAAGAGCGTCAACTTCAGCGCATCTACACCGTCATCCGCGCTGCCTACCGCATCCTGCCCGATCGGCTCACCTACTTTCCGCTGGCCTATCACGCGCGGAAACACCATGAGTGCCTTGAGAAGATGAAGCAGCGCCAGCAGAAGTCCTTCGCGTACAACCTGTCAGAAGGTCCAGCTGCCAGAGGGTTGTAGGACGAACCCGTGCTTGTGGTCGGCGTCGATGCAGGCCACCAGGTTGTTCTTGCCGACCACGCAAGTGCTGTTGTCTCCTACTAGTTTCTTGCCGGTGGTGATGGGTTTCCACCTCGCGGTTGTACACGCACCGTCGGAGCGGGCGAACATGTACGGCGCATTGCTAGGCCCATCTTCAGGCTTGTACACCCTCGGGCAGCCGTCGCCAGTGACAGAGGTGGGAACGCCATCGATGGAGCCGCCGCAGACGACTGACTTGTGCGGGCCGTGATCGAGCAGGCAATGCACTTGCTCGGGGCTGACGAATGCCGTTCCACCCAAGTTGAAGTCCATACGGTCAACGACGCTGAACTTGTTCAGATCGGGGAACCCATTTGGCGGGGCTGGCAGTTCCGGCGGTGACGAGCACGCGGCAAGCACCGTTACGAGGACAGCTAGGTTTCGGGTGCGCTTCATCAGAACACCCAACTTCCAGAGGGTTGTAGGACGAAACCGTGATCGGTTTGTGGATTGATACACGCGGTGAGTCCGCTCTCGCCGACCACACACGTGCTGCCGGTTAGGGAGTCGGTCAGTTTCTGTCCAGGATTGAGCACCTTGTCTTGCGCGGGCTCGCAGTTGCCGTTGTCGGCGCTGAATGTGAATTGTCGATCGTCACCCTTCTGATGAACCGACGCGCAGGATCCGCTTTGGCCGGACGGCAGTCCCGGAATGGCCCCGTTGCACCACGATCCAGGTCCGGTTGCGCAGTTCAGACCGTCTGGCGTCCTGAAGAAGGAGTAGACGTTCGCCCAGCGCTCAGCGTATGAGAAGGGACGGCTGAACTGTGCAGCGTCGACTTCCGTGAAACTGCTGAGGTCAGGAAACCCCTGCGGTTGAGCGCTGGCCTTGGGCGCCGCCGTCGCAGAGCATGCCAAGCCCAATGCGATGACTGAAGCCGATGCATACAGTCGCATCCGAAACGTGGCGTGCATGGCATTTGCCTCCGCTAGTGCTGGACCGTGATTTCAGTTCTATACGTCTGCGGGTTGTACGGCATATTGCCTTTCCCGTTCCAATCAGGCGGTCGTTCCCAGGTACTCACCCGGAGTTGCACTGTCTCGTTGCCCGTGACGGGGTCGTACACAGTGTCGACGACGGTGGGACCATAGGGCGCTGCTCCACCGGGCCAACCAGAGCCGGGCGGGAAAAGCGGAGTTGCTTTCGCGTGTAGTAATCCTTCGGGGGTGGCAGCTGTGATGGCGCCGATCGGCTGATCGTCGGGCACGTTCTTGTTGAAGTTATCGGAACCGACCAACATGAATCCGCCGCCCTTGAGCGCAACGAGTTGACTTTCCCGGTCTCCGGGCAGCCCTGCGATCTCTCCCTGCGGTTTGAGGGTGTGGATCCATCCGTCTGGGTCTGCGGGATTGATCTCGTCCGATACGTACAACATGCGCGTTCGATCACCTGGATGCGGGCCGGTGTTTCCGACAATGATCATGCGGTTCGACTTCGGGTCGTACACGCCGCTCGCTTGCGAAATGCCAGACAGCACGTCAATGCGCTGCGATGGATTGGCTAGGTCCACCACAGTCGTGTCGGCGGTGGCGTATTCAGGATTCGGGTCCCCGTTGGGAAGTTCGTATGGAACTTCGCTGTATAGCGCATATTGCTTGCCATCGGGGCCGACGATGGTGCCGGTTGGAAGCGGCCGTACTTTGTCCTCGCCGTTTTGGTTCGCCTCGATCTCCAACGGATTCCTTTCGCCGTTCAATGTGGGGTAGCCAGTACGGCCGTCGCCGCTGATCTCGATACCGGTGCCGGGCAGTGTGGAATTCAGGTCTGCTGCTTTGCTTTCGGGCCTCAGTGGGCCTGGCAGTCCGGTGATCTGCGGGCGACCGGACTTTCCGGTATCCGGACCTCCTTCCTTACCGCCTTCAAGATCGAACTCGCGCAGCTTCGCCGTCATGCCGTCGAGTTGGTTAGCGACCTTCTGATCGGCGAACTCCAACACCGTTGCCTTGGCGTGAATGTCGGCTTGTGCGTGCTTCGCCCGCAGTTTTCGCATCAGAGCCAGGGCGGGGCTGATGATCCACGGCATGCGGTCGGTGACAGTCAGATCCTCACTCACCGAGAAGAACTGGTCCTCAGCGTTCTTGATCGCGTTGACCGCATCGCTCTTGGCCATGTCGATAGATTCCGCTCCAGACTTGGCGATTCCTGCCGCCTGCCGCATCAAGTCGAGTGCGCCTTGGATTTTGGCCATGTTTTCGGCCAGCTTGTCGTTTGCGCGGTCGGAGGCTGCGCCCGTCCAGGGGACGCCGCCGACCGTGCTCTGCGCCTTGCTGTAGTGCTCTCCGACGATGGTGGCAGCGCGTTCCCACCCGAGTGCGGCTGATCTCAGGTGGCCCGTCGTCCACCCCTCGACACGGGAACGTGTCAGCATCTCGACCCAGCTCCTACCTGGCTGGGTTCATCGTGTTGATAACTGCTCGGGCGTTGACCGAGTCGGTCGCATCGTAGAAGCGCGCTGCCTGGGCGATGTTGTCGGCAAAGCTGAGCAGGTTGGCGGAGCATTCGCTCATCACGTGATTGGTCGCAGCTGTGAGGGCAACAGTGGCCTTCGCTGACGGTTGATCTGCCGGAGTCTGCCACTCGTGTGTGAGTGAATGGTCGAGTTCGTCGCTGGACGCGGCAAGTTCCCTGGCGGCGCTGTTCAGCGCCGCGGTGTCGACTCTCAATGGCTGCGTCACCCATCCACCCTAATGCTGCTGATGAGGCCAGATCCGCACCGATTTCCCTCTCGAAACAGCAATCGGTTAGCCTCGCGAATTAACAGCTGTCAAGGAGATTGTCATGGTCGATCCGCGCACCCCCGTCATCGTCGGCGTCGGGCAGTTCACCGAACGCATCGACCTCGACGGCTACCGCGGGATGTCCTCGGTCGAGCTGGCCACCGAGGCGGCACGGGCAGCCGTGCACGACTGCGGAGCCGACACCGCCGCCGTAGCACAGGCCATCGACACCGTCGCGGGTACGCGGCAGTTCGAGATCTCCGGTCCGCAGACGCCCACGCTGGGGATATCCAACAACTACCCGCGCTCGGTGGCGCGCAACGTCGGCGCCGAGCCGGCCCGCGCGATCCTCGAGGTGATCGGCGGCCAGAGCCCGCAGCACCTGGTCACTGAGTTCGCCGGAGCCATCGCGGCGGGCGAGGCCGAGGTGGTGCTGCTGTTCGGTTCGGAGAACACCTCGACACTGCGGCATTTCTCCAAGCGCGACGACAAGCCGGACCACTCCGAGACGGTCGACGGCCAGTTGGAGGACCGCGGCTTCGGTTACGACGGCATCTTCGACGAGTACACGATCCAACACGGTCTGATCGGTGCACCGGTGCAGTACGGCTTGTTGGAGAACGCGCGCCGGGCCCGGCAGGGGCTGTCTGTCGCGGACTACCGACAGGCGATGGCCGAGCTGTTCGCACCGTTCTCCAAGGTGGCCGCCAAGAACCCGTATTCGTCTGCGCCGATGGAGCGTTCGGCCGAGGAGCTGGCCACCGTCACCGAGAGCAACCGGATGATCTGTGACCCGTATCCGCGCATGATGGTGGCGCGCGATCAGGTCAACCAGGGCGCCGCCGTGCTGCTGATGTCGGTCGAGTCTGCCCAGAAACTCGGTGTGCCCGAAGAGAAGTGGGGGTACCTACGCGGCCACGCCGACATGAAGGAAATCAAGCTCCTGGAGCGTGCCGAACTCGGTTACAGCGAAGCCGCGGTGATCGCCGTCAACGAGGCGCTGAGGGTCGCCGGCATCACCCTCGACGACGTCGCCGCGTTCGACCTCTACAGCTGCTTCCCGTTCCCCGTCTTCAACATCTGCGACGGCACCGGTCTGGCGCCCGACGACGAACGCGGCCTGACCCTCACCGGCGGCCTGCCGTTCTTCGGTGGCCCGGGCAACAACTACTCGATGCACGGTATCGCCGAGGCCGTCAATGAAATGCGCGACAAGCCAGGGAAATTCGCGCTCGTCGGAGGCAATGGCGGCATCGCGAGCAAGTACTCGGTCGGCATCTACTCCACCGAGCCGGCCGACTGGGCGGCTGACGGCAGCGCCGCTCTGCAGGCCGAGTTCGACGGTCAGGAGCGCGTCGCCATCACCGAAAAGGCCGACGGCCCGGCGACTATCGAGACCTACACCGTCCGCTACGACTGGACGCCGCGCACCGGCATCATCATCGGCCGTCTGGATTCCGACGGCAGCCGCTTCCTGGCGACGACGACCGACGAAGCGCTGGTGCAGTTGCTCTCCGATGGGGAACCGTTGGGCGCGTCGATCATCGTGAAGTCCGGCGAGAAGCGGAACACCGCGACGCCGGCATAAGCCGACCTGTTGGCGGAACCACGAAATCAACGCCATGGTCGTTCTCGTCGACTTGCCTTCAAGGGGTGGATGCAACAGCACTTGATTGTGATCGAGGAGTGCTGTTATGTCGGTTCCACCGCGGAGGTCTGTTGTTGAACAGTTCTGGGCCCATATCAGCGAGGGTCATCTCGCACGGGAAGCGGCTGTAGCCGTTGGCGTGTCGGAAACGACCGGAGTTCGCTGGTTTGGTGACGCTGGCGGGGTGAAGCCCCTATTTACGACCCCAAAGAAGTCGGGACCGCGGCCGCGATTGAACCTGGCCGATCGGATCCGAATCCAGATCGGCGTGAGCAACTACGAATCGCTGAACTCGATCGGGCGAAGTCTGCACAGGCCGGCATCGACGATCAAATATGAGATCGATGTCAACGGCGGTCCGGTCAGCCTCAACGGCGGCAAATCCGGCTATCGGCGCAAAGAACGCTTCGGGGCTCGCCAAAGCGGCCGCACCGCAGTGGTTAAGTACGACGCGCTGATCGCCCAAGCTCGTTGCGATGCACGCGCACGGCGGCCCAAGCCGGGCAAGCTGGCCACCCATGAACGGCTGCACGATGAAGTGCAGGCGCGGCTGCTCGAGGAACACAGCCCTGCTCAGATCGCCCACCGGTTACCGTTGGAATTCCCCGACGATCTGGAGATGCGGGTGTCTCACGAGGCCATCTATCAGTCGATTTACGTGCAGGGCAAGGGAAATCTGCGCCGCGAGCTGCACACGTGTCTGCGTACCGGGCGGGCCCTGCGTAAACCCCAACGGCGCCCTGAGGAGCGCCGAGGCCGCATCCGCGACATGGTCAACATCAGCAAGCGTCCACCCGAGGTCGCCGACCGTGCGGTACCTGGGCACTGGGAAGGCGATCTGATTACCGGAGCCGAGAATAAGTCAGCGATCGGCACCCTGGTCGAACGCACGACTCGGTTCGTGCTGCTGCTGCACCTTCCCGATGATCATGGGGCGCTGGCTGTGCAGGAGGCGATCGTGGCCAAAATGGCGCAGCTTCCCGCGATCCTGCGCAAAACTCTGACCTGGGATCAGGGCGTCGAGATGTCCAACCACATCGAGATCGCCAAGGCGGCCGACCTCGATATCTACTTCTGCGATCCGCACTCCCCATGGCAGCGCGGCACCAACGAAAACACCAACGGACTGTTGCGCCAATACTTTGCCAAAGGCACCGACCTATCGGTGTTTCCCGCCGACTACCTCGACTACGTGGCCGCCAAACTCAACAACCGGCCACGCCACACTCTGGGCTGGAAAACACCGGCCGAAACCCTCGACGAACTACTCTCAAACCCACCTAAACCACCCGCTGTTGCATCCATCGCTTGAAACCGCCCGAACGTTTACGACCATGGCGTTGATTTCGGCGCGTCGGCCGCAACGGCGCGTGAGGCGCGCCCCAGAAACTAGACCAACGTCGCGAGCTTGCCCGCGAGCCGCTCGACGTATGCCGACACCTCGGCCTCGGACTTGTCGGGCAGGCCGAACAGTACTTCGGTGACGCCCAGTTCACGCCAGTGCGCGAGCTTCTCCGGGTCCGGCTTGAAGTCCAGCGCCACGATCTGCGGCGCACCGTCTCGCCCGGCGGCGGCCCAGGTGTCCTGCAGCAGCTTGACGGGCTCGTCGATGTTGAAGTCGCGCGGTGTGGTGATCCAGCCGTCGGCCGACTTGGCGATCCACTTGAAGTTCTTCTCGGTGCCGGCTGCTCCGACCAGGACCGGGATGTGGGACTGCACGGGCTTGGGCCAGGCCCACGACGGCCCGAAGTTCACGAATTCGCCTTCGTAGGAGGCCTCTTCCTGGGTCCACAGTGCGCGCATGGCTTCCAGGTATTCGCGCAGCATGGTGCGGCGCCGGCCCGGGGGAACGTTGTGGTCAGTGAGTTCGTCGGTGTTCCAACCGAATCCGACGCCCAGTGACACGCGTCCGCCGGACAGGTGGTCCAGGGTGGCGATGGATTTGGCCAGCGTGATCGGGTCGTGCTCGACGGGCAGCGCGACGGCCGTCGACAACCGCACCCGCGAGGTCACCGCGCACGCGGTGCCCAGCGATACCCATGGATCGAGGGTGCGCATGTAGCGGTCGTCGGGCAGAGACTCGTCACCGGTGGTCGGGTGAGCGGCCTCCCGCTTGATGGGGATGTGGGTGTGCTCGGGGACGTAGAACGTCGTGAAGCCGTGATCGTCGGCGAGTTTGGCGGCCTTGGCCGGGGCGATGCCGCGGTCACTGGTGAAGAGAACAAGCCCATAGTCCATGACCAGAATTAGAACGTGTTTCAGTCTCAGTAGCAAGACGGTGCGTCTCGTGGGGCGGTGGGGCGAAGAGAAAACTTCACCGCGAGCGATACCCGCGACGTGCGCCGATGCGTTTGCTGGGATCACCGGCATGACGACCGAACGCATCGCCGACCACGTCAAGTTCGCCTACTGGGTGCCCAACGTCAGTGGCGGCCTGGTCACCAGCGATATCGAGCAGCGCACCGACTGGAACTACGAGTACAACAAGAAACTCGCGCAGACCGCGGAGGTCAACGGCTTCGAGTACGCGCTGTCGCAGGTTCGCTACGAGGCCAGCTACGGCGCGGAGTACCAGCACGAATCCACCAGTTTCAGTCTCGCCCTGTTGCTGGCCACCCAGAAGCTCAAGGTCATCGCCGCAGTTCATCCGGGTCTCTGGCAGCCGGCGGTGTTGGCCAAGCTCGGTGCCACCGCGGACCACCTCAGCAATGGCCGCTTCGCCGTCAACGTCGTCTCCGGCTGGTTCAAGGACGAGTTCACCCACCTGGGTGAACCCTGGCTCGAACACGACGAGCGCTACCGGCGCAGCGCGGAATTCCTGCAGGTTCTCCGCAAGATCTGGACCGAGGACGACGTCGATTTCCGCGGCGACTTCTACCGGATCCACGATTTCACGCTCAAGCCCAAGCCGCTCAACACCCCCGAGCGTCCCAACCCCGAGCTGTTCCAGGGCGGCAACTCGACCGCGGCCCGTCGTAACGGCGGCTATCACGCCGACTGGTACTTCTCCAACGGCAAAGACTTCGACGGCCTCACCGAACAGCTCGTCGAGGTACGCGATCACGCGCGCAACGCAGATAGAGAGGTGAAGTTCGGTCTCAACGGGTTCATCATCGCCCGCGACACAGAGAAAGAGGCGAAGGAAGTCCTCCGCGAAATCGTGGCCAAGGCCAACAAGCCCGCGGTCGAAGGCTTCCGCAGTGCGGTGCAACAGGCCGGCAACTCCACGGGTGACAAGAAGGGTATGTGGGCCGATTCCAGTTTCGAAGATCTGGTGCAGTACAACGACGGCTTCCGCACCCAGCTGATCGGCACACCTGAGCAGATCGCCGAACGCATCGCCGCCTACCGCAAACGTGGCGTGGACCTGATCCTCGGCGGGTTCCTGCATTTCCAAGAGGAAATCGAGTACTTCGGTGCCAACGTGCTGCCGCTGGTTCGCGAAATCGAGGCAGCCGAAACAGATTCCGCTGACGCACCCGTCCTGGTATCAGCTTGAGACCGCGCTGACACCACGCACGCGCGCCCGGCACCCAGGCGGGTGCGCTAGCGTGGAAGATCGAATCGCTCACGTGGTCGGTATTCATGCCTGCGTGAACACACGTCGCGAAGCTTGATAGCACAGGAGAGGTCATGACCTACCCGCCCAGTAATCCCGGATACCCGCCGCCGAACCCGCAGTCGGGTTCGCAGTTCGACGCCACCCAGCAGTTCGCCAAGGCGGTCCCCGCACCGGCTCCGGCAGCCCCGGCAGCGGCCCCGGCCGCCGCGCAACCCGGCGAGAACAAGCTGCCCGAGATCCTGCTGGCAGTCGTGGCCATCGCCGGCCTGCTCATCTACTTTGTGAGCTTCGCCCTCGATGCCTCGACCTCGCAGGGAATGGTCGTGCTCGTCGCGCTGCCACTGTTGGCAGGTCTTTTGGCCGGTGTCAGCCTGCTGCCCAAGCAGAACAAGTACACGGGAGTGGTCGCAGCCATCGCGACGATTCCGTTCTTGTTCGTGATCGGCGCCGTGGTGTCCAGCGGTGGATCGGCCGACTGGACCATCTGGGTTCTCCTGGTCCTCACTCTGGTCCAGGCCGGTGCCGCCATCGCCGCGCTCCTGTTCGAAGCGGGCATCATCACGCCCCCGGCGCCCAAGCCGCAGTTCGACCAGCAGCCGCAGTACGGCCAGTACGGTGGCCCGTCGCAGTACTACGGTCAGCAGCACCAGCCGCAGCACGGTGGCCAGCCCTACCAGCAGGCTCAGCCGCAGCAGCCCGGATATCCCTCGCAGTACGGCGGCTACTCCGGCGGCCCGAACACCGGTGGCTACCCCGTGCAGTCCCCGCAGGGCCAGCAGGGTCAGCAGCCGAGCGGTCCGCCGACGCCTCCGACCGGCTACCCCACCTACGGCCAGCCACAGCAGTCGGGCTCCTCGGCGCCCTCCGGCGCTCCGGCACAGCAGCCGCCTTCACAGCAATCTGGCCCTGCGCCGTCGTAAGCTGATCGGCGCGTGCGCTTCCCGCGCACGCGCCGATCATTGCGAGGAGCAGCCCACCAAGTGAGTAACCGGCCAGTCGGCACCCGCCAGGCGCGTGAGTTGCTCCGGGTCGCGTTCGGGCCGTCCGTCGTCGCGCTGGTGGTCATCGCCGCGGTTGTGTTGTTGCAACTACTGATCGCCAACAGCGATATGACGGGCGCGCTCGGTGCGATCGCCAGCATGTGGCTGGGCGTGCACCAGGTGCCAGTCTCCATCGGCGGCCGCGAGCTGGGTGTGATGCCGCTGCTGCCGGTGATGGCGATGGTCTGGGGCACCGCGCGCACGACCGCCGCGGCCACCGCCCCGAATTCCTCCTGGTTCGTCACCCGCTGGGTCGTCGCCTCGGCATTGGGCGGGCCCATTCTGATCGCGGCCCTCCTGCTGGCCGTCATCCATGACGCCGCCTCGGTCATCGGCGAACTACAGACCCCCAATGCCCTGCGGGCTTTCTGCAGCGTGCTGCTGGTGCACGTGATCGGTGCGCTGATCGGCGTCGGGTCCAAAGTGGGTCGACGTACGTTGGCCGTCCTGCCGCTGCCGGATTGGCTGCCCGACGCGATCCGGGCCGCCGTCGCCGGCGTCCTCGCCCTGTTCGGGCTTTCCGGTGCGGTGACTGCGGTGTCCCTGGTCGTGCATTGGGGCACGATGCACGATCTGTTCGCGATCACCGACAGCCTGTTCGGCCAGCTCAGCCTGACGCTGTTGTCGATCCTCTATATCCCCAACGTGATCGTGGGGGCTTCTGCCATTGCAGTGGGATCCAGCGCCCATGTCGGGTTGGCTGCCTTCAGTTCGTTCGCTGTGTTCGGCGGCGACATTCCCGCGGTGCCGGTGCTGGCCGCGGTGCCCACGCCGCCGCTGGGCCCGATCTGGGTGGCGCTCCTGATCGTGGGGGCGGCGTCGGCCGTGGCGGTGGGTCAGCAGTGTGCACGACGGCCGCTCCCGATCGGGGCGGCTACCGGGAAGTTACTGGTGGCCTCGGCGCTGGCCGCGGTGACGATGGCGCTGGCCGGTTTCGCCGGTGGCGGTCGGCTGGGCAATTTCGGTTCCGTCGGGGTGGATCAGGCGACGTTCGCGCCTGCGGTGTTCCTGTGGTTCGTCGGGATCGGCGGACTGACGGTGGCGATGTCCGGCGGACTGACCCGCAAGCCCCGACCGGTGGCCCCGCCCAAGCCGGAGCCCGAGCCGGTAGCCCCGCAGCCCGAACCAGAGGTTGAGGAAGAGCCTGAAACCGACGTCGTCGACGAGGACGTCGTCGCCTACGACGAGCCAGACCCGGAACCGGAGCTCGAACCCGACGAGCCGCTGGTGTCCTGGTCGGCCGAGGAGACGCAGGCCGACGAGCCCGCGCCCGAGTACGTCGATCGGTATGTCGAGTACGACGACGTGCAGGAAACCGTCCACGAACCCAGCCCCCGGCGTTATGAAGACCTCGATGACGATCCCGAGGACCACTTCATCGTCGACGACATCCCCGACGACCCAGCGACCGGCGATCAGCCGCGCCGTGCGGGCGACTAGGCTGCTGCGCGTGCAGCAACCGTTACAAGTGCCTCCGAGTGCACCGGCACGGCTGGTAGTGCTGGCTTCGGGGACCGGGTCGTTGCTCGCCTCGCTACTGGCCGCCGCCGTCGACGACTATCCGGCGCGCGTCGTCGCAGTCGGCACCGACCGCAAATGTGCCGCGCTGGACATCGCGGCCGCGGCAGGGGTGCCGTCGTACACCGTGCGACTTGGCGATCATCCAGACCGCGGCGCCTGGGATACCGCGCTCACCGAGGCCACCGCCGAGCACCAGCCGGACCTGGTGGTCTCGGCCGGGTTCATGAAAATCTTGGGCGGCCAGTTCCTTTCCCGTTTCCCCGGCCGCGTCGTCAATACCCACCCCGCACTGCTGCCCGCGTTCCCCGGGGCGCATGCGGTGCCCGAGGCGTTGGCGTACGGCGTGCGGGTGACGGGCTGCACGGTGCATCTCGTGGACTCCGGCATGGATACCGGGCCGATTCTGGCCCAGCAGGCCATCGAGGTGCTCGATGATGACACCGAAGAGACTTTGCATGAGCGCATCAAGGTGGTCGAACGTCGACTGCTGGTGGATGTGTTGGCCGCGCTGGCAACCCGCGGCGTGACCTGGACTGGACGAAAGGCGACCATCGGATGTTGAGGATGACAGCGTGAGCGAGAAGAAACCGATCCGGCGAGCGCTGATCAGTGTCTACGACAAGACCGGGCTGGCCGATCTGGCCCGCGGCCTGCACGAGGCGGGCGTGGCCATCGTCTCCACCGGGTCGACCGCCAAAACCATTGCCGCCGCCGGTGTTCCGGTGACCCCAGTCGAAGATGTCACCGGCTTCCCCGAGGTGCTCGACGGCCGCGTCAAGACCCTGCACCCGCGCGTGCACGCCGGCCTGCTGGCCGACACCCGCAAGCCCGAACACGTTGCGGCCCTGGCCGAGCTCGAGGTCGAGGCGTTCGAGCTCGTGGTGGTGAACCTCTACCCGTTCACCGAGACCGTGGAGTCCGGGGCGTCGGTGGACGAATGTGTCGAGCAGATCGACATCGGCGGGCCGTCCATGGTTCGCGCGGCCGCCAAGAACCACCCGAGCGTGGCCGTGGTCGTGGATCCGCTGGGCTATGACGGCGTGCTGGCCGCGGTCCGCGCGGGCGGTTTCACCCTCGACGAGCGGAAGAAGCTGGCGTCGTTGGCCTTCCGGCACACCGCCGAGTACGACGTGGCCGTTGCCGGCTGGATGGGGTCGACGCTGGCGCCCGCGGAAGATTCGGTGCCTGCGTCCTTGCCCCAGTGGTTCGGGGGTACCTGGCACCGCAGCGCGGTCCTGCGCTACGGCGAGAACCCGCATCAGCAGGCCGCGGTGTACCGCGACGACTCCGCGTGGCCCGGACTGGCCCAGGCCGAGCAGCTGCACGGCAAGGAGATGTCCTACAACAACTACACCGACGCCGATGCGGCGTGGCGGGCGGCGTTCGACCACGAAGAGATCTGCGTGGCGATCATCAAGCACGCCAACCCGTGTGGCATCGCGATCTCCTCGGAATCCGTCGCCGACGCGCATCGCAAGGCCCACGAGTGCGATCCGCTGAGCGCGTTCGGCGGCGTCATCGCCTCCAACACCGAGGTCAGTGTCGAGATGGCCGAGACCGTCGCCGACATCTTCACCGAGGTCATCATCGCCCCGGCCTATGAGGCCGGCGCAGTGGAAATCCTGGCGCGCAAGAAGAACATCCGCATCCTGGTGGCTTCCGAGCCTCTGGTCGGCGGCATCGAGCTGCGCCAGATCAGCGGCGGCGTCCTGCTTCAGCAGCGCGATGCACTCGACGCCGAAGGCGATGATCCCGCCAACTGGACCCTGGCCACCGGTGAGCCGGCCGATCCGCAGACGCTGAGCGATCTGGTCTTCGCCTGGCGGGCCTGCCGCGCGGTGAAGTCCAACGCGATCGTGATCGCCAAGGACGGCGCCACCGTGGGTGTCGGTATGGGACAGGTGAATCGCGTCGACGCCGCCGGACTGGCAGTGCAGCGTGCGGGCGACCGCGTGCCCGGTTCGGTCGGTGCCTCCGATGCCTTCTTCCCGTTCCCCGACGGCTTGGAGACGCTGACCAACGCTGGCGTCAAGGCTGTCGTGCACCCGGGTGGATCGGTGCGTGACGCCGAGGTGACCGCCGCCGCCGAGGCGGCGGGCATCACGCTCTACCTCACCGGTGCAAGGCATTTCGCGCACTAGTTTGGGGTCTCTTCGGACTGCCGCACCGCCTTTTTGCCGCCGCCCCTCACACTGCCGCACCGCCGTTTTCTACACCAGGGCTGTAGATCGCGTCTCAAAGTCAAGTGGTTAGCGCAACATCGGCTATGCGGCTTGGTTGATGAGGGTGGCGAGGCGTTGGGCGGGGGTGTCGTAGTCCAGGGTGGGCCGGG